>JAPOWG010000012.1 GCA_026707745.1 Chloroflexota bacterium
TTGCGGGCGTTTCAGCGAAACGCCCCTACAGATCGCTACTTTTGAAGAATCTGCATTACTTTCTTGGTTTTACTGAGAGCACAGAGGTGACTGTTTCGGGCGACCTGATAGGTCGCCCCTAGCGCCGACTTTTATTTTGGAGTGCATTAGCATGACTTTGTTGGTCCTACTGAGATGTCATATTTTGATTACACGGAAACATTATGCCCTCGGTATTCAGCACTCCCCAGGTAAGCGCCAAATGGGACAAGTTTCACAGAGAGTGTTAAACTTCGAAAAGTCGATATAGTGGCGAGCGCGGCAGGACATATGCGGGACAGGCCACCCAAGATCGTTGTCATCGGCGCGGGCAGCGCGATTTTCGGGTTGGGCGCGCTTTCCACGATCATACAGCATCCGGCCATGAGAGGCGCGGAACTCGCGCTTTGCGATATCAACGTCGAGGGTTTGCGGGTGATTCATCAGTTGGCCGAGAAGATGAACCGGGCCTGGGAGGCCGACATCGGCATCAGCAGTTCGAGCGAGCGCCGCGAGTTGCTGCCGGATGCCGATTTCGTGCTGGTGTCGATCCAGGTGGGGCAGCGCGAGGAGGTTTGGGAGCTGGACTGGCGCATCCCGCTGCGGCATGGCGTGCGGCAACCCTATGCGGAAAATGGCGGACCCGGCTCCTTCGCGCATACCGCGCGCAATCTGCCGCTGATCGTGGCGATCGCGCGGGATATGGAAGAACTTTGTCCTGAAGCCTGGTATCTGAATCTGGTGAATCCGCTGATTCGCTTGACGACGGCTGTGCATCGCTATAGCAAGATCAAGGTTGTGGGTTTGTGCCATCAGTTGCTTTGGGGCTATGCCATGGCGGCGACGGTGCTGGGGGATCGCTGGGATATAGAGGTTCCTGAGGGATTCCACGTCCACACCGACGCCTCCAACATAGCGGCCTTCCTTTCCGTGGCACGGGAAGCGGTGAAACATCTCGAGATCAAGGCGGCGGGCATCAATCATTTTTCCTGGGTTTACGAGATACGCGACAAAGAGACGGGCGAAGATCTCTACCCGGAATTGCGCGAACGCTGGCTGAAGGATTTCCGGAAAGACTTCGAACCGCTGAGCCGCGAGATCTTCGCGATTTACGGCATGATGCCGACGGCGGGCGACAGTCACATGTGCGAGTATCTGCCCTGGGTCAGCGACCTGGTGCACAAGCCCTGGGAAAAGTATCATCTGAAACTGCAGAACTGGGATGGCAACCGCGCGCGTCGGGCTCGTCGGCGCAAGCTGGCGCGCGAAATCGTCGCCGGCCGCGTCGATGTCGATGACCTGCGCGATCTCAGTCGTCATGGCATGCTGGACGAGGGCATCCCGGAAATGATTGAGGCCGTGCATTATGACCGGGCGCGTCGGCGTCAGCAGCTCAATCTGCCGAACCGGGGCAGTATTCCCAATCTGCCGGCGGGGGCCATCGTTGAGGCGCCGGGCCTGATCGACGGAGACGGGTTTCGCGGCGAGCCCATGCCGCCGCTGCCGGATGGCATTGCCGAATTGTGCCGGCGGGAGCTGGCGCTGAGCGAGTTGATTGTTGAAGCGTCTTATCGCGGAGACCGGGAGTTGGCGCTGGGCGCGCTATTGCTGGATCCGATGGTGACGGATATTGACAGCGGGCGCGCAATCCTCGATGATTTGCTGGAGGAGTTTGCAGCGTACTTGCCGCAGTTCCGTTGAGAGACCTGTGCGGCATGGGAAGGGATCGCATGAAAAAAGTATTCGTGGTTTACGCCACCGACAATGTGGGGACCGTTGTGCTGGAGCCGATAGCGGCCGGCGACCACGTGACCTGCAACGGCGAGCGCCGGGATATCGAGATTGTCGCGCATGACGACATCGCCTACGGGCACAAGATCGCGCTGATGGACATTGCCGAGGGGGATACCGTTCTCAAATACGGCTTGAGTATCGGCTCGGCCAGTTGTGATATCAGAGCGGGGGATCATGTGCATACGCACAATGTGGAGAGCAATCGCGGGCGCGGCGACCTGGCGGATCGCGGCGCGGTGAGCGCGGAATGAATTGGGGGAATGCACCACAGAGGCACAGAGCCGCTCGGCGGCAGCGAAAAGGTCTGCCCCGCTCACGCAAAATCGTAAGCCGTCTCGTCGCTTGAGCGACGCGGTTTACGTAAACAGGGCACAGAGAATTTCAACTTTCTGGAGAAAATGCTAATGTCTGAGTTTATGGGTTTTTACCGTCCGAACGGCGATGTCGGGATTCGCAATCATCTGTTGATCTTGTCGGGAACGGTCTACGCAAACGGCGTATGTGAGCGCGTGGCGGATACGATCCAGGGCGCGGTGCCCATCGTGCATGCCAATGGGCGCTGCCAGGTAGCGCCGGACTTGCGCGTCACGCGGCGCTACCTGGCGGGCACGGCGATGAATCCCAACGTCGGCGGGGTTGTCATCATCGATCATTTCAAGGAAGAGGGTATGACGGCCGAAGATTTGGCCGATGATATCGCGCCCACGGGCAAGCTGATCGCCACGGTAAATATCCGCGGCGATGGCGGGTTTATCAGCGCGATAGAAAAAGCGACCCGCTACGCGCAGGACTTCGCGCGGCAGATCAGCCTGTATCAACGCGAGGCGGCGCCGATGAGCAAGATCCTGTTCGGCACCGAGTGCGGCACCTCGGATACCACGTCAGGTTTGGGCAGCAATCCCGCTAACGGGCTGGCCGGCGAGATCTTGATCGCGCAGGGCGGTCGCATGTTGATGGCGGAATGCACCGAGTGGATGGGCTGTGAAAACTGGCTGACGGAGAAAGCGGCCAGTCCGGCCGTTGCCGAAGCGATTGTCGCCGGCGTCCAGCATATGGAAAGCCGCGCCCTGGCCAGCGGCGAGGACATCCGCGGTTCACAGCCCACTGGCGACAATATGGCGGGCGGCCTGACGACCATCGAAGAAAAGTCCATGGGCGCCGTTAAGAAAATCGGCGATAGTCCCATCATCGAATACCTGGAAATCGGCGAGGCGCCGACCAGGACTGATCCCGGCAATTACGTCATGTACGGGCCGGGCATGGGCGCGGAAAGCATCAGCAGCATGGCGGCCGCCGGCTGCCAGGTGTTGACCTTCTGCACCGGCGGGGGGCATACCTCCAACCATCCGGTCATGCCGACCATCAAGGTGACCGCCAACCGTCAATCATTTGAGTTGATGCGCGACACGGTCGATGTCGATGTCAGCGGCGTTTTTCATGACGAGATCACTTTGGCTGAAGCGGGACAGATTGTCTACGATGAAGTGGAGCGGGTCTGCAACGGCTATTTGACCAAGTCCGAGGCGCTGCGCGACAATAACAGTTTCGCGATTCATAGGGTGGGACCGAGTATTTAGCGACTACCCCCCATCCCCCAAGCCCTGGCCCCCACAAGGACTGAGGACATTACAGGTTTTAACTTGGCGGAATACCGCTGCAAAACTTGTAATTTCTGTGGCGATTTTGGGGCGACTCACAGAGTCGCCCCTACAGTTTTCGCCCAATAAGATGCTTGTGATCGTTGTCCTGTCGCTTTCATAACCAATCGGATCAAAGCTGTCATGCCCTCAGCCCACAAGGAGGGCAGGGGAGCCATTCCAAGGATGAGAATACCGTGAAGTTAGAGATTCCCTATGGCAAGGGGAAAGTTTGCGCTGAACTGCCCGAGGGTTACGCGGTTGAGGTTGTGTTGCCGCGGGCGCAGCCAGCGGCGGAGGATCCGGCGGCTGCTGCTATGGCGGCGGTGTATAAGCCGCTGGGCGATGTGAAGCCGCCGCGGGCGGGGCAGACAGTCGCCATCGCGATCAATGACAAGACGCGTCCCGTGCCGCATGAGCATTTGCTGCCGCCCGTGTTGGCTGGGATGCGTCACGCTGGGGTCCGCGATGAAGATGTGCTGTTTATCATCGCGACGGGCGTGCATCCACAAATGGCACCGGAGGAATACCGGGCGATCTTGCCGGAGGACGTGCTGGAGACCTATCGGGTCGTCTGCCACGATGCGGCTGACGAGGCGAAGCTGAGTCATCTTGGCGAGACAGCGCGCGGCACGCCGGTATTCATTAACAGCGACTACATGGCGGCTGATTACCGCATCGCGATCGGCAATATCGAAGCCCATCAGTTTCAGGGTTTCTCCGGCGGCGCCAAAAGCGCGGCCATCGGCTTGGCCGGCGCGCGGACGATCAATCGCAACCATGCCATGATGAGCCATCCCATGGCAAAGCTGGGCACATACGAAGAGAATCCGGCGCGGCAGGACGTGGAAGAAATCGGCCGCATGATCGGCATCGACTTCGCCGTGAACGCGATCCTCAGCCCGGAAAAGCGGATCATCACAGCGCTGGCCGGGGATCCCGAGGCGATCATGCGGCAGGGCATCGCGGAAGTACGCAGGATTGCTCAGGCGCCAGTGGCAGCGCCGTTCGATCTGATGATCGCGTCGCCGGGCGGCCATCCCAAGGATATCAACATTTATCAGTCGCAAAAGGGCTTGGCGCATGCGGCGTCGGTGACGAGGTCGGGCGGGGCGCTTATTCTATGCGCAGCCTGTCCAGGGGGTAGCGGCAGTGCGGACTATGAAAGTTGGATGATGCAGCCGGGGATTCGCAGCCATCAGGATGTTTTGGAAATGTTCGCGCGCGAGGAATTTCGCGTGGGACGGCACAAGGCATTTCAAGTTTCGCGCGATGCGGCGCGGGTGCGCGCGACATTGGTGTCCGAGTTGGATGATGAGTTTGTGCGGAAATTGTTGCTGGAGCCGGGGGCGGATTTGCAGAGTGCGATCCATCGCGCGCTGGCAGAATTGCCGAGGGAGGCGCGGATTGGGGTGATGCCGGCGGCGAGTGCGACGATGCCGGTGCTTTCGGCTGAAGGCATACGCTAGTGGCTGAGATAGGCTTGACTCAGGCCGAAGCTGATGCGCTACTGAGAATGGAGAAGCATCGTTTGAGCGACGACATGGTAGCATTCCCTGCACCTGGACAGAACATAACTGTTGAGTTGCGGTCGAGTGACAATCGTGAAGAGTTCCTACTCGACGTTTGGCGCAGCGACAAAAACCCGCGCAGAGCCAGATTCCAAATCCGTGCGAAGCGAGCGATAATCTTGGCTCGGATCGATCTTGGTGGGCAGCCACATTCCAACCAAGAAGATAAGCCCGACATACCGGCGCCGCATCTCCACCTGTATCGAGAAGGGTTGGGCGACGGCTGGGCGAGGCCTGTGCCATCCGAAAACTTTACCGCTTTGGACGACCATTATAGGACTTTGGAGGAATTCATGGTTTACTGTAACATAACGACACCGCCGAAGTTTCAGTGGGAACTGCTGTAATGACTGCCGAATTTCATGAGCTTAAAGAACGATACTTTTCCTGGCTCAAGGAAAAGACTACGCTGCAAGCGATTGACAATTGGGTTGAAGTAACAACGCCTTTTTTGGATCGTCATAATGACTATATGCAAATCTACGTTAGGCGGGATGAAACAGGATACCGGCTGACTGACGACGGCTACACCATTAGCGACCTAGAAATGTCCGGCTGCCATCTGGACACGCCAAAACGGCAGAATCTCCTGGCGACGACGCTGAGGGGCTTCGGCATCCAAATAGACAAGCAGAGTAATGAACTTTTCGTGAACGCCAGCGACCAGAGTTTTCCCGTGAGAAAGCACCGTCTGATTCAAGCGATGCTAGCAGTCAATGACTTGTTCTATTTGGCTTCGCCTTACGTGGCAAGTTTCTTCTTGGAGGACGTCGAATCGTGGCTGGATTCACACGGTATCCGGTATTCTCCTAGGCTGAAGTTGACAGGAGCGAGCGGGTTTGACCATCACTTTGATTTCGTTATACCAAAGTCAAGCGAGAAGCCCGAACGCGTGCTGCTAAGCCTTAATCGTCCGGATCGTGCAAATGCCGAAAGGGCGGTGTTTGCATGGGAAGATACAAAAAGTGCACGAAGCGGGGAAACTAGCGCTTATGCCCTCTTGAACGACTCGGAGCAAACCATTACGGATAATGTTCTAAACGCATTGCGAGCGTATCAAGTACATCCAATTCTATGGTCACAGCGCGACGAAGTGTGTGAAGAACTTGCCGCCTAATTCATGAGAGGGGATGCCGAGGATCCATTCCGCCACGCCCCGCGCATTGTCATCGTCTGCTCGCTATCCATCTTTATCATCTTCGGTATTCGCTTTTCGTTTTCGGTCTTCTTCGCCGAGTTCGTCTTGGTGGAGGGCTGGAGCAACGAGGCATCGGCAGCTATCTTCAGCTTGAGCATGCTCTGCGTCGCCGTGAGCGCGCCGCTGGCCGGCGTGGCGCTCGACCGCTATGGTCCGCGCCCGGTTTTCGGTGCAGGTGTTTGTTTGATGGCGGCGGGACTAGCGCTGAGCAGCCGGGCCAATACGCTGACGGACTTGCTGCTGGCTTACGGCATCCTTGACGGCTGCGGGGTGGGCATCACGGGACTGGGTCCGGTGGCTTCGATTGTGGCGGGCTGGACAACGCCGGCGCAACGCGGACGGGCCATCGGCATTGCCTTCGCCGGTACAGGTTTGGGTTCACTGGTGTTTGTGCCGCTGACGAACCTGTTGATCACGCTATTCGATTGGCGCGGCGCTTACATGGTACTGTCTCTGATTTGCGTTTTCGTGGTCTTGCCTTTGATGGTCTTCGGTTTACAAAAGCCTCCGGCGACGCCGAGACGGCCCGGGAGTTCGTTAACTAAACGGGTGGCGTGGCGGATGTTGCTGCGGCAGCCTAAGTTCTGGGCCTTAGTGGTCGTGGGGCTGACAGCCATGGGCCCCGTGCGCAGTTTGACTGTGCACCAGATCGCCTACATGGAGTCGGCAGGAATCGAGCGGACCGTCGCGGCCAATGTGGTCGGCTTGGCGGGCTTGCTGACGAGCATTTTCTTCATCGCATTTGGCTGGGTTTCCGACCGATTTGGGCGCGCTGCCGCTTTCACGATTGGGGCTTGTGGGTTGCTCGGCGCGGTGTGCATGTTGTTCTTGCTGCCTGCCGTTGGCGGCACTGTCATCCTTCTGCCCTATGCCGTGTTCTTTGCGCTGGGCGAGGGCACACGCAGCAGTCAGACGACTGCCTTGGCCAGCGATGTCTTTTATGGGCAGGGTTTGGGCTTCATCAACGGGCTGATGGGCGGCATGTTTGGGCTGGGCGCCGCTTTGGGTCCATGGTTGGTGGGACGCCTGCGAGACGAGAGCGGGACTTATGACGGCGGGTTGCTGGTGGTCGTCACGATGGTGTTGGTTTCGATGCTGGCCTTCGGATACATCGTGCGGCGATCCGAAAAATCCGCGCGCGCCTGAACAAGGCGGAAGTGTAGTGCGAGATTTTGGTGTTTTCTGGCATTTCCAGGGCGACGCGGCTGGCTGTCCTTGCAGTTCCTGTTTGGGCAGACTGTCTATAGATACCGATAGGCGGGCAAGGTGAGAAACTCGGCGAAATCATCGGCGCGGATCATCTGGTCAAAGAGTTGCATCGCCAGTTGAAAGTGGCCGCCATTGAAACGTTCGTCGCCGACCTCGCTACGAATGGTGTCCATTTCTTCTTCCAGCAATTGGCCGAACAACTCCAATGTCAGCGGGCGTCCGTCGTCCAGTGTCGCGTTGTGGTGCAGCCACTGCCAGACCTGGGCGCGGCTGATTTCCGCAGTGGCGGCGTCTTCCATCAGGGAGTAGAGCGGTACGCAGCCGTTCCCGCCGAGCCAGGCTTCGAGGTACTGAATGCCGACTTTGAGGTTGAGGCGCACGCCGCCTTCGGTGATATCGCCGGCGCTGGGGCTGAGCAAATCTTGGGCGGAGACCTTGACATCTTCGCGCTGGCGATCGATTTGGTTCGCGCCCGGCATGTATTGGTCGAATACGTCAGTCGCGATCTGGACTAAACCGGGGTGCGCAACCCAGGTGCCATCGTGACCGTCTGCCGCCTCGCGCAGTTTATCGGCACGCACTTTGTCCAAGGCGGCTTGATTGCGTTGCGGGTCGTCCCTTATTGGGATCTGCGCCGCCATGCCGCCCATGGCGTGGGCGCCGCGGCGATGGCAGACCTTGATGACGTGCAGCGTATAGTTGTGCATGAAGGGCACGGTCATTGTGACTTGGGCGCGGTCGGGCAAGAGATAATCGGCATGGTTGCGAAGTTTTTTGATATAGCTGAAGATATAGTCCCAGCGTCCGCAGTTAAGCCCGGCCGAGTGCTCCCGCAGTTCGTAGAGGATTTCTTCCGCTTCGAAGACCGCCAATATCGTCTCGATCAGCACGGTCGCTTTGATGGTGCTGGCCGGGATGCCAAGGGCGTCTTGCGCGTGGATGAAGACATCGTTCCACAGGCGCGCTTCCAGGTGACTTTCCAGCTTGGGCAGGTAGAAATAGGGACCGGTGCCGCGCTCCAGCGCGGGCCGGACATTGTGAAAGAAATAAAGGCCGAAGTCGAACAGTCCGCCGGGGATGGCCACACCGTCCACGAGGAACTGGCTTTCGTCGAGATGCCAGCCACGCGGTCGCACAAGCAGCGTGGCAGTCTCGTCATTGAGCTGGTAGAAGCGCCCGTCGGGGTTGGTGAAGGTGATGCTGCGGTCCACGGCGTCGCGCAGATTCACTTGTCCCGCGAGCATATTGTCCCAGGTCGGTGAATTGGCGTCTTCAAAGTCGGCCATAAATACACGGGCGCCGCAGTTAAGCGCGTTGATCACCATCTTGCGGTCGGTAGGACCGGTGATTTCCACGCGGCGGTCTTGCAAGTCGGCTGGTACCGGCGCGACGCGCCAAGTTCGGTCGTCGCGTATGGCGGCTGTCTCCGGCAGGAAGTCGGGCAAGTGTCCGGCGTTGATAACGGCTTGTCGTTGTTGGCGGGCTGCCAGCAATTCGTCGCGGCGGGCGGTGAAGGCCCGGGCCAGGCCGGCGAGGAAGTCGATGGCTGCGGGGCTGAGGATGGATTGGTATTCGGGTCGGATTTCGCCGCGGATGTCGACGCCGGGGGTGTGGTTTTGGTTGGTCATAAGAACTAAATCCTTCGAAAAGCAGTCTGACTTTAGGATGAAGACTATATGATAAAAGTCGTATATGTCACAGGTGAAACTGAATAATGTTTAGGTGGTCGAAATCGCGCGAGGTCAGTCGAGGAGATGTGTGTACGTCCTCAACTCTTCCGCCGTGTCGACGAGCCCGGAATCAGCAAGGTTTTGGAGGTACGCTCCGACACTATAGGCAGGCTTCTTCAAGCGTATTCTAACAGTGCGAATGGCGGCGCAGAATCGCTCTCGCTCTTCGTCGAGGAGCGTCTGTAAAAACGTGTCCGGATGTTGAGCTATAATCCCGAACGGCTCTAGTCGCTCAGCGGGAAAGTGACCCACGTTTATCGTTACAATTATTGGGCATTGGCCAACAATAGCCGCTGCCAAGACGTGGCGGTCATTCGGATCTTCCGGTAGATACAGGCCTTCGACTAAGTTTTCGTAGCCGAAGACGAGAGGATCGCGGGTCTCGGCATCCATCTTGTTCCGAAGGCGCTCGATTCGAGACCACTCTATATGGGGTCTATTCCTTCGGAGCGCGTGCATCCATTCCTGGTGAATCTGAACGGTCCATTTTGCCTCAAAGAGATCATCTTTAGCCAGTTGCAGCAGAATGTCCCGTACCGCTGCGCGATACAGGACATCAGCATCCAATACTGCTCTCTCAACTGCCGAGTCAGTCATAGAGTCCCAGTTCCTGTGACTCCGCAACCAATTCATCGAGCACAGCTTCCCTTCTTTGATCGATTGCTTGCTTGTAAGCCATCACGTCCTCCCTTCGAATTCGACGGTGTTTTCCCACCTTGTGATATGGAATATCACCGGCGTCCAGCAATTTGATCAAGTACGGCCGCGAGACATGTAGAATGTCCGCCGCCTGCTTGGTCGTTAGCTCTGAATGGAGTGGCGTCAGGGCAATTCCAGATCCTGAAGCCATCATTCTCAATATGCCCAAGAGAAGCGCCACGGCTGTGTCAGGAAGTACAATCGGTTCATCCTGCTCTGTATCAGCGATGTAGAGCTTCAAGCTCTTGCCTGCAAAGGCGTGGCGCGCTAGCGTTAATGATGATTCATATGCTATCTTCTCCTCCTCTTGGGACAATGAACTTGGACTACTTTCCACAAAAGTAGTTGTCATTGCCTTATCCCATCTAAGCTCCTCCAGCAGAAAAGTGACCTGCTAAGGTCTGTACTACGCCAATTTGTGCATACATGTGTTCTCCTCCAATCGGTCAATAAAACTTGCACATAAGCAGTCTATCAGATAAACGCAATAAACGCAATAAGCGAAATATATGCAACGGAGCGCTCTTATTCTGTTGTTAGTAGACCGAGAATCACTGCGGGCGCAGAGCTGTATCCTGCAGAACGTCTGCGAAGACATCCATGAACAGGTCGACATCTTCCCGCCGAAAAACCATGGGCGGCTTGAGCTTGAGCACGTTGTGATACGGACCTTCGGTACTGAGCAGGATGCCGCGCTCTTTCATGCGCTCGACGATGTAGGTCGCTTCCCAATCCGCCGGTTCCAGCGTATTCGCGTCGCGAACGAGCTCGACACCGAGGAAAAGCCCGGATCCGCGCACTTGGCCGATGATCGGGTTCTGGCGTTGCAGGTCATGCAGGCGTTCCATCCAGTAGTTGCCGGTATCGAGGGCGTTGTTTTGCAGGTTCTCATCGGCGATGATGTTCAGAACTTCCAAGCCGATGGCGCAGGCGACCGGATTGCCGCCGAAGGTGTTGAAGTATTCCATGCCGTTGTTGAAAGCGGCGGCGATGGCGGGCGTTGTTACAACGGCGCCAAGCGGGTGGCCATTGGCGATTGGCTTGCCCATAGTGACAATATCGGGAATGACGCCGCTCAATTCGAAGGACCAGAAGCGCCCCCCGACGCGACCGAAGCCGGTTTGCACCTCGTCGGCGACGCAAAGGCCCCCGGCGTCACGCACGATGCGATAGGCGCGTTTGAGATATTCAGCCGGGAGCGGCATTTGACCGCCACAACCCATGATGCCTTCGGCGAAGAACGCGGCCAGTTGACCGCCGCGCGCCTGGATCGCCGCGACTTTTTCGCTCAGGGAGCGGGAATAGAATTTACCGGCGTTGGAATCGTAGCCTCGGACCGCGCCCCGATAGCCGTCGGGCATGGTCGCGACTTGGACATGATCGGGCTTGCCGCGTCCGCCAGGTCCATTGAATTTGTAGGGACTGATGTCGATCAGCGCTGTGGTATGGCCATGATAGGCGTGGTCAATGACGATGCAGTCTCCCCCGCCGGTGTAGGCGCTGGCCAGACGCAGCGCCAGTTCATTGGCTTCGCTGCCGCTATTGACAAAGAAACAGACCGAAAGCGGATCGGGCAAGGTCGCGGCAAGCGCCTCGGCATATGTCAAGATGGTCTCGTGCAGATAGCGGGTATTGGTATTCAGAATCGCTGTCTGATCCTGCGCTGCCGCCACGACGCGCCGATGGTTATGCCCGACATGCGGCACGTTGTTGACGCAATCCAGGTAACGCTGTCCCCCGTGATCGTAGAGGTGTCCCATGAAGGCGCGTTCGATCTGCAATGGCTCTTGGTAGGAAAGGCTCAACGCGGGATTCAACGAAGCGCTGCGGCGTTCCATGAGATCGTCCGATGACGGCCTCTGGGGCGCGGCGGTTTGAAACGGCAGTTGCAGAATCAAGTTGGGATCGGGAGAAAGCGATGTATAGAGCCCGCGCAGCTTGGGGGAGCAGACGCCGGGAAAATTGTCTTGCTCCAGCAAGTCGATGATGATCTGAAAGTGCAAATGCGGGGTCCAGTTGCCGTTGCGCGGATAGTCGCCGATATGCGCCAGAAGGTCGCCGGCTGATACCGTTTGGCCTGGTTCCCAGCGATCGAGCGCTGTAAGGCTCAGGTGACCGTATAGCGTGAAGAAACACAGGTCGGCAGTCCGCTGATGTTTCAATATCAGAGTGGGTCCATAATCTTGCTCGGCCTTGTGTTCCGTCACGCTGTGGATTGTACCGGACAAAGGGGCGCAAACCGGCGAATCGGCCGGCGCGAAGAGATCGACGCCCAAGTGGACCGTACGACGTTCATGGTGATTGACGGCGAACATGTCTTGCAGGTAAATCGGACGTACTTCGTTGTAGCGCCCGATGCCGATTTTGTGGGCAAGTTGCCGCCGCAAAGGCTCGGCGTAAGCCGCAGGGTCGGCGAGATCCGTAACCCGCGCCAATAGCCGGCTGCTCATGCCGAAGTCCAGTAAAGCGCTATTTCCCGAGTTGAGAGGGACGCCGAGAATCGGCGCGAATGACTGTCCCCTCAGCCAGTCTTGAATTTCTTCGCTCCCGGGGCAGGCGGAAAAGCCACAGGCGTCGCGGAAGAGATAATGAGCGTAACGCGGATGCAGGGCGCTCAACTTTTCCAGCAGGTCCCAAGCGCCGCTTTCGCTGACGCTCAGGTGGCGGTTCTCCGGCTCGTGCTTTTGTTGATGCCAGGAGATACAGACGCTGAGGCAGAGGCGGGCGGCGATGAGCGGGAAGAGTACGCGGATCTCGGTTTCTTTAAGCGGGAAGACGCGATGATAGGCGGCGATGACGGGCAAGGCTTTTTCCAAGGGTCGCCGCGCATGCATCATGATGTAAGCCAGGGCGACGGCCAGATCAGTCACGGTTGGGCTGTAAACCATGTCGCCCAGGTCGATGAAACCGGCGACATGCGCCGAGGAACCCTGGGCGCGGACCAAGATGTTGGTATCGTTGGCGTCGTTATAGACGAAGCTGCCCCGCAAGTCGGGGAGTATCGGCAGCACTTCGTCCCGGTATCGCCCCAGGAAAGTGTCGAGGATGGCTTTTCTGGTCCCCGGAAGGTCCCGTCCGTATCGCGCGACCCCTGGCAAATTGAGGATATTCCAGCGATAGTTCCCCCGCCGTTCGTCGTGATCGAAGGAAGCCATCGCAGCGGAGAATATGCCAAGCTTGGTACCGATATCGTCCAGGAGCGCTTTGGAGTGGGGCCGGAACTCGCTGAGCGGTAGCCCGTCGATGTAGTTCAACAGTCGCGCGTGATAAAGACGTCCATCGCAGGCACGGACGTCGGTGACGTCCCCTCCATCGCAGCAGGGGATAATCTCGGGGAACAGGTTGCGCCCGGCGAGATGCTTAAGAGTCGCGTTTTGCAAGTCGAGGGTCCGGCGCGATACGCTGGCATGGGCGATCTTGAGCACATATCGCCCCCCCGAAGCGGACACCAGGCGAAAGTTGCGGTCAAGCTCCGATGGTAGTTCCCCTACTGAAGCGGCCTTGATGCCGTAACGCGCTTCGAGGATATCTCGCGCATCGTCCGGCGAAAAGGGCGGTCGGGCGTTCTCTTCCATGGAAAGCATAGCGCAGCCTTTGTCAGGGCGGGGGTTAAACAAGGGCGACGGCGGATATTGCACATGATGTATAAGCAGAGAGTGCATAGAAACAAATCGGAGAAATAAGAATTTTGAGAACCTTGGGTAGGTTTCGGGCGACTTGATAGGTCGCCCCTACATGGCTTGTCCGGTATTGTGGTGTTTGCAGTTGTTTTTGCACCCCTCGCCCCCCGGCCCCCTCTCCCACAAGGGGAGAGGGGGAGCTAGACTTGGTGGACTTCTTAGTAATTTGTTGAGTTTCGCAAGGATCGACCGATTTTTTGTATTGTTTCGGTACTGTGGAAGTTATCTCTGCGTATGACATTCATTAGCGGACAAGCCTTACATGGCTTGGCTCGCCAAATGGCGGTGTATTTGCTGCCAGCCGGTTCCCGGCGTCCATCTTGTTCATCACAAATTGAATATCGGACAAGTCTTAGAGTTTTCAAACATACATGATACCTGTAGAGGTCAACCGGCAAAGAGGGGCGTCGCGACGCCTTTCACGCCCGGTTTAAAGGCGAAAAAGCTGCCGGCCAGCGGATACATCACCAAGTCGGACTCGCTCATGGCGGTCCTGGCGGATGTGATATACAGGGTATCGAGTTCGGCCCCGGCGAAGGTGCAACTGGTGATATTCAGCGCCGGCAGCGGCAGGACCTGCAGGATCTCGCCCGCCGGCGAGTAACGGGTGATGCGGGCGCCGCCAAACTGCGCCACCCAGATGCAGTCCTCGCTATCCACCGTCATGCCGTCGGGGACGCCTTCGTCGTCGCGGGTGAATTGCGCAAAGATTCGCTTGTTGCTGAGTTCGCCCGCGGGTCCGATATCCAGGGCGTAGATGATCCGTTTAATGCTGTCGGTGTGATAGATGATTGTGTAGTCGAGATTGAAGGTCGGTCCGTTGCAGATGATATAGTCATCGTCGACTTTGCTGACGCTCAAGTCGGGATCAAGGCGATAGAGCGCGCCGGTTTCCCCGGTTTGATCGATATCCATGGTGCCTGCCCAATAGCGCCCGCTATTGTCGACCTTGCCGTCGTTGAAGCGATTATTTGGCATGTCCGCTTCGGGCAGTTGAATGGGGTCGACGGATAAGTTATCGAAGTCGATGGCGACGAAGCCGTCCTTGATGGTACCGACAAAACCGCCGCCTCCTCGCGGATTCAGGCTGGTCACCCCGAAGTCGAAGGTCCAGGTCTTTTTCGCGCCATCGGCGAGCGAGTAGCGGTGCACCTGGTTGCTGAAGATATCGACCCAATAAACCGCGTTCTCCGCTGCGACCCATACGGGACCTTCGCCCAATTGCGCCGGGATTTCCCAGGCAAGCTCTACTACTGACATGTCAAATCCTTTCACTTTACCATATTAGTTTACCAGTTCGTCACGCTGCCGTCAGCCCGTCGCAGATGCGTCGGTTCGTTCATGCTGAAGGGATACTTGCTCAGCGCCTCGGGGTTGAACTCGATGCCCAAGCCCGGTGATGTCGGCGGCAGCAGGTAGCCATCTTGCCATTCCGGCTGGTTGAGCACGAGGTCGGACAGGTTCTCGCCCGGGCGGCGCGGCAGTTCCAGCACAGCGCAATTGGGCACGGACAGGCATAGATGCAGAAAGGCGGAGGTGGCGACCGGTCCGATCGGGTTATGCAGGGCCAGTTCGATATAATGCGTTTCGCAGGCGGCGGCGATCTTCTTGGCTTCTGTGATTCCGCCGCAGATACAGGGGTCAATGCGCGCGTAGTCGATCAGTTCTTCTTCGATGACCTGGCGGAATTCCCACTTGGAATTGTACTGCTCGCCCGCCGCGAGCGGCACTGCCGTGCGCCTTCGCAGGTTGCGGTAGGATTCCGCGTTCTCGACGCGCAGCGGATCTTCGATGAAAAAGGGGCGGTATTGCTCAGCCTCCTGGCAGAGCCACAGCGAATGCACCATGTTCAGCCGCGTATGCACGTCAAGAGCCAGCTTGATCTCGTCGCCAAGCGCCATTCGCAGCGCGGCGATTTCCTTGATGCCGTCACGAACGGCCGCATCGGGCTCGAGTATGTCGTCCGCTTTATGGGCCAGTTTCCAACGCAAGGCCTTCCAGCCCTCGTCCACGGAACGCTGGCAGCAGGCGACCAACTCCTCGACCGTCTCGCCATGGTTGTGATTGTAGGTAAGCACACGGTCACGCGCGCGACCGCCCAGCAACTCATAGACCGGGACGCCCAGCGCCTTGCCCTTGATATCCCAGAGGGCGATATCGATAGCGGCGATGGCGGCGGTCAGAATGCGCTGCGCTGGGTAGAATCCGCCACGGAAAAGCAACTGCCAGATGTGCTCAGCGCGGAAGGGATCTTGGCCGATGAGCAGGGGCTTGAAATGCGCGATGGCGCCCTGTACAGCCAGTTCGCGCGCGCCGATGCCCGACGCGCCCAAGCCGCTGATGCCCTCGTCCGTTTCAACGACGACGAAGCAGTATGTGCGCCGGTCCCGCGCCAGATAGACTTTGACGTCTGTGATTTTCATATTGCCTTAATTCCTCGCTGGAATCGTTGGAGGCTCATTTTGACCACCGAGGTCGCGTAGGTCGCGTAGGTCGCGTAGACACTGACCGCCGACACTGACCGCCGACACTGACCGCCGACACGGCCCTTTGAAAAGGAAGCGCTTAGGCCGGGATTTGAATTCGATCCAGAGCTTTCGCTAGACATGAAATTGCTTCGCATTATTTTGTTGATACCGCTTAGTTAGCAAGGTTTGACATGCACAGAACTCGCCATTCCTGGCTTCGTCCGACCAGTTTACCAGTTCGTCACGCTACCGTCAGTCCGACGCAAGTGTTGCAACTCGCTGATTTCAAAGGGGTATTTGGCGAGCGCCTCGGGGTTGAACTCGATGCCCAGGCCCGGTGAGGTCGGCGGCAGCAGGTAGCCATCTTGCCATTCCGGCTGGTTGATAATCAGATCGGGCAGGCTTTCGCCCGGGCGGCGCGGGAGTTCTTGCACGGCGAAATTGGGCACGGACAGGCACAGGTGGAGAAAGGCGGAGGTGGCGACGGGACCGATCGGATTGTGCACGGCCAGGTCGATGTAATGGGTCTCGCAGGCGGCGGCGATCTTCTTCGCTTCGGTCAAACCGCCGCAGATGCAGAGGTCCACGCGGGCATAGTCGATCAATTCTTCTTCGACCACCTGGCGGAATTCCCATTTGGAATTGTACTGCTCGCCGGCGGCCAGCGGCACTGCCGTGCGCCGGCGCAGGTTGCGGTAGGACGCCGCGTTTTCCACGCGCAGGGGATCTTCGACGAAATAGGGGCGGTATGGTTCGAGTTCCTGGCAGAGCCAGATGGCATCGGCGGGATTGAGCCGTGTGTGCACGTCGAGGGCGATCTCGACTTCGTCGCCGACGGCCGCGCGTATCGCTGCGCATTCTTTGATGGTTCGCAGCACAGCCGGGCGCGGTTCCAGGATCTCGCCCGGCAGATGGGCGAGTCCCCAACGCAGCACTTTCCAGCCATCGGCGACCGATCGCCGGCAGCAGGCGACCAGTTCGTCGACGGTATCGCCCGTGTTGTGGTTGTAGGTGAGCACGCGGTCACGGACGCGCCCGCCCAGCAAATCGTAAACCGGCACGCCCAGCGCCTGGCCTTTGATATCCCAGAGGGCGATATCGATGGCGGCGATGGCGGCGGTCAGAATGCGCTGGGCCGGGAAGAAGCCACCGCGGAAGAGCAATTGCCAGATGTGTTCGGTGCGGAAGGGGTCTTGGCCGATGAGCAGGGGCTTGAAATGTTCGATGGCGCCTTTCACGGCCAGTTCGCGCCCGGTCATGCCGGATTCACCCAAGCCGCTGATGCCTTCATCAGTCTCGACAACGACGAAGCAGAAAGTGCGCCATTCTTTAGCCAGATAAACCTTGATATCGGTTATTTTCATATGTTGCTCCTAAATTCCATTTGGGTCCCTGTTGACGGGCAGGCGTCACGCCAGAAGCGCGTCGTTAGTGAGACCGAATCCGTGAGCAAAGAGCGGATTTTCTGAATCGTGCGGGACATCCGGCTTTTGCGCGCGCACGGCATCCATAGACGAAGGCAACTCGAAGGGTAGCTTGGCCGTCGGTTTGAAGCGGCCGAAGATGACATCCAATAGGGCAGCATCGCCTGCGCCGAAGTTGGCTAGCAAAGCGGCGCAAGCCTGCGCGATTTCCGGAATCACAGCGGGGCGATCGAGGTAAATATCGACGATGGTCGGCAGGGATCGAGCAATTGTGAGTATGCGGTCCAGTTCCGGTCCCTTGAAGTCGAGATCGCCGGCGTGGAAGAAGGCTTCCAGGAAAATGTCACTGCGCGGCTGGTAAGGCGCCTGCAAGCGCAGGATGGCGATATCGGCATCGGCGGGGGAATCGACTAGCTCGCCGTATGCTGTGGCGACGGCTTTGTCGATGTTTTCGGTATAGATCTTGGGACGGCCGCTCAATGGCAAGATATCGTCATTCTTGAGCAGGACGATGGACTTGCGCTGCGCGAGGTCGCCGGCGGCGCGGAAAGCCGGATTGCCGGCGATGTTTGCGGCGGCCTCTTCGTCAACGAAGCGATGTTCGAAGGCGCCGAGGCGAAATTTGTCGCGCAGCAGGCGGCGGACGCTGGCGTCGAGGCGCGCCTCGCTGAGTTGTCCGCTTTTCACCAGATCAATGACAACCTCCGGGCAATGCTCGCCGCCGAATTGATCGACGCCCGCATCGAGCGCCTTGAGCGCCCGCTCCGCGAGGCTGAGGTGTTCGACGCCCCAGGCGCGCGCCGGGAAGACCGTTCCAGCCACATGGGCGTCGGTCAAAGGACCCCAGTCGGTGCAGACCACGCCGTCAAAGCCGAACTTTTCCCGGAGCAAGCCGGTGATGATGCCCTTGTTGAAGGCGAAGCCGACCGCTTCGTGCTCGGTGCCGATGGGCATACCGTAGTAGGGCATGATCATGGCGGTGCCAGCCTCGAAGGCGGCTTCAAAGGGCCGCAGGTGATAGTCGAAATGGTCGCCGGGATAAACTTGCTCGCGGCCGTATGCGAAATGCGGGTCTTCGCCGTCCTTCTGAGGACCGCCGCCGGGGAAGTGCTTGGTCATGCAAGCGATGCTCCCCGGGCCCAGTTCGGCGCCCTGGAAGCCGCGGATATAAGCCGCGGTCAGCCGCGCCGCCATTTGATTGTCTTCGCCGAAGGTGCCGTTGACGCGCGCCCAACGGGGTTCGGTGGCCAGATCGGCCATGGGGTGCAGGGCAGCGCGCAAGCCGACCGCCAGGTATTCTTGCCGGGCGATATCGGCGAATTGCTCGACCAGGGCTTCGTCGCCGATGGCGGCAAGACCGGGCGCTTCCGGCCATTGCGAGAATGCCGGCGTCGACATGTGCGCCCCGGGATTCATGCTGAAGCTGTGGCGCGGATCGCTGGAAAAGGTGATGGGAATGCCGAGCCGTCGAGTCGCCGCGAGTTCTTGCAGTTGGTTAGTCCAGGCAGCGATTTTGTCCGCGCCCGCCGAGCCGACGAGATTGAAGTGCGTGATATGTTTGTCTAGCAGGTCGCGGATGGAGGGTCCGCCGAAAGCGCCCATATCCAGGTTGAAATCGCCATCGGGGCTGATCATGACCATGGTATGGAAGAGCATGCCGGTTTTTTCGGCGAGGGTCATGCGCCCCAGCAGGTCCTCGATCCGTTCGTCGATCGGGACGGAAGGGTCCTGATAGGATGGCAACTGGTTTCTGTCTGCTTGACTTGGATTTATCATTAGATGGACCCGTCCGTTCATTCGTTCTATCTGGATGACGCAAGCGTTCTGGTGAAGACAAAACAAGCGGCAATCCTAGCGCGGATCAACATGATGCTGACCATCTTCGCTAATCAGGGTGTCGCTGCTTATGGTTATTTCGCTATTTTTGGTCATGAAATCGGCGGCCAGTTCAGCGCTATTGCCGCTGAAAGTCGCGCCGCCTTCGATCGTTATGGTCCCGCCGTCGCTGGCCAGACCGCCGGCCTGGTTTGCCTTATTATTCAGAATCTGACTGCCGGTGATTGAGGCGGTGCTGCGGATAGCGATTAGCGCGCCGCCGGTTCTGATCGCCGAATTGCCGCTCAGTTCGCTAGCGCTGATCTGGATTGTCCCTTCCCTGATGCCGATCGCGCCTCCGAATAGAGCCGAGTTGTTGGTCAGCGAGGTATCGGTGATATTTCCCGTCCCGTTAGAGAGCATCAGGCCCCCGCCATTCTCGGCGGCAACATTGTCCGTGATGCTGCTGGCGGTGATTTCGAAACTTCCTTTTTCGACAAGAATTCCGGCGCCGTGGTTCGCGGTATTCCCATGTACCAGGCTGTCGGCGATATTGAGAGTTGTTTCGGCGCTGAATATGCCGCCGCCATGGCGAACTACGGCGTTTTCGGAGATATCGCTATTGGCGATTGTGAGCGTATCTTTGACGCTGTAGATCGCGCCGCCAGACTCGTCGCTGCCATTCCGGGAGAAGCTGCTGTCTGTGATGGTCACCGTTCCCCTGCCGCTGAAAATGCCACCGCCGTAACCCACCGCTTGATTGTCTTCAATCAGGCTATTGGCGATGGCAAGCGTCCCGCCAAGGCTGTAGATGGCGCCGCCTTCAACGGCCGCATTATGTGAGATATCGCTTTCGATTATTTCAACTGTGCCTTTCAGGTTTTTGATGGCGCCGCCGGAGTCAGCCGAATTGTTGGCAATGACACTGTTTTTGACCAGCAATGCGCCGTCTGAAAAATCAATTGTGCCGCCCCAGTCCGTGGAATTGGCGTCGGCGGCGTCGTCCCCGCCGATGGTGCTGTCGATAATTTCCGCGCGCGTCTCTCCAATGATCCAAATGGCGCCGCCTCCGTGCTTGGCAGTGCTAGCTTTGATCTGACTGTGGTTGAGTATGATCTCGGCATCACCAGCGGCGATCGCGCCGCCGATGGGAGCGTAACTGAATTGGATCACGCTATTGTTGATGGTTACGCTGCCGCCAACAGTAAATATCGTCGCGCCGCCCTTTAACCCCCCGCTACGGGCATTCTGCAAGATGACGTCATTCAGAGTCAGCGACGCGCCTTCCACAATGTCAAACATGCGGAATTGTTCCGCCGCGTCGATGGTGGCGCCATTCCCTTCGATTGTCATGTCACTTGTGATCGCCGCGATATCTTCGAGAAGCGTAATGGTGGCGTCCTGGGCCAGGATGATGCTGTCGGCGTCGTCACCGGCGGGGCAGCCACCGGTTGCGATATCATTATTGGCGGCCGCAATGGCGTCTTGCAGGGAACAGTCATCATTGACTTCAATATCAGCGGCGTGAACGACCGAAGAAAGGCACAACCATGCCAGGAACAGCCCCACTAATCGGGGCGCCGGGCGGCGGCGCTTCGTCTTGCTGCGCTGGAGCAACAAATGCGACGCGTTCTTTTGAGGCAGACAGCGGTATATCGAGCGAGGAATCGGGAAATGCTGGCGGGCTGCCCGCCCATGGCTGGTAAAGAAATAGATAAGCCTTTTCATGCTAAACGCTCCGGGATCTATCGACTTGTTATCCTAAGATTTTGTTTCACGCGGATGAAACTACAATTTCGTTTGTCTTGGTTGGGCGCGCTAGGCTTCACAAATTATACAGGTCGCTGTACTTGGATTCGAGGTAAGTCAGCAGTGGCGCGACGTGCAGATCGTCGCCCGAGATGCTTTGCAGCAACTCGTTGACCGTGTAGGCGCGGCCATGCCGATAGATCGCCTCGGTCAGCCAATTGAGCAAAATGCCGTAGTCCCCCTTTGCCAGCTTTTGATCGAGATCGGGCACATGGGCGCGCGCCGCTTCAAGGACCTGCGCCGCCATGACATTGCCGATGGTGTAGCAGGGAAAGTTGGCGAAGGTGCCGGCCGACCAATGCACGTCTTGCAGGACGCCGCGCCGTTCGTCGGGCGGGGTCAAGCCCAGGTATTCGCGCATCTTGGCGTTCCAGACTTCGGGCAATTCGTCAACCGTGATCGAGCCGTCGAGCAGCGCCATCTCGATCTCGGTGCGCAGCATGATATGCAAGTTGTAGGTCACTTCGTCGGCTTCGACGCGGATGAGGCTGGGACGCACGCGATTGACAGCGCGATAGACCAGTGCGGCATCGGCGGATGCCATTTGCTCGGGGAAGCAATCGCGCAAGCGCCCGAAATGCAGATCCCAGAAGGTGCGGCTGCGCCCGATCTGGTTTTCCCAGAGGCGCGAAGAGAATTCGTGCGCGCCGTAGCTGGCGCCGCCGACAGCATATTGCCCCAGGAAATCGGTGGTGAGGGCGCTACGCATCAGGCTTGGCGAGACGTTCTGCTCGTAAAGACCGTGACCGGCTTCGTGCAAAGTAGCGAACAGCGACATGGGCAGGTAGTTGAGGTCGTAACGGGTGGTGATGCGCACGTCGTCCCGGGTGAATGACACTTCAAAGGGATGCGGCGCGATATCGAGTCGTCCGCGCCCGAAATCGAAACCGATGAGCGCCGCGAACTCATGGCAGAGTCGCGCTTGGCTGTCAATGTCGTAGTCCTGCCCCCAGAGGTCGACCGGCAAGGGCGCGTCGTTCGCGACGATCTTTTCCAGGAGTGGCAGGATGCCGGCTTTGAGTTGGCCGAAGAGCGCCCCCAAACTTGCGGCGGTCATGCCGGGTTCGAATTGAAAGACCAGGGCGTCGAAGGGGTGCTCGTCGTAGCCGATGGCCTCGGCCAACTCGATATTGAAGTCCAGCATTCGCCGCAAGTAGGGTTTGAAGGCAGCGAAGTCGTTTTGATCTTTGGCCTTTGCCCAGACCGTTTCCGATTCGGGACTGAGCGCGGCGATGCGCCCGATCAATTCGGCGGGGATGCGCTTTTGGATCTCGTGATATTGGCGCGTCTGCCCCAGGGCGCGCGCCTGATAAATATCAAGTTCAACCCTTGCGCTTTCGTCTTCTGCCGCGTCCAGCAGCCGCGCGGTCTTTTCGCTGACGAACATGTCTTTGGCGAGTTTGCTCAAGGTCTGCAATTGGGCGCCGCGCGAGCGCGATCCGCCGGCCGGCATCTTCGCGCGCATATCCCATTTAAGCGTATTCAGGATGTTGAGCAGATCGTTATATTCGGCGATATGCGCCGCCAGCGCTTCATAAGCTTTCATGGCATCTCCTCATTTTGGTAGGGCGTCTTCGGTTTCCAGGATATAACTCCGTTGCCGGGCTGCGTGCTGGCAATTTAACCACCGAGGACGCCGAGGGTGGCGTAGGTCGCGCAGACACTGACCGCCGACACAGCCTTTCGACACTGATCGCCAGTCGACCGAAGCATCTTGACTGGCTATATGGAGCGGGCAGCGCCGCCGTCGACGCGCAAGGTGGCGCCGGTGATGTAACTGGCGGCCGGCGACAGCAGGAAAGCGCCGGCCGCGCCGAAATCGTCGATCGTGCCGTAACGTCCGAGCGGGATCCCGGCTATGGCGCGGGCCTGGACCTCTTCCAAGTTCATGCCCGTCTTCTGTGAGGTGATGGCGTCGAGTTGCGCGACACGGTCGGTATCGATCCGCCCTGGGACGAGATTGTTGAGGCGAATGCCGTCGGGGGCCAACTCGTCCGCCAGCGTCTTGATCATGCCGGCCACGCCAGCGCGCATGATGGTGGACAAACCCAGACGCGTAATCGGCTCCCGGACCGAACCGGAGGTGACGGTCAAGATGGATGCGCCACCCGTCATGTGCGGGATGGTGAGGCGGATCATGCGAAAGCTGCTCAGGAGCGTCAGCTCGAAAGCGGCTTGAAAGTCATCGTCAGAGACCTCCTTCAGGGTCTTGGCGGGCGGTCCGCCGGCGTTCACCAGGAGGCAGTCGATCGCGCCCCAGGCGGCGACGGTTTTGTCCACCCAGGCTTGGATGTCTCCCACGACCCGCACGTCGCAGGCGCTGGCGAGGGTCTCGACGCCGTAGTCGTCGGCGAGGGTCCGCGCGGCGGCCGCGACATCGCCTTCGGTGCGGCTGCAGAGCGATACTTTGGCGCCGTTGGCGGCGAGGGCTTTGGCGACGCCGTAACCCAGCCCTTTGCTTGATGCGGCTACCAGGGCGACTTTGTTTTGCAATCCCAGATCCATTTGTCTCACGTCCTTATCTATGGTAAGTCCTCGCGCCATTATATCTTTTCACTGCGAATTGTTCAGTGGTCAGGCTTGTTGGAATCATGGCAAATGGGCGCGCCACCGGCTCGCCCGCCCGCACATTGTAACAGAGGGACAGAGTGCCATGTTGCGGGCGACCCTTGGGTCGCCCCTACATCAACTCTCGTTTTGCGGGTTGCAGTCGTGGTTACAGGTCTAGCTTCACGGTCGGGTCATCAATGCCGACGCGTCCCAGCAGCCAGGTGATCTCTTCTTCCGTGCCGGCGTCAATGGGATTGAAGGGTTGTCGTGGTGTGGCGTCCGCGATGGCGCCGCGTCGACGCAGGAAGGCTTTGCGGATGGTCAGGTTGATCAGGGGCTGGTTCTCGTAGCGAATCAGCGGCAGGTATTTGTCGAAGATGGCTTCGGCATCGTCCCGGCGTCCTGCTTTGAAGGCATCGTAGACCGCGACCAGGATCTCGGTGAAGGCGAAGCCGGTCATTGTGCCGGAGGCGCCGCGATTCAGTTCCTCGAGTAAGAACATGCCGCCCAGTCCGCCGAAGATCTCGAACTTGTCCGTGACTTGACGGATGGCGTCGATTTTCTGCATGAGCGGCGGATCCTCCAATTTGAGATAGCGCGCGTTGGGAATGGATTCGGCGATTTGGCCCATGACCTCAGGCGACATGAAGACATCGTTGACCGGCGGGAAGTCTTGCACCACGATGGCGCCGTCGATGCTGTCGGCGATGCGGCTATAAAGGGCCAGGATCGCCGGATCGGATTTGTCTTCCATGGGTGGCGGCGCGATCATCACGCCATCAGCGCCGGCGGCAAAGGCTGCCGCGCTAAGCTCGATACAGGTTTCGAGCCGGCTGTGGCTGGCGCCCACCACGATGGGAATGGCGCCGGCGACGGTTTCCACTACGGTGTCCATAACAGCCTTGCGCTCATCGACGCTGAGCTTTGCCGCCTCGCCCATCACGCCGAGGATGGTCAAGCCGTGAGCGCCGATCTCCATTTGAAAGCGCGCGAGCTTCCTGAGGCTGTCATAGTCGACCGAGTAATCGGCCCCGAAAGGGGTGGCCAGAATATTGAAGATACCGGTAATCCTGCCTGCCATTTAGACAACTCCTATCATTTGTTTGCCGGCGATAAAGACCATTTCGATCTGCTCAAGCGCGTTCAGGTCGGCTAGCGGATCCCCCGCCATCACAATGATATCGGCATCCTTGCCCGTTGCCAGGCTGCCGAGTTTGTCCTCCAGCTTGCTGAGGCCCGCGGCGACGATGGTTGCGCTACGCAGCGCGTCGTAGTTGTCGCGCTTGATGCCGAGTTCGACCATAAACGCCAGTTCCGGGGCCACGACATCGTGCCCGACGACTGGGCTGCCGGCATCGGTGCCGAAGGCGATGGTCACGCCGGCGCCCGCCGCCTTGATCAAGCCGTCATAGCGCGCTCGGCCGGTGACGGCTGCCTGACGCTCGGCGATCTTCCATTCGGGGATGTCGTATTGTCTGGCCAGGTCGGCTTGCGATTGCATTAACAGGGGCGCGAAGGTGGTGACAATTGGGATGTCTTTGTCGAGCAGCAGTTGAATGGTCTCGTCGCTCATGGAACCGCCGTGTTCGATCACGTCGACGCCGAAGTCCGCCATGCGCCGGATGCAGGCGTCAAAGGTGGCGTGCGCCGTGATAGGCAATCCATTGCGATGCGCTTCGTCAATGACGGCATGCAGTTCTTCGTCGGTGAACTCCAGCAGGTCGTGGCTGCCCATGATCTTGATCAAGTCGGCGCCGCCTTTGACCTGGTCGCGCACGGCGCGCCGCATCTCATCGGCGCCGCTGGCTTCCCGGCAGCACCAGAAGGTATGGCCGCCGGTCTGGACGATGGCCTCGCCGACGATCAGCAGGCGCGGGCCCGGGAAGATGCCCTGTTCCACGGCTTGTTTGGCGAAGAAATTGCTCTGGTTCATGCCCAGGTCGCGCACCAGGGTGATGCCGGCTTTCAAGCTTTTGATCATATTGCCGGCGCACTTGTAGGCGCTGATTTCTGGCGGATCGTCCAGTGATTGCCGGGCCAGATCGTGTACGCCGTCCCATGCCAGGTGAGCGTGCGAATTCATCATGCCGGGCATGATGGTTTTGCCGCTGCAATCAAGGACTTGGGCGCCCGTTTCCCCCAGCTCGCTCATGCTGCCGACCGCTTTGATCGTCCCGTCGTCGATCTCGACGAATCCGCTTTCGATGATCTCGTCACCGCGGCAGGTCAAGACGCGCCCGCCGGCCAGGACGCGATGCGGCGCGGGAATATCGAACATCGGCTTGATGATTTTTTCGAAACGCCATGCGGGTGCTTCTGGCATCAGATGCCTCCTTCTTGCCGGGGCGTCAGAGATTGATGGGAGTGCTGAGTTTCAAGGACTTGGCTCTCGTGTCGCGCCTGGTACAGATAATTCACCACAGCCGCTCGGCGCGTAACCGGCGAATTTGGGCTACCGCGCTCACAGAAAATAATAAACCTGCTCGGCTACCGCAGGTCGCGGTTTACTAAAAAAGAGGCACAGAGGGCACAGAGAATATCGATAAGATTGCGCCAATATTATATCAATGATAGTTAGCATTCCGGACTGGTTGGGCTATCTTGTGACGGGTCTTCAGCCTCAGGCAACACGTTAGAATTCCAGACTGACGCGCGCCGGGTCGGGTCGCAGAAATTGCCCGTCGCCGGCGGCGCCGACAATTTGCCCGTCTTTGAAAACTGTCTTGCCGTTGACGATGGTGCGGTTGACCGCCCCCTTGAAGGTCATGCCATCGTAAAGTTTGTCGCAATCGCGCGCTTTGCTGAAGAGCATATCGCCGCTGATGGTCGTCTCGTCATCCGGGTCGTAGATCACCAGATCGGCAGCGGCGCCGATGCCGATATGTCCGCGCTCGGGATAGACGCCGAAACGCTTGGCGCCATTGGTCGCGACCAGGTCAACCGCCTTGTTGACGCTGATGCGCCCGGAGAGCGCTTCGTGCATCACGCCGAGCAGCAATTCCTCGACGCCGGGCGCGCCGGGCGGCGTCCCCCAGATATCGGTGCGGGCGCGTTCTTTTTCTTCGGCGGTGAAGGGCGAGTGATCGGTGGTGATGGCCATGATTGTGCCATCGACAAGGGCGTCCCAAAGCGCGGCTTGATCGGCTTCTTTCCGCAGGGGCGGGTTGACTTTGGCATAGGGACCGACGCGCGCCAGATCATCTTCCGTGAAGAACAAATAATGCGGACAGGTCTCGACGCTGGCCGTGGATCCCGTGGCTTTGAAGCGGCGGAAGACCGCCAGGGGTTCGGCGCCGCTGAGATGCGCGATGTGCAAGTTGGCGCCGATACTTTCGTTGAGCGTGAGCAAGGTGGCGATGGCCAGGGCTTCGACATGCGGCGGGCGCGATTCGCCGTGCGCCGGCACATCATTGCGCCCGGCCGCGACGAGCTGCCGGGTGTGCCACTCCAGCAGTTGATTGTTTTCGGCATGAACGGCGCAGACCAAGCCCGTCTCGGCGACTAAGTTGAGCGCCTGATAAAGTTCGGGCACTTCCGGCAGGCAAAGCCCTTCAAATTCGTCATCGCGGCCCTTGGGCGCGGCTGTCATGAAAATCTTGAAGGCGATAGCGCCTTGATCGACCATAGCCGCGATTTCGTCGCGATCCAGCAGGCCGGGCGCGCCATAAAGTCCAAAATTGACGTAAGCGTCGCGCTGGGCCAAAGCCTTGCGCATGGCGAAGATTTCGCCGGTGGCGCAGCAGGGTTTGGAGATCGGCATCTCGAAGACGGTGGTCACGCCGCCGGCGGCGGCAGCGCGCGTTTCGGTGGAAAAATCGCCACGCTGCGGGTACGCCGGCGCGCGACAATGAAAGTGAATGTCAATGGCGCCCGGCAGCAGCAGTTTGCCGGAAGCGTCGATGGTCTCGCCGGCTTCCATAGCAGCGGAATCCGCCACCAAGGCAACGATCACGCCGTCGCTGATGCCCAGGTCGAGGCGGGCGATGCCGCTTTCGAGAACGACTTCGGCGTTTTTGATCAAGGTATCTAGATTCACAGTCTTTTCCTTAGGCAATGCTTAGGCAATGGAGAGTCGCTCAATTGACGCGGTAGAGCGTCCGCCGCAGAAAGTCCAGCAGGATGTCCGTGGTGGCTTGATATGCCGCCAGTTCAACATGCTCATCGTAGGCATGAGCCGCTTCGTAGCTCCCGGGACCGAAGATGATCATATCTCCGCGCGCCAGATCCATGAGATGTTTGGCGTCGCTGCCGGGCAGGTAGCCGATGGGACCCGGGTCCGCATTGAGCTGCTCCCGCACGCAAGACAAGAAGATCTGCCCCAATTCCGTATCCAGCCCCGAGTCGAACCAGGGAGAATATACGAAGCTGTCGATGTCCGCTGTTGCCGGCGCTATGTCGACGGATTCGACGACGGCCTTCAATTCGTTGATGACCGCCTTTGGATCTTCGCGCGGGATCATGCGGCGATCGAGCTGGATATGGCAGGCATCGGGCACGGCGTTGGCGGTGCTGCCTCCTTCGATCACACCGATGTTGCAAGTGGGAACGCCGACTACCGGGTGAACTCGATTCGCCAGTTCTTTGTGGTAGCTGTCAAGCGCCGCGATCAGTTTCGACATGGCGACGATGGCGTTGACGCCGCGATCGGGATTGGTGGCGTGCACGGCTTTGCCGCCTGTATGCACGGAAGCGCGCATGACGCCTTTGTGCGCGGTGGCGACTTTGTTGCCGGTTTGTTCGCCGACGACGATGAAGTCGCAACTGGGCAGGTGCCCGTTATCCGCCAGCCATTTGGTGCCGAGTTGGCCGCCGACTTCCTCTTCGGCGGCGGCGACCAGGATCAGCGTTCCACGCAGCGCGTCTTGTCGGGCGGCGTCGGCCATCGCTAGCATCATGGATGCCAGGGGCGCTTTGTCGTCGATGCTGCCCTTGCCATAGAGCGCGCCATCCTTGACCACGCCGGCGTAGGGATCGACATGCCATTTGTCGGCTTCGTTCTTGGCGATGGGTACGGTATCGATATGGGCGTGCAGCATGATCACCGGCGATCCTTCGCCCAGCGTGGCGGTGGCGTTGCGCGCCTCGGGCTTGGCCTCGGGGGCCGGGGTGCGCAGTTCACAGCCGATGGCGCGCATTTCAGCCGCGACGAAATCGGCGATAGCGCGGGTATCGCCCGGCGGGTTAGGGGAGGGGATCCGCACCAGCCGCTGCAGCAGTTCAATGCTATCCATCATTTTCCATCATTTGTCATTGGCGCAGCGCGCGTTGAGGTCTCGAAGGCACAGTCTAAATGCCTTTGACGGACTTGTATTCTTCCAGTTCTTCCGGCGTATAGACTTGCATCAGTTCCAGTTCGACGCCGCCGGCTTCTTGCTCCAGGAAGGCGACCCAGCCTTCGGGGTGCACGTGGCTGCCTGTGACCTTGCAAGCGGCGCATTCTTTCAAGGTAGCGCCTCTGGCTTGGGCGTCGTCCAAGGCCTCGTCGATATTCGGCACAGCGTAACAGATATGATGCAAGCCTTCGTAGCCACGCTCCTTGATCCAGGCGTCGTAGCGACCGCCTTCGTCCATGGATTGGCATAACTGATACTCGACATCGCCCACGTTGAAGATGGCGACGATGTTGCGCGACTTATCGTATTCGTGAACTTCGGCATCGTGACCGACGCCGATGAAGTCTTGATAATGCCCCAAAGCGCCTCTGGCGTCAGATACCGCGAAAGCCATGTGTTTGATGTATCTTCCTTCCATGCAGTCCCTCCTGAAAAACTCGTCAGGTCATTTGTCTTCAAATCGCTCCCAATGCGTCAGATCGCGCCAGGTGATTTTCTTCCAGGCGCGCATGCCCCTGCGCGCGCCCTCCGCCTTGTGCCCGATACAGATGAACATCTCTGGCGAATAGCTGCCCGGCAAGTTCAGGATCACCTTGATCGCTTCCTTACTGAAGGACGTGACCGGGCCTGAGGCCAGGCCAATGGCATGCGCCGCAAGCATCATGGTCTGCGCGGCGCCGCCGACATCAACCAGCGAGGTACGGTCGCTAAGCGTCATCCTGTGCTGCTCGATTATCGCCCAGTTGATGCAGATCAAGATCAGGACCGGGGCCTTTTGGAACATGCCCGGCGCTACCAGGCGGATCAATCGCCGCGTTTCCGGATCTTCCACGACGACATAGCGAATTGGGCGCAAATTGCCGCCAGTGGGGGCCCAGCGCGCCGCTTCCAGTATGGTTTCAAGGTCCTCGCGCGCGACCGCTTGGTCCGTCATCTCGCGCACGACACGACGGGTTCTGATATTGTTTAGAACTTGCTCGCTCATGCGGAGGCGTCCTCCGGACTGCTATGTCGCAGCAGACAACTCGCCACTTCCCGGCAGAGGTGATCAAGGCCGTCGATATAGGTCTCGACATCGGACATTGCCATATGCATCTCGGGAATACGTTCGATGTTGTCTTGCAAGAAGCCCTTGGACTTGTCGGAAGCACGCTCCAGCATCATCGCGCTGAGCCGTTCGGTCGCCGTCAGCAAGCGCAAGGGCGCGTAATGCGCCGGCTCGTCCAACTGTATACGCGCTGAACTGATCAACAGCGCCAGCAGTTCCACCGCTTCGGTCTCGGTCAACACCCAGTTTTCACTCACAATTATGACTCCGGAATCTCATTGGTCTGTAATTCGGGCGACCTGATAGGTCGCGTAGGTCGCGTCGACACTGACCGCCGGTCGCTCCTGCAGCTTTCGCCATACATGAACCATGTTGGTGTCAGCGAATGGCGGCTCCGTTGCGATTGTAGGCGCTGCGCGCCGACGTCGCTTGACAGCGTCCATGCCCTCAATTAGAATCGCCAAAATCTCTGCGATTGTCTACAATCTACAGACGACCGGATTATAGGAAGCGCTCGGTTCGCTGTCAAGTCCGCTGGATTCTCGTGGATGGCCGTCATTCTCTAGCAGGCTACCGCAACTGCGATAACAGCGGTCACTTGAACCGACACATGAAACCGAATTTACCGCAAATCAAGAATGTGTCCATCCGAGAGCAGACGCTCGTTACCCTGCGGGAAGCCATCCTCACGGGCGAACTGAAACCCGGTCATTCGCTGATCGAGATGGACTTGTCGCGGCAATTGGGCGTCAGCCGAGCGCCCATACGAGAAGCGCTGCGCATCCTCAACACGGAGGGATTGATCGAAACGATTCCCTACCACGGCACCACTGTGCGGCGCTTGACCCGGAGGGACATTGAAGAGATTTACAGTATGCGCAGCCTGCTGGAGACCTTCGCGGTTGAACAAGTAATACGAGCGCGGAATCCTGACCATTTGCAGCGCTTGCGCGATACTGTCGAAGACATGATAGTGGCTGGTAGAGACAACAGTATTAATACAGTCAATATACTTGATCGCGATTTTCATGATGCTTTGATCGAGATGAGTGGGCATAGCCTCTTGCTTTCCATGTGGCAAACAGTGGCGATGAAAGCGCGCCAGGTGATGGCTCTGGTCAACCGGCGGAATACCGATCTCACGCAAATTGCCCGCAATCATCTGCCGCTGCTGGACGCGATGGAAGGTGGCGATATTCCGGGGGCTATCGAATTGTTGCAGGCCCACATCGCGTCAGCCGGCGACCTGGTCGCCGAAGATTGGCAAAGGGACAGCGCGGCGGTCGGCGACGGATCATGAAGCGCGTCATCGTTACCGGCGCCAACGGATTTGTCGGCTCCAACATCGTTTCAGCGCTCACGCAAGATGCCTGGCTGGTTAGCGCCCTGGATCGGGAATTCGATAATCCCGCTGTGGCGACCTGGAATCATGATCGCGTTGAGCGCGTCCGGACAAGTTGTGCCGATATGCCGTCGATCCCTGCGGATGCACTGGTCCACGCGGCTTTCGTCACCGCTAGGCCGGAAGAACGGGGAGAATCGCCGGAAGACAATCTGCGCGCCAACATTGAACCGCTCTTGCAAGTGATGGAATATGCCAAAGCAGAGGGAATCTATCGTTCCGTCTTCATCAGTTCCAGTGCTGTCTTCCGCCATACACCCGCGACGCCGGTAGATGAAATGCGGCCGCCGAACCCGCTGGGCGTTTACGGCGTCGCCAAAACGATGATGGAACACACCGTCGACTCCATGCGTCATTTGCACGGCTGTGACATGGTCTGCGCGCGGCTTGGCGGTGTCTATGGAAGCTACGAATACAGTCGTTCTACGCGGCCCAAACTGAGCATGGTGGCTCAGATGATGCAGGACGCGCTGAGCAAGGGAGAGATCGTCGTATCTACGCCCGCTGAAGTACGGCAATGGACGCTTGCGGCGGATATCGGTCGGGCAATCGCCGCACTGCTGGGCGCGGACTCGCTCAACCATAGCTTGTATAACCTCGCCAGCGGCGAGCGCAAGTCCGACCTGGCAATAGCCCGGATGATACAAGGCCTTGTTGAAGGCCTTAGGCTCCATCTTCCGTCGGCGAATGAAGCGCCTGCCCGATCTTCAGCTAAGCTGGGCTGGCTGGACAACAGTCGTCTGCGGCGAGATACCGGATATGATGATTGGACGGCGATGAGCCAGGACACGCTGGCGACGGTATTGGCGAGCCTTGCGGTTCAGGTCAGTGATGCTTAAGGTCTTGCTGGCTGGTCTGGGCGTACGCGGTCGTCATTGGGCGGAGGTGATCAAGCGGGATGCCCGCGCTGATTTGCTCGCTTATGCCGATCCGGACGCGCGGGCTTGCCAGCGGGCATGCGCTGAATTTGGGGATCGTCCGGCTTTTGAAAGCGTTGAGCTCGCCCTGCAGTCGCTTGATGATGTTGATGCCTTGGTGCTGGCGAATCCACCGATGGAACGCGAGAGCATCGTCCGCGCCGCTGCTGGCCGGGGCCTGCATCTGCTGATCGAAAAACCGCTGGCGCTGGATCTCGACGAGGCGGGGCGCTTGGTGGGAATAGCCGAAAGCGCGGGCGTTTCGCTGATGGTGGGTCTGAATTTCCGTTATCTCGATGTCACAAAAGCACTCAAGGGCTTGCTGAGGGACGAGCGGGTCGGCAAACCGGCCTTCGCCCGCTTCACCTACGAGCGCTGGCGCGATGGCGGGCGAGGCGATCTCAATGATTATCCCTTGACCATGCGGCATCCCATGCTTTGGGAGCAAAGCATTCATCATTTTGATCTGATGCGATATGTCTACGGGCAAGAACCGGTTCGGATCAGCTGCCGAGCCTGGAATCCCAGCTGGAGCATGTACGCGCATGAGAGTAATGTGGCGGCCTTGATCGAGTTCGATGGTGGCATGATCGTCAATTATCACGGTACCTGGCAAGGTAACTGGGCTGTGCCGGGCTTTGAATGGCGCAGCGAGTGCAGTGGGGGGATTATCACGCAGCGGGACCAGTTCGGCGAGTTATATTACGCGCCCCGCGATGATGAGAAATTGACGCCGGTGAGCCTGCCAGCGCATGAACGCAGGATAACGGAAACGCGAGGTCTATTCGAGAGCTTTGTGGACCATGCGCTGGATGGCGCGGCTTTGGAATGCAGTGGACGCGATCATCTGATGTCGCTGGCAATGCTTGAAGCTTGCATACGATCAAGCGAGCAAAAGTCAGCGGTTAATGTCAAGGACGTGTTGCTCGACGTGCCGAGTTGGGTCGATTGACAGACTAATGGACAGGAATCATGAGCGAAACTTTTGTGGGCATTCAGATCGGCGCCATCAGCTTCATCGACGAAGGCGTCGAACAGGTTCTTGATATTCTACAGGAAAAAGCGGGCGTCAACGCGCTGTTGATTTCAGCCTTGAGTTGGAGCATTGGCAACGCCGGGCGCGCCGCCTTCGGCTTCCCCGATCATGGTGTTCAGCAGCCGGACAATTTGCAGGGCGGGGCGATGTTCGAGCCCGACCCGCGCTACTATCAAAAAACGTTTATGAAGCGCTTCGCGGCGCCGGATCCGCTTTACAAGGGTTTCGATACCCTGGCGGATGTCATCCCGGCAGCGGGCAAGCGCGGCATCCATGTTTACACTTATTATTGCGAGACATCGAGTTCGGGGATCCGGTCCATCTGGCAGCCGGGCTTCGAGCATTTTCTCGATCGCGATCATCTGGGACGGGTGGCGACCCGTCCCTCGCTCTTGAATCCGGATTACAAGACCTGGTGGCATTCGGTCTTTTCCGATTGGTTGAACAACCACGATTTGCGCGGCGTTTTGTGGGGCATCGAACGGCAAAGCCCACTGATGGACATCTTTCGCGGCGATAGCTCCACCGGCTTTGATTCATATTATGTGGCGGAGGCGCGGTCGCGCGGCATTGATGTGGAGCGCGCTTTGAGCGGGTATCGCAAAATCGACGATTTTCTCCGGGGCGTGCGCGCGGGCGATCGCCCCGAAGAAGGGGTTTTTGTCTTGCTTTTGCGCAATCTGCTACATTATCCCGAGGTGCTGATGTGGGAGAAGATGTGGTTGGATTCGCATCATGCTTTTTATCGTGAGTTGCATGGCTTGGTGAAGTTCTATGATCCGGGGTACGAGTTTGGCATCGGCATTTGGCAGGTGATCAATACCTACAATCCCTATCTGCGCGCGCAATACGACCAGCGCGCATACGCGCCTTACGCCGACTGGTTCAAGCCGGTACTCTATCATAGTCCGGCGGGAGCGCGCTTCGCGGATTTTGCGGCGTCGTGGCAGGCGGGTGTGCTGGCGGATGCGACGCCCGATGGCGCGTACCATGCGCTGGCGACGGTTTTGGGCTTGGACGATTTCATTTCCTCGCGCGAGGCGGGGCCACTGGCGGGCTTCAATGCGGATTACGTCAGGGAATGGACCGCGCGCCTGATTGCCGAAACCGGGCGGCCGGTATATCCGGGCATCGGGGTGGGCGTGGGGCATAGCGGCGCTTGCAAAGAGATCAGTCCACAAGAGGTCCGGGAGGGTGTTCACGCCGGCTTCGACGGGGGCGCCGGCGGGGTTATGATCTCGCGCAATTATTCTGAAGCGGAACTACGCAATTTAGAGGCCGTTGGCGACGCGCTCCGCGAACGCGGCTTGATATAGGAGGAAATGATGACCATAAGAGTGGGCACCATTGGCGCCAGCTTCGCGCGCCAAGCCTATCTGCCGGCGCTGAAGACAATTCACGATGTCGAGTTGGTGGCTATCGCCAGCGCGCGGTTGACCAGCGCGCAATCGGCGGCGGACAGCTTCGCGATTCCACATGTCTACGACGATTGGCAGCGTATGATGGGCGAGCATCAGTTTGACTTGGTCTGTATTGCGACGCCGACGCTCTATCATGCGCCTATGACCCTGGCTGCCCTGCGGGCTGGCGCGCATGTCCTTTGCGAAAAGCCGATGGCGATGAATCAAGATGAATCGGCCGATATGCTGGAAACTGCCGAATCGTTCGATAAGCTGCATATTATCGGGCACGAGCTGCGCTTCAATCCCAATCGACGGAAGATCAAATCGCTGATCGAGAGTGGCTTCATCGGCCAGGTGCGACATGCCAACATCGTCAATATCTCCGGCGCCTGGGGCGATCCCGCCTCGCGACCAGCGGGTGACTGGTGGTCGCGCGAGGATATGGGTGGCGGTCGGCTGGGCGCGAGCGGCTCGCATATGATAGACCTTTTGCGCTTTTGGCTCGGTGATATTGTGGCGATCAGCGGGCAAGTCTCAACCATGGTGAGCGAGCGATTTGACAAAAAGAGCGGTGCGGGTTGGCGGGCGACAGCCGATGATCAAACGAGCTTTCTTTTGGAGATGGAAAGCGGCGCTTTGTGTTCAGTGTTCTTGAGTGGCGCCGCACGACATGGCATGGGCAATCAGACGCAGATCTTCGGGGGTGAAGGCACGATCACGCTGGCGGACAATGATGAACGATTGCTGGTTGCCAAGGCCGGCGAGGATTTCGTCGATATGAGCGAGCGCGACCCCAATGCTGATCTGGACGGTATCGGCAAGGGCATCTGGAATGTGTCATTCGTCGCCTTGATGGGCGAATTGACCGCTGCGATACGAGAAAAGCGCTCCCTGGGCTGGGGCGCGACTTTCGCCGACGGGCATCAATGTCAGATCGCCATGGACGCCATCAGAAAAAGCAGTTCCGAGAGGCGTTGGGTGGCCTTATGATCGTGTTTATGGGTGCGTTTGCATCCAGTGTTATAATATCCTCACGTTAAGTCGTACGAGGACAAAAAATGGTGATTGAGCGCGTCCGTCAGATGAGCGTGGAAGAATTCCTTGACTTTGCAGAAAACAGCGAGGATCGGTATGAATACATTGATGGCGAACCGCGTCAGATGACCGGTGGAAAACTCGATCATTTTCGGATCATTCACCGGATTCAAGTCATTCTTGAAAGTCGGCTGGCGGATACCGATTTCGAGGCAATAGCCGGTGGTATGCTGGTAAAAGCCGGCGAGACGCGCCTGTTAGCGCCGGATGTCAGCGTCGTCCGCGGCGAGCCGGAGACAGAATCCGATACGCGCGTTCTGCTCAATCCGATTCTCGTCGTGGAAGTCACGTCGCCTTCATCTATTGACTACGATCGAGTGCTCAAGCGTGAGTTTTATCGGAGCATGGACTCGATTGAGGCCTATCTTGTCATTGACCAACACCGTGTGCTTGCCGAGCTTTACACGCCTGCGCAAGAAGGTTGGCATTTGCAGCAGTTCTCGGATTTGAATGCCGTTGTGCCGCTGGAAACACTTGGCTGCGCTTTGCCTCTGGCTGAAGTGTATCGAGGAATCACATTCACAGGGGAATCGCTAACAGGCGGCGCGAAGTAATAAGGGCGATCCGTCGTATCGTTCTCATACAGGGGCAGCTCATTGAACCTCCCCCGATTTTGTGGACGGTCAAGTTGTCCAATAAAATAGGGTGCGAAGTTAGGATGGAAGGCGATGGACGCCATCAGAAAAAGCAGTTCCGAGAGGCGTTGGGTGGCCTTATGATCGTGTTTATGGGTGCGTTTGCATCCAGTGTTATAATATCCTCACGTTAAGTCGTACGAGGACAAAAAATGGTGATTGAGCGCGTCCGTCAGATGAGCGTGGAAGAATTCCTTGACTTTGCAGAAAACAGCGAGGATCGGTATGAATACATTGATGGTGAGCCGCGTCAGATGACCGGTGGAAAACTTAATCACTTTACTATCATCGCAAATGTTACTGGCGGGCTCCAGGCTCTGCTGGCTGATATCCATTGTCAAGTTGTAGGCAGCGGCATGTTAGTAAGAGCTGGAGACGCGCGCCTGTTAGCGCCGGATGTCAGTGTCGTCCGCGGCGAGCCGGAGACAGAAGCCGATACCCGTATTCTGCTTAATCCGATTCTTGTCGTGGAAGTCACATCTCCATCGTCAATCGAACATGATCGAATCTCGAAGCGCGAATATTATAGTGACGTCGCTTCGATAGAGGCTTATCTCATCGTCGATCAGCATCGAGTACTGGTGGAACTGTACACGCGCAGTGAGACCGGCTGGCACATCCAGTGCTTCTCCGACCTAGGCGATGAAGTACCGCTGACGGCGCTGGATTGCAGTCTGCCACTGCGTGGCATTTACCAGCGCATCAGGTTTGAAGAGGAGTCTCCGCCCGCGACCGCTGAAGATGCTTAATCGAAAGAGGACGATCCAACAGGATCGCCCTCAACTTCAACGATTATCGATGGAGAACTACATGCGTCGCGCGTGGAAAAGCGCGCAGCCTATTCCGCTTCCAGCAGCGTCACTTCGCCTAGGGTCTCCAATTGCTCCTGGATTGAGCTGGCATCGCCGACCACGACGATGATGAAGTCCTCGGGATGGATGTAGCTGTTCGCGATCTCCAGCACGTCATCCTTGGTAACATCCTTGATATAGCCCAGCCACTTGTTGAGCCGGTCGAGTTTGACGCCGCGGATTTTGTAGGAGGCCACCGATTCGACAAAGTCTTGATAAGTCTCGAGCCCGAAGACGAACTCGCCGACGATGCCATCACGAGCGTCATTGATCTCCTCATCGGTGAGCGGCTCGGTTTGAATGCGCTCGATTTCCTTGAAGACTTCCTCGAGCGCGGGGACGATAACATCATTGCGCACCGCCGCCGAGACCCGGAAGCGCCCGATATCGGCCGGGTAGCTGAAACTGGACCAAATGCTGTAGGTATAGCCCTTTTCTTCGCGGATGTTTCGGAACAACCGCGAAGAGATGCTGCCGCCCAGGATGTGGTTCATCACCCGCGCCGGGAAGTAATCGAGGCTTGCGCCCTGGATGCCGATATTGCCCATGATGAAATTTGCCTGGGTGCTTCCGGGCCGATCTACCAGGAATAGCTGCTGGGCACTTTGCTCGGGCAGCGGCGGGAAAGTGACATTCTCGGCCGTTCCTTCCCAATCGGCGAAGTGCTGAGTCGCGTATTCAAGTCCCTCTTCTGTCGTGATGGCGCCGGCAATGATCAGCACCGCGTTGTCCGGTTGACGGCGCGACTCATAGAAGGCGACAATGTCATCGCGAGTGATGGCCTCCAAGGACTCGAAGGTGGTGGCGTTGCCATAGGGATGGCCTTCGTATAGCAGTCGCCCGAAGGTACGCCCGGCAACGAAACTCGGTTCTGCCAGGTTGGCTTCCAGGCCGCTGATGCGCTCCGTTCGTTCGCGCTCGACTTCGTTTTCGGGGAAGCTGGCGTTGAGCGTCATATCAGCGAGTAACTCGAAGGCGAGATCAACGTCTTCGATCAAGGCAAACACGCCGAGCTGCAGACTGTCGCCGCCACCGCCGCTGCCGACAGCGCCACCAACTTGCTCAATCGCACCGGCGATGTCTTGGGCGCTGCGCGTGGTGGTGCCGCGCGTGATCAAGTCACCAGCAATTCCCGCCAGTCCGGGCAATTCCTGCGGCGCGGCGGTTCCGCCGCCGGCGAAATAGACATCGAGCGAGATGATGGGCATGTTGGGCTGCTCAATAACGACCACTTCCAGGCCGTTGTCCAAGACGTTTTCAGTGATGGTCGGGAAGTTGAATTCGTTCGAGTCCAGGGGCGGCGGCGGTTCGCTTTGTTCGATGACATAACGATAATCCGGTTCTTGTTCGACGATGTCTTCGGCGGCATAAGGTTCCACAGGGGGCGGCGCTTCGGCATTGGTTTCCACCACATTGAACACGAGACGATCGCTGTCCTCCAGGTACTCTTGGGCAACCCGCTGGATGTCCTCGCTGGTGACCGCTTTGTAGCGGTCAACGCCCGTATATACCGCCTGGGGATCACCGAAATAATAGTTTGCGCTTTGTACGCTCTGGGCCAGACCGAGAGCCGTCTCTAGGCCGAGAATCCCCCTGCTTCGTATGCCGGCGATCACTTTGTCAAGCTCTTCTTGCGGCACGCCTTCGTCAATGATCCTCTGCAACTCCTCGTAGGCGGCTGTCTCGAGTTCCTCCAAGTCGACGCCCACATTGGCGAGGAGGATAAAGGCAAAGAGACCGGGTCCGCGGTTATCGATGATCCAGGCGTCCGCTTGCAGCGCTTTGCCGGTATCCACCAGTCGCTTGGCGAGTCGGCTTGAATCACCGACGCTGAGGACGCGGGAGAGCACGTTTAGCGCCGGGAAGTCTTCGTGGACCAATGGCGGAATCTCGTAGGCGACTAGAAGCGCCGGAATATTGATGAAGGGATCTTCGATGGTGATGAATTCCGCTTCTTCCTGGTTCACCGGCAAAAATTCAGCCAAGGGCGGCGGGTCGTCCGCACGTGGAATGGGTCCGAATAATTCGTCAATCATGGTGCGTGCAGTGTCAAAGTCGATGTCGCCCGCAACCACCAAGGTGGCATTATTCGGTACGTAATACGTACGGTGGAACTCGAGGAGATCTTCGGCTGTGGCCCTGTTTACATCTTCAATACTGCCAGCAGTGTGACGACGATAGGGCTCATATGAATACGGAACGGTGAGAAGCGCCCGTACGGCAGTGCCATATGGACTGTTGTCATAATTCCTTTGTAGTTCTTCAATGACAATGGCGCGCTGATTGTCCAGACTCTTCTGCGAAACATCCAGACCGCCCATGCGGTCAGCGTAGAGCCACAATGCAAGAGGCAAGTGGTGTGACGGTACAGTCTGATAGTAGCTGGTAACGTCAACGCTGACCCAGGCGTTTAGGGAGCCGCCTACTCTCTCCAGTAGTCTTTCGATTTCGTTGCTGGGAACGTGCGGTGAGCCTTCTATTGCCAACATGTGTTCAAAGAGATGCGCGAAGCCACTCTTGCCTGCCGGGTCATTGGCGCTGCCAACCCTATACCAGATATTCACCGCGACGGTGGGCGCTGTGGTATCGCGTACCAGGATGACTTCCAAGCCGTTGTCCAGCCAATAATGTTCCAGATCGAGTTGTTGGTCCGCCGCCAGGCTGGTTCCGCCAATTGTCAACAGACACAACATGAGAAAAACAAGGCGTTTCATGAGATGCTTTGTCTCCTTTCCTATGGTTTGGACAAATCAAGCATCGCTTAATTCTATTATATGGTACTTACGCCAATGTAAACGGATTGTAAAAGTAAGATGTGAGCATCCATCCATAACATCGGGCGATACGTTTGTGTTTGCAGGGTCAGGGCTGCGCAGTGTCAAACCGCGATGGTCAGTGACTCGAGGTCGCGCGGGTAGTAGGTCAGCATCTCGGCGCCGCTGTCTGTGACCAGGACGGTATCGGAATGCCGAAAACCACCTAACTCAGGAACGTATAGTCCCGGCTCAACGGTGAAGACCATGCCGGCTTTGATCTCCGTGTCGTCGCCAATATCGAGGAAGGGACCTTCGTGATAGCGCAAGCCGATAGTATGCCCGCTGTGATGTTTCCAGTAAGGCATGAGTTCGTGCTTGTCGAAATAGGCGCGTACATCGTGGTCGACCGCGCTGCAGGGTAGCCCTGGCTCAAGCGCTTCCATGGCGATCGTCTGCAAATTGAACATGTGATCAAACATACGCTTCTGTTCGTCCGAGGGCGCACCGAGGATCATGGTGCGCTCCAGCTCGCTGACATAACCCCATATCGCTGCGCTGGCGCCGGTTACCAGCACATCGCCCTCCTGGAAGCTGATATTGCTGGTCAAGGCGTGCGGGATGGCGGCGTTGCGGCCGATCTGGCCGCGATAGCCGGCGATGGCGCCTTCGTAATACTCGCTGTTGCCGCGCCAAATCGGCCCGATGCTGTCAAGCATCATAAGCGTGGCTTCGCCGCTGGCGCGCTGCGACACTTCGACCTCGCCAATGCCGACTTTGGTGTACTTTTGCAGCAGCATATGCGCCAGATTGCCCCATTTGCAACTTTCCTTCAGCAGGGCAATCTCCGCTTCCGACTTGACCATCATTTGGTCTTCGATAGGCGCGCGGCAGTTGATGACCTCAGCACCGGTAAGCTGCGAGAGCGAGTCGCCGCGATAGCCGAATATCCAAGGATAGCCGTCGCTGTCGGCGCCGATCCTGCCACTGATGCCCATGTCCGTGACCAGATCAACCAGGACATTCATCGGGTGCTTGAGGTCGGGATATTCGGGGTAGTGCGCGACGCGGTCGATGACGGACATGGAAGCCGCGTGTTCCAGTTCCAGGCGCGGCACCAGCAGGGCCCGCTGGCCGGAGCGGTTCATGACGTAAGCCATGGGTCGCTCGGTGGGGATGAAGGCGAAGCCGGTGTAATACTTTATGTAGTCGGCGTCGAAGAGCACGAGACCGCTTACACCGAGTTCGTCGATGATTTCTTGCAAGCGCTCATTGCGCCCGGCGTATTCGGCGTCGCTGATTTTGAGTTGGGTGGTGGTAAGTGGCATGGCTTGCCTCCGCTGGCGTTGTCTGAGTTTGCGGAGGATTATAACGCCAGCTCCCAGGATAGCGATATAGGCGACCCAAGCGGGAGTGGCGGCGGGTCAATCAGGAGAAAAGCCCCGCGAGCTCGAGATTGAAGCCGGGCAGAACCTGCTCGCCGGAGAGGCTGCCGTCGGCGCCGATGACTTCGCTTTGGATGTTGCCGCTCGCGTCAAGCCGGCAGACTTCGACACTTTTGCTTTCGGGGATGACGATCCAGACCAGCTGTGTGCCATGTTGCAGAAATATGGCAGCTTTTCGGCGAATCTGTGGCATAATGTTGCTGGGAGATTTGATCGCTACCGCTAAGTCGGGCATCATCGGCACCCATCTTTGTGACGCTGGTTCGGCTGAGGGATCGAGCCTGCGAAAAGCAATATCCGGCGATAGAAGCGTTGAACGATCTTCAGGGGTATAGTAGCCGGTTTCTGCCGTTACACGTCCGAGATTGCGACCCTCAACATAATCGAAGAGGTATTTGCCAATTCGGATAGTTAGATCCCCATGCGTCTCGCCCGGTGGCGCCATCTCAATAATCTCTCCCTCGATGAGTTCATAGCGCTTATTGTTTTCCGCATCGCAGACAATTCGCTAAAGGTCGTCAATGTCGTAGGCACGCTGTTGGATTGCCATCTCTTCCTCGCGTTGTCGCCACACTACTTGAATAGGTTCGACAGCTTAAGCTCAAAGCCGGGTAGTACCTGTTCGCCGGAGAGGCTGCCGTCCGCGTTTATGGATTCGCTTTGGATCTTGCCGCTCGCGTCAAGCCGGCAGACTTCCGCGCCTTTTCTGTCGGGAATGACGATCCAGACCAATTGCGCGCCATGCTGCAGATATAAAGCGGCTTTTCGACGAATTTGCGGCATGGTGTTACTCGGAGAGACGATTTCAACGGCGAGATTGGGCATTGTCGGTACCCATCTCTTATTGAGGGGCATCACTGTGCGATTGGTGCGTCTGAAGGCGACATCGGGCGACAGAACAGTGCTGCGGTCGTTTAACGGGTAGTAACCTGTTTCGACAGTTGGGATGCCTAGCTCGCGCTGCGGGTCAAAAAGTCGAAATAGGTGAAAAATCTCGCCAGCTAGATAGCCATGCTCTTCGCCCGGGGGCGCCATCTCGAATAGTTCTCCATTGATTAACTCAAAGTGTTTGTCGGCGTTTTCCGGTTGACAGACGATTTCCCACAGGTCATCGATGTCATAGACGCGCTCTTGGATTGCCATTGCTGTCTCCAGCACCCTCCCTCACGTTAGCCAAATCATACCATGTGGCGATGCGCATTTTCAAATGTCGCGGGCGAGATCAAAAAAGGGCGACCAAGGAATCGCCCCTGCACGGTTCATTATTGAATACGTCCGATTACAACACCGGCGCGCCAGCCTCCCGCGCGATGAACTGCCCGGCGCCATTGCTGCCCAGCCAGGCGTCGCCGTCAACCAGCTTCACCCCCCGTTGATAGACCTGCACCGGCAGGCCCTTGACGGTCATGCCTTCGTAGCAGTTGTAATCGACGCGCATGTGGTGCGTGGCTGCGCTGATGGTGTGTTCCTGCTGCGGATCCCAAACCAGAATGTCGGCGTCGGAGCCCACGGCGATGGTGCCTTTGCGCGGGTACATGCCGAAGACGCGCGCCGGGTTTGTGCAGTGCAGCTCCACAAAGCGCGAGGGCGAGAGCTTGCCGCTGTTGACGCCGGCATGCCACATCACCTTCATGCGGTCTTCTAGCCCGGGCATGCCGTTGGGGATCTTGGCGAAGTTGCCTCTACCGAGTTCCTTGCCCGGGCGGCGATATGAGGGATCTTGTTTTTCGTATCCGACCCAATCCCTGCCGCCGGTCCGCTCGTTCCACTCTTCCCAGGGACCATGCCCGCCGTCATACCAGAAATCGCAATGGTCGGTGCTGACGATCTGCAGCGTGCCATCGCGCACGGCGCCCCAGAGGACACCGTGATCATGCTTGGTTCGGATCGGCGGAGAGCAGACGTACTTCGAACCTTCGAATCCGGGCAGCGCCATGTGATCTTCGACGGTGAGGAAGAAGTACTGCACGCAGGTCTCGCCCATGACGGGATATCCCAAGGCGCGTCCTCGCCGCAGCGCCTCGATGGCTGGTTCGCAGGTCATGTGCACCACATAAAGCGGGCAGCCAGTCATGCCGGACATGACCACGGCGCGGTTGGTGGCTTCGCCTTCGATCTCCGGCGGACGCGACGAGGCGTGATAAACCGGGTCGGTTTTGCCTTCCGCCAGCAAAGCCGGCGTCAGGGCCGCCTCGACATCGCCATTTTCGGCGTGGACCATGACGATCATGCCATTGTCGGCGGCCACGCGCATGGTGTTGAATAATGTCGCGTCATCGATTTGGAAGACGTTCTTGTAAGCCATGAAGAGCTTCAAGCTGGTGATACCTTCGTCGAGCATGGTCGGTATTTCTTCCATGACGGCGTCGTTGAGGTCGGTGACCGCCATGTGGAAGGCGTAGTCGATCTGGGCGAAATCGCGCGATTTCGCCCACCAGGTTTCCAGGCCGTCGTGCAAGCTGCCGCCGATGGGCTGCACCACGAAATCAATATGGGTGGTGGTGCCGCCAAAGGCCGCCGCCTTATGTCCGACATCAAAGTCATCATTGCTGATGGTGCCGCCGAAGGGCAGGTCGAGGTGCGTATGGACGTCGATGCCGCCGGGCAGAAGGTACTTGTCGCTGCAATCCACCACCTCGTGCCCGTCGGCGCCGAGATTGCGCCCGATCAGCGTGATGATTTCGCCCTCGACCAGGACATCGGCCTCGATCATATCACTGGCGGTGATGATCGTTCCGTTTACAAATACTGTTCCCATTATTGTCTCCTTTTTCGATTGCTGTCCTTGCCGACGGGCGATCGGGCGGATCGCCCCTGCCAGTGAGGCGATGGTCAACTAAACGCCGGGATGATCTTCTCGCCCTATTCTGCCACGATGCGCTCTTCCTCGCTACATATCAGCAAGATATTGCTCAGCGCTTACTCGGCAGGGGGAGGGGGCTCTGTCGCGTCAAATTGAATGCCGTCATAAATATCCGCCAATGGCAAGTCACAAGCCAGCGCCGGTAGCGGCACGATGGCATCCAGGCCCGAGAATTCCTGCGCATGCCAACCGCTTGCTTGGCGCGAGGCCACTTCGACTTGCGCCTTGAATTGGTCGATGATGAGATAGACCTGTAGTGAAGGGATGCTTTGGTACAAGTCGCGCTTGAAGCCACGGTCTTTATTGGCGGTTGCGGGCGAGAGCACTTCTGCGACTAGCGTGGGATTGAAGAGGTTGATGGCTGGCTCATCAAGCTCCGGTTCGCCGCAGACGACGCTCAAGTCCGGATAGAGATAGCGCGCAGGGCTGACACGGATGCGCATGGCGCTGCTGTAAAAGTGAAACTCGCCATCCCTCAGGCGCAGTCTCAGCGCGAAACCAACGTTCAACATTATTTCTGCGTGATGAGCTGTCCCACCCGTCATCGGAAATACCTCGCCGTCAATGTATTCATTCTTGTATTCGCTGGCTTCATCGAAGGCGAAGTATTCTTCGACGGTCATCTGGCGGATGCTGTCGACAACCATGATTCTTTTGTCCTCCCCGAGCCGGTTTTGCGCCTTAGCGAAATGCCGGGATGATCTTCTCGCCGTATTCTGCCACGATGCGCTCTTCTTCACCACACATCAGATAGATGTTAAACTGCGTCACGCCGGCCGCCTCCAGGTTCTTGAGCTTGGCGAAATGGTCGTCGACGCTTCCCAGGATGCCAAAGGCGTCGACGATGTCTTCCGTGATGAAGTCGAGATGGTCCGCGTCCTTGTCGGCGTGCTCTTTGTAATCGTAACCCTTGCGTCCTTCGATGTAGTCGGTCAAGCTGGCGGGTATATCCGGGCTGTCCATGCCATAGCGCTCGACGATATCCGCCACGTGATTGCCCACCATGGCCGGGAACCAGCGCGTTTGTTCCCGCGCTTTGTCCATATCCCCGATCCAAACCGGCGCTGCCGACATGATCTGATAATTTGACATGTCTATCCCCGCCGTTTCGCCGCCAGCAATCGCCTGTTCAGAGAACCACTTGACCAATCCCGGGTCTGCAAGCTGAATCACCAAGCCATCGCCGGCGCGGCCAGCGCCCGCCAGCGCTTTGGGTCCATAAGCCGCGATCCAGATTGGAATTTCATAGCCATTTGCCCAGGGAAGTTGTGCCGATGTGTCATCGTAAGCGACCTCGTCGCCGCGCACCAATCCACGCAGGACATCTGCAAAACGTTCCATATTGGCGACGGTCATGGGTTTTTTGCCCAGCATGCGCCGCGAGCTGTCGCCACGGCCGATGCCGATCTCGATGCGGTTGCCGCTTTGCACAGCCAGCGTGGCGTACATGCTGGCCGCCACAGACCATTCCCGCACACCCGGATTGGTCACCAGAGGTCCGTAGATCATGTCCTCGGTGTTGGCCATACACAGGGCCATGGTCAAATAACATTCTCGCCACAGCACATGCGAATCGAAGAACCAGCCGTATTTGAATCCGGCGACCTCCGCTTGCTTGCACAGCGCCACCGTGCGCTTCGGCGAAATATCGCCTTTGAATGTAATGCCAAAATCCATCTATCTACTCCTGAAGCATCTTGGGTTGTTGTGATTTTTTTTCGGGCGACCCAGCGGGTCGCCCCTACCTATGCATTCGAATTGTTGAGTCTAGTTTGCTGCTAACCCGAAAGCAGGGAACGGGTCTCTAGGTCGTCGATACCGTATCTTGTACCAGCGTTTCGTACTGATCGGGACGGCGATTGAAATAAAAGTGCCAGGTATCTCGCACTTCTTGAATCACATCGAGATCCATGTCCCGGACGATCAATTCTTCGTCATAGGCGCTGCCCAGATCGCCGATGAATTGTCCTTTGGGATCACAGAAATAACTCTCGCCGTAGAAGTCGTCGTCGCCGTGCTCTTCAATGCCTACGCGGTTGATGGTGCCGACATAATAGCTGTTGAAGATCGCGTGCGAGGTCTGCTCGATGCGCCACAGGTGCTGGCTCAAGCCGCGTGATGTCGCGGAGGGTATGAAGACCATTTCCGCGCCCTTCAAGCCCAATGCGCGCGCGCCTTCTGGGAAGTGTCGGTCGTGGCAGATGTAAACGCCCACCTTGCCCACGGCGGTATCAAAGACGGGATAACCCAGGTTGCCGGGGCGGAAATAGAATTTCTCCCAAAAGCCGGGCAGGTGCGGGATATGCGTCTTGCGGTATTTCCCCAAGTAGCTGCCGTCGGCGTCGATAACCGCGGCGGTGTTGTAATAAACGCCGACGCCGTCGCGTTCGTACAGCGGCACCACCAGCACCATATTCAGTTCCTGAGCCAGCTTGCAAAAGCGCTGGGTAGTGGGGCCGTCCGGGATCTCTTCGGTGAAGGAGAAAAACTGCGGATCTTGCACCTGGCAGAAATACGGTCCATAAAACAATTCTTGATAGCACATGATCCGCGCGCCTTGGTCGGCGGCTTTATGGGTGTAGTCGATGTGCTTCTCGATCATGGATTCCTTGTCGCCGGTCCAGGTCGCTTGCAACAATGCCCCGCGCACGGTTCTTCCGCCGCTCATGCAGGATGTCCTTTCTCTGGTTATGTTACAGATATTCCACTCTGTATTTCATGCTTTCTGGTGTCTCGTATTTGTGCAAATGCCTAAGCGCACGAACTTTTCTGCCAATATTCCCGAGCTTGCCGCGAAAGTAAGCAATGCCATAATGTTCAATGCCTTGTTTCGCCAAATCGACGAAATGCTTGTCATAGGTACAGATTGTACGACCGGTATCAATAGCAAATTGTAGTTGCAACGTATCGTCAAGTCCGAGCCTCTCGACATCCCTTGGCGGTGAGTACGTCAATGCCGCGTTCTTTCAATTGACGGGCCGCTTCGACAGGCATATTTTCATCAAAGTAGAAGCGAATCTTCGGTTCTGACAAGCCCGTCTTCCTCTAGTTTCCTATCAAAGTCTTCCCAATCGCGGATATCGGCATCAATTTCTGACTGGTGCTCGTGGTAGTAGGCCAGCGCGGCATAAACCTGTCCCAAAGTGATTTCGAAACGCGCGGCGATTTGCTCAGGAGCGCTTTCGCCATACTTCTGTTGCATGACAATGTCGGTAACACGCAAGCTCGTGCCCACGATGCACGGTCGCCCGCCGCGCACATTCGGGTCACGGTAAATCAAGTTGATACTTTCTATTGTTTTCATGGCTGCCTCCATCGGGCGATCATTAACGCGGCGTAGACAGTAGCTTCGCCCCGCGCGCGATTCTTCTGCTGCTCATGCAGGATGTCCTTTCTCTTGCAGGTTACAGGTATCGGAAACGATTGTTCATGCTCTCGGCGGTTTCGTTTTGATAAAGTTCCTGCCACGCATTGACCGCATAGCCGATGCCAACATTGCTATCGGGAAAGAAGGCAATTCCGGCATGGTCGAAATTCAATATTGGCGGTTTGGTAAAGTCCGAGTCTTTGGTACACAATACCCGTCTATTAGCTGCGGCGAACTGAAACTGCTCAACGTCAGAGGCCTTGAGCATGCCAGCTTCTCGCGCCGCCAAGGCATCTATTCCGCGCCTCCGTAATTGTTCCGCGATTTCCGGGTCCATATTCTCGTCCAGGTAGAAGCGGAGCTTAGACTGGGACAAGCCCCGCCTCCAGCCTCTCTTTCAGATAGCGCTCATATTCGATTTCAGCGTCAACCTCAGTTGGGCGTTCATGATAGTAAGCCAATGCACCGAAGACCTGGCTAAGCGATAGGTCATATTTCTCAGCGATGAGTTGCGGATCGATTTCTCTGTAGCGCCAAGCCACGACCACATCGGCGACGCGAACTGATGTGCCGTCGATGCAGGGGCTGCCATGATGGCGGTCGGTGTCGCGGCTGATTAGATGCAGGCTTTCAATGACCGGCTTGTCCAACTCGACTGGCGGCGGCAATGACGCCACGGCGGCATCCGGTCCTTGCGTGTGCAATAGATCGTTGAAAAGGCGATCGGCGGCAATTTCTTCGTCGATTTCGGACTTATTCTCGTAATAGTAGGCGAGCGCCGCGTAGACCTGAGGCAGCGTGGCAGCATATCGCTGGGCGATTGTTTCGAGGCTTGGGCAATGCGCTTCATCGAGATAGTCCGCCACGATGAAATTGACTTTGAGTCCTCTGCCAATCAATGTTGCTCGGCCGCCGCGGCAGCCGGGCCTGCGCCATATCAAATTGATGCTTTCCACTACTCTCGCCATTTCATCCTCTGCTGTCTTGGGCAGTCAATGATGACTCTACCGAAACTCGACAAGGTTTCTCATCTCTGCCGAAGTTCTTTCATCGGCAATGTGCCGCAGACTTCTTACGATGTAGCCGATGTTGCGTTGACCCTTCTCGAAAAAAACAATTCCGGCATGTTGCGCGCCCGCTCGCGCCATTCTCACGTAATCGGCATCACGGGTGCAAATCACACGGCTTTCTGCAGTGGCTAGTTCGAGCAGGTTTGGGTCACCCTCACTGAATATCTCCAATGCATGTAGCGACGAGACATCAATGCCGCCTATTCTCAATTGTTCGGCAACGGCAGGTGGCATGTTTTCGTCCATGAAAAACTTAACTGCCGCCACCGGAAGCTTCTGACTTCACGCGCCTGATATAATCTTCGTCTCTCTCAATATCCCCGTCGATTTCCTCTTTGTGCACGTGATAGTAAGCTAATGCGGCATAGACCTCGCTAGCTGGGATTTCATATAGCGAGGCGATTTTTTCGGGATCTCTCTCGCCGTGTTGCTGCTCCATAACGATGTCCATGACACGCAAGCCGGTGCCAACAATGCAAGGACGCCCGCCCCGCACCTTGGGATCGCGGTAGATAAGGTTGATGCTTTCAATTGTCTTCATGACTATCTCCATGAGCGGGCGATCTGATAGATCGGCCCTACAACAATTATCTCATGTGCTCCCTGCCGCAACGCTCCAGCGCGCGCTGGGCCGCGCGGACGTTGATCTTGGGCGCCACATCGCGATAAAAGCGCGCGGCGACGTTTTCGGCAGTGGCCTGTCCCTCCGTCGAAACATCAGCCAGGTCGAGCGCATAATCGGCCGCGTCCAGCCCCTCGATCGGTTCCAGCGTGATCTCTACCACGTTTTCTCGGCGGACGCGTTCCAGTTTGCTCCGGCGTTTATCGGCGGCCTTGGCGCGCTCGGCGTTGCCGATACCCGCGTAATAGGCCCCCAATTGCGCTTCCATTTCGGCGGCGTAGCTGAGGATCGCGCCGAATGTGTTCAGTGATGACATCGACAACCCTATACCCATCTTTCAATGACGATCTTGCGCTCGGTGTAGAACTCGATCGAATCCATGCCCTGTCCGTGCAGATCGCCGAAGAAGGAATCCTTTTGCCCGCCAAAGGGGAAGGATGCCGAAGGCGCGGCCACACCGATGTTGACGCCGATATTGCCGGCATTCACGCTGTACTTGAACTCGCGCGCGTTTTTGCCGTTGTTGGTAAAGATGCTGGCGGCATTGCCGTAGCGACTCTGGTTGATGATATCGACAGCATCATCAAAGCTATCGGCTTTCATCAGCGCCAGGACCGGACCGAAGACCTCTTCGTTCGCCATAGTCGTATCGGGCTGAACGTCCGCGATCAAGGTGGGACCGACCCAAGAGCCGTTCTCATAGCCGTCGACATTGTAGTCGCGCCCGTCCACAACCACGTCCGCGCCCTCTGTAGCGCTTTGCGCGATCATGGTTTCGATGCGTTCCTTGGCGCTATCGCTGATGACAGTGCCCATCTGCGTGGTTTCATCTAGGCCATAGCCGACCTTGAGGTTGGCGACCTGTTTTGCCAGTTCGTCTTTCAGGGCGTCGTAGGCATCGCCGACGCCTACCGCCACGGCAGCGGCCAGGCAACGTTGACCAGCACAGCCATAGGCCGCGCCCAGGATGTTTTTAACGCTGGCTTCGATATCGGCATCGGGCATCACAGCGATGTAATTCTTGGCGCCGCCCTGCGCTTGCACGCGCTTGCCGTTGCGGGTGCAAGTTTCGTAGATGATCTTCGCCACCGCGCTCGATCCAACGAAAGATACGCCCGTGACATCGGGATGTTCCATCAGCGCCGTCGCCGATGGAACGGCGCCGTTGACCAGATTGACCACGCCCTCCGGCAAATCCAATTCGTCGAGCATTTCGAACAGGAATTCGGTGCTCAAGGGCGTCTGCGGCGATGGCTTCAAAATAAAGGTATTGCCGCAGGTGATGGCGGTAGGCAGGAACCAAAGCGGCACCATAAAAGGAAAGTTGAAGGGGGTAATGGCGGCGAAGACGCCAGCCGGCTGGCGTACCGTGGTCTCGTCGATGCCGGAGCTGATATCTTCCAGGCCATCGCTGCGCATGAGAACCGGTACGCTCATGGCGAAGTCGATGCTTTCGATCGCGCGTCGTACCTCGCCACGCGCTTCGTCCATGGTCTTGCCGTGTTCCTTGACGACAATTCGTGAGACCTCTTCGAAATTGTCCTCGACCATAACTTTGAAATGGTGCATGTATTGCGCGCGCACCAGAACGGGGGTGCTGCGCCATTCGTCGAAGGCCGCCTTGGCAGCCCTCACAGCCAGATCAACATCCGCCGCGGTTGAATCCGGACAGTCGGCGAGATGTTCACATGTAGCCGGATCGTGCACCGGCATCAAAGCCGACGCGCCTGACTCGGCCCAATCGCCGTCGATATAGTTCTTGATGGTCCTGGTCATGAATCGCTCCTCACACTAAGGCAGTTCTTCTGATGGATACATTATCGTGATCGGTAGAAAAGTTGGATACGCCATGCAGCTATTGTACAATGTATTCTTGGCAAAATCCGTATGTTCTTGGCATCCCGCGCGCCACTGCCGACACTTGGCGGATCAAATACTTAAACCTTGAAATTGAGTTCTGAGCTTAAGAAAATTTTGTACAAAGTGTAGTAAATTACTCCTTTTGGTTAGACACTTTGTTGGAATATGTTATACTATAGGCGATTTTCCGAGCATAGCGCAAGCGCCAAACCGATTAGCGATGACAAAGCAGGCAATCGATAGCGGAAAACGGGAGAACATGGATGAGCAACTCGACAGAGATTCTTGAGCGCTACAAGCAAGTGATGTTCCCGGCAACTGTGCCCTATCACGGCGACAGCCCGCTGGTGGTTGACCACGCCAAGGATCAATACATCTGGGATGTTGACGGGGTACGTTACCTGGACTTCTTCGGCGGTATTTTGACGGTCTCGGTGGGTCATTGCAATGACGAGGTCACCGAGCGCACCATTGCGCAGTTGGGTAAAGTGCAGCATACCTCAACCATCTATGTCAACGAGAGCATGGTCGCCCTGGCGGAAAAAGTGGCCCAGTTGACCCCGGGCCGCTTGGCCAAATGTTACTTCACCAACAGCGGTACCGAAGCCAACGAGACCGCTGTGCTGGCGGCGCGGGTCTACACCGGCAATCCCGTCATCATCACCCTGCGTCACGCCTATTCCGGACGCTCGATGCTGGCGATGAGCTTGTCCGCGCAGAGGCCCTGGCGCTTGGGCGGGGTAGTCGATCCCTATGTCAAACATGTGCGCAATCCCTATACTTTGCGCGCGCCTGCCGGCTTGACAGCGGAACAAGTGGTCGATCTTTGTGTGGCTGATTTGGAAGAAACCATCGCCACCGCCACCGAAGGGCGCATCGCCGCTTTCATGGCGGAACCGATTCAGGGCGCTGGCGGTTTCATTGTCCCGCCGGCGGATTATTTCAAGCGCGTCCTGCCCATCGTTCGGGAGGCTGGCGGCGTTTTTATCTCTGACGAAGTGCAGACCGGCTGGGGACGCACCGGGGGCAAATGGTTCGGCATCGAACAATGGGGCGTCGAGCCGGATATCATGACCTTCGCCAAGGGCATGGGCAATGGCAGTCCCATCGGCTGCACCATCGCTACACCGGAAATTGCTGACGCCCTGCAAGGCTTGACCTTCTCGACATTTGGCGGCAACCCGGTAACCATGGCCACCACGCTAGCGACCATCGAATACATGGAAGCGCATGATGTGCCGCGCAACTGCGCGATCCAGGGCGCGCGAATGGCGGAAAAATTGGGCGAGTTCGCCGCCGAGTTCCCCATCATTGGCGAGGCGCGCGGCATGGGACTGATGCAAGCGCTGGAAATCGTCAAGTCAGGGGGCATTGAGCCGGACCCGGCGCGCACCGCCGCTTTTGTTGATACCTGCAAGGAAATGGGTTTGTTGCTTGGCAAGGGCGGCTTATACGGGAACGTCGTTCGTATCGCCCCACACCTGAACGTGGCGGAGGACGATATGGACGCGGCGATGGATATTATTGGACGCGCTTTGGTCGCGGTCTCCTAGCTGCCTAGCTGCTCCAAGAAAGCGGTAATGTAAGAGATGGGCAAAAAATCGTTTAGTATTGTAGGGACGACCGGCGGTCAGGGTCTACGCGACCTACGCGCCCCTTGGCTCGCCCGCAATCGCCGCAGAATTTCCCGCTTTCCTGCCGACAGCCTGCTGCTGTCAAGCTGGCCTGTCCTCAGCTTCCGATCTGGGAAGGGGATACCCCCCCCCCCCAGTATATATACTGTATCTATACTGTTTCTCAAAATCGGGTCAAGATCAGGGCAACTTTCCGGTATTGGAGGGCGAATTGCGCTTCATTTAGCGCTCGCGGTAGCGGCGTCGCCAACATCATGGGCGCAGAAGTAGTCCCAAGCAAGTAATAAGATTGATTGCAGTATGAATGAAATTGCCAGAATAACCGAAAAGTCGTACGGGCGAGCGACAGCGAGTGTCCACGCCGCACGGTGGCTCGCCCACTCTTGGCATGGATTTCCAGTCAGTTTCTCATGACTAACTTGGAACCACTGAGATTCAGACGACCGCTTCTGCTGGGCTTGACCCTTGTCGCGCTCGGCTTGGTACTCGGCTTGCTGGCGGAATACAACAGTTCAGGTATTGATGATGCCATACAAGTAGAATCAACATTGGGTCGCTTGGCGATCTGGATGGCGGAGCAAAGCGAAAACGATCCGGAGGAAATCCGCTCGCCCCTGGCGCAATACGCTGACAATTGGGCCAATGAACTCGGCGTCGAAGCATTAGATCCTGCTGTCTTGTTCAAGGGCATAAGCAACTTGGGTAGCGCCTACCTCGGTTTGATCGCGCTAAACTTGCTGATCGCATTGGCGGCGCATTTCGCGCGACCGCTGGCCGCGCAAAAAGTCTATTTTGCGGCGCTCCTGCTATTGGATGTCCTGCTGTTTTTGATACCAGCGCTTGAGGGCAGCAGCGTACTGTCAACCCTGATTCTCGCGATCCTCGCTGTCCTGGCAGCGCTGGCGCTTTCGCCGGGCAAGATCGGCCGCGTTACCGGATTTTTCCTGGCGCTGTCGGTGCTTACGGTGGGCTGGGAGGCGAGTAAGTACTTCGCCGATTCCGTCAATTACAAGATTCTGCTGCGGCAGGCGAGTTGGTCCTATGAACGCAGCCCGTCGCTGGATGAGGCTTTGCTGACGCTTGAAGCCGGTGAGATTGATGTTGTCGTGGCCGATCGCAAAGATCTTGACGATCTCATGCCGCCGCACCCGCCGCAGGCGAATGCAAAAGAGAACCTTCAGTATATGAACCTGCGCTATATAAAGACACTGGATCGTACTCAAGGCTTTGCATTCTTGCCGATCGCGCCGGCTTTCCCGGGTCGCTTGAGCCTGGCGGTGCGCGCGGAAGACGCGGAACAGTCAAGCGCCGTTCGCGCTGTCATGGACCGGAAGCTCGCGGCAGTTGAGAGCGATTTCGCCGATGTCAAGTTCCTTAATCTGCCGCGCAACCTGGTGCTACTTGACCTGAAGATTCTGAATGATCTCAATCTGCCGCATTTGCAAATGATCGCCGAAGCTTTCCTGCAGCCAGCGCGGCGCAACGGCGAGTTTCTGCTGCTGCGCATTTTGAGCGACGCCGGCGTTTACACGTTTAGCGAGGCTTTATTGGGATTCATTTTTGGTGCGTTCTTGGGTTTCGCGCTCGGCTCGCTATTCGCCCATTCGCGCTTGCTGGAACGGGGCTTGTTGCCCTATGTGGTGGCGTCGCAGACGGTGCCGATACTGGCGATTGCGCCCATGGTGGTGATCTGGCTGGGCGCCAGCCAAGTGTCGGTCGCGGTGATCGCGGCCTACTTGACCTTTTTCCCGGTCACCATCAACACGCTGCGCGGCTTGGGTTCGCCGGCCCCGGCACAGATCGAGTTGATGCGTTCCTACGCCGCAAGCCGCTGGACTATCATGTGGAAACTGCGCTTCCCCGCCGCTTTGCCATATATCTTTACCGCCTTGAAAGTATCGGCCACGGCCAGCGTTGTCGGCGCCATCATCGGCGAATTGCCCTCGGGCATCGGCGAAGGTCTGGGACGCGCCATTCTCGATTTCAGTTCCGACTACAGTATGATCTCGACGCCAAAACTGTGGGCGTCCATTGTCATGGCGGCGGCCGTGGGCATACTGTTTTTTGTGGCAGTCAACCTGGCCGAGCGCTTGGCGCTGCGCGGCTACGTCCGCGCTGTAGACGAGAGTGCATGAACGATGATTCTCACCTTTGACGAGAATTGTAGCTGCTTGGCGGCAGCGAAAAGGTCACAGGAATGTCCCGCTCACGCAAAATCGTAAGCCTTATCGTCGCATGAGCAACGCGGTTTACGTAAATCGGGGCGAACTATCAGGTCGCCTGCCAGCGCGCGAACTTGTGTAGGGACCTGGGCGAGGGGTGGAACTGCTACATGTCAACTGAGCAAGGCGTCGTCATCGCGGCACAGGGCATCAACAAAATCTTCAACCCGGGCACGGACGAAGAGGTGATCGCTTTGCAAGACATCAACTTGAACGTTGAAAGTGGGGAGTTTGTCTCGTTAGTCGGTCCTTCCGGCTGCGGAAAATCGACGCTGATGCGGCTGGTGGGCGACTTGCTGCAGCCCACGTCCGGCGACTTGCTGGTCAATGGCAAATTACCGCGGGTCGCTCGGCTGGATCGGGATTACGGCATGGTCTTTCAGGCGGCCACGCTCTACGACTGGCGCAGCGTGACGAAGAATGTGCAATTGCCGCTGGAGGTTATGGGATACACCAAAGACGAACGGCAAAAGCGCGCACAAGAGATGCTGGAAATGGTCGAATTAGGCGCTTTTGCGGAGCACTATCCCTGGCAGCTTTCCGGCGGCATGCAGCAGCGCGTTTCCATCGCCCGGGCCCTGGCTTTTGATCCTTCGATATTGCTGATGGACGAACCCTTCGGCGCGCTCGACGAGTTCACCCGCGAGCGCATGAACCTGGAGTTGTTGCGAATCTGGGAACAGACCGGAAAGACAGTCGTTTTTGTCACGCACAGCATCTCCGAGGCGATCTTCCTGTCCAACCGCATCGTCGTCATGTCGCCGCGGCCCGGGCGCATCACAAAAATTGTCAGCAACGACTTGCCTTATCCGCGTGATTTCAAGACGCGCAGCGATCCCGCTTATCATGATTTGGTGTCCGAGGTCCGCGAGTTGCTGCGCGACGCGATCGGCTCGGGGTCGCCGGGCGGCGTCCAGGCGCCCTCGCGACCCCATGAGGAATAGCGATGGCGCTTGTCAATGGAAAGGACCTCTCATTAGCTCAGCGAGTCAATCGCTGGCTGCGCTATTACAGTCCGACGATCGCTGTGGCGATTGGCGTCATCGTATTGTGGGAAGTCATCGTCGTGCTCTTCGATATTCAGCAATTCCTCTTGCCCAAACCCTCGGCGATCTTCAGCGAGTTCATGCTGCAGGTGAACTTGTGGTTGGCGCCGGACGAGGGGTCCTTGCTATTTGAAGCCAGCGGGGCGACATTTTGGGAGGCATTCGGCGGATTTGTCATCGGCTGCGGGGGCGGCATCTTAATGGCGCTGATCACCTCGCGCTGGACCATCATCAGCGAAGCCACCATGCCCTTCGCCATTGCCGCCAATTCTGTGCCAATCATCGCCTTCGCGCCCATCATGAACAACTGGTTCGGCATCACCAACCCGGCCTCCAAAATGGCGATCGTGGCGATCATCGTATTCTTCCCTACCATGATCAACACAGTGCGCGGTCTGACGCTTGTCGACGCCGGGCAACTGGAGTTGATGCATTCCTACGCCGCCAAGCCGTCGCGCATCATGTTCAGTTTGCGTATACCCAACGCGCTGCCTTTTATTTTCAGCGCCTTGCGCGTGGCCAGCGCTCTGAGCTTGATCGGCGCGGTGGTCGCGGAATTCTTCGGGGGACCGCGGGCGACGCTGGGGGTTTATATCACGCAGGAAGCGGGGGCTTTCGATTTCGCCAAAGCCTGGACCGCCATTTTGATGGCCTCTTTGATCGGCATCGGATTTTATCTGGCGGTATTGGTTTTGGAGCGGCGCTTGATGCCCTGGCACGGGTCCTTCCGCGAGGCGGGATAGGGCAGGGTCTACTTTAGGTTTGGCCCGTGATTTCGGTATAATGAGGCCGATCACGGTTGTGCATTGGTTTAATGTTCAAGGAGGTTATCCGTAATGCGCAAAATAGTTGCTTTACTGGTTGTACTTGTTCTTTTGGTTGGGGTCTCCGTCACGACGGCGGATGGCCATTTGACGCCGATCAAGCTGCAGTTGCAGTGGGTGGCGCAATCGCAGTTTGCCGGCTACTTCGCGGCAGTTGATCTGGGCTTCTACGAAGATGAAGGCTTGGATGTCACCATTCTGGAGGGCGCGGTCGAGATCGTGCCGCAGCAGGTTGTGGCATCAGGCGGCGCGGAATTCGGCCTGGCCTGGGTACCCAAGGTGCTGGAATCGAACGAGCGCGGCGCCGACCTGGTTAATATCGCGCAAGTCTTCCAGCGCAGCGGTACACTGGAAGTCTCCTTCGTCGATACCGGCATTGAATCGGTCGAGGACTTCGCCGGCATGCGCATCGGTACCTGGGGCTTCGGCAACGAGCACGAGCTCTTCGCCGCCATGCGCGCGGTCGATATCGACCCGGAAAACGCCGATGACGTCACCGTCATTCAGCAGCCCTTTGATATGTCGCTGCTGCTCAATGGCGAGCTGGACGCGGCGCAAGCCATGACCTACAACGAATACGCCCAGGTCCTGGAAGCGGTCAATCCCGATACCGGCGAGCTTTATCAGCCGGAGGACCTGAACGTCATCAACTTCAACGATGTCGGCACGGCCATGCTGCAGGATCATGTCTTCGTCAACGCCGACTGGCTGGCGCAAGAGGGCAACGAAGATCTCGCCGTTGCCTTCCTCAAGGCGAGCTTCCGCGGCTGGATCCATTGCCGGGACAATCCGGATGAATGCGTGGGCATCGTGCTGGACAACGGTTCGACGCTGGGCGAGAGCCACCAGACCTGGCAGCTCAACGAGATCAGCAAGTTGATCTGGCCCTCGCCGGCCGGCATCGGCATCATGGACGAGGAGCTCTGGGCGCAGACCGTAGCTGTTTCGATTGAAGGCCTGGTCATCAGCGAAGAGCCGGGCATGGGCGCTTACCGCAGCGATCTGGCGCAAGCGGCGCTGGATGCGCTGGCGATGGACGGCACGGATGTCACCGGCGAGATGTGGGAACCGGTCGAGGTCATGCTGCGACCCGGCGGCGAATAGTCGACGAGACTGGTGCCCTTGGCCAGAGTGGGGGCGAGACCAAGACCGGCCCGCCCCTGCTAATCCAAGATTGAAGACCTGTGTGGGCGACTCTGTGAGTCGCCCGCATGATGTGATGCTGTGGCGCTTCTACTGGTTTCGACAGACGGAGAAACATGACTAACCCGCCCGCGCCGCT
>JAPOWG010000106.1 GCA_026707745.1 Chloroflexota bacterium
ATACGATGATCGCCAACTTCGGCGCTGCGGCAGTATTGCCGACTTTGGCGCAGCTCGGTTACATTGGCAGCAGTTTCCTGGTGCCTAATCTGCAAGCCTACCTGACCGGCGCCGTCGATTCGGCGCAGGCGGCGATGGATACGGCACAGGAAGAAGCTGTGCAGTTCCTGCAAGATGAAGGCGTGATGTAAGCATCATCCAATCGACTGCACGCTAACGCGATGCAAGTTTGATGGGCGACCCCCGGTTTGTGTCCGCGCAACCCGTGGGTCGCCCGCCCGAAAAGATAGATGAATCGTAGGGGCGGCCTATCAGGTCGCCCGGCCTTAAAATTGTAGATTTGTTCTCTCCAGCAATACGCTTGGATGCAGGGCATGACCGCAGTACAAAGCGTGATGGACCACAAGCAGAACAAGCGATCGCGATTCCGCCTGGTCAAGAAGGATATGCTGCCCCTGTATATTTGCCTGGGCGTGCCCCTCTTGATCATGACATTCGTCTTCGTCTATCCGCTAGTCTATAGTTTCGCCCTCAGCGTGACCAACGCCCATCTGATGCGGCCCAATGTTGATTTCGTCGGCCTGCGGAACTACATACGCATACTCAACGATGCGCGGGTTTGGCATAGCATTCGCATTACCCTGACCTACGCCGCCGGCGCTATGGTGCTTCAGTTTCTTGTCGGCTTTGCCCTGGCGCTGCTGATAGACTATATCGGTGTTGTTCGCGGCATACTGCGGACGCTGATCGTGATACCGCTTATGCTGACCCCGGTGGTCGTCGGCGTGATTTGGCGGACGATGCTCAACTACGACTTCGGGATCATCAATTACTTCGTTCGCCTTCTGGGCTTGGAACCGATCGATTGGGTCTACGATCCCAATTTGGCTTTGCCGGCCTTGATCGCCATTAGCGTTTGGGGTGGTGTGCCCTTTATCATGCTCGTTCTGTCCGCCGGGCTGGCGGCCATGCCGCGCGAGCCCTTTGAATCAGCCCAGATCGACGGCGCTTCATCCTGGCAAACCCTGCGCTATCTGACCATTCCCATGCTGCGACCGGTGATCATGGTCGTCGTAATCTTTCGCTCCTATCAGCTCCTGCGCGAGTTTGATGTTGTGTTCACGCTCACAAAAGGCGGTCCCGCCCGCGCGACCGAGACGCTGACCTATCACATCTACGCTCGCATGTTTGAGGCAGGCCAGATCGGTATCAGCGCCGCTATTGCGTATGTCTTGTTTTTCATCACGCTGGCGATCGTCGTCTTCCTGTTCACGCAATTGGAGCGCGGCGACCAGGATATGGTGGCTTCGACAGCAGCAGGCTCAATACAGCAGCGGCCGCCCATACAGCTGCTGAGGAAGAGCATCGCCTTTGTCATAAACCTGCCGCTGCGGATCGCAGTCGGTCTAGTCGATCTCCTGGCTGCATATCTGGGCAAAGCACTATCGTTGGCAGCGGGCGCGTTGCGGCGCGGTCAAGTCGCCTCCGGCGTCGGACGCCGGGAACGGCGCCGGCTGGGCGTCGTCATTGCGTCGGTGATCGTCGGTGGCTGGATTGTGTTCGCGCTTATGCCAGTAGCCTGGATCTACATCAGTTCAGTCAAAGAACCGCCGGATGTCTTTAAGATCCCGCCGAAATGGATCTTTACGCCGACACTTCACAATTATGAAGTCGTCCTGGGTATGAAATACGGAACTGAATCTGAATTGGCGATGGAAGGCGTCAAGCCCCCACTGAGCAGATTCCGAGAATACATCATCAACAGCGTCCTTATCAGCAGCAGCACAACGCTGATCAATATTACGACGGGCATGCTGGCGGCCTATGCCCTGGTTCGACTACGATTCCGCGGGAAAGAGTTTATTCTCGTCGGTATGCTATTTACGCGCATGGTGCCGCCGATCATGCTGATATTGCCGATCTTTCTCATCTGGCGCCAACTAGGCCTCCTGGGCACATACCATGGCCTTGCAATCGCTTATTTGTCCTTCGGCCTCCCCTTCTCGATCTGGATGATGCGCGGCTACCTGATGGATATTCCCGCCGATCTGGAAGAGGCGGCGATGGTGGACGGCAGCTCGCGCCTGGGCGCCTTCTTCCGCGTCACTCTGCCCCTGGCCGCGCCGGGTCTGGCCGCGACCGCTGTATTCAACTTCATCGGCGCTTGGAATGAATTCTTTTTTGCTATCATATTGGGCAACAATCAGATCAAGACCGTGACGGTGGAGATACTGACCTACGTCACCGACTACGCCATTCTCTTTGGGCGGCTGTTTGCCGCCGCTGGTTTGATTCTGCTTCCGATCATCATTTTCACTTTCTTTGTGCAAAAATATATCGCGACCGGTTTGACAGGCGGCGCGTTGAAAGGCTGATATTATGCGATTGGGACTTGGACTCGGCGGACTGGGACTCGATTCACAAGGGCTCATCCAGCAGGCGAAGACCCACGGCGTCTCGGGATTACTGATGGATGTCAGTGAGGTGCGTAGGCAGTCAATTGCCGACTGGCGTAGTCAGTTGGCTGAAAATGAGTTGGAAGTCGTTCAAGTCGGTGCCTGGGCGCTAAACCCGCTGCTACCGACGCCGGAGACCGCGCAAATCGCCCGGGACGCTATTGTTGCAGCGGCGGATCTTGGCGCGCCTCGCATCATCCTGGGCGGTGGCACCAAGAACCCGAATCACAGCTTCTGCGGCCATCCGGACAACTTCACCGGCGAGGCGATCATGGAAGCAGCGTCGTCCTTAAGGCCCTTTGTGCGGGAAGCGGAAGCGGCTGGCGTGCTGGTGACGCTGGAGATCCATTTCGCGACAGTGCTGCATGACTGGGAGGCCTGCCGAAAGCTGGTTGAGGAGATTGCTTCACCGGCCCTCAAGATCAACCTTGATGCGGCAAACATGATACGCTACTACGACTACTGGAGCAGCAGCGATTACATTCGACTGGGAATCGAAACCCTTGGTACGATGATCGAAACTTGTCACGCCAAGGATGTAGTGATGCATGATGCGCTGCACGTGCATATGGATGAATGCCCGGCCGGCGAAGGCTGTCTGGACTACGCCGATATCATTCGTCTGATCGATACGCATTTGCGGCCGGATACTTATATGATTGTTGAACACACGCCGCTGGACAAGCTGCCAGCGGCCATGACCTATATTCGAAACTCGGCGGCCAAAGCCGGCGTGGCGATCCTCTAGCGGTTGCCGGCACCATACGAGAAGTCTCTTTCACTGGCACAGCAATTGCAAGGTTGCTAATCAAGGGCAACGCATTTTACTGAAACGGACAAGGAATACGAAATGGCAAGCAATTCCGAAATTCGGCTGGGAATCGTGGGGATGCGGCTCGGCTTGTGGCACGCCGGCGCAATCGCCGAGATTGATGGCGCCTCTATCGTTGCGGTAGCTGATAATGTGCAAGGCAAATTGCCTGGACCCAACATCACGCTGGGTGAATGGGCCGATAGCCTGGGCGCGGACGCTTACGTGGACGGCGTCGACATGATCAAAAATGCCGATATAAACGCGGTCGATCTATGTGTCTCGCCCAAGTGGCGTCTCCCCCTTGTGGAAGCGGCGGCTGAACGAGGACTGCCCGTTCTGATTGAAAAGCCTTGGGGCACAAATATGGCGCATGGCCGCGCCCTGGCGGAGGTCATCAACAAGGCGAGCCTTCTGCACATGGTGGAATTCCCGCTGCGGTACTTTCCGCCGATACTCGAACTCAAAAAACTGCTCGATAACGGACCGCTTGGCCGACCCTTCGTCGTCAACGCCGAGATCGTTATGGGTGAGGGCCCAGCGAAAATGCCAGACCACTGGATGTGGGATCCGGACAATGGCAATGGCGCCGTCAACGAGAACACTTGCCACGTCTTCGATACGCTATGCTATTTGTTGGGAGAACCGGTTTCAGTGCACGCTTTCGGCGCTAGCTATCATGGCGCGGCGCCCGCATTGCCTGATGGCGTAGTCGCGAATATCGCCTTCGAGAGCGGTGCTGTCGCATCTGTCACTGGCGGTTCCTTAGGCGCGGATATTCTGCGGACACCAACTTGGCTGGATGTCTATGCCGAAAAGGGACAGGCGCTGGTTACCGGCATCGAACACATGTTTGATACACTGACTTGGGGTAGATCTGATGACAGCGGTGAGCCCAATCGCCACCATTGGCCTAATCCTCGGCTGCGGACTCTGATCGTGCAATACGCGATTGCAGAATTCGTCGATAGCGTCCGGACTGGCCGACAGCCCGAAAGCGATGCCGACGCCGGTCTTAAGGCGCTGGCGCTAGCTGTGGCCGTCAACGAATCGACCGCGACGGGCGAAATCGTTGATTTGCGCAATTAGACCGCCTCGACAATTGACAGACCTTTGTACGCTCCTTTACAAAACTCGAATTTTTACAGTTCGAGAGCCGACAAACTGGGTGCCAATACGGCATCAAACCTGTGCATCAGCCTAGATTATCCACCTGCGCCGATACCCATTTGGCTGAGCGCGATTCTGTCGTTGCTGCCCATTCTTTACTGCCTGTTTCTGAAGCATGCGTGGTTACACTACACTGCTGACAAGTCTCATCCATCTCCGCATTCATTTTCTGCGCGACCGAAAATGGCGCCGAATTCAACGCTAACATCTAGGGCTTCTCCCCCTCCTGCATGGCAGAATTAGCGTTCATTTTCGTCCAGCAATATAATGCGCGTAAATAATCATTTAATTTCAATGGAGTTTCAACCATGACACTTCAGGCCGATTATGTCGAACGAGTATATGCCGGGGTACTTGGCAAGATAATTGCGGTCTACCTGGGTCGCCCGATTGAAGGCTGGTCCCATGAGATGATAGTAGAGCGTTTTGGCGAGATTAATTACTATGTGCATGAGGCGCTTGACGTACCGCTGATCGTGACCGATGACGACCTCTCTGGAACTTTTACTTTTGTGCGTGCCATGCCGGACTACGGCAACAGCCTGGATCTGACCCCGGTACAGATCGGCCAGACCTGGCTCAATTACATCGTCGAAGGCAAGACCATATTATGGTGGGGAGGCATCGGCGATGTAACCGAACATACCGCCTATATCCGGCTGAAAAATGGCATCCAGCCTCCGCGCAGCGGCTCGATTGAACTCAACGGTCCGATCATGGCCGAGCAGATTGGTTCGCAGATCTTCATTGATGGCTGGGGCATGATCGCGCCCGGCGACCCCGTGCTCGCAGCTGATCTGGCGCGGCGGGCTGCCAGTGTCAGCCACGACGGCGAAGCAATCTATGGCGCGCAGGTGGTCGCCGCGTTAGAAGCTCAGGCCTTTGTCGAATCGGACATCAATAAGCTGATCGACAGCGCCGTGTCCTTAATCCCCTCCGATTCGACCACCTACCGGATGATTGAGAAGGTACGCAACTGGCACGCCCGGCAGCCGGACTGGCGCGGGACTCTGGGGCAGATCGACAGCGAATATAGCCGCGATCGTTATCCAGGCAATTGCCATATCGTGCCGAACCATGCGCGGATAATTCTTGCCTTGCTCTATGGCGACGACGACTTTCAAAAATCCCTGATGGTCGTCAATACGTCCGGTTTTGACACGGACTGCAACTCCGGCAATGTTGGCTGCATTATGGGGATCAAGAATGGCCTGGTTGGGATCGACGCTGGACCAGACTGGCGCGGCCCGGTAGCGGATCGTCTGTATCTGCCAACGGCGGACGGTGGCAGCGGTATCAGCGATGCGGTCGGCGAAACTTACAAACTGGTCAATATTGGGCGGGGGATGCAGGGATTGGAGCCGCTTACCCCGAAAAACGGGGCGCGATATCATTTCAGCCTACAAGGGTCGGTACAGGGTTTTGAGCCTGAAACCGGGCGTGAATCCAATAATACTGTGACCATCGAAAATGTGTCCGGGCACAGCAAGAAAGGCGACCGATCACTGGCGCTTCGCTTTCACCGGCTGGCGAAGGGGCGCATTGCCAGAGTAGCCACACTCACGTTTATACCCTCGAAGGAAATTGCCGATTATTTTGATGAGCGGGGTTACCGTTTACTTGCGTCGCCAACCTTGTATCCAGGACAAGTGGTCCGCGCTGGCCTCGTGGCAGAAGCAGCCAATGCTGATACGGTGACGCTGCGGCTCTACGCACGCCATTACAACGAGGATGATGCGCTAGAGATCATCGGCAGCGAGCCAGTCCAGGTTGCGCCTGGCGCAGAAGTCAACCTGGACTGGCTTGTGCCGGAGACCGGCAACCAGCCCATTGCCACCATCGGAATCGAGATTACGGGCGAGAATGGCGCCAGCGGCACCGTCTACCTGGATTGGCTCACCTGGGACGGCACACCCGACATGCATCTGAATCGGCCCACCATCAGCGAAGCTGGACAGGAGAAACGTAAGAGACCGAAGTTCTGGAAGAAGGCCTGGATTTATGCGCTGGATTCCAGTGAGCGTTTCGATTCCTGGGACTACTGGACACAGGCCTACCGACTGATCCAGAATGAAGGCCGGGGTCTACTGATACAAGGAACGCGAGACTGGATCGACTATCAATTTGCGGCCACGGCCATGCCGCGAGTCTGTGAAGCCGGCGGGATCGCAGTGCGGGTGCAGGGCCTACAGCGGTACTATGCGCTGCTGCTGGATCAAGAAAGGACTCGCATCGTTCGCGTCCTGGACGGTGAAACCGTCCTGGCTGAAACCGACTCGGGCTGGTCCGTCGAGCAGAATTACGATCTCAAATTGAAGGTCGAAGGGGGCAAATTGACCGCCTTCGTAAGTGGCGAGCAGGTGCTTGAAACACAAGACCCGGAGGCTGCCTTGACTGGCGGCGGTATTGCCCTGATCGCACAAGCAGGTTTTATCTACTTTGATAACGTTGCCGTCAGGCCCCTCTAAGGGGCATCATTGCGGCCAAATCGAGCGCATTTGCCAGACTGACAGCGTTTTGACCTGACCTTTCCCGAACAGGCGCAGACCTTGGCTGTCGGCTCGCGACGGGTAGATGCGGCTGCATATGCTTGTCCGACCATTCGCGATGATCTCCAATACCGAGCCGTCAAGCAAAATGCGCAACTGCAAACTTTCGCCGGGCGCGAGTTCGTGCGCCGCTTGGTTGGCAAAGGTTTCCTGGTCCTGACCCAGGCTCGATCGCTCACGGTTCACGCTTAGCAGTTTTGTTTCGGAACTGTAGCTGACGCGCGTTTCTTCGCCCCCATCAGAGGCGCAGGCGACGGCCAGACCAACTGTGCCTTCCGCATTGAATTCAAGCTCCATATCCAGCGCGGCGCCCTTGATCTCAAGATTGTGGTCGGCGCCAGTCAGTCGGATATCGCGAATGACAGTGCGGCTGCCACGAAGTCGATTTAGCTCCGGCACGGGAGTCATGTGGAGCTGTCCATTGCGCAGGCTCAGTTCACGTGGGATAGCGTGGCATCCGGCCCAGCTAGCGGCGACATGCGCCTCTTCGCTGCGGCCTTCGCGCAACCATCCCCAGAGCAAGCGGCGGCCCCGCGCATCTTCCATCGTGAATGGCGCGTAAAAGTAAGCGTGATCCAGGATTCCGCTAATCTCCGGCCTAAACTCCTGATCAACATAGTCACCAATGAAGTAGAAGACCGTGAAGGGAATTTTGCCGCCCTTTCCCGCCACGATCAGCACCCACTTATCGCCCAATGGGAAAAAGCAGGGACATTCCCAGACGCAACCGTTTTTAGCATAGCTGCCAGTCAATAGAGGATGCAGGAATTCCCACCCGATCAGGTCAGGCGAACGATAGAGAAAAACTGAACCGCCGACCGGTTTGATACGCGAGGCGAGCAACATATACCAGGTATCGCCTTCGCGCCATATCATCGGGTCACGCAAATCGTAGGGCTGATTGGCTATGGCCGGGATTTCGCTTAAGATCGGGTTGCCACTATATTTCTCCCAACTAAGCAAGCCATCCTGGCTGGTGGCAATACACTGCGATTGCTGCCCATAACCCTTGGGACCAACGCCTGTATAGACGGCCGTCGGCACGCCATCGTCGTCGACCACACAGCCAGACCAGCAGCCGGTTGCATCTGGCCCGCCCGGGGTGGGCGAGAGCGCGACAGGCAGATCCTGCCAGTGAATCGCGTCTTCGCTCACGGCATGTCCCCAATGAGCGAGACCAAAGCGGGGACTTTCCGGGTGGTATTGGTAAAAGAGATGATACTTTCCGCCCCGCTGGATCACGCCGTTGGGGTCGTTCATCCAGCTCGCGGGCGCAATAAAATGATAAACAGGCCGGTGGAAATCTTGCGCCAGGTTACGACGTTGCTCGGCAAAATCGTGATTCGTTACACTCATACTGGGTCTTCCATGTTTTCGCTTTGGTCTTCAGGCACTGACCTAGACGATTCCAACGGTAAGTCCGCAATTCCAGGGTTCCGTCAACCCTTCAAGCCTACAGAGGCAATGCCGCCGATGAGTTGCTCCTGGGCAAAGAAGAAGACCAAGATAGGCGGAATCATCATAACAAGGTTGGCCGCCATAAGCAGATTTGTGTTGGGACTGTAACGAGTGGCAAAGTTTGCCAGGCCGATTGCGATGGTGAACTGATCAGTGTTGTTCAGGTAAATGAGCGGTCCTAACAAATCGCCCCAGGAACTGAGAAACATGAATACCACGACCACCGCCAGCACCGGACGGCACAAAGGCAAAATGATGAAACGAAAGATGCCAAAGTAACTGCAGCCATCGATCTTCGCCGCTTCGTCCAGATCGCGCGGGAAGGTGCGCATGTATTGGCGTATAAGAAAGATGAAGAAGGCATTGCCCGCAAAAGACGGCACGATCAAGGGCAGATAAGTCCCGTACCAGCCTAATTCAAGAAAAAGTAAAAACTGTGGAATCATCTGTGATTGCCAGGGAATAAGCATGGTGACAATCAAGACGTTAAACAGAAATCCACTGCCGCGAAAGCGCAGCCTGGCGAAGGCGTAAGCCACCAGCGTGCAGGAGAAAATCGTGCCAACGACATTTCCTCCAAAAATAATCAATGTATTCAGCGTGAAGCGCAGGAAAGGGCGCACTGGATCCAACAACGCGGTTTCGAAGTTGCGCCATTCGAAGTGCTCGCTGGGAAACCACTGCGGCGGGATGGTAAAGAAAGGAACGCTGTCCGGCTTGAGCGCCGCAGTCAACATCCATGATACCGGAAGCAGCACAAAGCCGCACAGGGCGATGAGAGTCGCATAGAGAACCAGCAAACGCAATAGTTTGCGCGCGCGGGGGATGATGTCATCGTGCAGCCGCCGCAGGGCAGTATTTTGAGATTGATTCAAAGATGGACTGCTGTGCATGATTAAGCCTTATCCTCCTCGCTCTCATAATACACCCAGCGCTCGGAGGTGCGAAATGTGATCAAAATGACAACTGTCGCAATAACTACCAATACCCAGGAGAGCGCCGAGGCATAACCAAAGCGCCCGTTCTGGAAGCCTTCTTCATAGACATTGAGTAGATAGAATTGGAGCGCGCTCGCGCGAGTGCCGCCTCGTCCAGCCAGAACGTAAGCCACATCGAAAACTTGAAAGGCCCCGACCAGACCTGTAATGAGCTGGAAAAAGATGCTCGGCGTCAGCATGGGCAGTGTCACGAAGCGAAGTTTTTGTGAGGAATTTGCGCCGTCAATGGTTGCGGCTTCATAGAGGTGCGGCGGGATATTCTGTAACCCAGCCAGGTAGATGATGACCCCGCCGCCGACACCCCATAAGCCCATCAGGATAACGGCCGGAATAGCCCAGTCGCGGCTGGCAAGCCAACGAGGCGGATGCGCAATGCCTATCGACCCCAACACTTGATTGACGACGCCGACATCGGGATTCAGCAGAATTGACCACAAGACGGCGACAGCGGTACCGGCGATAACGGAAGGCATGAACAGCACCGTGCGGAAGAAATACATGCCACGTATTCGTTGATTGAGCAGCAGGGCTAGAGAGAGACTGACCACCGTATAGACAGGCAGCGACATGATGACGAACCTAAATGTCACCCGAAGCGAGTTATAGAAATCGCGATCGGAAAACATTTTCTCGTAGTTTTTCAAGCCAACCCAGTTAGGCGGCGTGAGCAGGTTCCAGTCCGTCAAACTGATGAGCAAGGAAGCGATGACAGGGCCGATGATGAAAACGACCAAGCCGATAAGCCAGGGCAACAGGAAGAGGTACGCCACGCGTTCTTCACGCCGTTCCATTGTTCCCAGCGTCCGTTTGCCTTGAATCCGGTCTCTTAGGCGAGACTGTTTTATTGCTTGCATAAGCTAGAAATTCGCAACATTGCGCTGCGGGACGAGTGACTGCCCCACAGCGCCATGCCTTAAGCGCAACTATTCGGATTCGAATGTGTCCCAGGTTTCCCAGAGTTGATCCAGGTCATCCTGAATGATGGGCGCAATTTCATCGAGCGCCTCTTGCGCCGGGATGCCGTCTTCGATCATCAAGCTATTGATCGCCTCGGCGATCTCCCCATAAGCGCCCCAGACAGTCGGAACGAAAACGGTCGAGCGGCCCAAATTAATGGCTTCCAGCAATTCCTGGCGGCCCTCGCTGCCTTCTGCCCAGTTCATTTCTTCCGCCATGCGCATATTCATCGGCAGCCCGCCAGCCTCGGCGCGCATACGGTTGCCTTCCGTCGCCCAGAAGAGAATAAATCGCAACGCCTCTTCAAGGTTGTCGCTGCCACTCAGCGCCATCATTTCATCAGAGCCTGTGTAGACCCAGGCCGGATCACCCTCGGCTTCCACCGGTGGCGGCGCGGCGCCCCAATTCACGCCGGCAGCTTCCAGCAGCGGCTGGGCGATCGGGCTGTCAGCCATTGCCATCGCCAACTGCCCCGATGCCAACATATCATTGGCAGAGTTGCCCGCAAGACTCAGGTCAGCCGAAGTCAGGATGCCATCAGTGCCAGCCATATCCGCCACGACCTGATAGAAGTGCGCGGTCGCCTCGTCATTGACATAGCCCATGACACTGCGGCCATCTTCGCTGAAGTAATTGGCGGCGTCCGTCCACCAGGGCATAGGCAGCGTCCCGCCCCAAACCCGCTCCGACATATCATCACTGTACACCGAAAGCTGGGCGACGAGATTGGCATATTCGTCAATCGTGATCGGCTCCGTCGGCGAAAGATGCGGCATGCCAGCGGCATCAAAGACATCCTTGTTGTAGAATATATTGTATCCTGCCGTGAAAGTGCCCAGGCAGTATACCCGTCCGTCCAGCGTGCAATTTCTCGACACTGCGCCGGCGTTGTAATCTTCGATATCAACGCCCGCGGACTCCAACATCTCGTCAATCGGCGCGACCAAACCAGCCCTGATCCAGCGGATAACATAGGGGAAAGCGATATCTGGCGGCTGCCCAGCGAGGAAGGCCGTGTCTAATTTCGTGACATATTCACCTTCCGGAACATCGGTAATCTGGACGTTGATGTTAGGATGCGCGGCTTCGAAGGCCTCGACCACTGAGGGCAAGAAGCCAGTGCCGTCCAGAAACATCCACAGATCAAGCGTAACTTCTTCGTCCTGCGCGACAGCCGTTCCAAAAAAGGAACTCAACAGTATTGCGGTAGCTGCCAACAGGAGGATTCTGGCCAAGCGGTTCATTTCCTTTGTCCTTTCTTCTCAACAAGATATACGGTTAGTCCGATAGGCTCACTCTAGCTGTCAGGCATGGTTCGTTCCTCCAATCCCCTATCTTAGGTCGATATGCGTATCTTGAGTTTCTATGGCATTACCGTGCCGAGACATGCGTAACAGCTTCTTTATTGGCACTGCCGTCCCTACTATTGAGTAGCAAAACCGCTCGGCGCATAACCGGCGAACGAGTCCCAGAAATGCCGGGCTCACACAAAACAAGCAGCGTTCTCGTCTCGCGTGAGCGACGCGGTTTATCAAAAAAAAGATACCAAGTTTCGCCATGATTTTCCATCGTATCGCAAATGCCGGCGCAAAGGCTGGGTAGAAAGGATTGCTTATGTCAGGCATGCCGACCGGAACGTCTTGTCCCCAGTACTGACGTTATTTGTCGCCTCGTCATGGCGTTTGACAATGGAGAAAGTCTCCGTGATGTATCCGATATCAGCGCGCTCGAGGCCGTAGAGGTGGAAATAAGCTGCGTCCAGCTCGCGGCGCATGAAGAAGCGGCAAACAAGCTGCTCCCTCCCACAGCTCCATCTCTATGGTTGAGGAGCGGACAGTTTTCGATAGGCAGTTGATTGTAAGGCGCGAGCCCTCAATAAAGCGCAATTCGTCCTCCAATACCTCAAAGTTGCCCTGATCTTGACCCGTTTTTGAGTAACAGTATAGATACAGTATGTATATGTGTGTGTGGGGGGGGTACCCCCTCCTCAGATCGGAAGCGGAGGACTGGCCAATTCGACAGTGGCAGGACCGGGAAATGCTGTGGCGATTGCGGGCGAGTCTAGGATCTTGTAGGTCGAGTAGACACAGCCCTCCGACACTAACCGTCGATTTTGACCGCCGGCCGCGTGTGTTGCAACGTCAAGGATAGAGCAAAGCGGGGAGAAAAGGGCGACTATATGGTCGCGATTTTGGCATAGAGACGCGGGCGCAGTAAGTTTTGAGGCGGCTTTCTAGGCAAACAACCGTGTGACAGTGCTAACTCGCTGATGGTACTTTCGTGCTTATTGAGGGTATCGAGGAATGCTTTTAGCGAGATCATCGCGCGTGATGCGGCGAATGATCCGCAATGGGCGGGGCTACGCATGCGGTACAAAGCGCCCAGTGATGATTCAGAGCGCATCGTGGAGTCACGCCTTGAGATCAGCCACAGGATTGAAACGGAACACAACACGGCGGTGGAGGAAAAAAACCCAGTATGCCCAATACCAGGTCCTGCAAATGGAAAACCACTTCGACCTTGTCTTGAGGCGAGAAGCGTGACAAGGTATCTCGGTCCATTATTGTCAAACGAAGTCATTCAACATGGTCGAGCAAAGCGTCAACGCGGCACGCAGATCTTCATTTGTCATCCTGTCACTATCCACAGCAGCGCTCACCTTGGGCTTGATCGTCTTCGGCGCGGTGGTCCGGGTGACGGATTCCGGCTTGGGCTGCGGCACCGATTGGCCGCTCTGCAACGGCACCGTATTTCCGCCGCTGGAGAACATCACTGCCTGGATCGAGTGGCTGCACCGCCTTTTCGCCCTGCTGATCGGATTCTTCGGCTTGGCGACACTGATTGCCGCCTGGCGTCAATATCGCCACAGTGATCGGCGCGTGCTGCATATGACAGCCGCGGCCGCCATTCTCTTCATCGTACAGAGCGCTCTGGGCGCGATCGTCGTCTTCCTGGAGTTGCCACCTACATTTGTGACGCTGCACCTCGGTGTTGCCATGCTGCTACTGGCAGCGCTGCTGGGCGCGGCGGTGATGGCCTGGTACCAGCCATCATCTTTGCAGCACGTCGACTCAATTCCAATGCTCGCAGTCGCGAATGTTGCTATGGCATTTGTCGTCATTTTGACCGGCGCCTTGGTTCGGGGAAGTGGCGCAACTCTCGCTTGTACGGCATGGCCCTTCTGCGACGGCGGCGCCATCCTACCGTTTGAACAGGGCCAACTGGCGGTTATCAACATGATCCACCGTCTATCGGTAGCGGCTATGAGTATCACGCTCCTGATCCTGCTTCGGCAAGTCTATCGGCATCGTACCAATGCCTTGATAAAGCGGATTGCCTTGGGCGCCACTCTCGCTTATATCATACAGATCGCGGCCGGAGCGCTTTTTGTGATGAGCGCCGCCGGAAGAGAATGGGGCGCGATACATGTCGGCTTGGCCGCAACCGCCTGGGGACTGCTGGTCACGCTAGCGCTGATAGAAATCATAGACAGGCAGAGCGTTGAATTGAGAACTCGATGATAAGAATACTCCGGAGCAACTTGCCATTGAATGTTTCGCCAAGGGCTTACATCGAGTTGATGAAGCCGCGCATTGTCATATTGCTCGTTTTCACTTGCGTGACCAGCATGATCGTCGCCAGCGATTCGCTACCGCCAGTCGATCTCTTGTTGCTGACCATTCTGGGCGGCGTGCTTTCAGCCGGCGGGGCGAGCGCGATAAATCAGTACCTGGACCGCGAACTCGATGCCAAGATGGCACGCACCGGTCGTCGTCCGATCCCGTCCGGTCGTATTCCGGCGGAGCACGCACTTATATTCGGCCTGGCGCTTGTGGCGTCTTCCGTTCTGATCCTGGGTGGCTTTGTCAACTGGCTGGCTGCGATCCTCGCGCTAGCTGGCGCCATTTACTACGTTGTCATTTACACGCTGATATTGAAGCGCAACACTGTCGTCAACATCTTGATCGGTGGGGGTGCCGGCGCCATGCCGGTACTGGTAGGCTGGGCGGGGGCGAGTGGATCCCTCGAGCTTCAAGCCTTTATCTTATTCGCCATCGTCTTTTACTGGACGCCGCCGCATTCCTGGGCGCTGGCGATTCTGGTCAACAAGGATTATGCCGCCGCTGATATCCCCATGATGCCGGTAGCGCGCGGCGAAGCCGTGACCCGCTTTCAGATCCTGTTCTATTCCATTCAACTTGTCATTATTACGCTGACTCCGGCTTTGCTACTGTGGTGGCCGCAGGCGCCTATCATGCTGGATTATTTCTATTTAACGATTGCCGCGTTACTTGGGCTGATACTCATCGGGCTGGCTTTCAAGCTCATCCGCCGGGCGGATAAAGCCACGGCCCGCGTGCTCTACAAGTATTCCTCTCTTTACTTGGCTCTGCTGTTTCTGGCGATGATTCTCGATCGTCTGCTGCTCTGAGAGGGCGCTTGCTGTGGCTGACAATTTGACAATGCGGCATCGCCCTCGGCTGGCGGTCACATTTACGATTGCTCTGCTGATCCTCTCCACTATCGTGTTCGCTGTCGCTTTCTCCGCCACCAGCCTGTCCGAATCGGCTCTTTCACCCGCCATTGACGCGCAATCCTACGCGACGGAAGTCGCGGCAGCGCTTGCGGACGCGTTGGCCTCGGAAGGCGAAACGCTGATCGAGGTCTTTCAATGCAGTATCTGTCACGTAATGGGAGAAGGTCGTGTCGCGCCTTCCTTCACGGGCATGGCCGACCGTGCCGAGGCGCGACGCCAGCCTTTATCGGCTGCGCAATATCTTTATGAGTCGATTGTTTCGCCCGGCGCATATTTGGTGGAAGGCTACGCCAACGCCATGCCCGGCAATTTCGCCGATCGACTGACGCAAACGGAGATCGGGCACATCATCGCTTATTTGCTTTCAATCTCCGGCGGTGTGAGTGATTAGTTGTTCAACAGTTTTTCTAGACACTCGCGAGTATCCAAGACCAGGTTCTGTTGACATTCTATCGTAACCATATCAGCGTGCCGACAAGGTGCAGAAATCCGAGATAAGATGTATCGAGTTTCTCAAATAGGCGTACCTCCTTGCGGCGCCTTACCCTCCAAAGATTTGCTGGCAAAACGCTCACGATTGGTCAACTGAATCGTCATGCCGCCATCGGTGAAGATGTTGGCTCCGGTCACATACGAAGATTGCTCACTCGCCAGGAAGAGCACGACATTGCCTACCTCGCGCGGCGTCTGCACGCGAGCGAGCGGGATGTTGTCCATCCAGTGCTGCCGCGCCAGTTCGGCGTCTTCCGCGGCATCCTGGATATCGTTCCAGATCTGGGTGTCCGTCAGGCCCGGGCTTACGGCGTTAATACGAATGCCGTAGGGGGCAAACTCGATCGCCATAGAACGGGTCATCATATCGACGCCGCCCTTGGAGGCGGCATAGGGGGCGGCGGCCGGCAAGGTGGCGACGGTATGCACGCTGGCGATATTGACGATGGCGCCGCTGCACCGGGCAACCATCGCCTCCAGCGCGTAACGGCTGCAGAGAAAACTGCCCTTCAGATCCACGTTGACGACGCGGTCCCAATCAGCTTCGTCCATCTCCAGCGTTGGCTTTACGAAGTTCACACCGGCATTGTTGACCAGCGTGTCGATCTGACCGTAAGCTGACAGGGTTTCGTCAATGAGTCTCTTGCAGTCATCCGCCTTGGAGACGTCTGTCTTGATGAACAGACCCTTGCCATAGCGCCCCTGCAGGTCGGCGGTGACCTGCGCGCCCAGCCGCTCATTGATGTCCGCGACGACAACTTCCGCGCCCACTTCGGCAAAGCACTCGGCAATCCCCGTGCCGATTCCGCTGGCCGCGCCGGTAACAACAGCGATATGCCCGTTCCAAGTCATTACACCAGCTTTCTTATAATAGGTACTTCGTGCGGGATACTACTCAACCCGGAATCTTAAATGGTCAAGTCCAGGAATTGTATCGCGGCGGCTGATAGAACGCAAAACAACGGTCTCAAGCATCAAGGCAGTAGAACGCCAGGGCATTGTCATGGAACAGTTTCTTCAACTCTTCTTCAGAACAACCTGCAACCGCCCATTCGAGCGTTTCCACCCAACGTGGATACTCGGTCGCCTGAAAGGCGACCGGCCAATCGCCGCCATACATCACGCGATCAAAACCAAAACATTCGATGACATGATCAATATACGGCTTCAGTTGCTCCCTGGTCCAATGCTGATGGTCCGCTTCCGTGACCAGACCCGAGATCTTGCACCAGACGTTAGGAAACTCCGAAAGGGTCTTGATTTCAGCGCGCCAGGGTTCCATCAGGTTATTCTTTATATCCGGCTTGCCAATATGGTCCAGGATGAACTGAACATCGGGGCATTGCGCCACCATCTTGATGGTATTGGCCATTTGCGGGTGAAAGATGCAAATGTCGAAACTCAGGCCGAAGCGGGGCAATAACTGAACCCCCGCGACGAAATCCGGGTGCAGGCAAAACTCCATGTCCGGCTCAAACTGTATGATCCGCCGAACTCCCTTGATACGAGGATTGGCGGACAATTTTTCCAGCGCTGGACCCGCGGCGTCGCCGAGTTCCAGCGGCGCCCAGGGCACGATTCCTTGAAGCCGTCCGTCCTGATCGGCAAGGCTGTCGACCCAGTCCGCTTCCTGCTGGAACTGCGCGAAATCCACTTCGGCTTGCAAGAACACCATCTTCTCAACGGCGATCGGACCGCAGGCCCGATCATAGTCTTCCAGCAGGTAAGGCTTATTCAGGATAGGGATATCATCCAGCCAGGGATAGCGCAAATGCCTCGGATCCCAAACATGGAGATGCGTGTCAATCAGTGCAAAATCAAGCATCAGTTTCACTCCCTAGATGATTAATGAACGTGATCTTGCCCGCGATATAGATCGTGGGCGGCGCAGCCACCCTTACCGAGCAACGCAGCACAATTTTCTTCGCCACCGAGAACACCGAGCTTTGGTTCTTTCGAAGCCGTCTCCTCTAATTCTACCGCCTTAACATGGGGATCCAACCAATCTTATTGAAGAACTGCGCTCGTCACTCCGGAATCAAGCCCCGAAATACTAAGTCTTTCCTGTCAAACGTTTTTCTCGGTGTTCTCGATGGTTAAATTTTTCTTTGAATTCTTGCCCATTCCGTGAATGCGCGATCTGCTGCGATTTTGCTCTGCCACACTTTCCAGCAGCCTTGACAAGCCAAACAATGATGTCTACAATCAAGGTGCGACAATGATAAACACGGTTTGATATTACCAAATAAGGAATCGGGCATGCAGATAAATCTTGACGATAAGACGGCATTCGTTACCGGAGGAAACATCGGAATTGGCGCCGGCATCGCCAAAGCGCTAGCAGAATGCGGTGCGCGAGTGATTATCACATATTTCTCGCACGAAGTCGAAGCAAAAGATACCGTAAAAGTATTGAAAGGGCTGGGTTGCGAGGCGGCGATGTTTCATTTGGATGCGACCGACAGCGCTCAGGTGGCAACGGTTGTAGCGGGGGCAGCGGCCCGGTCGAAGGGCAGGATCGACATACTTGTGAACAATGCGGGGCATCTCGTGAATCGTGTGCAAACCGAATGCATGTCGGACGAACATTGGCGCCGTGTCATCGATGTCAACCTTTCCAGCGCCTTTTACTGTACGCGGGAGATATTGAAGGTCATGCCCGACGGTGGGCGCATCGTGAATATGTCGTCTTTAGCTGCCCGAAACGGTGGCGGGAACGGCACAGTGCCATATGCCGCGTCAAAAGCCGGTATCATAGGTCTAACGCGCGGGCTCGCCAAAGAACTTGCGCCAAGGAAGATAACCGTCAATGCCCTGGCGCCCGGCTTCATTGCGGAAACACCTTTTCACGAAACCTTTACCGGGTTGGAGAACTATGCCGGTATCATCGGTGGAATTCCGCTGGCGGTAGCGGGCTTGCCAGCAGACGTGGCGGGCGCCGTATTGTATTACGTATCGGATCTCGGCAAGTGGGTTACCGGTCAAGTGGCGGAAATCAACGGCGGCGGTTGGTTCGTATAAGCGTGCCGGAAAGATTGGCTACATGCGGGAATATCTCTTACTAAAGCGCCATTCGCTTGAGGACTGGCGACGCTTTGGGGAATCGACTCACGCGTCACAGGTCCAGCGCTTGCTTAAGCAGGCCGACAGCCATCACGATGATCTTCCGCCGTCGGCGCATCCCAGCGATTCAATAACCTATATCGGAACCGCGGTGCTTAATCTTGGCCTGGCATATCTGCTCACGGGCGAAGACCGGTATGTCCATACCGCTCGCCGCTGGATCAAGCGGGCGATTTCCTACGGCCACTGGGGCAAGGAGAGAATGCCGGATCATGACCTCGACGCCGCCTGGCTTTTGTTTGGGCTGGGGCTGGGCTACGACTGGCTGAAGGACGTGCTGCCGCCTGACGAGCGAGATGCCTTGCGCGACAAGCTGATCGCACAGGGTCAAAAACTTTATGACTTTGCCTTGATCTCCGAAGGGAAATGGTGGAGCTCCGCATATTGGCAGAACCACAATTGGATCTGCTACGGCGGATTAGCTGTGGCTGCCTATGCCCTTTGCAGCGAGTTCAGGGGGGCTGGGAGCTGGGCAGCCCGGGCGCGCGACAACTTCCTGCGAGCGCTGTCTTACATGCCCGAGGACGGTTCGGATTATGAGGGACCGGTTTATTGGCGATATGGCATCATCTGGTTTCTTATCTACGCCGACCTGCTTCAACAGGAGACGGGCGAAGACCTGCATGATTCGGAGTTTCTAAGAAATACTTTCTATTATCGACTTTACTTGAGCGGACCGAACCTGATTGATACAGCCAATTTCGGCGACTGCCACGATCGACGCAGCGCTCATACCGCGGCTGTTTATGCGCGCTTGGCCGGGCTTTACAAGATCGGCGAAGCGCAATGGCTCTATCATCATTTTTATGAAACGGGTGAATGGGACCGGGAAGGCGCGGAAGGACTGGTCAAGCCCGGTTTATGGGCAGAATCGGGGCTGGAATTCTTGTGGTACCAGCCTGAGGTAGAAGCATCTCCAATCGCGGATTTACCGCTCAGCCGCGCCTTTCCCGATCTGGGACTGATGGCGATGCGCAGCTCCTGGGACCGGGAGGCCCTCGCTATGGCCTTCAAATGCGGCGCGCCCAATGGCATGAAAGCCTGGCATAGCGGTCACATGCTTAACCGCCGTCACGGGTGGGAAACGCTGAATGCCGGGCACGACCATCCCGATGCCAACAGTTTCATCGTCATCAAGGGCGACGACTATATCGCCGTCGATGATGGTTACGCCAAATCCAAACAGACCGCTCATCATAGCACGTTGCTCATAGACGGCCGTGGACAATACGCGGAAGGGACAAAAAACGCCTTTCGAAACCTTGACGAGACTTGGAGCGCTCGCTTGGAAGCGAGCTTTGTATTCGAGGACGTCGTCTACGCTCGTGGCGAGGCAGCCCGCGCCTACGCGCCGGATCTGGGGCTGCGGCAATTCACTAGGGAAATGTTATTTCTCGAGGGGGACGCTGTCGTATTGCGAGATACCGTCTCGGCGGATGCGCCCCATCGCTTCGATTGGCTGCTGCAGACGGACAATCCACCTGAAGCAATGGGATGCGGACGTTTCACAATCAAGAGTGGCGGGACGGCATGCCGATTACACGCCCTGGAGCCGGACGAGATCGACCATCGGCTGAGTGAGCAGGAGATTACGGCGAATCCCACATCGGCGAAACCGGATTGGATCATCAGCAATACGCAATATGCCTTGGCCCTGCGCCCGCCTGAGCCGCGCAAAGATTGTTCGCTTTTACTTATCCTGGACCTCGCCGATTTCACTGTTGAATCAATGCCGGCCGAACGCGGCCTCGCCGCCAGCTTGAGCAACGACGCCCTGGGATGGCGACTCGGTTTCGCAAGAGGTAGAGACGGCATCATAGCGGAGGGGCTCAACGTTGATGGGCGATGGTTCGCTGGACGTCAAAAAAACAATCGGTTTGACTTATCGCTTGCCGGCGAAGTCACAAGCCTGTGGTTGGATGGCGAGCTCCATTTCGTCGCCGATCGTCCGGTGGATATCGCCTTGCGGCGCTCGGCGGAGGGCGCGCGCCTAAACATCACTGCCGCCGACTCCGCCTGGATTCGCTTCAAGAGCGCCAAGCCCAACAAGTTTTCCCTGAACGGGCGCGATGACCAGTTCCATTACGATGAAGCGACCGGCATGGTTTGGGCCCGTGTCCGCGCCGGTAAAACAAAGATCCTTGTCAGTTGAGGTACGCAACCAGATGACCGCCGTATTTGAATCCGCGCTGAAGCAAAGCATCGAGACGACCCATCATAATTTGAGGGCGCTGGAGGAATTTCCCGAGTCTTTTCAGCACGGCGCTTGGAAGCCGATCGAGAAAGAGCGCCCTGCCGGGCATTGGGTGGATGGCTTCTGGACCGGATTGCTCTGGCTGGCATATGCGCATACTGGCGATCCCGCCTTGCGATCGGGGGCCGAACGCTGGACGAACAAGCTGGCTCACATGAAGACGAGCACCGGCACCCACGATTTAGGCTTCATTTTCTACCTGTCGCATGTCGTCGCCGGACGCCTTAGCGGCACTGCCACCTGGTTCGACAACGCGATAGAAGCCGCGTACACCTTGACGAAGAGATTCAATCCGCGCGGCGAATATCTGCAGGCCTGGGACGATGACGGCATACGCAAATGGGCCGGACGCACCAATATCGACCTGATGATGAACTTGGCGCTGCTGTATTGGGCGAGTGATGTCACGGGAGACGCGGGGCCGGCTGATATCGCGACACAGCACGCGCGCACATCGCGCTTGGCCCTCGTCCGAGGCGATGGCTCTACCGCCCATGTTGCCGACTTCGACCCCGGTTCCGGTCTGCTGATTAGACGCGAACAATATCAAGGTTATAGTCATGATTCATGTTGGTCACGGGGGCAGGCCTGGGCGCTATATGGCTTCGCCACCTCTTATCGCTTTAGCGGGAATCAGGCGTTCTTGAAAACAGCGCAAGCCTTGGCCGACTATACGATCCGCCATCTGCCAGCAGATCTGGTTCCCTTCTGGGATTACAACAGCCCGCATATACCGGATACATACCGCGATTCTTCGGCAGCGGCGGTAACCGCCTGCGGCTTGCTGGAACTGGCAGCCGTTGATAGCGAAAACGCTTCGCGCTGGACCAAGCTGGCAAAGCGCATGCTCAACTCGCTGTGTGAAAACTATCTAATCCGGGACGCTGGCGGTCCCTCGTCGCTCCTGCGGGATGGTGCGCGTTCGGTACCGGCGAATCTGATGGAACACGGATTGATTTACGGCGACTATTATTTCCTCGAGGCGCTGACTGCCTTCACGCGTCCGGACATTTATAGACGCGCTTTGGATGTACAGGTTGTCCCTGTTGGGGCGAGTGAGTAAGTCGTTATGACTTCAATCAGACTGCAAAATCAGAGGGTATTGTCGGCAAGGGCGCGCGAAGCCATCAACGGCTACGCCTTCGTGTCGCCCTGGGCTCTTGGCTTCCTCATATTCGTCATCGGTCCCATGATTGGATTGATCTGGCTGAGCTTTCATCGCTGGGATCTCATCGGCGATCCACGGCCTGTCGGCTGGCGCAACTTTGAACGACTGTTCAACGACCGACTCTTCCTCAAATCCATGGAAGTCACGATCATTTATGGATTGGGTCGTGTCCCGTTGGGCATTTTTGTCGCGCTGGGCACGGCGCTGCTGCTGAACAATCGCCGCATCAAGTTCATCGGCATTTGGCGCACCATTTACTACATGCCGGTTGTACTGCCACCGGTGGCAATTTCCCTGGTCTGGATGTGGATCTACAACCCGCGCTACGGCATCCTGAATACCATGATCCAACAGTTCCTGGGGGTGCCCGGTCCGCGCTGGCTGGATGACGCCGCTCTGGTACTGCCATCGCTAATGGTCATGGCGGTTTGGGCGGCGGCGGGCCGCAACATGATCATCTATTTGTCCGGGCTGCAAGGAATCTCCGGCGAACTCTACGAAGCCTCCGCGATAGACGGCGCCGGATACTGGAGACAATTCTGGCGCATCACCCTGCCCTTGCTCACACCGGTTATCTTCTTCAACTTGATCACGGGCATGATCGACACCTTCAAGCTCTTCACGCAGGCTTACGTGATGACGGAAGGCGGTCCACGCAATCAATCGCTCTTCTTCACCTATTATCTGTTTCAAAAAGGTTTCGCGCAGTATCAGATGGGTTACGCTTCGGCGATGGCGGTGGTTGTCTTCATCATCATCATGGGGCTGACCCTGCTGGTATTCCGCTGGTCAAAAGCCTGGGTCTTCTACGAAGGCGAACTAACGGGGGACAGTTAAACCAATGGCGATTAATGTTGCAATAGCTACGCCAAAGCGCAAGCCTCAACTATTCGACAAGTACCTGCCCCATCTCAGTATTGCGGCCATCTACGCGATTCTGCTGTTGGGCGCCGTCCTAGTCTTCTTTCCCTTCGCTTGGACGATCTCGACATCGCTAAAGACCGAACAGCAGACGCTCGAGTATCCGCCGACCTGGTTGCCCGATCCCGTGCAATGGGAGAATTACCCCGATGCGCTGACGGCCCGACCCTTTGGGCGCTATTACGTCAACACGACCATCATCACCGTATTGAGCGTCGTCGGGCAGGTCGTCAGCTCGGCGGTGGTGGCTTACGGCTTCGCGCGTTTTCGTTTTCCCGGGCGTGGCGTCCTGTTCCTGATCGTGCTGAGCACGCTGATGATTCCCTTCCATATCTTGATCATTCCGCGCTTCATCTTGTTCAAATATCTGGGCTGGCTGGATACCTTCCTGCCGCTGATCGTGCCGAATTTCTTCGGCGGCGCCTTTTCCATCTTTTTGCTCCGCCAATATTTCCTGACGATTCCGCTGGATTTGGACGAAGCGGCCAAGATGGACGGCGCCAGTTCCTTCCAAATCTTCTTGCGCATTATCCTGCCCTTGGCGCGGCCGGCGTTGGGCGCGGTTGCCGTGTTCGAATTCATGTCGACCTGGAACGATTTCTTCGGCCCGCTGATCTACCTGAGCTCGGATCGCAATTACACAATTTCAATCGGACTGGCCGCCTTCCGCAACGATTATTTCACCGCCTGGCATTTGTATATGGCCGCTGCCGCAGTCGCTCTGCTGGTGCCCTTGGTCGTGTTCTTCCTGGCGCAGAAGTACTTCATTAGCGGCGTCGCGCTAACCGGATCTGGCGGTTCAAAGGGTTAAGCTTTCTCGACGCGAAAGGAGGTGGCGCGGGCTCAATAGTGCAGGTCAATCTGACGGAATCGAATCTATTTCAAGAGGAGCAAAAGCATGATGTATAGCCGAAAAGCCTTATGGACAGGGGTGCTTGTAGTTGTCCTTCTGGCGCTGAGCCTGGGCGCCACCGCGCAAGAAGCCACCACCATCAAGTGGTTTATGCGTTGGGATCAAAATCGCGTGGACAACGTCGCCATGCCCGTTTCGCAAGCGTTCACCGAATCGACCGGCATCAACATCGAATTTGAAAATATCGGCAGCGGCCGCGATTACTACACCAAACTGCAGACGACGATCGCCGGCGGCACGCCACCTGATGTCTTCTATCCGGCCACCCACGTAGCCAACGCCTATGCCAGCAAGGGCGCTCTGCTAACGATCAACGAATTCGTCGAGCGCGACGGCATTGACCTCTCGGTCTATGACCCCACGATTCTGGCAAATTACCAGATCGACGGTGAATTGCATTGCCTGCCGATCGATCATGCCGCGCTGGTTGTCTACTACAACAAGGAAATCTTTGATGCGACCGGCGTCGCTTATCCGGAAGACGGTTGGACCTGGGATGACTTCCTGGCCACCGCCGAAGCCTTGACCCTTGACACCGACGGCGACGGCGTCACCGACCAATTCGGCGTCGATACCTTCCGCAACTACTGGCCCATGGTCGTCTGGAGCAATACCGATCGCGGCCTCTTCGACGATATCCGCCATCCCACCGAATTCTACGGCATGGATCAAGGCGTGATCGACTCGGTTCAATTTGTGGCGGACCTGATCCTGGAACACAACGTGATGCCCTCTGACGAGCAACGGGCTGATATCAGCGACCTCTTCGCCGCCGGCAAGGCTGGCATGCAAGTTGTCGGACACTGGCGCATGCAGCGCTATCTCGGCTCCGGCTTCGACTTTGACATGGCGGCGCTGCCCCTGGGTGAAAGCGGCGAAGCGGTCAATCGCGCCGACGGCAGTTGCTTCGCCATCTCTGCCGATACCGAACATCCGGAAGAAGCTTGGGAATTGGTCAAGTTCCTGGCGGGTCCCGGTTCCCTCGGCGTCAATATGCTGCTGGATCTGCAAGTCATGACCCCGGCGCTGTCCGAATTCAAGAGCGATCCGCGTTTCCTGGATCCCGAGCTGCTGCCGGGCTCCAACAAAGCCGCTTTCCTGGCTGGCGCAGGCAACTACTTCTCGATGTACGATCCGATTCATCCCATGTACTCCGCTTTCGATTCCCTGTGGAAGCAGGAACTTGGCGAGGTATGGATCGGCGCGGCGTCGGCTGAAGAAGCTATGCAGCGCATTGCCGATGAAGTCGCCTATATCCTGGAAAACATCGCGGACTACGAGTAATGCTGGCTTCGCTTGCCTCTGAGGAAACCCTTCTCCCATTGCGGGGGAGGGTTTTTTCGTCCGCACATGGCATGTGTCCGCCAAATGCGACTTGTCGAACTTGGCTCCGACACGTCGTCCCGCGTGGTATAATAGACTTTGTATGAAATGAGTAAGGGCAATACGCCCATGGCTACCCAAGCGCGCGTCTACACAGTTGATGATCTCTGGCGACTCGAACAACAGCCCCTGAACCCGACCGACAAGTACTATCTCATAAACGGGGAGTTGCTTATCAAAATGGCGCCCACCGAACTGCATGGCGATGTAGCTATTCGTTTGAGCACGTTCCTTTTCTTGTTTGTCGACGAGCACGACCTTGGTCGAGTCACGAGCGAAGTCGGCTTTCATCCGCCGCGCGATCGGCACACTGCGCTCCTTCCCGATATAGCATTTACCTGCAAGTCTCGCACAGTGCAACCCGCGCGTTCCAGCTACGTACCGTACATGCCCGATTTAGCGGTCGAGATCATCTCGCCCTCACAGTCGCTCGCCCAAGTCCGGCGCAAAGCAGAAGTCTATTTGCGTCACGGGGCAGCCTTAGTCTGGCTGGTGGACCCGATCGAGAAAACTGCCGAAGTCTGGCGTCGCGGGGACGACGGCGCGTTGCAGAGCGAGATCATCACTGGCGACGGCGAATTGACCGGCGGCGACATCCTGCCCGGCTTCCGACTTCCCCTAGCGCACATCTTCACCAGCTAGCGCGTTAGACGCTCTCCATTTCACGAAGGCGAATATAAAGCATGATTCTACGCGCTGCTTTCACCTGCTTAATCTTGTTGCTTTGCCTCACGAGCGGGGCGCAATCGGACGGTGTGCATTACTTCGTCAGCCCCGACGGCGACAAATCCAACAGCGGCGCCAGCCCTTCGCAGCCCTTTCGCTCGATTCAACATGCGCTTCAATTGGCGGGGCCGGGCGATACTATTCACTTGGGGCCCGGGCACTACTACCAGGACGTATACACCGTACGGGACGGCGAACCGGGGCGGCCGATCACCATCGTCGGAACCGCGAACGCCGTCGTACACGGCTTGACCAGCAATCGTATTTTCCAGGTACATCACGATTACATCAGTTTGATCGGCTTCACCATCGACGGTTTGCGGCGCAATGCCGAGCCGAACCGCATGGGCGCCTTTCGAGAGAAGCTGCTTTACGTTATCGGCTACGATGTGCGTGATGGCGTCCACCACCTTCGTGTGCTCGGCATGACCTTCCGCAATGCCGGGGAAGAATGTCTTCGCATCAAGTACTTCGCCCATCACAACGAAATCGCCTACTCGACCTTTCACGATTGCGGCATCTGGGATTTCGTCTTTGACGCGCATGGCGTCGTCGGCGAGGCAGTTTATCTCGGCACCTCAAGCAAGCAATGGGATATCAATCTGACGATCGAGCCCGATATCACCGCCCACAACTGGGTTCATCACAATGTCATGGATACACAGGGGAATGAATGCGTCGAAGCAAAAGAAGGCACCGAGCACAACATCATCGAATATAACCTCTGCACGGGACAGAAGGATCCAAATTCCGGCGGCATCGTATCTCGCGGAAAGGCGAATGTCATTCGCTATAACGAGATCCACGGCAATGTCGGCGCGGGTGTTCGGCTGGGCGGCCATCTGGTCGACGGCTTCCAATACGGCGTAGGCAATCTCGTTTATGGCAACGTCATCTACGAGAATGACGCCGGCGGCCTAAAAGTGCTGGTGGATGGACAGACGCTCATCTGCGGTAATCAGGTTTGGGATAACGCGGCGGGGGATGTCAGCGGCGCCTACGGAAAGAATTACGATCCGGCTACGGCTTGCGCTTCGGAGGCATAAGATAGCGATCGCGGTTCAAGGTGGTGGCCCAGCTTCACCGAAATGCGCCGGGCAACTTCCAGAATCTTGGTCCCGTAAGTCGCGATCATCGTCTCATCAAGGCGCGACAAGGGAAATGATACGCTCACAGCCGCAACAGGATTGGAGCTGTGGTTGTGAATTGGCGCCGAGATACACAGCCCTCCGATCTCGTTTTCCTCGCGTTCAATCGCATAACCCTGGTCATGAAAGACCTTGAACTGACCCATCAGCACCTCGATGTCGGTGATGGTGTTTAGTGTCATAGACTCCAGCGGGTAGGATTCCAGAATCTCCCTCGCTTCATGCGGTGGCAGATGCGAAAGAATCGCCTTGCCCAGCGCGGTGGAATGGGGCCAGGCGCGTTTGCCGATGTGATTGCGAAAACCGAGGCTCTTGTCGGTCAGCAGCCGCTCAATGTAAATGACCTGATTCTCTTCCAGGATCGCCAGGTTGACGCTTTCGGAAGACCAGTCGCGCAAGTGTTCGAGCTCCGGCATGGCGATTTTGCGGATTTCGATTTGATCGAGTAGAACGCCGGCGCGCTCGATCAATTGCAGACCCAAATGGTAACGGCGATTCTCCGGATTCTGCGCGATATATCCGTTGCGCTGCAGGGTATACACCAAACCGGCGGCCGTGCTCTTATGCAGGTTCAGCGCCTTGGCGATATCGGTGATGCCCAATTCCGGATTTTGCGCACCGAATAACGACAGAATATCCAGAGCGCGCTGTAGCGAAGATATGATCCGCGGATCCTTTTCTCTCTCGCCCATCTACATTCACTCCGTCCTTTTCTGATTCTCTATCTTACATCAAAGCGGTGAAAAAGTATCTGGGAGTATCCTCGAAGACAGCCTGAAGCTAATGCCAGCGGATTACCTGTTTCGCGGAAAAAGCTTGTCCGGGACGACCTATGTGCCTCTGCGGCGGAGTATTGCTACTATTAGGTGAAGCAGATCGGGCTTGTCATGAACATCCGCAGCATCCAATCCAAAACCATCCTCACGCCACAGAAGCGCGGCTTCCTCACCGCCGGCGAGCGCCCCTATACGCACAGCCTGTCCTGGTCCATCGGCTGCGGCTTCGGCTCGATCTACTGCGGCGCCTACTGCTATGCCCAGAAGCTGCCCAACTGGCTCTATTCGCGGCGCGAGGGCGAAGGCTGGGGCGAGGCGCTGATCATCAAAGCCAACGCGGCCGAATTGCTGGAGGCGCAACTGGCCCGGGCGCGGAACCGGCGCCAAATGCGCATCTTCATGAGCCCGGTCACCGATCCCTACCAGCCGCTGGAGCGGAAGCTGCGCCTGACCCGGCGCTGCCTGGATGTCTTCGCCCGCTATGAGGATCTTGACCTGCTGCTGATTCAGACCCGCGGTCCTGCCGTCGTCGACGACCTGGAGCGCATCGCGCGGGTTCCCTACGCCTGGCTGGGCATGTCCATCGAGACCGACCGCGGCGACCTGCCCTACGGTCCAGCGAAGGCGCATGTGGATAAGCGCCTGGAGGCGGTCAAGCGCGCGGTGGACTATGGTCTGCGCGTCCAGATCGCGGTCTCGCCAGTTTTGCCCTATTCGCCCGATTTCGCCGAGCGCCTGCTGGAGACCGGGGCTCAGCGCATCGTCATCGATACTTTCGCCCTGGGCGATGGGGGGCGCGGGAAGCGCACGGCGGGCAGTCCCTTCGCGGCGCTTGCCGATTACGACTGGCGCGATGACAGCATGGCCGAGAGTTTGTACCATCAGTTGACGGCCTATCACGACGACGTGTCCTGGAGCGGCGAGGGCTTTGCGGGGATTTTGGGACAGAATGAACCTTTCGTCCCCAAACCGGCTCTTTAGGTTGAAGACATAACCCAAGGAGCGCCTATGGAAAAACTGACCGGTCTCGTCATCGCCTCCCGCGCCGGAGATTGCGATGCCTACGAAAAAGTGGTGCGCCGCTTCCAGGACATGGCCGTGGCTTATGCCTATGCCCAACTGGGCGACTGGCAAGAAGCGGAAGACGCCGCGCAGGAAGCCTTCATCGCCGCCTGGTACGGCTTGCTTGGCTTGCGCAATGCGGCGGCTTTCCCGGGCTGGTTCCGGCGCATCGTGCATTCCCGCGCCAACCGCCGCCTGCGCCTGCGGCAGCCCCTGCTGGTCTCGCTGGAGCAAGTGGGGGAGATCGCCGCCGCCGATCCGGCGCCGGATAGCGAAGGACTGCCCGACGACATCGTCGCCACGATTGAGGCCTTGCCCGAGGCGCAGCGCAGCGTCTTATTGCTGCATTATATGAACGACTTCGCGCAAGCCGAGATCGCCGCCTTCCTGGAAATTCCCCTGGGTACGGTCAAATCCCGGCTCTATCACGCTCGCAAACAGATCAAGCAAAGGATGACAGCATTGGATAACTTATCCGCACAACGTCCCTCGCGGGACAGCCAATTCACCGAAAAGGTCATGCGCCTCTTTGATGCCGCCAAATCCGGCGATATCGACAAGGTGCGGGCCTTGCTCGCCGAAGACGGTCGCTTGGCCAATGCCGAAGGCTTTGTCAGAACGTCCCTATGGGGGTCGGATGCCAAAGCGCTGCACGTGGCGGTCATGCACGGGCGCAAGGATATCGTCGATCTGCTGCTGGCGCATGGCGCGGATATCAATGCCCGCGATGACAAGTACCATTTTAACGCGCTGATCCACGCCATCGACCTGGCCGATTTCATGCCGGCATACGCCGACTTGGGCATGGTCGATTTTTTGCTGGAGCGCGGCGCCGAAATGGACGTCTGGGCTTGCGCCTGGCTGGGCGATATGGAAGGCGTCAAGGGACGACTGGACGAGAATCCAGCCCTGGTCAACGAGATCGGTCCCGGACCCAGCACCTTGATGTCCTTTTGCCGCGATGTGAAAGGGATCGAGTTCTATTTAGGTTACGGCGCCGATCCGCTGGTGCGCTACCAACGGCACGGCAAAACGCGCCAAAGTTCGCCCCTGCGCGATCAAGCCTATCGCCGCAATTACCCCGGCGTGCGCCGTCTGCTGCGGCACCTGGGCTGGGCGGTTGATGTTTTCTGGGCCGCCATCATGGGCGATATCGACGCCCTGCGCGCGCTTCTTGCGGCCGACGGGGACCTCGTGAGTGCCAGCACGCCGGATGATCACGTGCTGGGCGCCGGGATGAGTCCGCTGCACTTGGCGGCGCAAGGCGGCCACCTCGAGGCGATGGAGCTGCTGCTGGAAGCCGGCGCTGATATCAACGCCGTCGACGCCCGCGGATATACGCCGCTGCACTTCGTCATCTGCTATGGACCGAAGCGCTTCTTCGATCCGCTGCCCGATCTCAGCGAGACCACGCAAGATATCGGCGTCTATCACCTTTTGACCGACGTGCCGCGTTTTCTGATCGACCGGGGCGCCGATCTCTCCGCCCGCGAGAGCGAGTCCGGCAAGACGCCGCTGGAACTGGCGCGGTCGCAATTTGAAGACGAAACCGACCGCAGCGACGTGATTGCGCTGCTGGAAGCGGCTGGCAACGCGCTTGCCGAATAGAGAACCTGGCCGGACCGCCTTGAACGGCTCGGATAACGGGCCGCTCGGCGAGACCGACGACGGCGATCCTTGGTCGCTCCAGGAATGCGTTTATCTCTTTGTGCTGGCCTTAGAGCGCTGGCTTGAGCTTGCGCTTTGGTTCTGTTACGAAGACGTAGAGCCAGAAGAGCGCGGTGCCGATGAAGGCGATCAACGCCCCGAGCAGGAATAGATCGCGGAATGTGAAGGCGGTCAGGAGCAAGCCCCCGCCCAGCGCCATCATCGCGAAGCTCAAACCTGCCGCGGCCTCGCCAGTGCCCGCCATCAGCGCTTGATGCTTTCGGGGCACCAGGTCAAGGATATAGACGATGAAAGCGGTGAAACGGACGGACATCATACTGATCGCGCCGATATAACCAAAAGAGGCGGCCAGCCAATGCTCCACCAGCGCCATCGGAATCAGGCAGAGCGTCGCCACCATCGACGCCCCGATGATCACGCGGACGTTGCCCCAACGCTGCACCAAAGAGGGCGTCAGCAGAGCGGTCGGCACGCCGGTCAAGCGACCGATGGCGGCCATGGCGCCGATCAGCGCCGTTGATACCGCCAGGCGCTGGTCCATGTAGACGTTGAAGTAAACCATCGCGGTCGCCGAGCCCGCGACCTGGAACAGGCGAATCACGGTCATTATGACGATCAGCATCAGAACCGATGCCGCCCAGCCCTTGCGGCCGCCGCCTCGATCTGCAGCGGTTTCCCGGCGCGCCGGCGCTGCTTTTGGCGGCAGCGGACGAATGCGCAGGGACAAGACAACGGAAAGCGCCAGGACGACGCTGGCCAGGGCAAAAGTGATGCGATAGGGATCGGGGTCATCCAGCGTCCAGCCATTTGTGCCGGCGATTATACCGGGCAGTATCCCGCCAATGAGGCTGCCGGCGAAACCGGCCAAAGACCAATGCGCCGCTTTGAGCGCGAAGGCCTGATGCTTGTAAGCCTCATCCACCACGTTGATCAGGTACGGCGCGCCATTAACGAAGTAGAAGGCGAATCCGCCAAACATCAGAGCCGGCGGGAAGATCAGCCCAGCCTCGCGCCAGCCCGGCGGCAGCCACTCGGCTATGGGCAGCAGCAGCCCGCCCGCCAGGCACGTGAAAGCGCCGAACTTCATCAGCCCGGTGGTGGACATGCGCGAACCTAGGATGCCAGCCGGCAAGCTGGCCAAGCCGAAGGTCAGCAAGGCCACCGCGTTGACCAAGCCGATGAACTCGGTACCATAATCCAGCCGCAGCAGATAGAGGTTGAGCAGCACGGAATAGAGGCCGTCGGCGACAAAGCTTAAGCCGACAAGGACGGCGAAAAAAAGGCGCGCCTGCGGGTTGAAGGCGCGGACGGGGCTGAGAATGCGACCGAGCATGTCTGTTCTAAGCCCTCCCTAAACCCCGCCCTGAAGTAATTTTCGGGCGACCTGATAGGTCGCCCCTACAGTTTTCACGATGAATCTTGTAGGGGTCAGCTATTAGCTGACCCGTCGCTCTCGTACCGTGTTACTTCAAACATGTCCCCTCCTCAGCCGAAGCATCCGGGAGGGATTTCGACCTGAAGTCGTCGTCGTTTGATCGATGGGAGAAACTAGCTGAGGCGAGTCAGGTTGTTCCAAAACAGTATCAGTCCACTACCTCAAATACCGCTTCAATCTCGACTGCGAATCCATTGGGCAGCGAGGCGAAACCGAGCGCGCTGCGAGCGTGTTTTTCGCCATCGTAGAGTTCCCAGAACAGTTCCGACGCGCCGTTGATCACCAAATGCTGATCAGTGAAATCCGGCGCGGAATTGACCGCGCCCAGCAATTTGCGCAGGCGCAGGTTGTTGACCGTGCCGGTGAGCGTATAGGCCGCTTTGAGCAGGTCTTCGGCGCAGACGCGCGCGGCTTGCTTGCCGGTTTCGACATCGACCCCCGCGCCCAGCTTGCCCACGTATCCCGTCGACACGTGACCGGAGCAGTATATGGTGTTGCCGATTCGCGTGGCTGGCGCCAGCGTGGGCGACGGTGTGAAGTCTTCAATATCGATGCCCATCGCTTTCACTTTTTCGTCCAATGACATTTTGTATGTCCTTTCAAAATCCTTGCAGAAACAAGTGGTTGGTGGATTATAAGTCCGATGCCCTAAGTGACCATACCCAAAAAGAGAAGCGGTTATACTGCTTATGACCGCTTGTCGCCAAACACGTTGTGGTTTAGGCTGGCGCGCGTAGAAGCCTTTGCACATTTTGAAACCCGAGGGCGCTTTCGGATTTGTTGCGAAGTCGCCAACTTACTTGTATTCTCAAGCGAAGCAATAAGATTCGGAGAGGAGGATCGGTATTGTATTAGATAGGTTCAGCAGTCGCACCGTTTTTCCGACCTTAGTATTTCGTAAAAAGGAGATTCTGTTATGAACAGACACATTAGTCGACGCGACTTTTTGAAGGCGTCAGGAGGTTTGGCCGCGGGCGGCTTGCTCGCTTCGGGCTTGCCAGCCTTCGCCCAGGACGGCGTCACCATCCGTTCGCACACGCGCAGCGGCCGCCAGGCCGACGCGCAGAGATTCTGGGCGGAACGCTTCAATGAGGACATGGCTGGCGAGGCCACTGTCGTCATTGAGGACTTCCCGGGTTCGGAGTACTTCCAGAAAATCAATACACTGGCGGCCGGCGGCACCATGGGCGATGTCATCTGGATCTCGTCCATTGAGGGCTACTTCCGGCTGGCGGCGACCGGCGTCCTGCGACCGATAGACGATATCGTCGACAGCCTGGGCTATGACCTCGAAGAGCATTATCCGGCGACGATTTCGGCAGCCTACCTGGATGGCAAGCTGTACGGGATTCCCATCCTGGCGCATCCCGGGCGCGTCGGTTTGTTCTTCAACAAGACCATCTTTGACGAGGCCGGCGTCGATTACCCCGACGAAACCTGGACAATGGATGACTTCCTGGCCGCCGCCATCGAGGTGACCGACCCCGAACGGCGCATCTGGGGCTTCGTAGATCCCGAGGGCTCCTACTTCACATCAATCGTCTTCATTCGCGCCTTTGGCGGCGACACGCTCAATGCGGACGGCACCGAGTCCCTGTTGAACTCCGAGGAAGCGATAGCGGCCTTGAAGTTCCAGAGCGCGCTCTATAACGAGCACAAGGTCGCGCCGGCGCCCGGCACGGCCCTTCAAGGACCCTACCAGCTCTTCGCCGCCAACCAACTGGCGATGTTCCAGTCGGGTTTCTGGGGCAGCGGCGTGGCGCAGTTTGTCGAAGATCCGAGCATCGTTGGCGTGGCGCCGATGCCGATTGGTCCTTCCGGTCAGCGCGGCAGCATGTTCGAGTTTGATCCCCTCTGCGTGACTTCCTTCACCGAGAATCCGGAAGAGTCCTTCAAATGGGTGGATTACAATACCGGTTTCGATGCGCAACTGCGCGTCACCAAGCTGCACAACGTCACGGCCAGCCGCCCGGCGGTCATGGCTGACGACGTCGTGCAGGAAAGCGATACCTTACGGGTCTTCTCCGGTATCATGGCGGATGCCTTGCCCCTGGTGCTGCCGGCGAACTTCCGCGAGACGGAGCACTTCAAGTTCATCGGTGACCAGATCCAGGCCCTTTGGCTGGGCTTGGCGACCGTCGACGATATCATCGAGGATCTCAACTCCGGCGCCCAAGCGATCTTGGATAAACCAGCGCTCGGATAATTCACGTTCGCAGGTGTGGAGATCGTCGACGGTCTTCACGCCTGCGTCACCGTTCAGAAACGCCCAGGTGTAACTGAGCGCGAGTAATTTGATGATTGCCCCAATCAGGCAGCGCCTTGGCTTGAGCGCCCCTTTAACGCTGAGCCAAAAGGAAGCGTTGCAAGGCTTTATCTATATCTCCCCCTGGATCATCGGTTTCCTGGTCTTCACGGTGGGACCGATGATCGCGTCGGCCTATCTCAGCCTGACGGACTACAACATCGTAACCCCGCCACGCTTCGCCGGCTTGAACAACTACGAATTTATGTTCAAAGACAAACTCTTTTGGAAATCCATCGAGAATACGCTCTATTACACCATCATCTTTGTACCAATCGCCATTGCCGGGTCGCTGGCCCTGGCTATGCTGCTCAACCAGAGGATCGCGGGCCGGGTCGCGCTGCGGACGCTGTATTTTCTACCATCGGTCACGCCGGTAGTCGCGGCTGCCTTCCTCTGGCTTTGGATCTTCCAGCCGCAGATCGGGCTGATGAACAGCATCATATCGGCCTTGGGTTTGGGAAATGGCCCGCTCTGGCTGGGCCACCCCGGTTCCTCCAAGCCGGCGCTGATCATCATTAGCTTGTGGGGCGCCTTGGGCGGCAACACCATGCTGATCTTCCTGGCGGCGCTGCAGGGCATTCCCAAGGAGCTCTATGAATCAGCCGATATTGACGGCGCTGGAGGCCTGGGGAAGTTCCGCTATATTACCGTGCCGAGCATATCGCCGGTCATCCTCTTCAACACCGTGCTCGGCGTGATCGGAGCGCTGCAGATGTTCACGCTGGCCTACGTCGCGAGCAGCGGCCGGCAACAGCAATTCTCACCGGGCGGTCCGCTATACTCGACGCTGTTCTACGTCTTGCATCTGTACAATAGCGCCTTTGATTTCTGGGAGATGGGCTACGCTTCTGCGCTGGCCTGGGTCTTCTTCGTCATCGTGCTGGCGATTACCGGGTTTCAACTGTGGACGTCCCGCCGTTGGGTCTACTACGAAGGGGAGGATAACTAGGTATCGGTCATGAACGGTCAGGGGAAGCAGCGTAATGCTGAGTGAGATTCTGCCCGCTTGGCGGGTTAAGCGCATAACCCGAAACTTATTGCTCTATGCCGTCGCCTACGGCCTGACGGTCATATTCGCTCTGCCCTTCTTGTGGGCGGTCTCGTCGTCGTTGAAGCCGGTCAACGAACTGTTCATTTGGCCGCCGCAGTTGATTCCCAAGACTTGGCGTTTCGAGAATTATGTAGAGATCTGGCATGTGGCGCCGCTGGCGCGCTTCTTTATCAATACAGTTTTTGTAACAGTTTTTTCGGTCTCCGGCCGTATTCTGTCGGCAGCATTAGTCGCCTACGGCTTCGCGCGCTTCCGCTTTCCCTTCCGCAACTTCCTCTTCCTGCTGCTGCTGAGTACGCTGATGCTGCCTTACCAAGTCACGATCATCCCGACATTTTTGCTATTTAAAGCCTTAAGCTGGCTGGATACTTATAATCCGCTGATCATTCCGAATTGGTTCGGCGGCGGCGCCTTCGCGATATTTTTGTTCCGGCAGTTCTTTTTGACGATCCCCAAAGACCTGGACGAAGCGGCCAAAATCGACGGGGCGAATACGCTTTGGATCTTCATACGCATTATCTTGCCACTGTCGAAGCCGGTGGTCATCACCATGGTCGTCATCGGCTTCCTGGAGTCCTGGAACGACTTTTTCGGCCCGCTGATTTATTTGAATACGCCGGAGAAATACACCCTATCGCTGGGTTTGGCGAACTTCCAGCGGGTCGTTTCCGCCGGCGGCCAGGCGACCGAACATCTGCTGATGGCGGCATCAATGGTCATGACCCTGCCCAGCATACTGGTCTTCATACTCTTGCAGCGCTATTACATCCAGGGTGTGGTCATTTCTTCGGGCAGCAAGTAGGCGCAAACGATTCATTCGACCGGTTAAGGCAGTCCAGTCTGCAGAGGAACCCCTACGCAAATGAAAAATCTAAGCGTTCTCTTCAGCGGAGCAGATCGCATCGAAGTGCAACAGATAGACGATGACATCGGGCAGCTCCGCGCGCATGACGTGCTCGTCCGGACCGATTATTCGCTGATCAGCGCGGCCACGGAGCTCGCTTGTTTGTCGGGAACGCAAGCCTGGTTCCCTTTTCCGGCGACGCCCGGTTATGCCGCCGTCGGCGAAGTCGTCGATGTAGGAGACGGGATAACTGCCCTAGCGCCGGGAGACAAAGTGCACTACTGGGGCGGGCACAAGCAGTACACCGTGGTCGATACGGCGCGTCCGCAGCAGATCTGCCTCAAGCTGCCGGAGGGGCTGCCGCTGGGCTTGGCGCCCTTCACGCGCATGGCTATCATCGCCATGACGGCGCTGCGCATTTCGAATATTGAACTGGGCGATTACGTCGGCGTCGTCGGGCTGGGCACGGTGGGCAACTTCGCCGCGCAGTTGGCCGGTTTGCAGGGCGCGTGCGTGATCGGGCTGGATCTGAACAACGGACGCTTGGAACTGGCGCGCGACTGTGGCATTCCGCACGCGCTGGGGATTAATCCGGCGACGGTCAAGGACGACGTCGCTGAGATTACCAACGGGCAGGGCGTGTCGACCCTGATCGAGGCAACCGGCGTCCCGGCGGCGCTGCCCGATGCGCTGCCGATTGTCGGACGATACGGCGAAGTCATTCTGCTGGGCACGCCGCGCGGCGTCTTTGAAACCGATCTGACCAGCGTACTCGACTACATTCATCTCCATGGTCATGGCAATGTGACCTTCAAGGGAGCGCATGAATGGCGCTATCCGGTGGCGCGCGATCCTTTCGTCAAGCATTCGATGGAACGCAATTCCGAGATCGCGATGGACCTGATAAGCTCCGGCCGGCTCCATGTGACGCCGCTGCACACGCACACGCTTTCGCCTTACGAGGCGGAAAAGGCTTACAGCGGCTTGCAGCGCGAGAAAGAGACATACGTCGGTGTCGTATTTGATTGGGCAACTGTGTAACTTGCAATAAAGAACCTGCCGGAGATCTGGCCGAAACGTCGATGCCATACGCGGCCTCGAACTATTCCCGCCCCTGGAGCGCTAATACGCATTCGTCATTCCCGCCTGCCCCAAGGCTTTTGGCATGCGGGGATGGGAATCTCATCCGGCGGTAAATTGCCATAGCTGTCGTAAACGCGGGCGAGCGCGTTGAAAACAGCAACAAGGCCGCTCGGCGCGTAACCGGCGAATTTAGGCTACCGTGCTTGCACAAAATAATAGACCTGCTCGGCTACCGCAGATCGCGGTTCATTGAATAAGGGGATCATCAAGACAATGAAAAACAAAAGCATTGTTTTCACCGGATGCGATCAAGTCGAAGTGCAGGATTTGGAGGAAAACCTGGAAGAGCTTCAAGCGCATGAGGCGCTTGTCAAAACAAGCTTTTCACTCGTCAGCGCGGGAACGGAACTTACTTGTTTAGCTGGCATTGAGTCTTGGTTTACCTTCCCGTCAACCCCCGGCTACACCTCGGTCGGCGAAGTAGTGAAAGTTGGAGATCAGGTTATCAACGTCAGGCCGGGAGATGTAGTGTATACCTGGGGCGGGCACAAGCAGTACAATCGCATCAACCTGGCAAGGCTGGGATCGATTTGCATACCTGTGCCCGCTGGTATCCCGCTGCCACTGGTTCCCTTCACTCGAATGATAACCATTGCGTTGACGGCTCTCCGCGTTTCGGACATTGAACTGGGCGATTTTGTGGCGGTGATTGGCTTGGGGCTGGTCGGCAATTTCGCCGCTCAGTTAGCGCGTTTGCAGGGCGGCAGCGTGATCGGGCTGGACCATAACCCGGGTCGCGTCGCGCTCGCGGCGGATTGCGGCGTAAAAAACGCGCTTGTAATGGAAAAACCGTCTGTCGCCGGAAAAGTGGCTGAGATAACAAATCAGCGGGGTGTGACGACGCTTATCGAGGCTAGCGGAAGGCCCGGGGCGCTTCTCGATGGCCTACCGCTCCTCGGACGCTACGGCGAAGTCATCTTGGTAGGTATTGTGCGTGGAGAGTATGAAACAAATCTCAGCGATGTGCTCGATTATATCCATCTGCACTCGCAAGGTAGTGTGACCTTCAAAGGCGCGCACGAGTGGCGCTTTCCGGTCGCGAGGGATCCCTTTGTCAAGCATTCGATCCAACGCAACTCGGAAATCGCCCTGGATTTGATCCGTTCCGGTGACTTGCAAGTTGCGCCCCTTCTTTCACATACACTTTCCCCATATGAAGCCGCAGAAGCCTATCATGGCTTGAAAAACAGAAAAAACGAGTTCATCGGCGTCGTTTTTGACTGGACGGCTGTGCCGACGACGGTTTAGCGAGGACGAACGCTTGGTACGCTGCCTTAACCGTCGCCTGCGGCGTCTTTGGCGTCTCGCAAACTTTCGAGGTCTTCTAGTAGCGTCGCAACAGCCAGTTTAAGCGCTGGCAGGTCCTCTTGCGCGAATCTCCACACTAGATCAATCCGAATACTGTGATATTGGTGTATCAGAACATCACGGAAACCGGCAAAATCGCTCCACATTACATCGGGATACTTCGCTTTCAACTCCGGGTCAAGGCGTTTGATTACTTCGCCAATTACCTCAAAACTCCGTATGACACCATCCTGAAGCAGTTCTGATTCCACGAAGGCATCAAATCCACCGTCAGTGTAGTTTTATATACGCCGGATGCGATCAAGAATATCGTGGCAATAAATGCGCTGGTCTCTGGTCACAAGCGCCGGGCTTCCTTCGTGATCGTATCTCGTAGTTCCGGTCTAAGCGCCAGACGATCAACTACTTCTATTCGGCGACCCAACAATTCCTGCAGGCCCTGAGCCAGGCGGATGTGGTCGCGCAAACTATAGTCCGATTCGAAGTCAACTAGAAAATCAATATCGCTGTTCGACTTTAGAGCGCCGCGCAGGAGCGATCCAAAAACGGCTATGTGGCGCACCCGATGTTGGCGCGCAAGTGTCATAATCTGCTCGCGCCGATGGCGAAGATCGTCAAGGGATTGGATCGACTGAACCGCCATTTGTACCTGCCGGGCAATATGACGCAAGGCGAAACGGTATATACCTAATTGTAATCAATATTCCGACACCGTGGGCATCCAATTTGCCAGCTAAACGCCCTATTCCCCCCGCAGGCGCGGATCGAGGATATCGCGCAAGCCGTCGCCGATGAAATTGAAGGCCATGACCAGGCTGGCGATGGCCAGACCCGGGAAGAGCCACATCCACCACTGGTCGAAGAAGTCAATGCCAATGCTGACCATGCGCCCCCATTCCGGCGACGAGGGTTCCGGCCCCAGGCCGATGAAGCTCAAAGCGGCGAAGCTGATGACGGCGGTGCCGATATCCAGGGTGGCGAGTATAACCGCAGGAGCGATGCAGTTGGGCAAGATGGTGCGGAAGAGCACGTAGAGCCCGCTGGCGCCCGCGCTATGAGCCGCTTCGACATATTCCTGCGATTTGACCTCAAGCACCAGTCCGCGCAGGATCCTGGCATAGCGGGGCCACCAGACCGCACTCAGCGCCAAAACGGCATTCCGAATATCGGGACCCAGCGCGGCCGTGACGGCCATGGCCAGGATGATGAAGGGAAATGCCATGAAGAGCTCGGTCAGGCGCATGAGCAATTCGTCGATCAAGCCCCCCGCGTAACCGGCGACCGCGCCGATAATGACGCCGAGCGCGCTACCGATGATGATAACTGCCAAACCGGCGGGAATCGTAATGCGCGAGCCCCAGAGCACACGGCTGAAGATGTCCCGGCCTAATTCGTCCGAGCCCATGAAGAACAACGCGTTCGGCGCTTGCAAGCGGTTGACCAGGTCCTGCTGCAAGGGCTCGACCGGGGCGATTGCCGGCGAGATGAAAGCGATGACGATCCACAAAATGGCGATGATCAGCCCGATCAAGACCAAGGGGTTGCGGCGCAAGTGATAGAGCGCCTGTTGGCCCCGGCTAGCCGACTCGAATTCGTGGGTCGAGGAAGAAATAGAGGATATCGACGACAAAATTCACTCCGACATAAATGAAAGCGAAGAGCAAGCTGACACCCATAATGGCCGGGAAGTCCTGCGAGGTGCTGGCGCGGAACATATAGAAGCCGATGCCCGGATAGGCGAAGATCGACTCGATAAGGATCGACCCGACCAGCAGATTGCCATAAGACAAACCGATCACCGTCACCACCGGGATCAGCGAGTTCCGCATCCCGTGAAAGCCAATGACATAACGTTCGCGCAAGCCTTTGGCGCGGGCCGTGCGCATGTAATCCTGATTCAACACTTCGAGCAGGGAAGAACGGGTAATGCGCGAGATGATGCCGCTGATATACAGCGCGAGGGTCAGCGCCGGCAAGATGAGATGCGAGAGCGCGTTGCCAAATGTCTTCCAATCGCCATCCAAAAGCGCGTCGATCGTGTACATGCCGGTGACTGTCGGCGGCGGACGCATGAGTATATGAAGGCGGCCCGGTCCGGCGGCGATTCCCAACTGGGCGTAAAAGAGCGAGAGGAATACCAAAGCGATGAGAAAGACCGGAAAGCTAACCCCAATCAGGGCGATTACGCGCGCGATATAATCCGCCCAACTGTTCTTCCATATGGCGGAGACCAGCCCAAGCCCCACACCCAGGACAACGCCGTACATGATGCCCAGCGTCGCCAATTCAATCGTGGCCGGCAAGCGCTTGGCGATGTCCTCGGCTACCTTCGTCCGCCATTTGATTGAGGTGCCCATATCGCCGCGCAGCAGGTTGCCCAGATAGGTCAAATATTGTTCGTGCAGCGGCTTGTCCAGGCCCCATTTCTTGCGGAAGGCGGCGATTGTATCTTCGTCGTTGAGCGCATTGGGCGGCAGGTTGGCGTTGATAGGATCGGCGGGAATGGCATTGGCGATGATGAAAGCGACCACTGTGATTCCCAGGAGGAGCGGGATGATTAAAACGACTCGACGGACAAAGTAGCGAAAGAAATTCATGGGCGGTGGAAGCGACCAGTTGCTGAATAGATGAGGCTTAGTTTACCACAGCCGCTCGGCGGCAGCGAAAAGGTCCCAGGAATGGGTAGTGTATCCATTTCGGTTGAAATACTCTTAGCCAGTCCTCGACATGAGATCCTTAACCCAACGATCTGGTAGGGGCGACTCGGCGAGTCGCCCGATATTCATTCAGTTTCTGCACGTCGAGCGATCCATCGGGCCGCGTAGACACTGACCTTCGATCGCTCCTACCGGCTGTCAGGTGGTTACTGTTCTCAATTTCAAGCGATTTCGACAGACTACCCAGGAATGCCGCGCTCGCAAAAAACAAGCGCCTTCCTTGCATCAGCAAGCGGATTTGTAAAAAAAGACGGCAACTTGCCATTATCGTCGCGGCATCGGCAATTCCCCCTCATCCCAACCCCGATAGAACTTTCGCAGATACGCCTCAAGTCTCGACGGCTGGCCGCGCGCTTCAAACCTTAACCGCTCCCAGATCTCACGCTCTACATCCCGCAGATCGACATTCACGTGCTTCCCATCGCGCAGGACCCACTCGCCGCCGACCATCACATGCCGCACATGTTCGCGCCGGCCCCGCCGCAACAAAAATGCCGGCAGCAGCTCCCGCGGCGGATAATCAGCGAGCGCCCATTGGCCCTCCATCGCCCCTAAATCCAGCAAAGCCAAGTCGGCCAACCCCCCAACTTCCACTTCTCCTAGCGGAACGTCCGCGCCAAATGTGATATCCGCGGCGACGCTCGTGCCCATCCGCCATACGGTCTCGGCGTCGAGATCTGCCGCCGCCATCCCGCTCTGATTGCCGATTGTCCAGGCCAGCCGCATTTCGCGCAGGAAGTCCTGGTCATCGTCCAGTGTCTGCCCGTCCAGGCCGATGCCGACCGGCACACCCGCCGCCGCCATAATCGAGATCGGCGCGATGCCGCTGCGCAAGCGCAAGTTGCTGCTGATATTGTGCGCGACGCCGACGCCCCGTTCCGCCAGCAGTTCGATGTCTTCATCTTCAACCCAGACCATATGCGCCAGTGTGAGCCAGTCGCCCAGCGCGCCAATGTCCTCAAGATGGCGGATGAAGCTTTTGCCCCAGGTCTTGTAGGCGTATATCCGCTGATAGCGCGTTTCAAGCATGTGCATCTGTACGCGCGTACGACGCTCTCTAGCCCACTCGCAAGCGCGGATGATCAACTCATCGCTGCACCATTGGCCCCCAGCCGGACTGACCTGAATATGCGCGCGATGCCGCTCCCTGTCATGGAAGTTGTTGTATAAGTCCTCCAGCAAGGCGAAATAGTCATCCGCGCTAAGGTCGATGGCACTCGCGTCGCCAGCCCTCCGGCGCAGTTCGGGCGGCAACATATCGAGAAAAAGCTCGCGCTCGGCATATACCAGTTGATTCTGGTCGACTATCGGCGGGTGCATGGCGACACGAACACCGGCGTCGGCATATCCGCGCAGGGCCTCCGGTATCTCGTCTGGAAGTTCGGACCAGGAATTTGGATTATGACTGTGGGCGACCGCCGTCACGCCGGAACCCAGCAAATGCAGCCCCGAATAGTGCGCCGCCAGGTAAGGCGGCATGCTGGGAAGATGCGCTAAATGACCGAGCCATAGTTCCAGGAAACTGTCGGGGGCGCCCAGCGCCAGCGTCCCCAACCCGCGTCCGTGGTCATGCGCATTGGTGAAGGCTGGTACGAGAACGAAGTCATCGCCGCCGACCTGATCGGCACCCGGATAACGCGCGGCCAGCTCGGAGAGAGTGCCGGCGTCGACAATGGTTTCTCCGTCGACGGTGATTGCCAAATCTTCAACAGGGACGCCGCCTCGCAAGCTATATCGCGCATGAATGATGCTTGGCATCAGGCGTAAAGACCGGCCTGTTGGCCGCCGTCAAGTACGAAGACCTGGCCCGTGATCATCCTGGCGGCGTCTGAAGCGAGATAGACAGCCATCTCCGCCACGTCCTCCGCGCCGATCATCCCTCGCAGCGGCTGATACTGTTTCAGAAAAGCGTCTCGTTGGGACGGCGGGAAGCCTTCGTTCAAGGGCGTGTCGACGTAACCCGGGCAGATCGCGTTGCAGCGAATATTGTCGCGGGCGTAATCGAGAGCGATGGAACGACTGAGATTGATAACGCCGGCCTTGGCGACCGAGTAAGCCGCTTTGTTCCCGGCGGCGCGAATGCCGAAGCTGCCGGCGGTATTGAGGATGACGCCGCCACCCGCTTCAATCATCAGCGGCAGCGCGCATCTGGCGGCCAGGAACACAGATTTGAGATCGATATTGAGGCACTCGTCCCAATCGGCTTCGCTGATATCAGTGATCCGACCGGCTGGGCTGATGCCTGCGTTGTTGAATAAGATATCCGGGGGGCCCAATTCAGAAGCGCTCTGATCGACCATACGCCGCACATCAGCGCTGATGGCGACGTCCGCGCCGATTGCGATCGCGCGGCCGCCTTCTGATTCGATCGCGCGCGCTACAGCCTGCGCTTTGGACAGTGTCCGATTCACCACGGCTATGCTGGCGCCTTCCCTGGCAAAAGCATAGCAACTCGCCGCGCCAATGCCGGATCCGCCGCCGGTTAAAATTGCAACCTTGTCACGCAACTTCACGCCGCGCACCCCCCAAAGGCTACACCCTGGTCAATTGAGCATCCAACCGCCATCGACAAAGATCATTTCCCCCGTGATATAGCGTGACTCGTCCGAGGCCAGAAAGAGCGCGACATCGGCGACATCGCGCGGCTGGCCCAAACGGCGCAGCGGTATCGTCGTCTTCGCCCAGCGTTGGTTGTCTTCCTGGCTCGGCAACATAGGCGTATCGATGATGCCGGGCGCCATAGAATTAGCGCGAATCCCCCGCGGTCCGTATTCCAGCGCGATGCAGCGCGTCATGGTCGCAACGGCTCCCTTGGTCGTGCAATAAGCGGCGGAATCAACAAAGGCGACCGCCGCGCCGATCGACGCCAGATTGACAATCGTCCCTTTGATCTCGTGACGCAGCCAATGCCGTATCACGATCTGCGACACCAAAAAAACGCCCTTTACATTGATCGCCATAATGCGGTCGTATTGCTCGTCGGTGGTCTGCTCAAAGGGCGCGTTGAAAAAGACGCCCGCGTTATTGACCACCGTGTGGACCATGCCCAGCTCGGCAATGCCGTCATCAACCACTTGTTGAACCTGCTCCCGCAGCGCCACATCCGTCTCGCGAGAGACGGTCTTCACCCCGTTGGATTCCGCCTCGGCGGCGACTTGGCGCAGGCTTTCCAGGTTCAGGTCACAAAGTACCAGATTCGCGCCCTCTGCGGCGAAGCGCAGGGCGATAGCCCGCCCGATGCCTTGAGCGGCCCCGGTGACAAGCGCGGTCTTCCCGGACAGACGTCCCATAATCACGCCGTCTCTATGTAGCCGATGACTTCGCCAACCGGCACTTCGTCATCCACTTCGCAACTCAATTCCACCACGACTCCGCCGGCTGGCGCTTCCACTTCCGTGCTGACCTTTTCCGTCTCGATTAGGACGATGCCATCACCCTCGGCCACAGAATCCCCCTCCGCCACCAGCCACTCGACGATCAAACCCTCTTCCATCGTCATTCCGAATTTCGGCATATAGATTGGAATCAATGACACATCAATCTCCTTAGCGGGTCAGCTCCGCGTCCTGGATAAATTCAAGTCAAGGTTTTGCGCGCGGCAGCGACGACATCCGCCGCCGAAGGCAGAACCGCCTTCTCCAAGACCGGACTAAAAGGCATCGGCACATCCGCGTTAGTCACGCGCTGTACCGGCGCCTTGAGATCCGCAAAGGCCTCTTCCGCCACCGTAGCCGCCCATTCACTGGCGGCGCTGCACGTGGGGAAACTCTCGTCTACAGCCACGAAGCGTCCCGTCTTGGCGACGCTTTCCAGGACCGTCTGCTTGTCCCAGGGCGACAGACTGCGCAAGTCAATCACTTCGGCCTCAAGGCCTTCAGTCGCCAGCTCCTCGGCGGCCTCCAACGCGGTATAGACCGTTGGCCCCACTGCAGAGATGGTGACATCGCTTCCGCTACGCTTGACATCGGCAACGCCGATAGGGACAAGATACTCGTCTGACGGCACTTCGCCCCGCTTGCCGCCCAAGGACAGCGAATGCAGGAAAATCACCGGGTTGTCATCGCGTATCGCCGACTTGAGCAAGCCTTTGCCATCGTAAGGACTGCTCGGCAATATGACTTTGATTTGCGGCATATTCATGAAGAACTGATGCACCGCCTGGCTATGATGATGCCCGGCGCTGCTGCCGGCGCCGTTCTGCACCATGAAAACCAGCGGCACCTTCGTCTGCCCGCCATACATGTAACGCATCGCGCCCGCTTGATTGGCGATCTGGTCGAAGGCGAGATAAAGAAAGGTGCCGAACATCAGATCCACGATCGGGCGCAGTCCGGTCACGGCAGCGCCAATCCCGGCGCCGGCCACCGCCAACTCGGAAATCGGCGTGTCGATGACGCGCTTGTCGCCGAATTCGGCGTGCAGCCCGCGCGTGCTGGGGAAGACGCCAATTCGCACATCCTCGCCGATGAGAAATACACGGTCATCCCGACGCATCTCTTCGGCTAAAGCTTCCTGAATCGCCGCCACATAGGTTTTGCGAGGCATTCTATCTAACGCTCCGGGCGCTCCGGGCTATCCCGCGCCCATTCATACCCACAGGTCTTCAAATAGGGATTCGACTTCAGGTGAGGGGCCGTCCCGCGCGGCATCGACCGCCTCAGCCACGGATTGAGTGATTTCGGCGTCCAGCGTTTCCAGCTTCGCCGCCGGCAAAATATCATTCTCGCTGACATAGGTATGCAGCAGGAGCAGCGGGTCCTTGGCCTGCGCAGCCGCCATCTCTTCATCGCTGCGATATTTTTGACCGCCCAAGAAGGCTTCTTCGCCCTCGGCATGGCTGCCCCGGCGATGGGTCTTCGCTTCGATCAGAGTCGGCCCGCCACCACCGCGAGCGCGCTCCACGGCCGTCTTGGTGAGGCGGTACATTTCGAAGGCATCAGTGCCATCGGCAACCAGGCCCGGGATGCCATATCCGGCCGCGCGATCGGCGATATCCGTGATATTCATCGCGTGAAGCGCCGGCGTGAACTCGCCATACTGATTGTTCTCGCAGACAAAAATCACCGGCAGCGTCAGCGTCGACGCCAGATTAAGCGACTCATGAAAACTGCCTTCGTTGGCGGCGCCGTCGCCGAAAAAGCAGACGGATACGCGCTCGCTGCCGGTATACCAGGCGCTCAAGCCTGCGCCTACGGAGATTGGCATGCCGCCGCCAACAATGCCAATTGCGCCCAACATGCCGATATCAAAATCAGCGATATGCATCGAACCGCCCTTGCCTTTGCAATAGCCGGTCGCTTTGCCGAACAACTCCGCCATCATGCGCTTAAGATCGCCGCCTTTGGCAATGACATGACCATGCCCGCGGTGCGTGCTGATGATGGTATCCGCATCGGTAAGGGCGGCGCAGACACCGGCGGCCACGGCTTCTTCGCCAATATAGAGGTGCACGAAACCGGGCAATTGCCCCTGCCGGAAAAGCCGGCCCACCTCCTCCTCGAAGCGGCGGATGCGCAGGACACGCGTATAAATGTCCTGCACAACTTCAAGCGGTATATCCTGATGATGCATCTCGTCGCCTCAGGTCAGCAAGGCTTCGGCGGTCAGCGCCAGTGCTTTCGTCGCGGTGATGACCTGGTTCATACTAACGCATTCGTCAACCATAGGCCAAACCGGGATGAATCCGGGCCCGTATTCTACGCAGGTGATTCCGACTCCCTTGAAGTGGCAGGTATCGGCCGTCGCGCCGATGCGATGGCCGGCGCCGACTCGCGGCTCGGCGCCGGTGACTTGTGCATGCGCTGCGACCAACTGCGTGACCACCGGGGCATCAAGGGACGTCGCCTCGCGCGCCGGCATATTAGGCTGCTGATCGCTCTGCGGGATCAACAACTCATACTCAAACTCGTCGTCTTCGCTGCGGATTTGCTCCAGACGCGCCCGCATATCCTCGCGCACACCCTCTTCCGTCATGCCCGGGGTGATCCGCAGGTCAAAGGCGACGGTCGTCACATCCTGATAGTGCTCAATGTCGCGGATCGCCATTGAAGGATAACCCGGAAGCAGCGGATGCGGGTGATAGCGCAGCCAGCCGCCATCTTCGGCACGCGGGATCTGCACGTAAGAGGGGCTGAAGGCGTCGATGACCCCCGTTGCTTTCTCAATCGGATTCACGTAGGGTACGCGGTGCTTAAATTCGCCATGCACCCGTATCTTACCTTGAACATAACCGACCGAAATCACGCCGACATCCAGGTTCCCCGCCTCGGTAACGATGCAGAAATCAGGACGGCAGCCGCTCTCGATCAAATGCAGGGCGCCCACTCCACCGCCGGTCTCGGCGACGACGCAGGCCAGGATCAGGTCGCCCTTTAGCGGCTTCCCGCCGCGGCGAAGCGCCTCGCCCGCCATCAACATCGAAGCCAGGCCGGCTTTCATATTCAGCGCGCCCAAGCCATAGATCTTCCCATCGGCAATCTCGGCGCCGAAAGGATCGTAAGTCCATTGGTCGCGTCGGAAGACATCGCCATTCCAATCGCTGGTATCGGTATGGCCGCAGAGCATTAAAGAGGGACCGCTGCCATCACCCCGTAGCACGCCTATCGCCTGATGGGTCGCATCGCCGTCATTCAGGGGCACCGCCTGAAGTTCCACATCGTAGCCACGCCCCGACATCCAGTCGGCCAGCCAAGTCCCGATCTGGGATTCCCGCCACAAGAAAGACGGGATACGAATCAACTGGCGCGTCAATTCGATGGCTTCGTGATCTTGAATATGCGCGAGGATCGTGGACATCAACTTCAACCGTCGTCGATGACGGCCCAAACATCGAATCCGACTTGAGCGCCTCCCCACAGTTCCCGGACGCCAATGGTGTTACGGGTGGGATAGGGCTCGCTGAAGTATTCGCAGTAGATGGCGTCCATTTCGGCAAAGCGATTGATGTCGGTCAGCGAAACATTGACCCGGATGACATCCGTCAATGCGCAACCGGCCGCTTCCAAAACGGCTTTGATATTCTCCAGCGCTTGCCGCGCTTCCGCCCCGAAACCGCCACCGACCAGCCCCGAGCCGTCAGGCGCCGTGCCGAGATAACCCGATGTCACCAGCAGGTTGCCGTGCCGCAGGGCTTGACTATAGCCGCTGGTCGGGACCGGCGCTTCTTCTGTCAGGATGACATCGGGGGGCGCCATCGCTCAGGCTCCGTTTTGCGCGTCGGCTTCGGTCTTTTCCCGCGCCTCCGTCAGGTAATTGTAAATGGTCGAGCGACTCAATCCCAATTCCTCCGCGATCAGCGGCACCGCTCGTTTCACCTGAAAAGCCCCCTTTTCATCGAGCCGCGCGACGAGATCAATCTTGTCCTCTTTGGACATGATAGGCAATTCGGCGCCGATTTCGTTGACTGCTTCACGCAAGATGATGTGGATGGTCCGCTGAATATCATCGGAAAGCGTCTCGCTAACCTCGGATCCGGCCTCCAACGCCAGGAACTCGCCCAGGAATCGGTGGAAACCAGCGAAGACGCCTATGTCCAGATTAATGCAGAAGGCGCCGTATGCCACCCCCTGCTCATCGCGGAGGAACATCGTGCAGGACTTCATATTTCTGCCGTTGGGCAAGAAGGTCTGATAGTTATAGAAGTCGCGCACAGTATTGCCGTTGCGCGCTTGCGTCAGCAAGAGGTCGGTGGCGGCGCCGCCCACCTTTCGCCCGCTGATATTGCCCTCTATGTGAATAATCGAGCGTTCGAGATCGCTGAAATCATGTATCACCACTTCGCAATGCGGCGCGCACAGCTTGGCGATGCCCACTGATAATTGCCGCAGCAAGGCGAACGTCGTCTCTCTGTCCGCCGTATCAATGGAATCAAAGGTATTCATTGGGACTTCGATTTCTCAAGTTGCAAAAACCAGGACCCCGCGGCAAAGGCGGATTTGCAATTGCGCGCGTCATGATAAACAATATATCCAAGAATTATACAAACTGTAAAGAGGCGGCGCAACATATGTCCGCTGAGGCTGATATGAAAGATGACCTGCTCTATTCGCAGAAGGCTCCGCCGACGCTCGACGAAATGACTGGGCCGGAAGTCGAGGCGGCGTTAACTCACACGGATGTACTGCTGTTGCCCGTTGGCGCCACCGAAGCGCACGGCGCGCACCTTCCTCTGGGCACCGATTCCTTCGAAGCGCGGGAGAATTGCCGTCGAGCCGCCATCCGCCTCGACGCGCTGGGCTGCCCGGTCGTCATCGGACCGGTTATCCCCTTCGGCACGTCCAGCTTTCATCTGGGTTTCGCCGGCACGATCAGCCTTAGTTCCCACACGATGATCAGACTGTTGACGGAAGTATGCCTGAGCCTGTACGAGACCGGCTTCCGTAAGTTCGCTCTCGTGCACGGCCACGATGGCAATCTGCCCGTCATGATGGTGGCCGCGCAAGACGTCGTCGACAATACCGCCGACGCAAAAGCGATGGTGCTCAATTGGCTGACGCCACTGAGCAAGGTCTATCATACGATTCAGACATCACAGAAGCAGGAGGGGCATGGCGGCGAAGGAGAGACGGCCCGAATCCTGGTGACCCATCCCGAACTGGTGCATCTCGACCGGGCGATCAAGCACCACGTCCCGCCCGAAGACATGCGCAAGATTCAGGGCGCCGAGCATATCAAAACGGGCGGCGGCATCTTCTATGCCACGCGCCGCTACAAAGACCACACACCCTTCGGTCATATCGGCGACCCGGCGCTGGCCACCGCGGAGACGGGAGACAAGGGCTACGATGTCATCGCCGAATGGTTGGCCCGTGTCATCGCGCGTGACTATTTCGATCGAGACATTGATCCCAATGAGATCCTTCAGTTCGATGAATGATCGCCATTGGCGGCGCCACAATCGCGCCCGGCGAGATCCCGCTCGTCTACTCGAAATCACAGTTTCCTTGATTGTGTATCGAATTCGGTTGATAAAAGAACAGCAACCACCTAACAGCCGGTAGGGGCGATCGAAGGTCAGTGTCTACGCGACCCGCTGCATCGCCCGACGCGCGGAAACTAAATGAGTATCGGGCGACTCACCGAGTCGCCCCTACCAGATCACTGATATTTTGGGTTTAGGATCTCATGTCGAGAACTGTAAAAAGTATTTCAACCGAAAGGATACACTACCGTTTGCTCCGCTTTTTGACTTGCGGCACATACACGTTATAATCACGCTACTGGTGGACAGTTTGTTGACTATCTGTACACAATGTACAAGAATTGGAACAGGCTATGGCCACAGACTACAGTTCCAGTCGCATAAGTGCGGCGATGAATAGCGAAAGGTTTTGACTCATGTTTAGATTACGCACCCTCTGTACAATACTGCTTATCCTGCTGTTTTTGCTCTCTCTTGGGACGGCTGCCGCGCAGGATCCGCAGTACGGCGGCACACTGGTCTTTGGCGCCGAGTCCATGGGCGATTCATTCGACATCGGCTTCTGGCACGGCTTTGGCGGCGTTCACGTGATTGACACCATCGGTGAAGGCCTCGTGCGGGCCGATTTTGAAAACGGCGGCGCGCTGCCTGGTCTGGCTGAGTCCTGGGAGATATCGGATGACGGCTTGGTTTACACCTTCCACATCCGCGAGGGCATGAGTTTCCACGATGGCGAAGCGGTGACCGCCGGCGCAATCGTCCGCAGCATGAAGCGTCCCATTAACCCGGATGACCCGAGCTACATCGACGGCATGTACATGTACGGCAATCAAGGCACCGGCAATTGGGAATCGCTCGAAGCGGTTGATGACCATACGGTGGTCTTGACGCTGATACAACCCAACGCGACGCAGCTCCTGGTCTTCTCCCGTCCCGATGGCATCATCATCAGCCCCAAAGCCCTGGACGAATACGGCACGGAAGTCGGACTGAATATGTCGGCTGCCGGTCCCTTCAAGATCGAACGCTTTGTGCCTGGGCAAGAAGCAGTATTGGTCGCGAATGAGGATTATTGGGCGGGACGACCTTACGTCGATCAAATCGTCATCCGCGCCTTCCCCGATGAAGCCGCTATCCTCGCCGCGCTGGAGGCGGGGGAAATTGATATGACCCTCTACGCGCCCTTCACATCAGTACCGCGCCTGCAAAACTCCGAGAACATTCGCGTCGAAGTCGGCGCACCGCTGGTGGATCTCTTTGTCGGCGCCAACGTGGCCCAGGAACCCTTCGATAATCTGCTGCTGCGCCAGGCGGTCAACTACGCGCTCGACCGCGAAACCTTGATTGAAGCTGGCTTGAACGGTTTCGCCGAAATGCCGGCCAGCCTGCTAGGCCCGCTTGACCTCGGCTTTGACGAGTCCGGGCGCGAAATCAGTATTTATGATCCGGAGCGCGCCAAAGCCTTGCTGGAGGAGTCGGGCCTGGACATGCCGCTGGCCATCGAAGTCGCCTATGAAAATAATCGCTTCTGGCCGCAACTGGCGGAACTGATCGCGTCGGACCTGGAAGCGGTCGGCTTTGATGTGACGCTGGATCGCCTTGACGCTGGTTCCTTCTGGGGCAAGGTCGGCGACGGACAGACGCAGCTAAGCATCAACCAGCGCTCTACCTTCGTACCCGATCCCCATGACAAGGCGATTCTGATGGCGCGGGCCGGCGCCGAAGGCAGCCAAACCCAACATCAGGCGCTGGAGGTCGTGGACGAGATTGACGCCTTGGTAACCGCGGGAATCTCAACTGTGGATACGATGGAACGCGAGGCGATCTACCAGGAATTCCAAGCCCTGATGCTGGAACACCTGCCCTATATTTACATCGGCTATCTGACGCCGCCTATCTTCGTGAACAAGCGTGTGCAGAACGTGGAGACCTTCGGCACCGCCGGCGGGCGCATCAACCTGCGCGAAGTCTGGTTGTCGGAATAACCTTGCACGAGACTTGGTAAATATGGCTTCCTCCGCCGAGGATGAAGCCATATTTACCTTTTACAACCGAAAAACACTGAACTAACCTGTTTACGTAAACCGCGTCGCTCATGTGACGAGACGGCTTACAATTTTGCGTGAGCGCGGTAGCCCAAATTCGCCGGTTACGCGCCGAGCGGCTCCGTGATCTGTCCGCGAGTGCGGGTTTAATCGTTGATGCGAGTTGACAAGAATACTGGATCGCGGATCGGCGTCCTCTGGCGCCGCTACGATATCGCCCTCCTGGGCAGCGCCGTCTTCATCGCCATCCTGCTGATCACAATCCTTGCTTCCGCTGTCGCGCCCTACGATCCCATGGCGCGAGACATCAAGAACCGCTTCGCCACGCCCTCAGCAGAGAACGCCTTCGGCACAGATCAATTGGGGCGCGATGTCTTGTCCCGCGTCATCTATGGCGGGAGACCCATTCTCAGCGCGAGTTTCACAGCCGTCATCTCCGCCTTGGCAGCCGGCACGATAATCGGCGTCGCTGGCGGATATCTCGGCGGCTGGCTCGACACCGCCCTCATGCGACTGATGGATGTGATGCTCAGCTTTCCTTCTATTCTGCTGGCGATCCTAATTGTGGCGACTCTGGGACTGGGCTTGCTCAATGTAACTGTCGCCATCGGTTTCTCCATGGTACCCGTATTTGCGCGGCTCGTGCGCTCGATCGTGATCACGCTGGTTTACGAAGAATATGTGATAGCGGCGCGTTCACTGGGCGCGTCAGACCCGCATATCATCTGGAAACATATACTCCCCAACATGATGCCGCCGATCATCGTACAAGCGTCGGCAATGCTGGCTGTGGCGATTGGTACCGCTTCCGCCCTGAATTTTATCGGATTGGGCGTCGAGCCGGGCACGCCCGACTGGGGCATGATGGTTGCCGAGGGGCAACGGCTGATCTTTGACGCGCCACATGTGCCCCTCTTTCCCGGGCTGATCATCACCATCACCGTGCTCAGCGTGAATTACATGGGTGACGGCCTGCGCGATCACCTCGATCCCAAACTGCGCCACCAAGATATCTGACGGGCAGCGACATGATCGGCTACACCCTCAAACGACTGCTCTGGCTGCCTATCGTCTTGTGGGCAGTTAGCAGCCTCACCTTTCTCGCCCTGCGCATCGTGCCGGGGAATCCAATTCAAACCATACAGAATCAAGTGATGGACAAGAGCCAGTTGGCACAGGTCGAAGCGGTTTGGGGCTTGGACCGACCGATTACCGAGCAGTACCTGAACTTCTTGTCAAAACTGCTGCGGGGTGATCTCGGCTTGGCGATGAGCAGCGGCGTACCCATTCGGCGTATGATCTTCGAACGCATGCCGCCGACCATAGAGCTGGCCATCGTCTCGCTTATCATCAGCACGGGCATCGGTGTTTTGTCAGGGGTCGCCTCGGTGACGATCCGCAATCGCGCCGTCGATTACTGCGTCAGGACGGCCTCTATACTCGGCCTGTCGCTGCCGCTCTTCTGGGTCGGCATCATGTTGATCATTCTCTTCTCCGTCAACTTGCGCTGGACGCCAACCAGCGGGCGAATCGGCGCCGGCGTCGATTACGATGTCATCACCAATTTCATGTTTTACGATCTTATCGCCACCGGCAATTGGGAAGCCTTCGGCAGCTTCTTGCGCCATCTCATCTTGCCCGGGGTGACGATTGGCTTGACCTCTGCCGGCTTTGTCGCTCGGCTGACACGCTCCGCCATGCTCGAAGTCATGAGCTCGGATTACGTCCGCACCGCGCGCGCCAAAGGTCTTTACGAGCGGGACGTCATCTGGAAACACGCCATGCGCAACGCACTGCTGCCGATTATCACCTTGCAGGGCTTGCAGTTTGGCGCTATCCTGGGGGGCGCTGTCATCACAGAACGCGTATTCTCCTATCCGGGTATGGGTACCTGGCTGTTGGACGGTATACTGGAGCGCGATTATTCCGTCGTGCAAGGCGGCATCATCTTCGTCGCCTTGGCTTATGTGCTGATGAATCTATTAGTGGACATCCTTTACCACATCATTGATCCACGGCTGCGTCATTCCAGTCAGTGAGCAACATCAAATCGGCGCAGACGGCGCAGTCGGACGGGTGTATTTCAATATTTTGGCATAATTGGCACTGTATCAAATTTCGTCATTATCCACCCACCTTGCCAGCAAATATTACGAATAAAATGACGATCTGTAGGGGCGACTCTGTGAGTCGCCCGAAACCAACATCTCACATTTGGGCGAGCCACCGGACTCTGTTGAAATATACCCCTCATCCCCCGGCCCCTTCTGCCACAAGGGGAGAAGGGGAATCTTGTGACCCGTATTGAGCCCTTTAAGCCCCTCTCCCTTTATGATTCCGCCCCCCGAGAACGGGGGGACTGAGGGGGGACAGGGGTTTGGGGTGAGGGTCTAGACAGTTCTTCAACAGACTCACGGGCTCGCCCCTACTGAGTTGTCGCTTTTTGAAGGATTGAGCTTGATGTGCCAATAATCTGAAATACACCCCAGTCGGACTGTGCGATGTGCGAAGCTCGCCTTAAGCGGTTAGAATACTACTCATCGGAGCTCGCCAGTTTTGGACGCAGTCCGGGAGGAATGCCTATGTGAGAATTGCGCTATCTTTTGACCGAATGAGATTTAGATGAACATGAAAGGTAAGATGATGTTCAAGAATCTATCACTGCTACTCGTCTTCGCGCTTCTCTTCTCAGCCTTCGGCATCGGCACCGCGCAGGACATGGATATTTCGGGTGAAATCGTTGTCCACCTTCAGGTCTATTACCGGCCCGAGCAGCATCCGGCGCATTCCGCAATCGCCGAGCAAGTCGCGCAGGAATACATGGAAATGCATCCCAATGCGACCATCGAGCTCCTGCCCGATATTCCCGGTGGCACCGATTACATCACCTGGCTGTCTGCGCGCATGGCCGCTGATGAAGCGCCAGATATCGTTTGGGATCAGTGGTTCAATCGCAGTCTCAAGATGGATACTTGGTGGACGGCGCTGGACGACTACTTTGAGATGCCAAACCCCTACATCGCCGAGGGCATCCCGGGCCACGAACGTTGGGCTGATTCATTCGCGTCAAACGCATTGAATACGACGCGCGCGCCCGATGGGCATTGGTATCAGACGGCGCTGGACTGGGTGGAGACCGCCATGTTCTACAACGTCGCCATGTTCGAAGAAGCTGGCGTGGAACCGGATTGGGCCAATTGGGGCGAGTTCATCGCCGATATGCACACCATCCAGGATACGCTCGGCGTGGAAGCCTTCGGTTCTTTCATGCCTGGCACCGGTTGGAGCACCTGGTATTGGGCTGATAGCTTGTGGCTCAGCGTTGTCTGGGCGGACCAGCATAGTGAAATCTATATGGACAAATACTCCGAGATGCAGCCGGACTTGGACTGGCGCGCGTTGAACGCCGAAGAGGTCGCCAAGGCGGTTCATGACGGCGTGATAAACGCCCAGGACCCGCGTATGGACGAATACTTGCGCATATCTAAAGAGTTCGTCGAGATTCTGCCGATTGACTACATTGGCATCACCAGCTTGGGCGACGTCATGCGCATGTGGCTCGGCGAGCAACTGGCCGTTTATTGGGGCGGGTCTTGGGATAACAAGGAAATCACCGATTCGGCTTCCTTTGAATGGGGCTTGACCTATCTGCCGCCTTTCACGGAAGAAGATTTTGAAGGGGCGCCCGGGACCATCTACCGGGTTGGCGGACCCAGCTCGGCCGGGCAATATGGCATACCGGTGGCGACGGCGGAAGGCGAGAACTTAGAACTCGCCGTCGATTACCTGATGTGGATGTCTGCCCCACAGAACTTTGGTCCCCTGGCGAACGAGTTCGGCGGCTTCATCCCGATGGTGGCTGGCACCGAAATTGGGCCCGTGCTCGCCAATTTCCAGACTGTGGCTGCCTTGCAGGACCGCCTGTTCCTCGATCCGAGCGGGCGGCTGACCGTTGAGCACGGCGACAACTGGACACAGATTATGCAAGGCTTCTTCCTGGGCGCGACTGACGAAGAAGAGACCAAAGCGCTGCTGCAGGAAGCCTGGGAGAGCGGCGCCGCCGCCCTCTGCGAACAGGTCGGCTACGACTGGTGTCCGTAGTTGGTTTTGAAGAGGCAGGATGCGCCTAAGCGCATCGCACATTTCAGTCGGGGTCGGGCGATCCGACCCTGACTGATTTCGCGGAGGTCAAACCCTTGACTCAGCAGACGACGCCAACCACCGGCGCCAAGACTGAATCACGCCGCTGGAAGCTGCGCAGCGGTTTCGTGCCGATTTATGTACCCATCCTGTTCTTGATTCCCGCGCTGCTTCTGCTGCTCTCTTTCCGCTACATACCGGCTGTTTCAGCGATCTATCACTCCTTCACCTATTGGAATATCCCCGAGCCCGGCGAATTCATCGGTTTGCAGAATTACCAGGCGCTCTTCGACGATCCGATCTTCATCAAGTCCTTGGGCAATATCTTGAAGTACATGGTCGGGCGCACAGCGCTCGTCCTGGTCATGGCTTTTGTCGGCGCCGAACTGGTCTACAACCTGACCAGCGACCGCTGGCGCAATATCTGGCGCATGGTCTTCACCATCCCGATGGTCATTCCGATCACAGTCAACCTGCTTGTTTGGCAGCAGGTCTACGCCGGCCGCCAGGGTATGCTGAATGAATTTCTGACCGGCATCGGCGCCATGGCTCGGCCCTACCCTTGGCTCGGGCGTCCTGATACCGCCCTGCCGGCGCTGATCTTCATCGGCTTCCCGGCCGTGGCTGGCTTCGGTTTCTTGATTATCCTGGCTGCGCTTCAGAACTTGTCAAGCGAGGTCAACGATGCCGCGCTAATCGATGGCTGCAGCCGTCTGCGCCG
>JAPOWG010000062.1 GCA_026707745.1 Chloroflexota bacterium
ACGAGTTGCGTGCCGATTAGACAAAAACTGTGTCCACTTTTTCGGGTGAAGATCAAATACGGGGACGGCGCGGGGCGCTCATGGGGGACTTATGGGGGCTTTGCGGGGGGCTTCCCATCGACCATATTCAAGGCGCTCTACGACGATCGGCTGTGGTAAGATGACCCAAGTCAGAAACTCAAGAGATCGCTAAAGATGAACCGCGACACTGTCGATGTACTGATCGTTGGCGCCGGCATCTCCGGCATCGCCGCCGCCTATTACCTGGGGACGCGCTGCCCGCAGCTCAGCTGGACCATCGTCGAAGGGCGCGACGCCATCGGCGGCACCTGGGACTTTTTTCGCTATCCCGGCGTCCGTTCCGATTCCGACATGTTCACGCTCGGCTATCGCTTCCGCCCCTGGCGCGGCGAGGATGCCATCGCCGACGGCGCCGCGATCTTGCAGTACCTCAAGGACACCGCCCGCGAATTCGGCATCGACCGGCGCATCCGCTTCGGCCAGCGCGTGAGCCGCGTCGCCTGGTCATCGGAGGAAGCGCTCTGGACGGTCGATATCGAGCGCGGCGGCGACAAGGCGCAGATCCGCTGCAACTTCCTCTTCATGTGCACGGGATACTATCGCTACGACCAGGGCTATACGCCGACTTGGCCGGGCATGGCCGATTTTGCCGGGGCCGTCGTCCATCCCCAGGCTTGGGGCGGGCGCGGGCAGGGCGCCGACCGCGACGATCCCGATTATGCCGGCAAGCGTATCATCGTCATCGGCAGCGGCGCGACAGCAGTCACCATCGCGCCGGCCCTGGCGCGCAAGGCAAAGCACGTGACCATGCTGCAGCGCTCGCCCAGCTATGTCGTCAGCATGCCCGCGCGCGACAGCCAGGTCAATCGCCTGCGCGGCCGCCTGCCGGAGGGGCTGCTGAGCTGGCTGGCGCGCTGGAAGATGATCCTGTTGACGATGTACAGTTATCGCCAGGCGCGCGTCCATCCCGGCGAAACGCGGGAGATGATGCTGGGCGCCGTCCGCCAGATCCTGGGATCGGATTATGATGTGGGGCGGCACTTCAACCCGGCTTACAATCCCTGGGATCAGCGCCTCTGCGTCGCGGCGGACGCCGACCTGTTCCGAGCCATCAATGCCGGCAAAGTCTCGATGGTCACCGATCATATCGAGCGCTTCGTGGCAGCGGGCTTGCAATTGCGCTCGGGCCAGATCCTGCCCGCCGATATCATCGTCACCGCCACCGGCATGCGCATGCGCATCATGGACGGCGTGGGCATCATCGTCGACGGACAGACGGTGCAGCTGGGCGATACCCTGAGCTACAAGGGCTTGATGTATAGCAATATCCCCAACCTGGCTTCGGCTTTCGGCTACACCAACGCCTCCTGGACGCTCAAATGCGAGTTGATCTGCGAGTACGTTTGCCGCTTGCTCAATTACATGGAGCGGCGCGGTTACCAGCAATGCCTGCCGCGCCTCGAAGCGGAGTCCCCAGCGTCCGAGCCGATGATCGATTTCACATCCGGTTATGTGCAACGCGCGCGCGCCGACTTGCCCAAGCAGGGGAGCCAGCCGCCCTGGCGGGTCTATCAGAATTATCTCAAGGACCTGCTGATGATGCGCTTCGGCGCGCTGGACGATGGCGTGATGGAGTTCAGGAAGCTGAGGCGGTAGCCGCGCAGATGGCGAATACCAGCGACTCCGCGCTCACAAGCGCAACTCCCACCCGCCGTCCTTCACCGCCGCGCGGAAGACCGCGTCATCCAGCGCCAGCCCGAAGCCCGGCGCATCGGGAACGAGCACATGGCCCTCTTCAACGCGATAAGCCGAGGCGTCTATGCCGGGCGTGCTCGTCTCATCCCATTCGACGAAGGTGAAGCCCTTGACCGCCGTCGCCAGATGACCGGAGACATAATTGCCCAGATGCCGGCCGTAGTGATGCGGCGCGGTGCGAACATGCCATTCGTCGAGTTGCGCGCCGGTCTCCAGCCAGTCACTGAAGCCGTGGCTGAAGATATCGTACTGGATCACATCCACGAAGCCGTCCCGTGCCCAATCCATCAGCGCTGTCGCCGCCCAGCCCTCGCCGTCGGCGATCAGCACGGACAAGCCCTCGCTTGCCATCCAACGGTGCAACTCCTCGTAAAGCTCGGGGTCTTCGTGGAAAGCCTCCTCGAGCCAGAAGAGGTTGCAATCCGCCGTTTCCGCCAGTACGCGCTTGGCGATGTTCAGGTTGTAACCATTGTTGGCGTCAATCATGATCTCCGCCTCGGGTCCCACCGCAGCGCGCACCGCCTTGATAACGGCGATATCGCGCGCTGTGCCCGCCTCCAGCGGCATGTGCCGGGCGCCGCGCCCGACCTTGATCTTGAAGGAACGGTGGTTCTTCTCGTAGCCCTGGCGCGCGTGTTCGGCGATGAGCGCGGCCCCCGCTTCATGCGAATCCAGGCCCAAGTCGTTCATGTAGAGCGAGGTATCGTAACAGGGGACGCGCAGCGGCTCACTGATAGGCGCACCCCCCGGCACAGCCAGGGCATAGACCGGCGCCCCGCGCAGCGCCCCCGCCAAATCCCAGAGCGGGAAATCAAAGGCGCGGGCGGACTTCACAATGCGGCCGTCATCGGTCAACAGATTGGCGATGTCCCGGCCGAGGAGCGACCCCGCTTCTTCGCGGCCCGCGAAGCAGAGCCCAAAGCCGGAAGCGCCGTCCGCCGTGGTCAAGCGCATGACTTGCAGATGGACTTCAATGCCGTGAATATTCAAACGCGAATTGTTGCCGGCTTCTCGCGGTCGCTGCCCCACCAGGGGCGCGGACTCAATGCGAGCGATTTTCGTCTTTTCCATGATTTGACCTCCTGGGTGTTTCTAGGCTTCGCCGAACATGACGCCGGTGGGGATGACATCGGTGGCTTCGCCGCGCCGGATCGCTTCCGCCGCCGCGAGGATGCTATCGAAGTCATGGCGCGGCTGGAAACCGAGCGCCGTCCGTATCTTGGTCAAGTCCAGTTCAAAGTAGTTTATGAAGGGCACCCGCGCTTCAACGTAGGGCAGGTTGCAGCGCTCGGCCAGCATCGGCACGATTTCGGCCCAGTCGAATATGGCGGCCCCCGCCAGATTGAAGGCTTCGCCGACGGCTGCGTCAGATTCCAGCGCCAGCGCCAGGCCATCGGCGATGTCGCGGACGTCGCCGAAGTGCTGGCGGTAGGGTACGCCGTTGGGATTGAGGCTCAGCAATAGTTTCTCTTCACCGTCCCAGATCGCGAGCAGGGTCTCGATCATATCCAGAACGTCAGGATCGTTTTTGTCGCGTATGTCCTTCACTTCGTAAGACTCGCTATTGCTGTAGGTGGCATATGCCGAGCTATAGAGAAAATGCCGGGGCAGGCCGGCTTCGTTGAGAAATTCGCTCGGTTCGATCACGGTGGAGAAGCGCATGGCGCAGGTGGGAACGCCGTATTGATAGTGATAGACCATCGCCAATTCTTCGCCGAGCCACTTGGTCATCAGATAAGCCATATTGGGGTATTTGCCCACCATGTCTTCGCTAATCGGCCGCTCGAAGTAACGCCCGTTGACGCGCGCGTCCCAATAGACGCCTTCGGTGCTGGCATAAACGAAGCGATGCAGATTCGGGCAGAGCTCGCGGATGCTTTCGAGGATATTCAACGTGCCCATGGCGTTGATATCGAGGTATTGGCGATTGTCAAAGGGGCCCTGAAAGGCGGCTGCCAGATGATAGACGGCGTCGACGCCGGCCACGGCATTGTCCACATCTTCGGGAACGCGCAGGTCGCCGAAGACCGTTTCGACGCCGTCATAGGCATCCAGTTTTTTGGCGCGGCTGGCATCGGCGGGGTAGACAAAGCTGCGCACAGTATGCCCGGCATCCAGGAGGCGGGTAACCAGATTGGCGCCGATGCGCCCGGTGCCGCCCGTGACCAATATCTTCATCAGTTTTCTCCTCTTGCCGATGAGCTGCTCGCGGGGATTCTACCCAGAATTGCCGCCAACTCCAAACAGCCGGCAAGGGCGATCCGATGGAGCCTGTTGAAGAACCGCCTAGACCCTCACCCCAAACCCCTGTCCCCCCGTTCTCGGGGGGCGGAATCATAAAGGGAGAGGGGCTTAAACGGCTCAATGTAGTGCTTCAAGCGAAAGGTATACACGACTCTCAATAGTCGATCTGCATGAGGATATCCTGGGGATGATTGCCGAAGTGTCGCCCGAATATATTCAGTCCGCCCTTGTTTTCCGCGTCATCGGCGATGCCTATGCGCAGGGAAATGAAGGGGCGCTTTGCCAGATCCAGATCACGTATCTTGATGTCGGATAATGCCCGACCGTCAATTGAAGAGCCGGCGTCGTCTATTTGCCATACTTTGAGCTGGCCGTATTGGCTGTTCCAATCTGGCCACCAAGCCGGGGTCAGGTTGCCGCGCTTGTCGCTGAAGTCGGAGGGGCAAGTCCAGGTACCGATTCGCAGGCCATTAATCTCCAGGAAGATGTCCGAGGGCCAGTCGAGCGCGGAGGGCGCGGCTTCCGAGCAGATTTCCATGCTGATCTGCAAGCTCCTGGGATCTTCGCGGCCATGGGCGTGATTGGGAAAGCGATACTCGAGATAACCGTGCGTCAACCAGACAATCTGCGCCGCCATCCGTTCCGGGGCATAAAACATGACTGGACTGTCGTAGGCGCCGATGACCGAATCGAGCCCGGCCATTCCACAAGGCGCCAGGACAACCTGATCGACGAAGGCGCCGACCGGCATGTGAATCTCCAGATGGTCGATCTCGGTCTGCTGCGCCGTATCCGGCAGATTAAACACCACCGTATCATAGAGCCGCGTGTAGATGCGCTGCTGACCGCGCTTGCCCGGCGCCTTCTGCGAACTCAGCAAGCCGGCATCCTCCAGGCTGGTCAGATGCAGCGACGCTGTGGCCAAGGGCATGCCCAATTCGAGCGCGATCTCGGACAAGCTGGCCACTTTGGTGGTCAGAAACTCCAATATACGCAAGCGCGGCGACGAGGCGAGGGCCTTGGCAACGGCCACCTGCGATTCCTGCGATTCTCTATCATTGGTGACGACCAATGTTCGTACCTGGTTTCTGGTACTCCGGTCGAATGCTTCCACGGCATTACCCTAGGCTATCGAGCCAACATGAACATGCGCCGCAATGAAGACTATACAAGCGTAATATTAACCAAAGCCGCTCGGCGGCAGCGATTTTGGGCTACCGCGCTCACACAAAATAACAAACCCGCTCGGCTATCGCAGATAGCGGTCTTGTAAAAAAGAGGCGCAGAAGCAAGCGCACGCAAGTCATGCAAGAAAACCTGAACACAGAGCAGACAGAGAGCGCATAGAAAAAGCAACGGAGGACTATATTCTGCGGGCGTTTCGGCGAAACGCCCCTACAATTCGTTACTCTATCGAGAATTTGCATGACTTTGTTGGACCTACTGAGAAAGCTTTGGCAGATGTTTCTATTTTGCGGGCGAGCCAAGGCTCGCCCCTACGGCCGGCTTTTATTTTGGAGTCGCACGACTCTGTTAGTCCCATAGAAGCAACTAACTGCAAGCAAGTATTGCAAGGACCAATCACCACTGGGGCACAGAACGCACAGTGAAGCCTTGGTAGATGTTTCCATATTGCGGGCGTCCCGGCCGCGCGGTAGCAAACCATGATTCGCTGCGATTGCCCGGCCGTTGGCGCCCGGTACACTGCATGAAATCATGGAGTTAAGTTCAATAATACTTCATAGTTCTCCGAAATAAAAGTCCGAAATCCCGCAATTTTCAACCAGTTACTTGACATTAGAGCCAAATTTGATAAGATACTTTCGGTAATTCACAAAATATATTGGGTCAGTCATTTGAGTTATGATCAGCGACGGTAGTTTGCTTCCGAATTATAAGCGAGCGACCGGGCCTAGCGCGCAATCAGCGGATCGCGCGGCCGAGCCTGGTGGAATAGAACAATGATCAGCTACAGCGTCGAGCGCATGGTTGATTCCCTTTTCGGCTTGTTAGAGGTATTCAACCCGATCGTCGAGCCCTATCGCCGTTTTCACGAAAATCTAGCGCCTAAAGTTCAACAGACCGTTACGGCCTTTCTCTTCATTCTTCCTTTTGGCATCTTGTACGCCATCTTCACGATCCTGCCCATTTTTCAGACCTTTTATATCTCCCTGCACAAATGGGAGATCATGGGCACCAATATCCGCTATATCGGGCTGAAGAATTTCGAGCGATTGCTGACGCGGGATACGCAATTTCACCAGGCTTTCGAGCAGACGATCCTCTTTGTTGCGCTCACTATTCCGATCATCTTTGTCGGTCTTTTCTTCGCCTTGATGCTCAATCGTCCTA
>JAPOWG010000074.1 GCA_026707745.1 Chloroflexota bacterium
ACCGATGAATTTCTCATGTGGATTAGCGACCTGATCCAAGCCATGCCGGGCTTGCTGCTGGTCATACTGATCAATACGACCCTGCGCAGACCTATCATCAATTGGTTTGACGCGCTGTATGAACAGACCAAGAATCCCTTCTTTTTGAATACCTTATGGTTGGATTATGTACTGGTTTTCAGCGCGCTGGCATTGATCGCTTGGCCCGGTTTGGCAAGGCTGGTGCGCGGACAAGTCTTAAGCATCAATGAGGAGGATTATGTGCTGGCAGCCCGCGCTCTTGGCGGTTCACAATTGCACATCATGCTGCGACATGTGATACCCAATGCTTTGGGACCGCTGGTAGTCGCCGTTACCGCCAGCATGGGCGGCGCTGTCACGATGGAAGCCGGTTTGAGCTTCCTCGGCATCGGTGTCCAGCCGCCTAACGCCAGCTGGGGTTCCATGTTGGAGGAGGGGCGGCGCTATTGGCAGATTTTCCCACACCTCATCCTCATCCCGGCTGTGACGATTGGCGTTATTCAAGTTGCCTTCGTCTTTCTGGGCGATGGCTTGAACGATGCGCTGGATCCGCGCCGCAACAGTTAATCCTGCAAGCGCAAGGGAGTTTTGATGACGTCACAAGCGTATCCGTCTGCCGAATACCCAACGGACGCCCAACACATCACCATCTATTATGACGAGAATTACTTCGCTGCCTGGCCCTTCAATCATGGCTTCAAAGCCTTTTCGGAGGGCGAACTGTTGATCAGTTTTTCACGCGGCCCGTGTAACTACAGATCTCCCTACGACATGGCGCATCACGTGGTTGATGCCCGCGGCGGCGAATACGTCACCATGCGCTCGAGCGACGGCGGCTTGACCTGGCCCATTGAGCGTCTGCGGTCGCTCGGCAACCGACAGGAGATCGAAAGACCGCTCTTCATGAGCGCCGAAGACGCGCCGAGCGAGCCATACGATTGGGCATCGCCGGACTTCTTCATGACGGCCGGCTTCGGCATCCCGCCCGAACGGGATCAGTCAATCGGCTACATTCAATATTCGCGCGATCGCGGGCATAGCTGGGAAGGTCCCTTCCGCATGCCTTCCTTCGGCTTCCAATGGATACAGGTCAAGCCGGACCATATCCTGCGTCCCGATGGGCTGGTGCTGCTCTTTGTCACTGCCGGTATCGCCTCGGGCAAGCGCGGCAATCGCTTCGTCGCGGTCTATGGATCGCCGGATGCAGGGCTGACCTGGAACTACCTGGCGCCGATCATCGCCGACTCGGTGGACGGACGCTATGTCAATCGCTATTACGCCAGCCCGGTCATGCTCCACGACGGCCGGATTCTGGCGGCCCTGCGCTGTCAAATCGATGCGCGCAATGCCTGGCCCGAGATCTTTGAATCAGTCGATGGCGGGCGCACTTGGCAGTTCCTTTCGCGGCCGAGCGATTGGGGCGGTCCCAGCGAATTGACCCTGCTCGATGACGGGCGCTTGCTCATCGTCTATGGTTATCGCGTCGTGCCTTACGGCATACGCGCGCGCGTCTCGGAAGACGATGGCAGAAGCTGGGGGCCGGAACTCATTCTGCGCGACGACGCCGGTTCCTGGGACCTGGGTTATCCGCGCACGGTCAAGCTCAGTGACGGCAAGGTGATGACCGCTTATTATATCAACCGGGCCGATGACGAGATTCAATGCAACGGCGGCGTTCGCTATATCGCCGCTACCGTATTCACACCTTGAAAGAGCGAATGCATGAAAATAACAGATATCGAACTGCGCGTTTATCGTTGGGAGCGCGGCAAGCCGATCCGCAATGGCAAGCATGTTTACACCGACAGCGGGCTAAGCTTGCTGCGCATCCACACCGACGACGGAGTGAGCGGCGTCGGCTGGGCGGGCAAACCCGCTACTTCCGGCATGGCCAAGGTTGCGCAGGGCTTGCTGGAGCATTTCAAGCCGCTTCTGATCGGCGAGGACCCTTTCAATTACCGCCGCATTTGGGACGCGCTCTGGGAGCCCAAGCTAGTGGGCAGACGCGGCATCACCACGCGCTTCATTAGCGGTATCGATATCGCGCTTTGGGACCTGATGGGGGTTGCCACCGGCAAGCCGGTACATAAGCTGCTGGGCGGCTTCCACGATCGCGTGCCGGCTTATATCGCCGGCGGCTACTATCAGGAAGGCAAGGGACTTTCCGGCTTGGCTGCCGAGATGGAAGAAAACCTTGACCTCGGCGCCAGGGCGATCAAAATGAAGATCGGCGGCGCGTCCATCAAGGAAGATCTAGAGCGCGTGCGCGTTGTGCGGGGCACGATCGGCGAAGACGTCAAACTGATGGTCGACGCCAATTGCGCCTACAGCCTGCGCGAGGCAATCGACATCGCCCGAAAGATGGAAGCATACGACGTGTTCTGGTTTGAAGAGCCAGTCGCGCCGGATGACTACCGCGGTCATGGCATTTTGGCGCGGTCGACATCAATTCCCATCGCCACGGGCGAGAACGAATACACGCGATACGGCTTCCGCGATTTGATCGCCCATGACGCCGCCGCTATCTACAACGCCGATGCGCAGGTCCTGGGCGGCATAACAGAGTTTATGAACGTGGCCTCGCTGATCGCCGCGCATGACTTGCATATCGCGCCGCACGGCGATCAAGAGATTCATCTGCACCTGGTTGGCGCCATCAGCAACGGATTGATCGTGGAGTTTTATCGCGAGACCGTGGATGTCAACCGCGGCAAAATCTTTGAAGAAAAGATGACATTGGATGAGGACGGTTATTTGACCATACCCGATAGGCCGGGACTGGGTGTCACGCCGAATTACGACTTTCTGGAGCGGCACCGCGTTTCTTGAGCGACCAACGTATGGAAAGGTTGAAACAATGATCCAAAAACCATGGACCGGGGTACTGCCGGCGACGCTGTGTCCCTTTAATGACGACGACTCGATTGACGAGATCGGACTGCGAGAATACGTTCGGTATCTGGCCTCGGTGGATGGCATCACCGGCTTGGTCTGCAACGGGCATACCGGCGAGGTCATGTCCCTGCGCAATCATGAGCGGGCGCGCGTCACCGAGATCATCGCCGACGAGGTTGGGCACAAGGTAAAGGTAGTCTCCGGCGTTTGCGCCGAAGGCAGCGACGAAGCCATCGCGCAAGCGCTTGCCGCGAAAGACGTCGGCGCCGACGCCATCTTGCTAATGCCGCCGCATCATTGGCTGCGCTTCGGCAGGACCAGCGAAACTGCCGTTGGCTTCTTCGAAGATGTCGCCGAAGGCGCAGATATCGACATTATCGTGCACCAGTACCCGGCTTGGACCAAAGCCGGCTACTCGCTGGCGGAAATGCAGGCGATGGTCCAACTCGACCGCGTCGTCAGCATCAAAATGGGCACGCGTGATATGTCGCGTTGGGCTTATGACTACCGCAATTTGAAGATCTCCGCGCCCGAGGTCAGCATCATCAGTTGCCAAGACGAATACTTGCTGGTGACCTTGCTCGACGGCGCCGATGGCGCCCTGGTTGGCTTCGCGGGATTCGTGCCGGAGTTGATCACAGCCTTGGTGAAGGCGGCCTTGAGCGGCGACCTGGAACAAGCCAATATGCTGCAAGACAAAGTGCGCCCGCTCTCGCAGATCGTATATCGATTCGGCGAGCCATCGAGCGACGCGCATCAACGCATGAAATGCGCCATGACACTGATCGGCAAATTCCCGTCCATGCGCATGCGGCGTCCCATTCGTCCGCTGCCGAAGCGCGAGATTGATCGCATCGCCGCTGAATTGACCGAAACCGGCTTCGTTGTTCTGGAACGGAACGTCTCCTAGATGGCGCGCGGACAAATCTATCCGTCGGAATCGATCTGTTTTCAAGACGAAAGTACCGGCGTCAAAATCAGGCAGGTCACCGATCAAGCCTCGATTCATCACCATCCATTTTTTATTATCCCAGCTTACGATGATGCCATGCAGCGCTTGATTTTCGTCTCGCATCGCACAGGCCGACCGGAGATCTTTGCCGAAGAGCGCGCGAAAGGCAAGTTGATCCAACTGACAGAGCGTGAAGACATCGGCGAGTATTCGGTGTATCCCTCGCGCGATGGGCGCTATGTCTATTTCACCGCCGGCACGGGCGCATTCCGAGTCCATACCGACACGTTTCGCGAAGAGCAACTGGTCGACTTCAGCGAGATCAACTTGCGCGAAGCGGGCATGGTCGCGGATGCCATGGGCACTACGGCGCTCAGCTTCGATGATCGCTTTTGGGCGATCCGCTTCAGCGTCGATGGGGAAGCCTGCCTGGCGGTTATCGATACCAACAGCGGCGAGCACGAGATCATCCTCAAGCGAGATACCATCGCCCATCTCATGTTCTGCCCCGATGATGCCGACCTGCTCTATTATGCTGGTCCGCTCAAGGATCGCGTCTGGGTCGTCAAGAGCGACGGAACAGGCAACCGCCGCCTTTATCAGCGCGCGCCGGGCGAATGGATCACGCACGAAAGCTGGATCCCCGGCAGGCGCGAACTGGCATTTGTCGATTGGAACAAGGGCATCCGCGCTATCAACGTCGATACCGGCGTCGAGCGGCGAGTCACCTCTTTCAATGCCTGGCACGCCATCTGCAATCGCGATGGCACGATGATGGCCGCCGATACCAACTTTCCCGATATCGGTTTGCAACTGTTTAACCCGCTGGACGGGGCGGGACTTCCAATCACGCTCTGCTATCCCGGCGCCAGCAGCGAAGGCGCGCACTGGAACGGTCCCTTCCCCTATGAAGACGGTCCGATCAAGGTCTATGCGCCACAACATACGCACCCGCACCCCTCGTTCTCGCCGGATAATCGCATTGTTGTCTACACCAGCGACAGAACCGGGCATGCGCAAGTTTATGAGGCGGAGATACCCGAGGCAATCAAAGAAAGGCTGCAAAATGGCACTGAATGATAAGCTGCGCGTGGCGCTGATCGGCACGGGCAATCGCTCCAAAACGACCTACCGGCCGCTCTTCGACTATTTGAAACCCTGGATCGAGATAGTGGCGGTCTGCGACCCGGTCAAAGGCTCGGCCGATGAATTCGCCGGGGCCCTTGGCTTGCCAGCCTTCTACGATCTCAAAGAGCTTGTCAAGGCGCGGCCGATGGAAGCCGCCTTCGTAGTCAGCCCGATTCCCTCTCACCACTCGATCTGCTGCTATCTGCTCTCGCACGGCATCCACGTCAACGTGGAGACGAGCATGTGCAGCCTGCTGATTCAAGCGCAGGAGATGGTGCAGGCGGCGCGCGACAACGATGCAGTCTTGCGCATCGCCGAGAATTTCTTCCGCTTTCCCTACGACCGCATGATGAAGTTGATCGCCGATGACGGATTCATTGGGCCGGTCAAGCGCCTGACCTGCTGGCACGATCACACCGGCTACCACAACAACTCGCGCTGGATCCGCTTTTTCGGCGCGCATCCCACCGAGGTTCAGGCGATATCACATGATATGCCGACGGAAGGGCACTATCAGTTAGCGCATCGCTATCACGAGTCGGAGAAGTACCGCGCGCACTTTTTCTGGTTCCCCGATAACGCGCTGGTCATTGACCATGCCGGCAATATCAAGAGCATGCTGGGGCGCTATCCGCGGCCGGGATACACGGAACTGGCAGGATCGCGCGGCGCGATCGTGCAGCAAGCGGGCGAAGGCTGGCACGGCATCGCCGAGCTGCGCTATTGCACCGACGAGGCGCTAGCCAACGGCGGACGCCACGACCTGGCTTACCCCATCGTGCATCTGGGCGATGGGCGCGACTGGCTGTCCTCGCACGTCGATCTGCCAACAGGACGTATCGAATACGTCAATCCCTATCGTCTGGGCGCGAGCGCCTATCACCGCCGCAATTATTACAGCAGCGCAGTGATAAGTCATATCGTCGACTTCGCCGAGACGGTCCGCGGTCTCCGAGAATCGGAATACAACGACGAAGACGCGCTGATGGCGATGATGATGGATGTCGCCACGCGAGAATCGGCCCTGCAAGACGGGAGGCGACTATCGCTGCCGCTCGAGGGCGATCTCGAATCGGAGTCGACCTCGCGCGCTGAGCTGAAGCAACTCTACGGCGTCGACCCGCTGGACATTGATGGCATGCTGGGTATCAGCTATCCACGGCCCTAGTCACAAGCGCAGCCCTGTAAGCGTAGCCGATGGCATGAGCATGGAAATATCGAAAACTCGAGGAACTGAGGGTGCATCCGCCTTCCTTTTCAGACGGACAGCATTTATCGCGCATCGCGCCGATCCGCGATTTTCCTACTGCATGTACGTGCCCGATGAAATCCGGCAGATCTGCGTTTATGTGCATGGGACTTACCGAGACGCTGCCTTTTATCGCGATCATCTCAGCGATTTCGCGATTAGGAATCGAGTCCTTCTGATCTGCCCGCTCTTCCCGGCCGGCCTTATTGATCCCGACGATGTCGACAACTACAAGCAATTGCTCTTCCGAGGCATTCGCTTTGACCTGATTCTGCTGGACATGCTGGAAGACATTCGCGAGCGATATGACGTGGCGAATGAGCGCTTCATGCTGGGTGGGTTTTCCGGCGGAGCGCAATTCGCGCATCGCTTCGCCTATTTGCATCCCGGGCATGTGCAAGCGCTTTCGCTGGCGGCGCCCGGTCGCGTCACACTTCTTGACGATTCGCTGGATTGGTGGAGCGGCATCCGCGATGTCGAGCAGCTATTTGGGCAAGTCATCGACCTTGGCGTACTGCGCGATATGCCGATACAGCTTCTGATCGGCGAAAATGACAATGCGAATATCACGACAAACGAAGGCGATGCCGATTGGGTGCCCGGCGCGAACCGAGCCGGCATCAACCGCCGCCAGCGTCTGGAATCGCTATATCAGCAATACCATCAGATCGGCTGCCACGTGAGGATTAAGATCGTGCCGGACTGCGGGCACGACTGGCTGCCGCTGCGCGACGCGACAATTCGCTTTTTTGAGGTGTCATCAAAAGCGCTGGACTGAGGATTTGAAGTAGCTCGTGACAGTCGCTCCAAAAAAAGCGGGTGACTGGATCATCGGACACATCCCAAGACAGTAAGGCGCCACCGCAATCCTAGGGCGCAAATCACGCGCATCGCCTGCCTCCCGAGTCTTCCACATCACTCGCCGCCAAAAGCGGCGCCGACAATCTGCTGCGGAACCCGGGTGCGGAGCGCGGCTGTCGCATGCGCGGCAAGTCCGCCAAAACTTACGCTGAATAGCTCAACCGCAGATCTACCAACCGAAAACTTGCCAAACGGCAAAAAAGATGCTACGATATGTACAGAGTTACGAAATCGATTTCGAAATATTTGAGCAGGTTTCCCCGTTTCTGGGCAATTGGAGATACGCAAGGTGCCCGTTACTATCAAAGATCTGTCAAACGAACTGGGCATATCACGTTCAACTGTTTCCAAAGCCTTAAACGGCCGTAGCGATGTCTCGTCGGCTACCAGAGAACGCGTTTTGCGCGCAGTGGACGAATTGGGCTATCAGCCTTCGGCAGCTGCGCGCAACCTGCGCCGGCAGCGCACGGACAAACTCGGTCTGGTCGTCAATTATCCTTTTCAACGAGTCGCCGATTTCCTCGCCGAGCTCATTCCCGGCATGGCAGCGGTTGCCGAAGACGCCGAATATAATTTGATTCTCTATACCTCCATGGCGGGCAACGCGCAGCGCATCAAGAGCCTTTGCCGCTCGCGGGAGGTTGACGGCATCATCGTAGCCTGGCCGCCCGACTCGAACGAGACAGTGGCGCTCTCGCAACTTATGACCGACGAGCAGATGCCGCATGTCTTCCTGCCCCGACGCGTTTCAAATGCCGGCATATCTTTTGTGGCTGCCGATCATGTACAGGGAGCAAGAGCCTTGACGCGGCACCTGATTTCCCTGGGACACAGGCGCATTGGCTTCGAAAGGCTGCCGGAAGTCTACGAGACCGACGGCGACAGACACGCGGGATACGCGGGTGCGTTGAGAGACGCTGGCATCGCTTATGATCCATCGCTGGTCATATCGGCAAAATCCACTGATCCGGATTACCATACGCGGTCTTTCAGGACCTTTTTGTCTCATCCCGTGCCACCGACAGCTATTCTCTTTTTCACCGATCCAATGGCAATCAATGCCCTGTCTCTGGCAAAAGAACAAAAGATCCGTATTCCGGAAGATCTGTCCATTGCCGGTTACGATGGCATCTTGGCCTCCGGTGTGACCGATCCGGCCTTAACGACCGTTGGGCAGGCGGTGTCGGACATGGGCAGGCTGGCTGTAGAAAGTTTGCTGCAGTTGATTGAAGAACAGCCGCGGGCGGCGATTCAGCATACGCTGCCGGTGGAGCTTATCGTTCGTGGATCCACCGGTCTGAATCCAAAAGGATAATGCGGTGCTGCGCCGGCGGCGAATTGCCAAATCGCGGCGGAAAGGGAGCTTAAGTGGAAGAAGGAAAAGGTGGCGATCGCTTTTGCAAAGCGCGCCTTTTTTCAATGTTCGGGACGTTCAACGTCTATCACATTAAGGAGTATGTTATGCGTTTAGTACTTTCTGTATTGTTGCTGCTGGGATTATTTGTTTCGATCCCCGCATTCGCCCAGAGCGGAGACCCCTGCAATATCGATGCGCCGGCCGCGCCGGTGACCATCGAAATGATCAGCTGGCCCTTCGCCATTACCGAGTTCTACGCTGCGGAAATGGAAGCCTGCAGCGAAGTGGACAACCTGACCATTAATACCAACCTGCTGGATTCCTCCTCGCTGCAAGAGCAGGTTCGCCTGGCGCTTTCTGCCGGTGGCGACTCGCCCTATGACATCCTGCATGGCGCCAATGGCCAGGTCGCCGAATGGGGTCCCCCCGGCTGGGTAATGCCCCTTAACGATCTGATCGACAAGTATCGCGACGAATACGACCTCGACGATATCCCCGCGGGTTACTGGAAAAGCGGCAGCTACCAAGGCAACATCTACGGCATCCCCATGGTGGGCAATACGCTGCACCTGGTTTACCGTATCGATGTCTTCGAAGAAAATGGCTGGACCGTCCCCGACACCTATGGCGACTTGCACAATTGGTGCGACGAGGTCGGCTTGGGCAACCCGGATTGGGAATTGATCTATGCGATGGATGTTTCCCGCGCCCGCGCCTGGGAGTTGGAATTCTTCATGCTGCTGCGCGCCATGGGCGGTGATTACCTCGATGACGACAATATGCCCGCCTTCAACAGCGACGAGGGTATCGCCGCGGTTGACCTGATGATCGAGACAGTTAATCGTTGTGTCGGTGAGGATGGCGTAGCCTACGGCTTAAACGAGATCCAGGTCGCCATGGGCAACGGCGGCTTGCCGCTGACCAAGATCTGGGCGAGCCGCGCCGCCACAATGGCCGACCCCGAGCGCACGGACCTGGGCAATGTTATTGGCTACGCGCCAGCACCGAGCGTCGTTGCGGGCGGTCCGCGCGCCGGTTCCGCTTGGCTGGATTTCTACTTCATCCCGACCAACACCACCAACGATCCCGACCTGATTTTCCAGGTCATCATGGAAACGGTTGACGCCGCCAGTCAGCAAGCCGCCGCCGCTGTTGGCTCGACCACGCGCAATTCCGCCGGCGAGTTCGGCGGGCCCTACTTGCCCGCCGCCAACGAAACGATCGGCAACGGCATCGGCAACTACGCCATCAACCCGGCTGTCTCTATCGCCATCGCCAAGCTCGAGCAGTACTTGCCACTGGTTTGGCCCGGCGACATGACCGCCGAGGAAGCGCTGGAAGCCGCCGCCGCCGACTACATCACCGAAGCGACCGCTCAAGGTTACATCGAGGGCTAAAGCCCGCGCTATACGCGACAGCATTAACGGGGCGACCCGGTGGGTCGCCCCCTTTGCGATTGCCGCGAGCGCCTGGCGGCTAGCAAAGTCTTCCCCCATTGCAATGGGGGGAGATTTCGAGGAGCAGAATACTAAATGAAACGGAACGCCTTTTTCGCCTTTGCCTCGCCTAGCATCCTTATCATGTTCGCTTTGATGGTGCTGCCGCTTTTGATGGCGGTTTTTCTCAGCTTTCAATATATGACCTTCCGCAACATCACTTCGCCGGAATTCGTCGGCTTGCGCAATTTTATCGAGATCTTTGAGGACCAGCGCTTTTGGCGCTCCTTCGAGTTCACCGCGCTCTATATCGCCATCGTCGTGCCCAGCTGGGTTGTCATCGGCTTCGTGGTCGCGCTCTTCCTCGATCAAGTCTCGGGCTTGGTCCGTGGTGTCTATCTCTCCATTTTCCTGCTGCCTTTTATCATCGTGCCTATCATCGGCACGATCATGTTCAAGCAGCTCTGGGAACCATCGGGATTGTTGACCTGGCTGTATCAACAGATAACTGGCGCGCGCTTCCGCGTTAACGAGACCTCGGTCAAAATACTGATCATCGTTTTTGGCATCTGGTATGTCACGCCCTTCACCATCGTCGTCTATTTCGCCGGCTTTCAAACCCTGCCCGTTGAAATGTTTGAGGCCGCCTCCATAGACGGCGCGACCCGCATGCAAAAGATCCGTCACATCGTCATTCCTTACGTGAGCTCTTTGACGATTTTCATCTTGCTCTTTTCGATCATGGATTCTTACCGCGTCTTCGACAGCGTCTTCGTGCTCTCCGAACTCAATCCGCAATTCAAAGCCGACACCGTCATGACCTACACCTTCCTCACCGCCATGCAAGTGCAGCGCCTCGGCAAAGCCAACGCCATGGCTATTATCACTGTTATCGGCATCATGGTGGTGCTCGTCCCGTTCCTCTATCTCATGTACAAAGAGCAAATCGAGGAGCGCTAAAATGGACCGAGTAACAAGCCGCCCAGGCCGCCTCTTTGTGCATGTTGTGCTCGTCCTCTTCGCTGTGTACAGTCTAGTGCCCTTCTTCTGGACGACCCTGCAATCTTTCAAGACTTTCAAAGACGCCTTCTCGCGAGCGCCGATTTTCATATTCCAGCCCACTTGGAAGAATTACCAGGAAGTCTGGATTCGCTCCTTGCCCGATGCCGGCTCTTCCGTCGGCTACGTCATCCTGATTGCCGTCCTCATCATCACTTGCCTAATGCTCTTTGCCCGCTACATCCCCGTCAACCCGGCATGGATCTACATCGGCGGCTTGATCGGCTACGGCGTCCTGCTCTGGGCCATACCGCAGTCGGTCTACATGGCGAAATACTACAACTACTTCATCAACACGATCATCGTCACGGTCTTTACCATCATCACCTCGATCAGCATCGGTTGCCTGGCGGGTTATGCGCTGGCACGCTATGCCGGTATGGCTGCGGTCGTGATTCTCATCGCGGCGCTGGCGTTCCGCGCCTTGCCGCGCCTGGCATTCGTGCTGCCCTATTTCTGGATCGGCTCATTGACCAATCTGCTTGATACCCATATCCTGGTTATCATCGCTCTGGTCGCGGTCAATCAGCCCTTTACAATCTGGATGCTGCGCAGTTTCTTCATGGAAGTGCCAAAGGACCTGGAAGAATCGGCCATGGTCGATGGCGCAAACCGACTGACCTCGTTCCTGAATGTTATCGTCCCGGTCGCTTGGCCCGGCATTATTTCGACCGCGCTCTTCACCCTTCTGCTGGCCTATAATGAATTTTTGCTGGTGCGCGTACTAACGCAGACCAATTGGACCTTGCCCGTCGCCATCTCGCGCTACACCGGCGCGGAAGATCCTGCGCAATTGACTTTGGCAGCCGCGGCTTCGGTTTCGGCGACCATTCCAATCATCGTCGTCATCTTGTTCTTTCAAAAGCATCTGGTGAAAGGGCTGGCGGCCGGCGCAGTGAAAGGCTGAGTGAGAAGCGGCGGCGCGCCGGTTCAAAGAGTTCAGGTGATAAGCGCATGCGGGAGAACAGCCGCCTGTCGGTATCTAACGAATAAGGAGAAATAACTTGTCAGTTCATAATGCCCAGCGCAATCGAGAGACCGTTCGTCGTTACTGGACAGCGCTTGACGCATCAAGCGCGGAAACACTTCCGGAAATCGTCAGAACCTATACCCACGATGAAATAGAATGGCACGGACCACAACCCTTCAATGACATTTGCGGCGTCGATGGCTTAATCGAAAAATTGTGGATGCCCTTCCGTCAATCCTTCCCAGACCTGCGGCGTCGCTACGACGTGCTGTTAGCTGGCACTTTTCGTGATCAGAATTGGGTAAGCGCGACCGGGTACTTCGAAGGCACATTTGAAGAGGATTGGCTGGGCATCGCCGCCACCGGCGAAAAAACGCAGATTCGCTACGGCGAAATTATGTCGCTGGAAACGGGCAAAATCGTCAAGACTTATTTCCTGCTTGACCTGATAGATGTCATGCAGCAAGGCGGCTACCATCTGGGTTGGGATGCGCCAGCTGTAGAAGGCTTGCGACCTCCTGTGAAATTCGGTAGCGGCATCTTGGATAAAATACAGAACCCCGCGGAAACGCGGCAGACCCTGCGCTTAATCGAGTCCATGCTATTTGGGCTGGTACGCAAAGATCAACCGATGTCCTTGTACTGGGATGAGAAGATGACCTGGAATAGCCCGAGCGGGGTTGGTACGGCGCGCAGTCTGCAAGAGTTTCTGGAGCGAGTTCACACCGAATTCTTGCGCGGATTGAGCGGGGCCTGGAGCGGCTCGCACAATGCTCGCTATGCCGAGGGGCGATTCGCCGTATCCAGCGGCTGGCCAAGCCTAGTAGCGGTTCATGACGGTTTCTTCCTCGGCCAAGAGCCAACGGGACGGACATTGCGTTGGAGAATTATGGACTTTTGGGAACGAAAAGACGATCTGTTGATCAGCAATTGGGTCCATATTGACATGATCGACGTGTTCATGCAGATGGGCATTGACGTATTCGAGCGATACCGCGACTATCGCGATCAGAATGGTTTATGAGAGGGCGAGCCGTGGCCGACAAGCAAACACCAAAGGACGAGGGCAAAGCGAATGGCGGCCCAAGCCCGCCGGACGACGGGGCCAGCCATAACAGCGCGCGCATGATGCCAACCGATTTTTCAATCTCGCTCGCGGCCAAAGGCGGCACGGACAATTTGCTCCTGAATCCGGGGGATGAGCGCCTGCAAAGCATGCGCGGTTTTGAAGATACCTACGTCGACATCATCGACTATATCGTGCGCATCACCCACCGGATCTGGGAAGAAAAGGACATCGGCTATATCTACGACACCTACCGGCATAACTCGCGCGTTTACGACGACTATGGCTTGCAATACGGCAGCGAGAAGATCGTCGCCGACACAGTTCACACCATTAACGCCTTCCCCGATATTCGCCTATTCGCCGATGAGATCATCTGGGCGGGGGACGATGTCAGCGGCTTCCATACCTCGCACCGTACGGTGATCAGCGGGCACAATACCGGCTTCTCGCGCTACGGCCCGCCGACCGGCAAGAAAGTGCTGCTTTGGTGCATCGCCAACTGTGTTTCCGTAGAAAACGAGATCTTCAACGAATGGGTGATTTACGATACCGCCAGCATGATCCTCCAATTGGGTTTTGACCTGCGCAAGATGGCGCGAGAGTTCGGCAACCAGATGGAAAGCGGCGCCGACAGCGAAGTCGCCGGCGAAGGGGAGCGCCTGCCCGGACAAGGCAAGCCGGTCTACCTGCTGCCGAGCAGCGCTGGCAGATTCGATATCGAGGAATTCATTCGCCGCAGCTACCACAACATTTGGAACCGGCGCATGCTGAATGAGGTCATGCGCGCCTACCATCCGTCGCTGCAATTCAGGGGTTCGACCGGGCGGGGCTTCAGCGGACGCGGTGACTATCAAGCGCATGTCCTGTCGATTTTGGCGATGTTCCCCGATCTGGCGCTGACAATCGACGATATCTACTGGATGGGCAATGACGATGAGGGCTACCTGGCAGCGGTGCGCTGGAGCATCGCCGGCTCGCATCGCGGCAATGGCATCTATGGGCAACCGACCGGACGGCCGATCAAAATGTGGGGCATTTCCCAGCACAGAATTGTCGACGGCGCGATCGCGGCGGAATGGATGCTCTTTAATGAGTTCGCCGTGATGCAGCAGATCTTTCGCGATTAGTGGTTTTTTCTTGGAGCAAATATCCTAAGCGTTCCGCAGGCGCTCGGCTTCCAGCGCCACCACACGCGCGCCATCGACCCCGACGCAGACATTGACCAGCGGCCGATTCTGCCAAGGCGGCAAGATGTGCTTGCCCAAGGCCGGCCAGGTCTTGCCCCGCCCCAAGCCCTGCGTGCCGACGCGGATCGCCCAGCGCTTGGTCTCGAAGAGCGACGGGTCGAGGACGTAGGCGATGGCGCTGGAATCGTGCACGAAGATACCCTCCGCCGGATAGTTGGATTCGAAGTAGTTGCGATAGTGCGGCAGGATGCGGACGATATGGTCGGACATGGGATTGCCGTGCGTCTGGTATTCGGCGATGTCTTCCGGCCTCATGTGCACCTTGTGTGTCACGTCCAGGCCCACCATTGTCACCGGCCAATCGGCGCCGAATACCAGATCGGCCGCTTCCGGATCGTTGCGGATATTGGCCTCGCCGGCCGGGCTGGCATTGCCCGGCGCCAGCGCGTTCCCGCCCATCAACACTACCTGGTCGACCCACTCGGTGATGCGCGGCTCCAGGCGCAGCGCCAGCGCGATATTGGTCAAGGGACCGACCGGCGCCAGCGTGATCTCCCCGGGATGCGCGCGCAGTTGCTCGACGATAAACTGCGCCGCGCCGATTTCGCACGGCCGCCCTGACGGATCCGGCAGAAAGACGTCGCCTTGGCCATCGCTGCCATGCACAAAAGGAACGGGACCTTCGAACGGACCGGTCAACGCGTTGTCAGCGCCATGGGCGACCGGAATGTCAGTCCGGCGGGCGATTTCCAGAAGGCGCAGCGCGTTCGTGGTCGCGAGCTCGGTATGTACATTGCCGAAGATCGTGGTCAAACCGATCACTTCCAGCTCGGGCGAGCACAAGGCAAAGAAGATCGCCATGGTGTCGTCAACGCCCGGGTCGGTATCAATGATGATTTTGCGTGGCATGGCTATCCTCCCAGTATTTTGACTTGGGCACGACGCTTGCGAGGTCCGTCGAATTCGTAGAACATGATGCTTTGCGAGTGCCCGAGCAGCAATTTGCCCTCCTCGATCACCAGGGTCACACTATGCCCGACCAAGGTCGCTTTGATATGCCCGGCGGCATCGGCCGGCGTGTCGTACTGATGCTCGAAGTCGACGCGCGTTGGCACCAGCCGCTTGAGATCGGCCAGGATATCATTCGGCGTGGCGGGATCAAGTCCCGAGTTGATGGTGATACCGGCGGTAGTATGTGGAACAACGATGGCGCAGAGCCCGGTACCTACGCCGCTTTCATCGATCGCCTGCTGCACATGCGCCGTGATATCAACCAGGGCATCGCCGCGCGGCGTATCAAAAACTACGGTCTTCAGCATGGGAGTTGTAATCCTGTCTTGTGCTTGTCCAACAAAGCCTGTACCTCGCTGCAGGTCGGCGCCCCGCGGCCGGCGGCCGCTTTTGTGACGCTGGCCGCGCCCATGGCGTTGGCTATAGTACCACATTCCGCCAGCGCATAACCCTGGGTGCGCGACCAGATGAAGGCCGCGGCATAGACATCACCCGCGCCAATCGTATCGATGACCGCGACCGGAAAGCCGGGGCAGCGTATGTCGATTTCGGGCCCCAGAATACGGCAACCCGTTTCCGCCAACTTCAGCACGATCAAAAGGGACGGATAGCGTCGGAGCAATCGACGGCAGGCCTTGATACCGGTTTCCCCATCGCTGACAAAGGGAATCTCGTCTTCGGTCAGCAGCAGGACATCCGTCAAACCCAGGACGCGTTCCGCCTTTACGCGCTCCAATTGGGCCATGAATGGCCCCACATCCACGTATAGCGGCGTCGGACTATAACTGACAAAGTCCAAAACGCCGTCGATCAACGGACCCAGCCGCTCTTCGACTAGAGAGTAACCCGGGATAAAGACAACATCCGCGCGCTTCAATTGTTCGCGGGCGGCGTTCGTCAGCGCGATATCGGGTCCCCTGCCGTAGTTGCCCAGGAAGACATGCCCGCCGCGTTTCTGATCCGCGAGGGCGATCACAGTCGTCGTGGTGCTCCTGGCGGGCGTCAGCAGTGCAGACGCGTCGACGCCGGCTTCCACCATGATATCGAGCAGCATCCGTCCCTGGAAATCAGCGCCCACCGCTCCCAGCGCGGCGACTTCCAAACCCAGATTGCGCGCCGCCAGGATAGTGCTGCAAGCGCCGCCGGGTTCGAGCAGCAGCGTCGGCGACATTTGATGGTCGCTGGCCGTGACGGGCAGCCGCACATCCAGTAGTAGATCAACCACCAGGTCGCCAACTGTGACAAGTCGTTTAGTCATCAGTCGGCTGATCTGTGAACGAGCGCTTCCAGCCCGGTGGCGATACCGTGCACATCATAGGCGCGGAAGACTTCGTCTTTGTCCAGCACCGCCACATCTTCGGCCGGAATCGCGTCAAAGCCGGCGTAGGTACCGGCCATGGCGCAGGCGATCGCGCCGATGGTATCGGCATCGCCGCTCAGATTAGCGGCCAGAATCGCCGTACGCTTGGGATCGCCCCCCGCCATCGCCAGCAGGCCAAAAGCCGCGCCAACCGTTTCCGGCACGTTTAAGGTCGCGCCCACCTCGTCGAATATCCGCCGCAAGCGCGTCTTGTCATCACGGTCGCTGTCGGCGATTGCCAGCGCCTGCTCGATCTTGAAAGTCACTGAACAGCCGAACCAGGCGCGGCCATACGCTTTGCCCAGATCTGCGCCCTCCAAGCCAGCCTCAATCACCGCATCTAACGAGACGCCGTCGACCATGGCCTTCGCGACCGCAGCAGATACGGCACATGCGCCGGATACGGCCGGGCTGGTAAAATGAGTCGGCATGCAAACGGTCACGGTATCCGCCATAGCGCCAGCGATATCACCCGGATGCAGGGTGCCGACGGGCGCGATGCGCATGGGCGCGCCGTTGGTATCGCCCCAGGCCCCGGTCCTACGCGGATCTCCACCGGCTTTCAGCGCGTTGATGCCGCGGCGCGTGCTGGGACCGACATAGGGCGAGTCGTCGCCGCCAACGCGGTCGTACCAGGCGACCAATCCGCGGACGACCGCGTCGAGCGTCACGCCACCGGCGTCAATCACCGCAGCCGCGATGGAAAAGGCTTGTTCGGAATCATCCGTGATGCGGCCGGCGGGCAAACCGGCGTGCACGATATGGTCATCGGGCGCGTCTTGCCAGCTATCCAACCAGCCGAAGCTGCGCTCGGTATCATCCGGGTGGACCTGCGCCGGCATGGCGAAAGCGTCGCCGAGGGCTTGGCCGTATAGGCAGCCTAGGATTTTGTTAAGCACAAGATATTGCACCTCCTGCAAAGCAATTGGGAATCCACAGTTTGGGCAGCCGATTCAGGCAATGCGGCGAAGATGCTACCACAGCTTCGGACACTGTCACCCGGGTCGGGAGCAATCCTGCAGTCAAGCGTTTGGAGCCAGGATTTCAGCCGATTATGTCGTCCGCTGCGAGACTAGAGTTCCAGATTCGTTTCGCGCCAGGCAAGGTACCAGCCGGACCAGGGCTCAGGCACGTATTCGCCGCGCAGCCATCCTCTCGCGCTGACCTTGCCGAGCGTGCGAATATGGTCGACAGAAGTCCTGCGGGAGTCGTCCCCGGTCGTCTTGTTCAGGACCAATTCGGCAATGACAAGGTAGTGCTCCAACTCGTCTCTCGAAATATCGTCCAAGGCAAGCGTGATTTCGTGCAGCGTTTCAACTCCGGTGAAAAACGAGTTCTTCCGAACAAGTTCGCCACGACGCCTATCATATATGGACCACTCGATGGCGCCGTGGCAAGAGAAATCGGCGTATGGACCAAGCGGAACCTGCACTTGCCTGATAACCCGGTCGGCGCGGCTGCCATCCAAAAACGTTTCGTGAACGATGCGATCAAGGCTGGCTCGCCAAGTCTGACCGTGAAACTCGTCAACCGTGTCCTGCCAAACCTGTTCGCGAATCGCGTCAACAGTGGCATAGCCCTGCACATGCGCCGTAAGGTAGATGCTGCCTTGCTGCACTCTAAAACAGGTCAAGTCCTGTCGTTTTTCAACCACGTGCCAGATTGCAACCCCAACGATGAGAAACGCGATAATTATGAATACATGACTCCGCTTCATTTTCGCATCCTCGTTTTTCGTCAAATGTGGCAGCTTCTAAAGGGCAACGGACGAATATTGCTCCAATCTTCACTCCGCCTGCATCAGCACGCGCCTACCGACTATCGGACCTGTCGGAATAAGGGGCATGCTTCAGTTTCTTTCATTCCGGCGTCTGTAAAGTGGGCAAATTGCACGATCTTTGGCATCATGCAAGTATATCGTCACAGATGGCAGACAAGAGACTCGCGAGGCAGCCCATGACTGAAGCAGCGATGAACGATCGACTTACCAGAATAGAAACACGCGCCGAAGAGTATGTGAAACGTAGCGAGATTGCCCCAACACTCGTCCGCATCGAAACAAAACTGGATAACCTGAAGTGGTTTCTTGGCGTGATTGTTGCGATCATGGTAGCAATAGCTACCGGTGTCATAGTCGGAATAATCATGTTTGCGATATAAGGCTCATAGACGGGCTTCAGGGCGCTTTCCATTCCGCTCACTCCGCCCGCATCAGCACCCGGCCCCCGATCACCAGCCAGATCGCGCCGGCCACCACCAGCCCAGGGAACAGCGTCAATCTTCGTCATTGTTTTGCAGTTCTTGCCAATCTTCGCGCCAAGATTCGTACCAGTTGGACAAATACTTAGGCACAATTCTGCCGTCAAGCCATTCGCGCGCGCTCATCGTTCCGACTTCACGATAGCCGCCGCTCCAAGTGGTACTGCCCTTATACGAGTTGCTCGAGTAGTAGGTTAGATTGACCTCTACCTGGTAATGCTGCAATTCTTCGGGCGGAATACCTTGCAAAGCCGTCGTGACTAGGTGCATGGGCTTTATGTTCGTACCAGAGTAATCTCTATAGACTGTGGCATCCGGGTCGTACCAAATGATCCATTCAATGGAACCTCCGCATAAGAAATCTGACGAAACGTCCGGGGGATTCGCCAGGTGCGCTACTACCTGTTGACCACGGTTGCCTCCCATGAAGATCGCGTGAAAAACTTGGTCCAGCGATACTCGCCAAGCCTGTCCATAGAAGTCAGTCTCGATATCAGTCCATACAGAGTCACGAATTTCTTCTGCAGTGACATAACCTGCCTTGAAAACAGACTCTAGCCTGTCCGCCTGTTGCATGACATAGCACTGCAAATCTTTGCGCTTTTCGACGTACTGCCAGATGAGCACGCCAATGATGAGTACAACGATGACGCGCGTTGCGTGGACTCTCTTCATAATCCGTCACCTCACTATTGCTGGATAGCTGTATTCGTTTCGCAACGAGTTTTTCCTAGTGGCTTTGTTACTCCGCCCGCATCAGCACGCGGCCGCCGATGATCAGCCAGATCGCGCCGGCTGCAAGCAGCCCGATGACCAGCGCCAGGATCGGCTCGAAGAACAGGGCGAGCAGCAAGGTCAGGTAAATGCCCAGCGACACTATCGTCACTGCTAAACTCGCTTTCCAACGCTGCTGAATCTTGAAGATATCGCGGACGAAGGGCAGGCTGATGAGGAAGAGCGCGATGGACAAGGCGCCGATCAGCAATCCGATCGGGATCGCGCCATCCGCGCCGCCGAAGCCATTGGGAGCCGCCAGGATGCTGACGCCAGTCACCACTCCGATAACCGCAACCATCATTAGCAGCATGTGCAAGATGCTGATGCGCTGGATCGAGCGCCAGAAGGCGGCGTCGAAGGCGGCGCCGGAAGCGGTGCGCATCTCGCTCACGCGTTGGGAAATCCGTCGCTGCAGCGCATAAATGACTAGCGCCAACACGGTGGCGAAATAGGGAATCGACTGCGGCAGTTGCGCGGGAATCTCCAGTGAGCCGATGCGAATGCCCAGCGCGTCAAAGAAACCGAAAATTGAAGAGGCGATCATGGTGCCGGCAGGTGTCCCGCCGCCCAAAGAAGGCGTGACCAGAGCAATGAAACCCCTGTTATTAGTCATATCGCGCTGGAAAAGCTGCAAGTAGCCCATGCTCATGTGGATGCCGCCCAAGCCGGCGAAGAAACCACTGATCAACAGCGCCAGGTAGCGAATGCGCTTGACGTTGATGCCGACCGATGCCGCCGCCTCGGGATTTTCGCCGACCGCGCGCAAGTGCATGCCGAAGGGAGTGCGATATAGAAAGAATGTCACAAAGAAGACAGAGATGAAGGCCACCCAGGTCATCACGCTTTGGTTGTCAAAAACGCCGAAGATAAACCCGCCGATGACAGGAATCTGATTGATAAATTCCGGCAGTTGAATGAAGGGCATCTGCAAGCTGGCCAGGGTGCTGGTATTGCCACGATCCCCGGTCAACTCGTACATGATGGCGACGGTGGCCGACGAGCCGAAAATATTCAGCGCGATTCCGGACAGGAACAAGTCGCCTTTGAGATCCAGGTGGAAAAGCGCCAGCACGAAGGACAGCAGCAGCGATATGCATACGCCCAGCAACAGTCCCAGCCAGGGCCCGATAGTCAGGCCCGTTTCCGCGCCGAACCAGTCTTGCGAATAAGCGCTGACCACTACGCCGGTGAAGGCGGAGGATAGCATCATGCCTTCCAGACCGATGTTGAGCACACCTGCTTTTTCAGAGATGAGCGCGCCCAGCGATGGCAGCAAGATTGGCGTGGTCACGCGCAGGATGGCGGCGAGGAATACAGCGCTGAAAATGCCGTCAATGACGTTCTCAAACATCGCTATCCTCCACGGCCGCCACGGCGTGGCCGCTTTCGTCGATATCGGCCCGTTTCTGTCGTTGCTGGAAGAAGGTGACCAGCGCTTCGGCCGTGATCAGCAAGATGATGATGGCTTGGATCATGCGCACCACTTCAAAGCTGACATTGGCATCGCGCTCCATGAATTGCGCCCCGGCCCGCAAATAGGCGTACAACAAGCCGGTGAAGGGCACCACCAGAACATTCAAGCGCGCCAGCAAGGCGACCACCACCCCTTCAAAGGCCAGCGCGAACGATATGTTCAAGATCAATTGGCGATGGATGCCGGTCGCCAGATGCATGCCCGCCAAACCGGCAACGATACCGCTGATGGCCATCACCAACATGATCGTTCGCCGCGAGTTGACGCCGCCGTAGTCGGCGAACTTGAGGTTGGAGCCGATGATGCGAATTTCGTAACCCAGCGGCGTGCGCCGGATCAAGAGCCAGGAGATGAAGATGACGATGACCACCACAAAGACGCCGATGGTGACCTGTGTCTTTTCCACGATGACTGGCAATATCGCGTTTTCAGTGAATTTACTTGACGCGACATAACCTGCGTCAGGCGGCTTGAGTTGAAAGTTGAGCACCATCTCGAAGAAGCGAGTTGCGATTACGTTGAGCATCAGTGTCGAGACCAGTTCATTGGCGCCGAGATAGGCTTTCAGCGCGCCGGGTATCAGTCCGTATATGAAGCCCGCCGTGCCCGATGCCAGGATGATGAAAGGAATCAAGAGGATGCCCGGAATATGCGGCGAGTTGAGCGCGATAATGCCGGATACCAGGGCGCCGAAATAGAGTTGCCCTTCCGCGCCCAGGCTGAACTGCTGCGCGCGAAAGACGATCGCGAAAGACAGTCCCAGCAAGATCAGCGTGATGGCGTCCTGTATCCAAACGCCCCAGCGATTGACGCGCTCAATCGGACCCAGCAGCAAAGCCTCAAACGCCAGTTGAGACTGGTTCATCGCTTCGGAGAGCACCGTGCCCGTCTCGATCTCCTCGGGGCGCGAATAAAGCGTGTAGACGCCGTCCCCGGGCAACTCGTAGCTTTCAATGACAGCGTCTTTGGTGCTGACAAGGTCGTCAAAAGTTTCATCCACCTGTGTCATGGTGGCGGAAGTGGCGGATGCCAGAACAGTGTCGGAGTCATCGCGCAATTCCACCAGCACATCGACCTCAGAGCGGCGATTCTTGGCATAGGCCAGCAGCGAGACGACGTCCCCTTCGCTCCCGGCAAATGTCCAGGCGATCTCGCTCACGGGCGCGACCACGTTTGCTTTATTGAAATGCCCGCCCCGGCGCTTGTTGTATTCCAGGTCGACATCGTCATTTTCGGCCGGCTCGGCATCAGAAACCACCTGTGCGCGGAACTCGCCACTGGCGAAGCGATCAGCCGCGTCCAGGTTAAAGACGAATGTGACGATGAATCCCAATATGAGCGCCACAATAACCGTGAGCAAGACGCGTATGGCCTGCCTGCGCAGTTCCACGACAAAGAGCAAAATGCATGCGCCAACCAGCACATTGACCAGCAGGATATTCTGCCAGGTTGGGGTGCCGGTCATCTTTTCCATCGAGCCATCGAACATGGTGTTAGTGATGAAAAGTGTGACCAGGATGCCGGCCAGTCCGCCGACGATCAACAAAAGATTGGTCCTCAACGATGTCATGCGTATCGCTCCATTTCGGCGGCCTCCTGCCGTTCGGCGCCGAGCATATAATAGCCGATGCGCTCCTCAGTCAGGCTCTCGTCATTGGGAAAGATGCCGACGATCTCGCCTTCGTACATCACCATGATGCGGTCGGATAGCTTCATCACTTCTTGCAGGTCGGCCGAAATCAGCAGAATGGCAAGCCCGCCGGTGCGTTGATCGACCAATTCCTGATGGATGAACTCGATAGCGCCGATATCGACGCCGCGGGTGGGCTGGGCGGCGATTAAGAGCTTGGGCGTCGAGGATAATTCGCGAGCGACAACAACTTTCTGCATATTGCCGCCGGAAAGCGCGTTGACCGGGATGGCGCCGTTGGGCGCGATGATGTTGAACTCGCGGATCAAGTCTACCCCGTTGTCGACGATTGCGTTGATATCCAGCAGACCGCGCCGGGTAAATGGCTCACGATAATAACGATCAATAATCAAGTTGTCGTCTATGGATGATGTCAGGGCGACGCCGTTGGTCAGGCGATCTTCCGGGATATGCGCCACTTGATGTTCGCGCACGGAACGAGGCCCGTGGCCCAGGATCTGTTCGTTGTTGATATAGGCTTCTCCGGTGGTGGGCGGGCGCAAGCCCGTCAGCACCTCAGCCAGTTCGGTCTGTCCATTGCCTTCCACGCCGGCGATGCCCAGGATCTCGTTTTCATAGACGCGGAAACTGACCTGTTTAAGCAGTTGATGACCGCTGTCGTCGGCATAGGTCAAGTGAATCACATCCAGCACGGGCATGCCGCGCGTCACTTCCGGTCGATCGACTTGCATGAAGACCTCGCGCCCGACCATCATGCGCGCCAATTCGCGTTCATCCGTCTCGGCGGTATCGACCGTGCCGATCACCCGCGCGTCGCGCATGACCGTGACGCGGTCGGATATCTCGATCACTTCCTTGAGCTTGTGCGTGATGAAGATGACAGTCTTGCCGCCCTCGACCAGGTTGCGGATAGCCGCAAACAGGTCTTGCGTCTCGCTCGGCGTCAAGACAGCGGTCGGCTCATCGAGGATCAGTATCTCTGCGCCGCGGTAAAGCGCCTTGAGGATCTCCACCCGCTGTCGCATGCCCACCGGGATATCTTCGATTTTAGCATTTGGATTGACGTTTAAGCCGTACTCTTCCGATAGCGCCACCGTATCGGTGACGGCACCCTGGAAGTCGATGGACATACCCTGCTTGGTCTCGCGGTTGAGGATTATGTTCTGCGCCACAGTGAAGGAATTGACCAGCATGAAGTTCTGGTGTACCATGCCGATGCCGTGTTCGATAGCGACTTGTGGATTGCCGATCTCGACTTCTCCTTCGCGGATGAAAATGCGCCCCGACGAAGGATGCTCCAGACCATAAAGCAGCTTCATCAAGGTGGATTTGCCAGCGCCATTCTCGCCAACCAGGGCGTGGATCTCCCCCTGCTCCACCGCGAAACTGATATCATCGTTGGCGTGCACGCCGTTGGGATAAATCTTGTGGACGTTTTGGGTTTCGATTATGGGCATGTTAGTTCACCACAAAAGAGATGAGTCTACCGTGTTTCATGCTCCCCGTTCCCCGAGCCGACGCCAGAGCCTCGCAGGCTGTCTTCCGCTGCGAAGTCGAAGCTCTCAACGGACGGGATGCGAAAGGAAAATGTCGTTGCGCCGTTCCTGTTCGATACAGCGAAGTCGCCTTTAGTGATAATGTCCATGCCGATTAATACTTCAATGTCTCGCGCTTCTATCAAACCGACGCGAATGTCCTCAATCTGCACATTATTGAATAGTAACAGATCAACGTGGTATGTCGGGACACCAACAGACTCGCCGCCAGCATGAAGAACATTGGAATATCCGTCTGCCTGCAGTCCAAGAACTTCAACAACGCGCTTCGATACCATGCTGAATGTTGCCCCCGTGTCCCACAAGGGGCTGAATTGCTGACTTGGGGGTCTGGCGGTCGCGCGGCTGCGTTTCCACGATAACGAAACGAAACTTGGCGTCACAAGTTGGCGTCGAATGCCTGTAGCTTTTATTGTGAAGCTGCGCCTTTCCACTTTGATCAATGCACTTCTATTTCAGGATCCCGGAAAAAACCCGTGAAGTACTCATAATCCCGGCCAAGCTCTTGCATCAGCACCGTGCCGTATTCGTGTTCGACGTAAACGGCGTCAGCCGCCTGTCGGTAATTGTCGAAGATGCCCAGCACTTCTTTACCCTTTATCGCAACGTATTTCCCGTTATGCTCCCGCGCCAGTTCCTCACGGATATCGAGGTAATAGTCGTATTCTTCCTCTAAAGGTTTCGACATCAAAGCTACCTTTTCACCTACGGACGTCCCAATGGGTCCACCTCAACAACGGGAAGCCTCCCCCTCCCTCTCGGGAGAGGGGGCTGAAAATCGAGGACGAAATCTACATATCGTCCATCATCATGTCGTCCATGCTCATATCGGCGCTGGGCATATCGGCGCAAGCCGTTCCAACCGCAGCCATCATGTCCTCACTTGTGAAGACGGTCTGAACTTCGATATCGCCATTGACGACGGCGGCTTCGGCCGCTTCCACCATAGCCTTGATGTCGTCGGACGTGGCCATATCGTAGAAGTCGTTCTTGGCCAAGCCCACACCACCTTCGGGAATACCCAGGTTCTCAACCGAGCCGTAGGGCAATTCGCCTTCAAGATGCAGGGTGATGGCGCGGAAGATCGAGTTGTCGACATTCTTGAGCATGCTGGTCAGGATGCGCTCGGCTTGGTCGGGATCGGTCTCGGCCACGATCACGGCCTGGTCGGAGTCGACGCCGATGGCGTAACGCTCTTGTTCGTGCGCCGCTTCAAAGACGCCAACACCGGTGCCGCCGGCGATCTGGAAGACGATATCAGCGCCCTGCTCGTACATGGCCAGGGTGATTTCCTTGCCGCGGGCCGGGTCGTTCCAGCTGCCAGCGTATTGCACGATGCTCACGGTGTCCGGATTAACCAGACAAGCGCCCTGTTCGTAACCGACGATGAAGTCGTCAATAACCGGAATCTGCTGCCCGCCGACGGCGCCGATAGTCGGGGCGTCATTGGTGCCTTCGATCCCGCTCATGGTGATGGCAGCTGCGTAAACGCCAGCCAGGAAGGAGCCTTGGTTCTGGGCATAGGTCATCGAATAGACATTCGCGCAGGCATCGACGCATGTTTCCGCATCGCCATAGGGCATGCCGGCATCGTAAAACATGAAGTACTTGTCGGGATAGTTGTGGGCGTTGGCCGCCATGAAACCAACCATCTGCCAGGTGCCAGCGATCAAAATGTCGTAGGAATCAGTATCCGACATGACATCCAGCAAGCCCGATTCCCAATTGGCGGGATCAATCCCGAGTTCGACCGTATCGGTCTCGATATCGTATTCATCAGCAATGGCGTCCATACCACGCTGGGCGCTGTCGAAGAAGGACTTGTCGCCGAGCGTCCCGTTAATTACGGAAACGACCCGCAGCGGCTCGTCCTGGGCGAAGGCCGTAAATGCCGTCAGGAACACGAGCAGAACAACTAGCAGAAAACTAAGCTTCCTCATTTGATTCCTCCACTAAAACTTGGTTTGATCAGATGCATTCTGATGGCGACATTATACCCGTCCCGCTGCAATTCGGCAAAACTTGTTTGAACCACCGAGAATACCGAGCAATATTCTTTTGTAGATACAACGCGAATTTCGTATATTGAATACAGTATGCAGATGCCTGCGGATGAACAGGTGGAGACTAATCGACGGACGTACGCTTTTAACGGAATTCTATTGATTATTCAACGGTTCACGACGTATAATCGAACTGTACATTGAATCCAAACGTCTAGAAAGTCGATGCCATGTTTACCAGAGATATACAGATTGAGCGGTTGAAGGCGGAGTACGAAAGCCTGCGACAAACACAAGACAAAATCTTGGAAGGGATGAACTTGACTGCGCTGATGTTGATTCGGATGGAAGAATCGGTAAATGCAAATCGAGAGGCGACAAACAAAAATAGCCAAGCGTTACAAGCAATTATGGAGTATTTCAAGATTCCTCCTAAACCTGGCACAGGATTTAACCCGGAGCAGAAAGAATGACAAGGCAAATTACGCCAGATACAACCCAGAACATCTATATGATGATTTGCTCGACCAATGTTCAGGAATTCTTAGTCAGTTCAGAACGGGCGGGGCATTACACAGACGGTATCTTGTCCCTGATCTCAACGTACGAATCTGACAGCGCGAGGCTGAACGCCCTGCTCAAAAAACTAGGCGACTCTCGACATATCAGTCTATTTGTTATGCCCGCCGAGCCTTGGACCGTTCCCGCAACGTTGTACGCGCAATACAACGCCGGATTCGATCAATACTTCGATGCAATGGTAAATGACTTTTCGATAAGGCATATGATTTACGGAAATGGGAGAAAGTATTCTTTCTGCCAAGCAGATGACAAAGATGCAACTGTATTTCTGGAGCGCGAATCCGAATAAATGCTTTCGCTATAGACTTCCTCTAAGTTTGGTCAAGCCACTTTGTACTGTTTCTATCCATACATATCTCACATCATCATTTCCCATTTCCGCCTTATATTTATATCCAGAGATTAGACTCGCTCAGCTACTCCCTGGATGAAGCTGCTTGACCAAACCAAATATGACGGCGAAAATGAATATTTACATAGTTCCCCAAGAAAAGCCCGCCTTTTCGGGCGGGCTATCCGATAGCGGGACTCACTCAATGCCAGTTGTGGAGCAAGTCCCGTCCGATTTGAACATCATCAACCGTATCTGCGCCTTTTACGATTGCTGAAGAATAGGAACATCGCAATCCGAGCGAGATGGGGATGAAAAAGAGCAATTATCCCCAAGAAAATCAAGTCAGGAACTTTCGCACCAATCGCGATACAGGTACACCCATGCGGCAATCAAAAGCACATTTACCGCCACAACAAACGCGATAACCAGATTATCCCCAAACATCTCTTCCTCCCCTTCAATCCAATTCGCCTTCACATTTGTTGCTGATCTCGATTGAGAAAACAGGCACTGAACCGTTTGTGATTCTGTATCCAATGAACATCATCACTCTCATTAGAAAGGCAAAATTATCATAAGTCAAGAAGTTTTTATATATTTTGCACATATAAAATCGAATTTTATTCATATAAATCATCCAAGTAGGCATGCGGATCACGTTTTGATGGATCTGTTTCAGTCGATGTTTATGTGGCAGGCGACTTGACCGTGCTATATTAAGGTGGAAATATTTGCCGAAAGGGAAGCAAATTAATATGAAACTGATCATTGATACAGACGCCGGCGTCGACGACGCGCAAGCGATCATGTTGGCGCTGACCCACCGCGATGTCGACTTGCTGGCCATCACCACCTTGACCGGCAACGTACATATCCGCCAGGTCAATCCCAACGTGCTGACCATCCTCGAAATCATGAATAAGGACGCGCCGGTATACGCCGGCATCGACCGTCCCCTGATCCAGGCCTGGGAAGACGCGGCCGAGTTCCACGGCGGCGACGGATTGGGCGACTTCCGCGACCGCCCGACGTTGACGCGCTCGATCGAGGACGAGCATGCGGTTCTGGCGCTATTGCGGCTGTCGCGCGAATACGAAGGCGAACTGACCTTGATCGCGCTGGGTCCGCTGACCAACCTGGCCGCCGCTATCCGCCTCGATCCGGAGTTTCCCGCGCGCATCAAGCAATTTGTCTTTATGGGCGGCACGATCGCGGCCCATGGCAATACGCCCAACCTGACCGCCGAATACAATATCTACACAGATCCCGAAGCGGCTTTCATCACGCTGGCTGCTTTCGACGACGCTACCATGCTCAGTTGGGAGACGACGCTGGCGCATGGTTTTTCCTGGGACAAGTTCAATCGGCTATGCGCTATCGATACGGTCAACGGGCGCTTCTTCGACAAGATCTCCGGCAAAACGGCCCAGCGCCTGCAGCATACTTACAGTCGGCCGGCCTACTTACTGCCGGATCCATTGGCGATGGCGGTCACGCTGCAACCGGACTTGATACGACAGAGCGGCAAGTTCTTCGTCACCGTCGAGCTGAACGGCCAGCATACGCGTGGGCAAACGGTCATTGATTACAACCACATGAGCGGAAACGCGCCCAATGTCCACGTTGTTCAGGCGCTGGATACCGACGGCGTGTACGCGATGTTCGTCAAGGCGCTCTCTCAATCGTGAATGGCGCTCCCATGACCGTCGAAAGCTTGATAACTCAGATCAGCAACGATCCCGTCTATTCCGTCGATGCGATTTACGGCTATTTGAGGCGTCTCCTGGCGGCGCCCGCGCCCAACAGCGGCGCCCTCCTGGCCGGCGCGGTCGGCGATATCATCGGCGATATCGCCGCTGAATTGGGTTTGTCGCTTTCGGCGGACCCCCGCATCCGAGCGACGGGGGCTCTGGCGATTGAAGTCGGCGCGGCATCCGAGGCCGCCAACTTGCTCATCACGGCGCACATGGACCGTCCCTCCTTTCGCGTCTTGAATCTGGCGGATGCCACGCTGTATCCGCTCTGCGCGATACGGGTCCCGCAGCCACAGTATCGCTGCCGCGCCATTGCCGTCCGTTACCTGGCCGGGCGCATAGAGACCGCCGCCGAGGGAGAATTGCAATTCGGCGAGGTTGATGGCGAGCGACAGATCCGATTCGATGTCGAAAGCGGCTCGTTGTCCCGGGGCGACACGGTCTTGATGGCGGCGGAACCGCGCCTGGTCAATGGCCGCATCATCGGCACGGGGCTGGATAACGCCACAGGCGTCACCCTGGCTTTGCTCTCGGCGCGGGCGCTGAGCGCTTTCTCCAATGAGCTTGCCGCGCGGGGTCGCAAGCTCGTCGTCGCTTTCACCGACCAGGAAGAAGGACCGCCCGACGGTCTGTTCGGGCAGGCCGCATCGCGACTGGCGCATGCCCTGCCGGCGCCGCGCCTGGGTTTCATCAATATCGACGCCCACAACGTCGACGAAGCGACCGGTCATGTGCCCGGCATCGGCGCGTCCCATGCTTTTGTTTCCGGTTATGGACGCGGCTCGGTCGTCCCGCTGGATTATCAGGCGCTGGCGACGGACTTGGCGGAGGAGGTCAATCAGGCGCGGCCCGGCACGGTCAAGCTCAATTACGGCTACGTCTCGCGCAGCGACGATATGCTGCTCAGCTTGAACGCGCGTTGCCTGGGTTTGATCGGCGTCGTGCTGGAAAACGCGCATACCACCGAGGAGACGGTCGCGCTGGGGGATCTGGCTGCGGCTGTGAGATGGATCAGCGCCTATGTATTAAGAATACTTGAAAGCAAACGAAACTGATGTTATGATAGAGTTTGTACAATTCAACGCGGTACGCTGAAGTCAAGCAAGGATACTACATGGCAAGCGGAACAGAATTGGAAAGAATCGCTTCGCTAGAAACAGCGGTTCCACATCTGGCAACCAAGGCGGGACTGGAGGGCGTCAGAGTTGACGTCGAAAAAGTACGAACCGAAGTCGAGAGTGTCAAAGTCGATCTTGCAGTCCTCAAGACGGACGTTGCAGGTCTCAAAGTCGATGTGGCAGTCCTCAAGACAGACGTTGCAGGTCTCAAAGCAGATGTGGCGGTTCTCAAGACGGACGTATCGGTACTCAAAACGGACATAAAAAATGTTCGATCCGAGTTGAGAATCTTGCGTTGGTTCATCGGGCTGGCAGCTACATTTGGCGCTGCTGTATCCATCCACATCATACAGCTTCTCAATCGGGTCCTCGCCTAAACGAGACCTTCCGCCATCTGAAATACATTTGGAGCTTATCGCAGCGACGATGCTTTCGCTAGCAGTGATCGCTGCGACATTTTCACGCGTCCCCGATCCGCTCGGGGCGGCGTTCGCGTGTCACATGCCGTTTGAATCTGCTCATTAAGTGTGTTAAGTTCTCTCGCATCATTGCATGCTTGAATGACCACGAAAGGATTGCACCCACATGCCCAAACGCTCCTCCCAAACGCCAGTAGATCAACGGAGGAATGGCGGACGACACGCAACTCTTAGCTCGCCGGCTCCACATTCTCCCGACGGCGATACATGCCCGTCAGCATAGCCGTCAAGTCAATGCCTTCATCCAGTTCATCCCAGTAGATGTTGAGGCCAAACAACTCGTAGTTTTTCCGTTGCGCGTCGGTGGCATTCTGCAAACGAGGATAGAATTTCAGCGGAAGACTAATCACTCGACCATCCGCGAGTGAAACTCGCGCATACTTTTTGGTGAAAGACACCTTTTTTGCGGCGCATCGAACCGGATTCACCAGCGGCACCATGTCCATGGCATGTCCTCCCATTCTAGTATCCCTCGCTACCAGGAACACCATGATACTCTATCCAAGCCCCAAAGAGTGTTTTTTGGTGCTTCTTGACCAATTCTCGAATCCTTCTCAAGTCTGCGTTCTTGAATCCGTCATTTCGCCCAAATTCTATGGGCGTCAAAAAGACAACCACGTGCCGCTTATCCTTCGTCACATGGACGTGAGCGGGCTCATGATCGTTTGGATAAACCGCGACATTGTAGCCATGTTTCTGACGGTAAAGCAGTTTAACCAATCTGACAACCTTATCGCAACGATACCATACACACAAAGACTTAGAATTACGTTAAACGCTTCTTTGATTCTCGAACGATTCGCATGCACAGTAGATTCTTGATGGGAATTCGCAATTCAGCAAGACTTTCATCAATTGCAATAGGCAGCGGGTCTCTGCCAGCAATTATGCTATTTGCATCCGGGCGTCGCAACATTACCTTGGTGCAATTCCATAAACGACTGTTTTGACAGTCGCTCATACGAGGGATTCCCGGCGCGCTTCGGGGACGAAAACCCTTTTCGTCTCTGCGGGTAAATCCTTTGTGCCCTTCGTGTCTTTGTGGTAAAAAAGCTGTATTCATGTTCCAGAACGGAGGAAACCCACATGACCAACCGCTCCCCCATGCACCAGCAAATCGACACCCTGCCCGACCTCATCCGCGCTATCGTCAAACCCTTCGACGCCTCAGCCCGCCGCGCCTTCGACTTCGAAACTTGCACGTCCGTCAAGCGCATCTATCTGGTCGGCTGCGGCGACAGCCATCACGCGCCCGTTGGCGCGGAACTGGCTTTTCATCAATTGACCGGCGTGCCGACTCAAGCGTTGAGTTCCCTGCCTTTCAGTCGTTATACCGCCGGCTTCCTGCCCGACACCGGCCCACGGACCAATCTGGTCATCTGCGTCTCCGTCTCGGGCGAAGTCAGCCGCACCATTGAAGCCATGGATTTGGCGCGGGTAGCCGGCGCGACCGCCGTGGCGCTGACTGGCAATCCGGGCGGGCCGCTGGGCGCGGTAGCCGAGACTGTGTTCGAAACCGCCGTGCCTCCCCTGCCCGACGAATTGGCGGGCATGGTTGTCCCCGGTATCCGCTCCTACCTGGCCTCGCAGATCGCCCTGCTGCTGGCGGCCCTGCGAATCGGCGAAGTGCGCGGCGCCCTCACCACCGCCGCAGCTGATGCCGAACGAGACGCCATCGCCGAATTGGCCGACGCGGTTGAGGAGACCATCCAAGTCTGCGAACCGATCATCGACGACTTGGTTGAGCGCTGGCGCGACGCCAGACTCTTCGAATTTGTCGGCGCCGGACCACTCTACGGCGTCGCCATGTTCAGCGCGGCAAAAGTCCTGGAAGCGAGCGGCGACGCCGCCCTGGCGCAAGAGACCGAGGAATGGTCGCATTTACAGTATTTCGCGGCGGACGCGGATACGCCGTTGATATTGCTCTCCGCGGATCAATTCGACGCCGACCGCATGGCGGAAGTGGCGCGCGCGGCCCAGAGCATTTCACGTCCCATTGCCCTGGTATCAACCGAAGACGCGACCGAAATTCGGCAGTACGTCGATACGCTGCTGCCGATCCCGCGGCGGATCCCGGAGCGCTACGCCTCGATCGTTTACAGCATACCCGGCGAACTCTTTTCCGCAGCCCGCGCGGCTGCGCTGGGAACACCTTATTTCCGGGATTTCGAGGGCGGACGCCGGCCGGACTGGGCGGACGGCGCCAGCCAGATTCGCTCCAGCCACATGATCACCGAACTCAAACGTTAAGCCATGTCCGCGCCGGAGTTCATCGCCGTCGGTAGCATCATCATCGACGACATCGTCTATCCCGACGGACGCACCAGCATGGGCGTGCTGGGCGGAGGCGGCACGCACGCGGCCTATGGTATGGCGCTGGCGGGCGAGCGGCCCGCGCTGGTCGGTCTGGTCGGCGAGGACCTGCCGGCAGATATCCGCGCGCGCCTAGAAAAAGATTTCGATACATCGGGCCTGGCCTGGACCCGTCATCCGCAAGTGCGCGGCTGGCAAATCTTCGAATGGAACGGCGTGCGCAACGAGATCTTCCGCGTCGATATCGTCGAACCCTTCATGTACGGGCCGGATGCCGACAGCGCGCAAGTCCCCTTCTCCGGCGCGGCCGGCATGACATTGCTGCGTGGGGCGGCGCACGTAGCGGCTTGGCGGCGGCGCTTTCCACATGCCATTTTGCTTTGGGAACCCGTGCGGATATTCATGCTCAGCGCCGATCGCGGAGCATTCCTTCGGGGCATTCCCCACGCTGATATCATTTCGCCCAATCTGCACGAAGCGCAGACCATGTACGGCGTCGAAGACGAAGCCGAGATTATGCGGCGCATGTTGGCGGATGGCTGCAATATGGTCGCCTTGCGCATGGGCGAGCTTGGCTCGCTGGTGGCGAGTCAAGGAGAGGGCAAGGCCTACGCCATTCCAGCGGTCGAGATCGGCGACCTAGTGGACCAAACCGGCGCCGGAAATACCTATTGCGGCGGATTCGTCGTCGGCTGGCGCCGGGAGCGAGACCTGGCGACTGCCGGCTGCTATGGCGCGGCGGCCGCCTCTTTTGCACTGGAGCATGTCGGCTGCGCCGAAATACCCGCGGAGCTCGACGTCGAATGGCACAGGCGCTTGGGCGAGGCCCTTGCCGGCGTGAAAATCATCACTCTGTAGCTCCACCGGGGCCATTGCCCTGCGTTGGGCTGGCTTAATTGCGCGCCCGCATTCGCTAGACTATATTCAACGGGAGGACCAGGCCGAGCGCTTGGTCTGATGCCGCTGGAGACAGGTGATGCTCGCAGCTGTTTTTGAAGGGACCGAAAAAATCAACCTGCGCGAAGTGCCAACTCCCGAAGTCGGCGACGGCGATTTGTTGCTGCGCGTCCGGGCTGCGACTATCTGTGGCACGGACCTGAAAATAGTTGCCGGAAAAAAGACTCGAGGTGTGCGCATTCCCTCCATATTGGGACACGAAATCGCCGGCGAGATTATCGCTGTCGGCGCACAAGTGGCGGGTTGGCGGGCCGGTGAGTTTGTGGCGGTGGCGCCGGTCATCGCTTGCGGGGAATGCTATTACTGCGGACGCGATCTCGAAAATCTTTGCGCGCGGCGAAAAGCGCTGGGATACGAGTATGAAGGGGGATTCGCCGAGTTCCTTCGCGTACCCGCCCCCGCCGTCAGCGCCGGCAATGTCCTCCGCCTGCCGACGGATCTGTCTTGCCAAGCGGCGGCGCTGAGCGAGCCGCTGTCTTGTTGCATCAATGGGCAGGACAACATGGGCGGGATCAAACCTGGTGATACGGTCCTGATCATCGGCGCTGGTCCTATCGGTACGATGCACATGCAATTGGCGAAGGCAGTGCCGCAAACCCGCGTCATTGTTTCGGAGACGCTCGCGCAGAGGCGGCGTATGGCGCTAGAAAATGGCGCCGATGCCGTACACGATCCCGATGACACCGATATCTACCAGCGCGTCATGGACGAAACATCGGGTCTCGGAGCGGACAAGATAATCCTTGCAGTCGGCATCGCGGACCTGGTGAACCATCTGCTGTGCCTGACGCGAAAAAACGGCGCGATCAATCTATTCGCCGGGTTCTCCGCCGGCGCTATGGCCAGGCTGGACATCAACGAGATTCACTACCGGCAGATTCGCATCAGCGGAGCGAGCGCTTCCACTACATCGCAATTCAAACGCGCGCTTGATCTGATTGCGGCTGGCGCCATCGACGCCGGCGCGCTTGTCAGCGAGCGCTTCTCGCTGGAACGATTTCCTGACGCATGGCAGTGCGCGCGCGCCGGTCAGGGCTTGAAAGTCGCGATAATTCCAGATGGGCGGGAAAGCGCTTGATTAAGCCGGCGGAAGCGATGTTGCCCGCGGCGTCGCGGCATGGAAGCAGTCGCTTTCGCGATCCAGCGCCGCAAGAGCGCGCTCGGATATAATCAGGCGTGATATCAGCCTGGATGAAGCAACTGACTTATTGGAGGCCGTCAGGTGACGGGAAAACTGGGCGTAGCGGTCATCGGTTGTGGCAAGGCTGGTCAAGCGCAGCTTCACTGGTTCGCCAGGCACGCCAAATGCGCGATCGCCGCCCTTTTCGATCCCCTGGCTGAAAAAGGGCGGCAAGCCGCCGCAGCCTATAACGCCCCCTTCCTGTCGAGCTGGCAAGCCGCGGCCAGCTATGACGGGGTGGACCTAGTGTCCTTGTGCGGCCCGGAGTCCGTACGCGCCGAACAAGCCATCTTCGCGCTTGAAAATGGCAAGCACGTGCTCTGTGAAAAGCCCTTCGCCAATACGCTTGATGAGTGCGATCAAATGATCGCTGCCGCCGAGCGCTGCGAGCGTATGTTGTTGGCTTACTATAACATGCGCTTTCACCCTGTAGTTCACGCTGTGGACGAACATATCGATGCGATCGCTCCCGTTTACGCCGCTCGTTTCAGCTACACGCAATTCCGCACCAATCTGAGTTGGCGGCACCGCATCGAACAGGGTGGTGGCGTTCTAAAGTCGCAAGGAGTGCATGCGATTGATCTCGCGCTTCGCTGGTTGGGGCCGGTCAATACCGTGTCCGGCGAAATGGCCATCATCCACGGCGGGCGCGAGGTGGAGGATTTCGCCCTGGTCAATCTGCGCTTGCAAAGTGGGGCCATCGCTGAGGTCTACACAGCTTACACCGACCGACAGCCGGAGGAAATGAGGGCGCAATTGCAGGGCATGCGGGGCAAACTGGAATTGCGCCTTAATCCGTACTTACCCGAGCGGAACGGCGTCTGGCTCAAACAAGCAGGCGCCACGCGGTGCATTGCCCTGCGACAAGCTTCCGAGATTGATCCGGTCTATCCGGGTCTGCTGGATTGTTCGGGAGCGGCGATCAAGCACCTGGTCGATCAACTCGCGGCTGGTCGGCCGTCGCCGCTCGATGGCCGCGCCGGGCGTCGGTCGATCGAGATCGTCCTGGCCGCTTACGAGTCGCAACGTCGCCGGACCAAGATCAAACTGCCCTTAGAATCATTTGAACTCGACTCGCTGGCCGACTGCTTTCCGCGCTTTTCCCCCGGCGATGGGCCATTGACGGAGTGAATAGCGACATGGACGGTACCGTAATTGTACTGGGCGGGCTCAACTTCGACCTCGTGATCCGAGGCAGCCGCATACCCGGCAAAGGCGAATCGGTCTTCGGAAAGAGCTTCCATACCTTTCCCGGCGGCAAGGGGGCCAATCAAGCGGTGCAACTGGCCCGGCTCGGGGTCCAAACCTGCATGCTTGGTCGTGTCGGGAACGACATCTACGGCGATCAGCTTGTCGCCAGTCTGGAGGAAAACGGCGTAATAACCGACGCCCTCATGCGCGATCCAGAACTTGGAACCGGCAAGGGCTGGGTCTTCGTGGATGACGACGGCGACAACTATATTATCGTCCTGCCCGAAGCCAACATGAACTGGGCCAAACGCGATCTTGAAGCGCTGGGCCAACTGTTAAAGGGCGCGGCCTGCTTGCTCTGCCAGTTGGAAACGCCGGTGACGATCGTCGAGGCTTGTTTACGCGCGGCAAAGGATGCCGGCCTGTTGACAGTGCTCAATACCGCGCCGGCCACGAGTTTGCCCGCCGATCTCTTCAATCACGTCGACTTGCTCATACTCAACCAGACTGAAGCCGCCTTCTATGTTGGCCGCTCCGTCGGTGGCGCGGACCAGGCGCGAACGGCTGCCGAAGCCTTGCTGGCGAGAGGCTGTGGCGCCGTCGTGATCACGCTCGGCGACCAGGGCGCGGTCGCCGCCGACGGTTCCGGCGCCTGTCACTGCCATGCCTTTTCTGTGCGGGCAGTCGATGTCACCGCTGCCGGAGACTCGTTTTGCGCCGCCCTGGCCTACGCCTTATTACAGGGCGACGAACTTTGCGGCGCTTTGCAATTCGCCTGCGCCAGCGGCGCGCTGACTGTGACGCGCGAGGGGGCACAACCTTCGCTGCCAAAATTGGCGGAAATCCGAGCATTCATAGAGAGCGGGAGGGCGCGACATGTCCGCTAAGATCATTTTCGATACGGATATCGGCTGGATGAACGACGACTGCATGGCCGCCATCTTCGCCTTGAAATCGCCCGATATCGAAGTGCTGGGCATCACGCCGGTCATGGGCAATTTCGATCTCAACTACGAAATGGCTTGCGCCTTGCGCTTGCTGGAGATACTGGGACGCGAGGATGTTCCCGTCTGCCGCGGTTTCGACCGTCCGCTGCTTCACGAGCGCAGCCCATATGCCGACAAGGTTTGGGGGAAATGGGCCCTGCTGGAAGACGTGAAAAATATACCGCCCGGCATGCCACGGTTGCAGCCCGACCCACGGCACGCCGCGGTCTTCCTGGCCGAAACCGTCCTGGCTCATCCCGGCGAAGTAACCATCGTCGCCGTCGGTCCATTGACCAATGTGGCGGTAGCGCTGCGGATGAACCCCGAAATGGCGGGTCAGGTCAAGGAAATCGTGATCATGGGCGGCGCAATCGGGCGCTTGCCCCGGGGGCAAGGCAATATCACGCCGGCGGCGGAATTCAACTTTTGGGTAGATCCGGAAGCGGCGCATATCGTGCTCCATTCCGGGGCTAATATAACCTTGATGCCGCTCAATGTCTGTCGACGATCCTATTTCGCCAGATCCCTGTACGACCGTATTGTCGATCCCGGGAGCGATCACCCGTAAGTCGCAGATCTGTTCAGACGCTATATCGGCCCGCGTTTTGACGATCCCGAGCTCGATCGCCGCGAGCCAGTTCTTTTCTACGGCGTCTTCGATCATGCTTGCCTCGCCTACGTCATTCGTCCAGAAATTTTCGATTTCGCGTCCATGTGCGTCGAGGTCAGCATTCAGCGGGGGATGGACTACGGGACGTCTCACGGTTACGTCAAGGGCGGCTACGTCTCCGGGGAAGACGCCTTGCCGATCGACAGCAATCTCGAGCCGATCCGGGTCGCCTACGACATGGATTTCGACGCCTTGGTCGAGCTTTATGTCTCCGCCTTGACCAGGCGCTAGCGAACCGGCGGCATAGGCGGGAGGCGAAAATGGATCAGAACATGGATCAGAAGATGGATCAGAAGATGGATCAATTGATGCGCGCGGCAATAGACGAGGCAAAGCGGGGACTGGCGGAAGGCGGCATCCCAATCGGTTCGGTCCTGGCGCTCGACGGTGCGATTGTCGGCCGCGGTCACAACCGGCGGGTGCAAAGCGGCAGCCCCGTGCTTCATGCGGAAATGGATTGCCTGGAAAATGCCGGGCGCCTCAGCGCGCGTGATTATCAACGGGCGACCTTGGTTACCACCTTGTCTCCCTGCGATATGTGCAGCGGCGCTATCTTGCTTTACAAGATCCCCACGGTCGTCATCGGCGAAAACCGCAGTTTTCAAGGTCCCGAGGATTACTTGACCGCTCGCGGCGTACATTTGATCCAGCTTGATGACGAAGAATGCTACCAGCTGATGCAGGATTTCATTCGCGACAATCCCGCGCTTTGGAACGAGGACATCGGCGTCTAGCCGTAACAAGGGCGACGTTTTGCGAACGAGGCGGCAAGTTGCCGCTGCGGGCAATTCCCTGTTATACTGCTAGCTAAACAAATTAGGGTCCGGTCGCACGGCGTATCGTCCAAGCGCGAACCGGGGCAAGCGCGCGCCTCTGGCCTGTCGATTGTTCAGTTGCCCCATGCATACTTAAGATTCTTTGTCTTGCAAAATGCTTGGTCAATAACATGTCTCGATCCATCCTCGAAATGCGAGGAATTACCAAGATCTTCCCTGGCGTCGTCGCGCTTGACGAGGTCGATTTGGATGTCGCGCGGGGCGAAGTCCACGCTGTTGTTGGCGAAAACGGCGCGGGCAAGTCCACCTTGATGAAGATCCTTTCCGGCGCCTATGAACGCGACGCCGGATCCATTTTCTTGAACGGCCAGCCGGCTGATATCAGCGCGCCCGCCGATGCCATTCGACAAGGCATCGGTATTGTCTATCAAGACCTGCCCCTGGTGCCGTCGCTCACGGTGCTGGCCAATATCTACCTGGGCCGGGAAGAAACGGGGCGCCTGGGCAGGATTGATCGCGCGCGTCATCTGTCCAGATATGAGCGGCTTTGTGACAGCTTCGGCATCTACCTGCCGCCAGACAGCCGCATCCGCGACTTAACCGTCGCCGAACGTCAGTTAGTCGAGATTCTGAAGGTGCTTGATCGCGATGCCCAGGTCATCGTCATGGACGAGCCCACAGCGACCCTGGACCAGAATGCCAAACAGGCGCTCTTCCAAACGGTGCGTCAGTTGCAGGCAGCGGGCAAGTCCTTTATTTTCATCACCCATTTTATCGACGAGATATTCGAGATCGCCGACCGGGTGACCGTGTTGAAGGACGGCTGCCGCGTCGACACCCTCGAGATTGACCAGACCAGGCCGCAAGAAGTGGTGGCGCTGATGATCGGGCATTCGCCGCGAGAGATGTTTCCCGACAAGACCGGGGCAGCCAGCAGCACGCCCATCCTCCAGTTGCGAGGGATCTGGATCAACGCCCGCATTCGCGACTTTTCGATGACACTGCATCAGGGCGAGATCCTGGGCTTGACCGGCCTGGTCGGCAGCGGTTGCAGCGATATCGTCAATCTGATCATCGGCAACCTCGCCTATGATCGCGGCGCCGTCCTGCTTGATGGCGCGCCGACGCGCATCTCGTCGCCCTACGAAGCCATCAAACGCGGTATCTGTCTGCTGCCGAGCGACCGCAAAGGAAGCGGCTTGCTGCTGGACTTTGAACTGGCGAAAAACGTAAGTCTGTCATCGATCGAAAAAATCTCGCCGCGGCAGGTGATTCAGTTCCAGCGCGAGCGCCGGATCGCCGCCCAATTCATCGAGAAACTACGCATCGTCACGCCCTCCGCCCGACAGCGCGTGCGCAATCTGAGCGGCGGCAACCAGCAGAAAGTGGTATTGGCGCGCATGCTGCGCACCGACGCCCGCATCTTGATCCTCGATGAACCAACGCAGGGTATTGATGTGCGCGCCAAGGAAGAGATCTTCCTCTTGATGCGCCAGTTGGCCGATCAGGGCAAAGCCATCTTGTTCATCTCATCGGAATTCAAAGAGATCGCCGGCGTCGCCGATCGCGGCATCGTCCTGCGCAACGGCGCCATTACCGCCGCGCTGGATCGCAACGACATCAGCGAGACGCGCCTGGTGGCTGCGGCCACCATGCTTTAATCAGGAGCGTTTATGACGATCAAGCGACAACAGGAGGCGCAAGGCCGGCTTTCGGCCTTGGTCAAAGCGCTCTCCTTACAAAACATGGCCATCGTCTATGTCTTCATTATCTTGTGCATCGTCCTGGCATTGTCTTCCGACGCCTTCTTGCGTCCGCGCAATATCATCAACATCATCCGCCAGGCGTCGGTTGTCGGCGTTCTGGCGATTGGCATGACCTTTCTCCTGTCGACCGCTCAATTCGATCTGGCGGTGGGCGCGCAAGCGGGCTTCACCGGGGTGGTCATCCTCTTGCTGATCCCGGTCATCGGCTTCATTCCCGCTTTGCTCTCCTCGCTTGGCATCGCCGTCCTCATCGGTTTGATCACCGGCGCCATCATCACCAAGATCGGCGTCAACTCGCTGGTGACAACCTTGGGCACCCTGTCCATCATCAAGGGTTTGCTGCTGGTGCTAACCGACGGCCGCATCCTGCGCGGCGCGACGCCGGAATTGCGCTGGTTCGGCAGTGGCGAAATCTTGTCCATTCCCTTTCCCGTCATCGCGTTCCTGGGTTTGGGCATCCTGGGTGAATTCGTTTTGAACTATACCCGCTACGGGCGCTATCTGCTGGCGATCGGCGGCAATAGAGAAGCCAGCAAACTGGCAGGATTGCGCGTCGACGAGATCATCATCAGCGCCTTCGTTCTCAGTTCGATTTGCGCCACGATTGGCGGCATCATCTTGCTGGGCCGCATCTATTCGGCGTCGCCCTTGGGCGGCGTGGGTACGGAGTTCATCGCGATCACGGCGGCTGTGCTGGGCGGCACCAGCATCTTCGGCGGAGAGGGCAGCGTATGGAAGACGGTGGTCGCCGTCCTGCTGCTGCAAGTGCTCGGCAACGGCTTCAATCTCTTGAATATCGGCGCGAATTATCAGGAGTTGATACAGGGCTTTATCATGATCGGCGCCGTCGCGCTCTATACCTATCAGCGCCGTCGACAATAGCCGCGGGGCGCGCAAACGACGAAAAGATCCCGGGAATGTCGCGCGCGCAAGATTGCAAACCCTCTCGTTGCTGGAGCAGCACGCTTGACATGAACAGAGGAGAAAGGAGACCCTATAGGAAGAGCGCATAATCGAGTGAATATCTGTTCGATGAGTAGACTTTTTTGGGAGAAGAATCATGAAAATGCGTAAATTCATGCTAGCCTGCGCGCTATTGCTGTTTGTGCCTTTGCTGATACTGCCGGGCGCGGCTTTTGCGGACGACGAGGACGATGCGGAAATGGAGATGGAAGACGTTGATCTGTCCTTCCTCTTTGAACTGGGCGAGAACGGCATGCCCATCATGTCGCCCTATGAGACCACCGACAGCTATCTGATCGGCGTATCGCAGATCGGCAACAACTTCCCCTTCGTGGTCGCCATGGTGGAAGGTTCCGATCAAGCGGCGGAAGACATGGGCTTCGAGCAGATCCTGACCGATGCCCAATTTGATGTACAAAAGCAGATCACGCAACTGGAAGACATCATCGCCCTGGAGCCCGACGGCATCGTGCTGGTCGCCCTGGACGCCGAAGCTGTCATTCCACAGCTGGAAGCAGCGGTGGCTGCCGATATCGCCGTGCTGACCTGTTGGAACGACCTTGGCGGGCCGCCCCGCGCCAATTATGAAGGCAGCGTCAGCTTGATCGGCGTTGACGAAGTCCAAACCGGGCGCGACGTCGCGCAGTTCGTGCTTGAGTTGCTGCCCGATGGCGGGCAAGTCGCCATTGTTGAAGGGGCCGCCGGTTTCCAGGCTTCTATCGAACGCTCCGAGGGATTTGTCGAGGCGCTGGAAGCAAATCCCGACATCGAAATCGTGGCTTCGCAACCGGGCAACTGGACGCGTGAAGATTCCCTGGCCGTCACCGAAAACTTCATCCAGGCCTATCCGGATATCGACTTGATCTATGCCCATGACGACAACATGGCGATGGGCGTGGTTTCCGCCCTGCGCGATGCCGACCTGCTGGCCGATGTGCGCGTGATCGGCATTGGCGGCAGCGTTGAAGGCCTGGAATCGATCGCCAACGGCGAACTCTATGGCACCGTCTTCGATTCGCCACGGGCGGCCGCCTACGTTTGCTCCAAAGCCCTGATCGCTCACCTCGAAGGCGCCGAGATCCCCAGCGATATCTTCCTGCCGCGTCCGATCGTGACCAAAGAAAACGTGGCAGACTTCGAAGGCGAATGGTAGCGAGCGCGCCGTTCCCGGAGGATGGCCGGCTTTGGCGCCGGCTATCCTCTGTCAAACGGGGAAGCGCCGCGCGCTAGCGGAGGGAGAATAGATCATGCCCAATTGCGGTCCCTTTCGCCGGATGGTCATTCTGGGCGACAGCAACTCCTATGGCATGTGCGCGCACGAGCCGCGCAACGAATGGAATCAAGTACTCGCCTACTGGCTGCGGCACTTCCAGGACGTGCCCCTGGAAGTCTTCAACCGTGGTTTGCCGGCGGAAGTTATTTCTCCGCGCTGCCCGGGCTATGCCGATTCGGCCAAGCCCAGCCTGATGGAGCGCTACCAGCGGCACTGCATCGACCTGGATCCGGATCTGGTTGTGGTAGCGCAAAGCTTGAACGATATGCGCGCCGGCATGCCGCTGCAAGAGTACATTGCGGATCTGGGCGCAATCGTTGCCGACATTCAGGCGCGGACCGCCGCCTTGGTGGTCATGCCCGGCGTCTATCATCAGATCCATGGCCGGGGCGTGAACGACCCGGCGCTGTACCCGACTTGGTCGCGCTGGAATGACCTGGACGCCCATGCCTACAACCACGCGATCGGCTTGCTCGCGGCCCAACTCGGCGCCTTGTATGTCGATACACGCGCCGTTTTCGCCGGCGCGGATTGGACCTTGCATTCGGATTGCTGTCATCTCAACGACCTGGGGCAGGTCTTGATGGGCAACGCCCTCTTCCAGGTCATCGCCACCCACTGCGCCGGGATCGCGGACAAGACCATGCGCATCATGAATGAAGAAGCGGTATCGATCCTCAATACCGGCGGCGCCGACACGGACGAGGAAATTCAAGCGCTCTGGAGCGAGGCTTTAGATCGATTCACGATTGAATTTGATGACGAATTGAAGAAGTGACGGGATGAAGCTCATGAACCACGGTCCTTTCCGCAGAATGGTGATTCTGGGAGACAGCATCTCCTACGGCATGTGCGCGTCGGAACCCGAGAACGAGTGGAATCAGGTGGCGGCAAACTTGCTGCGCAAATTCCAGGACGAGCGCCTGACCTTATTCAATCGCGGTCTGCCGGCCGGCGTGATTTCGCCGCGCTGCCCCGGCTATGGTGAATCGGCGAAACCCAGCTTGCTGGAGCGGTATCGACAGCATTGTATCGACCTGCAGCCGGACCTGGTGCTGATCGCCGAAGGGGTTAACGATATGCGCTCGGGGATGCCGTTGGGGGAATACATCGAAGATCTGGAGACCATCGTCAGCGACATTCAAGCCCAAACCGGCGCGCTGCTCGTCTTGCTGGGCGTTTATCATCAGACCTACGGCGTGGGCGCCAACGACCCCGAGGTCTACCCCACCTGGACCCGCTGGAGTTACGAGATATCCCGGGCCTACAACGTGGCTATTCGCAAACTTGCCCAGAAGCACGACGCGATCTTCGCCGATGCCGAGCAAATCATGGGCGGCGCCGATTGGTTGCTGCATATCGATGCCTGCCACCTCAACGACCTGGGGCATGTCCTGATCGGACAAGGCATCTTCCAGGCGATTGCGACGCGCTGCAAAGCGGTCGCGGACAAAACCTTCCGCGTCATCGAGGAAAAGGACGTTTCCATCCTGAATACCGGCGGCACGGATACCGACGACGATATTCAGCAACTGTGGGCTACGGCGCTAAGCCGCTTCACCGAACACCTTGACGAATAAGGCCGGCGCTCAAGCGTATAAGGCCTTGGCTTCTTGAAACAGCCGCTTCAACTCGGCGAGCGCTTGCCGGCCGTCTCCGCCCTCCATCAGGTACCGGCGGATGGGCGCGCCGCCATGATCCTGGAAGTGCAGATAACCGGGGAATCTTGGCCGCAAGTAGGCCCGGTCCAGCGCGGGCAAGGTATTGCGGAAGTAGTTGTTGCTGCGGCGATTAACCTCGTCGTCGGTCCAGGCGGCCCGATGCCCGGGCTGGCCGCCGTTCTCGAAGAAAAGTGTTCTCTGGATGACCGGGCTGGCGCTAAACATGGCGTATTCGCGCGCGATCTCGGGCGACTTGCAGCCCGTGGAAATCGACAGTCCGGTGCCGCCCAGCGTGCTTTGACAGCGCCCGTGACCGGCGATGTCGACCATGTCATCAAAAATCAGCACATTGTCCGAGTAGCCGGGGCGCGAATAATTGGAGTAACCGTAGGCAAAGGGACAGTATACGTAATCTTCGCGCCGCGAAAGCGCTTCGTATACGGCAATCGGATTCCAAGCGAAGATATCCCGCGGGCACAGGCTGGCGAGTTCTCGCAATTGCTCCAGGGCGCGTAAGCTCATCTCATCGGATACGGCCCACTCATCGTCGACAAAGGGTGCTTCGCCCTGGGTGGCGCAGAGCATGTAGAAATTCATCAGCGTATCGATTTCGATGCCGGGCATAATAACCCGACCCTGCCGGGCCAGCGCCAGCAGATCGCCCCAGGTATCCGGTTTTTGCAGATCGTAACGGGCGAGCAAATCCGACCGATAGGAAGCGACGGGCGTGGCGGCGTCAATCGCCAAGGCGCATTGATTGCCGTTGAAAATATAACTGGCGTGCGAATGCCCGACCGAGTTGGCCGCCTGATCCGCCATATAGTCCGCCGGGATAATTTCCTGTAGCGGAACCAAGACTTGACTGTGAGCCGCGTAGCCCGCCCAGGGATGATCGATCACCAGCAAATCATAATCCTCGGCCAAGCCTTGAATCGGCGCGTCGGCGAATTCCTGCAATGAGCGTTTCTCCCAGACGATTTCCACATCCGGGCGCATTTCGCAGAAGCGCTGCGCGGTCGCAACCACCGATACAAAGCCGCGTGAATGATTCCAGGTGATACCGCGTAACAGGGTGTTCGCCGTCATTGCTTCGCCTCCAGTCGGTCCTGAATACCTGTATGGGTCGCCACTACGAGTAGCGGCCAGTTTTGCTTGCAAAAGTCAGTTTTATATGCAAAATATAGTGAGCGGGTTGCTCCTTGTCAACCGGCGCGCGGCGTCGTCCCCAGCCGCTCGGCCCGTAACCGGCGAAAAGGTCCCAAGAATGTCGCGCTCAGACAGAATAATAGATCTTCTGCATGTATGAGCCTGGCGGTTTGTCAAATAAGAGCGAAAGACAGGAAGCGCTGATGATCAAGACCACGTATTTCGAAGACTACCTGATCGGGGAAAGCCGCGAAACCTTTGGCAGAACGATCACTGAAGCCGATATCGTGCTGCATGCCGGTCAAACCGGGGATTTTTTCCCGCACCATATGGACGCCGAGTGGGTTAAGACCCAGGTATTCAAGGAGCGCGTGGCGCATGGCACCTTGATCCTGTGCGTAGCCATTGGCATGACGGCCAACGAGATCAATCCCGTCGCCTTCTCCTATGGATACGACCGCGTCCGTTTCATTCGGCCCGTTTACATCGGCGATACTATCACCGTCAAGGCAACCATCAGCGAAAAGCGCGATTATCCCAAGCGTCCCGATCACGGTTATGTGGTTGAGCAAGTCGAGGTCTTTAACCAGCATGACAAGATCGTGCTCGCTTGCCAGCATTTGTATCTGGTCCAACGCAAGGAAGGCGCGGAAAGCGGCTGACCCGGCAAGAAAAGCAAAATGCGGACAGACAGAGATCACTCCTAGTCAACAATGAATGAGCAAAAAGCAGCCCCCAATTATAGCGTCCCGGCTTTGGAAAAAGGTTTAGCGGTTCTGGAATTGCTTGCCGAAGCATCCGAGCCGCTTTCGCTATCCCAGATTTCGGAGAAGACCGAGAACAGCACCAGCCAACTCTTCCGCACCATGACCTGCCTGGCGGAAAGCGGCTTTGTCATCAAGGACGATGTCTCGGGCAAATACATGCTGACGCTGAAGCTCTTTGAATTGGCGAATCGACATTCGCCGCTGGAACATCTGCTGCAGATGGCCGATTTGCCGATGCAAGAACTGGCATGGACGATCCGCGAGTCTTGCCATATCAGCATTGTGCAGCAGCGGCAACTCCTGGTCGTCGGGCAGGTGGAAAGCCCGGAGAAGGTGCAGATCATCGTCTCGGTAGGCGCGACCTTTCCGCTGGCGCGGACGGTTTCGGGGCGCTTGTTGCTCGCGTCCATGCCCGACAGCAGCATCGAAATGACACTTGAGCAGGATCCCGACTACTGCGGTATGAGCGATGGAGAACGCGAGCTCTTTTGGCAGCGCATCGCTGATATTCGCCGTACCGGCATTTCAACCGCCGTGGACGAGTCCTTCATCGGCATGAAGGATACCGCCGTCTTGGTAGGCAACCCGGAAGTCGGGGTGACGGCAGCGGTTGCCGTCACGCAATTGACGGCGATCCGTCAAAGCAGCGAACCGCACAAAGTAGCCGCGGCTCTGCGCCATTGCGCCCGTCAGATCAACGAACGCGCCGGCTTGAGTTATGAGTTGCAAAAGCCGAGCTTGATGGCGGACGCAGTTTGATCCAGACCAACAAAGGGAATATGCTATGCCTCCATTCAGTTATCGACAAAGAGCGATCTTGCCGGAAAAACCGCCCCCGATCGTGAGCATTGGTTTGGGCGGCATCGTGCACGACGCGCATTATCCGGCTTATCGCATCGCGGGCTTCGAGGTGGCCGGCGGCTTCGACATCAACGCCGAACGCGCCGCTATGATGAAGGAGAAGTTCTCCATCCCGCGGATCTACGAATCACTCGGCGAGGCGATCGAAATGGCCCCGGAAAATGCCGTCTTTGATGTGGCGGTACCGGGCAGCGCGATTAAGGAAATCACCCGCGAAATCCCAGCGGGACGCGCTGTTCTCATTCAAAAACCCATGGGTGAAGACATGGCGCAGGCACGGGAGATCCTCGACCTTTGCCGCGAAAGAAACCTGGTGGCAGCCATCAATTTCCAATTGCGCTTCGCGCCCTTTATCATCGCCGCGCGCGACATGATAACGCAGGGTCTGATTGGCGAACTTTGCGATCTGGAATTCCGCGTACAGTGCAATACGCCCTGGCACTTGTGGGGCTTCCTCTTTCCCCTTCCTCGCGTCGAAATCCTCTATCACAGCATCCATTATGTCGATCTGGTACGGTCCTTCTGTGGCACGCCGACATCGGTATATGCCAAGACGATGAGCCACCCATCGGCGCCGCAGTTGAAAGGCGGCGTCCGTTCAATGATTATCATGGATTACGGCGAGAACCCGCGCGTCAACGTGATGACAAATCACAGCCACGCCTACGGGCCGGAAAAGCAGCAATCCTATGTCAAGTTCGAAGGGAGCAAGGGGGCCATCCAGATCCGCGCCGGATTGAACATGAATTACCCGGACGGCGTACCTGACCGCTTTGAGTATGTCTTGCTGGATGGCGAAACGCAGCCCGAGTGGCAGTCGCTGGATATCGAAGGCTCCTGGTTCCCGGAAGCTTTCATCGGCACCATGGCCAGCTTGATGCGCTACGCCAATGGCGAGACCGATGTTTTGCCGACGTCGGTTGAGGACGCCATCGAAACGATGGCAACCGTGGAGGCAGCCTATTCATCCAGCGCGCAAGGCGGGACTGCGCTACCCGCGGTATAGAATGCCAGCCGTTAAAAGAGTCACAGGCTTTGAATTTGGCGGGATTGCAAAAGAATTGAGGTAAGCGATTGGACCTAAAGCTATCGCTGGACACCATGCTTATCGTGTTGGTCGCCATAGTCTTTATCGTCGATTGGCGCTCGGAAAACCGGACGAGAGGCTTCATAAAGGAATTAAGGAGGGAGCAACGCGACGAAATTGTCGATCTCCGGTCCAAAAACCGCAAACTTAGGCGCAAGCTGCAGCAGGTTTGCCAAGACCTCAAGCAGGCCGAGCAGCGAGTCAAGCGGCTGGAGCGCAAGAAGTGATTGCTGCGGGATAAACGCGGTAATCGGGTCTTACAAGTTCAGCTTATAGAAGCTGTTCGCCGTGCCGCCCAGCAAAGCATCCTTTTCGGCCTCCGACAGGTCGGCGATGGCTCGATTGCTTTCATCCCAGACTTTGGCGTAATCGCCGGCCAGCACCGCAACGGGCCAATCGCTGCCGAACATGAGCCGGTCAACGCCGAATTGCTCGATCGCGAAGTCGATAAGCGGTTTGATATCCTCGTAGGTCCAGTTTTCGAAATCGTCCGTGACCGTATTCAAGCCGGATAACTTGGCAAAGACATTAGGGCTTTTGGAAGCGGCCGTCATCTGTTCGCGCCAGACCGCGCGGTCGGCTTCGTCCAGCGGCGGCTTCGCCAGATGATCAATGACCATTTTCAGGCTGGGCACACGTTCGACCAGCGTCGGCACATGTTCGAGATGGTTGGGGAAAACCGCCACCACATCAAAGGTCAAGCCGCGGTCCGCCAGCAACTGCAATCCTTCGATCACCTGTTTCTGGATGACCCAATCGGGATTGCTCTCTTCGTGGATCAAATGGCGCATGCCTTTGAAATAGGGATTCCGAGCATATTCATCCAGTTTTCTGTCGGCTTCCGCGGGATCATGCAGCGGTACCCAACCGACCACGCCGGCCACCCAGTCCTCTTCCTCCGCGATCGCCAACATCGAGTCGGTATCGGCGTAGGAATCCATCGCTTGAACGATCACAGTCTTGTCGACGCCCGATGCCGCCAACTGAGGCGCCAATTCCGCGGCGCCGAAATTGCGGTAGATCGGTCCATAAGCGGGCACCAGCCAAGGGTAGGCCACTTCGTCAAGGTTCCAAAAATGCTGATGGGTATCAACTCTGAGCATGCTTGCCTCCCCGCTGGCTTGCGCCCGCCGCCGCGGACTATGAATTTCGATTTGACAGATCCGGTTTTGCTGACTATATTTTACATACAAAAAGTGTTTTTGCAAGCAAAACAGATTCGCGGCACGTTACGGGGAGAACAGGACCATTATGCCACCTCTGGAAGGCTTATTGGTACTCGATTTCAGCATATTTTTGTCCGGCCCTTCGGCGGCACTGCGCCTGGCAGATTTAGGCGCGCGCGTGATCAAGGTAGAGCGGCCCGACGGTGGCGACCTGTGCCGGCAGCTCTATATCTCCGAGCTTGAACTCGACGGCGAAAGCACCCTTTTTCATTCGATCAACCGCAACAAAGAAAGCTTCGCCGCCAATTTGAAAGACCCGGCAGATTTGGCGAGAGTGCATGAGCTAGTCGCCAGAGCCGATGTGCTGGTTCAGAATTTTCGGCCGGGGGTGATGGCGCGCCTTGGGCTGGATTACGACGCCGTTCGCGCGATCAACCCGCGACTTGTTTACGGAGAGATCACGGGCTACGGCAATGACGGAGTGTGGGTATACAAACCCGGACAAGACCTGCTGCTGCAATCGATATCGGGCCTGGTCTGGCTGAACGGCGATGCCGATCGGCCGCCCACTCCCTTTGGCTTGGCGGTGGTGGACCTGTTCACGGGCGCGCATTTGGTTCAGGGGATCCTGGCTTGCCTGGTACGGCGCGGGGTGACTGGCGAAGGCGGATTGGTGCAAGTCAGCCTGCTGGAATCGATTCTCGATTTCCAATTCGAAGTCTTGACCACGCACCTCAACGACGGCGGCAAGCTGCCCCAGCGCAGCACCATCAACAACGCCCATGCCTACCTGGCAGCGCCCTACGGCATTTACGAGACGGCCGACGGTTACCTGGCGCTGGCGATGGGCTCGATCCCGGTATTGGGCGAATTGCTGGATTGCCCGCCACTGCTAGCTTACCCCGACTCGTCTACCTGGTTCACTAAGCGAGACGAAATCAAGGCGATTCTGGTAGAGCATCTGCGCGGAGGATCGACCTCGCACTGGCTGGGCATTCTGGAGCCGCAAGATATCTGGTGCGCCGATGTGCTGACCTGGGACCGGCTGCTGCAGCACGAGGGTTTCAAGGTGATTGACATGGTCCAGGAAGTCGCGCGCAGCGAAACCGTCAAGCTGGACACGCTGCGCTGCCCTATCCGCATTGACGGCGAGATCTTGAAGAATCCCAAAGGCGCGCCGCGCATCGGCGAAGATACCGGACGTATCATGGCCGAATTTGAGATCAGCGGCCTTTCGAATTAATCGCGGCGCTCGGAAGAGCAAGCGATGCGACAAAACGTGAGAGCGCGGCGGGCACTTTTCGCCTGTTACGCGCCGAGCGGCTGAGGAGGGACCCATGCCGGAAAACACGCCAGTTGAAATGCACAAAGACCTGCCCCTGTTTAATACCGAAACCTGGATGTACGAGGACTTTGAGATTGGCGCCAAGATCAAATCGATACGGCGCACGCTTTCCGAAGGCGAGTGCATGATCTTTAACGCTATCGTACTCGATATGCACCCTTATGTTGCCGATGAGATTTTCGCGCGAGACGAAGGCATCTTCGACAAGCGGCTAGTCGCCGGTTCGATGGTGTTCAGCATCGGTCTTGGCTTGATGGCGCATAACAACATTCACACTTTCAGCTACGGCTATGACAAGCTGCGCTTCATCAAGCCGGTTTTCATCGGCGATACTATCTACACCGTGCGCACGCAACTGAGCAAGGAGCCGAAATACCCGGAGATGGGTCTGGTCAAAGTCAGTTACGAGATATACAAAAACGAAGGCGTGCTGGCTTTGTATTGCGAGCACCTGCAGACGGTGAAATATCGCCATCCGGAGAACTTCAAATCGAAGGGCGGCAGCGTATAGGATTCTCGCGGATGGTTCTCGTTGAAATTTGCGACATTGAGCGCATTTACGGATTCTGTTAGCGGTGACAGATAGGAGAGCGACATGCAACGGTTTGGACAAGTGATCGGCATCAAAAAAGAGCATTTGAAAGAATACACGGAACTGCATGCCGACGTATGGCCCGACGTACTCAAGAAGATTGAAGAATGCAACATCCGCAACTATTCGATTTACCACTATGGCGATCTGCTTTTTGCCTACATGGAGTATCATGGCGACGACTTTGAAGCCGATATGGCAAAAATGGCGGCCGATGAGATGACGCAGAAGTGGTGGGACGTTTGTATGCCGATGCAAGAGCCCGTGGCCGACCGCGCCGAGGGCGAATGGTGGAAAACGATTGACGAGGTCTTCCACACGGATTAACGCTCCCAAACTGTATCGGCAAAGCCCTTCTGGATCCGTCGCCCATAAAGTGCTTGAGGAGCGGACAGTTTTCATCGGACAAGAAATCGCCACAAAACCTGAATTTATTCCGGCGATTTTCGGGCGACCTGATAGGTCGCCTTTACAATTTTCACCAATAGTGGACCTTGTAGGGGTCAGGCCGTGTAGACCCTGATCTGCAGGAGGGGCTGGGAGACTTGCCGGTCAGGTGAACCAAGGTCCTTTAATGAATCGCAATTGTCGCGTTGTCGATGAAATCCCAATCCCATTCGATGCCCGTGCCCGCGCCCGGCGGCGGATGGGCGTAGCCCTCGGCATCGATCTGAATCGGGTTCTTGACGCCCAGCCTCATCAGCGTGCTGGGGATCAGCGCTTCGAAGAATTCACTATTGGCGATGGCGCAGCAGCAGTGCAAGTTTACGATATCCAGGGCGGGATAGACAGCCGTATGCACTTCGCAGCGGATGCCAAATGACTCGGCCAGATGCGCCGTTTTCATCAAGGCGGTCACGCCGCCCTTCCACGAGACATCGCTGCGCACGATGTCTACCACGCCGCTGGCGATGCACTCCGCCGTTGAATAGTGCGAGCCGACCAGCACCTCGGTGCCTGCGATGGGAATATCCAGGTCGCGCGCCAGGCGCCGCAAACCATGAAAGTCGACATCATAGAGCGGTTCCTCGAACCAGTGATAGTTCAGCTTCTCCAATTCCCGTCCCATGCGCAAAGCCTCATCGTAGTAGAGATGCGCCGTCACTGGATCCGCCATCAACTTGAAGTGCGGATCGTCGCCGACTTGCTCGCGGCACAAGCGATAGGCTTCCAAGGCCTCGTTGTAATCGCCCGGCGGGTGCAGTTTGTAGCCGTGAAAGCCCTGTTGCTTGAATTCGGCCACTTGGTCGGCATAGTCCTGTGGCGAATCCAGGAACAGCGAACTAACGTAGGTCGGCACCCTTTCGCGATAGTGTCCCAGCAATTTGTATAGCGGAAGATCGGCGATCTTGCCGGCGATATCCCAAAGTGCGATATCAAAGGGTCCGTAGGAATAAATCGGCGGGAAGTGCCAGAAGCGGTCGTAACGCCGGAAATCGTGCCAGTGTTTTTCGCGGGCCAGCGCATCCTTGCCCAGGAAGAAAGGCTTGAGTGAATCGGCGGCAAATGTGCCGGCCATCTCGGCCCCCATGCCCGCGAATCCCATGCTGATGCCGTCAATGCCCGCCTCCGTCGACAGTTTGACCATGATGAATTGCAGGTCGGAGCTTTGCACATCGCGCATCTCGCCCTCGGCCATGACGGATTCCTGGTGCTTGCACACGCGGATTTCGATATCGGTAATTTTCATGTCTCACTCCAGTTATTGAAGACTTAACCCTTGACCGCGCCGAAGGTCAAACCGCTGACCAGGTTGCGCTGTACCAGAATGACAAAGATGACCGCAGGGACCATCATAATCACACTCATGGCGGCCATGCCACGCCAATCGACCGTGAATTGCTCGGTGAAGGCGAACAGGCCGGGCGGGAAGGTTTTGGCGGCGTTGTTGCGCGCAAGGACGCTGACGATCTGAAATTCGTTCCAGGCAGCCAGAAAAGCGAATATGGCAGCCGTCGCCAAGCCGGGCAAGGACAGTGGCAGTTCGATACGCCAGAAAGCTGACCAATGACCGCAGCCGTCGATATAGGCTGATTCGGTCAACTCCTGCGGGATCTGGCGGAAAAAGCCATCCATCAGCCAGGCGGTGAAAGGGATATTGACGGCGACATAAACAAATGCCAAGCCGAAAACATTATTAGTCAGTCCAGCACGGTTAAAGAGCAAAAAGAGCGGCAAACTCAGGGCGACGCCGGGTACCGAGCGCGAAAGCATGATGCCCAGGAAAAGCGTGGTATGAAAGCGGAAGCGGAAGCGTGCAAAAGCATAACCGGCCAGTGTGCCCAGTGAGACCGCGACAATCGTGCTGGTGCCGGCCGCCAAAAGCGAATTGCGCAAATAGGCTTCGACGGCGACGCGCTGTTGCACTTCGGGGTTCAAGCCGAACATATTAGCGTAGGCTTCCAGCGTCAAACGCCGCGGGATCCAAACCGGCGGAAAAGTGTTGATTTCCACATTGGGACGGAAAGCCGTCATGATGATCCAGAAGGCAGGCAATGCCAAAAAGAGCAGGATCAGCCAGGCGGCGGCATTCCAGATGATATCGTTGCGGCGGCGATTGGGGCCCACGCTGCGCGTGATCATCGCACGATCCTCGCCTTGACCAATTGCCGGAAGAAATACAGCGTGAAAAGCACGGACAGGAAAACGGTGATCCAGGACATAGCGCTGCCCAAGCCGAACTTGGTGTCCTCGATAGCCAGGCGCGTGATATAGGTCCAGAGCATTTCAGTACGTCGAGCCGGACCGCCGTCGGTCATGATGCGCACGATATCGAAGGCGCGGGCGATATCCAGCGACATAATCGTCAAGGCGATGTAGGAAAAAGGCGCCAGCAGAGGGAATGTAATGAAGCGGAACTTCTGCCAGCCGGAGGCGCCATCAACTTCCGCCGCTTCAAAGGTCTCGGTGGGCAGGGACAAGGTGCCGGCCAGCAAAATGATCGTCAAGACCGGGATATTCATCCAAACCGAGGCCAGAATAATGGTGATCATGCCCAGCGGAACATCTACCAGCCAAGCGATCTGACCCTGCACTTGTATCAAGCCCAGGCTGATCAAGAAGTTGTTGACCAAGCCCACATTGGCATTGAAAAACCAGCGAAATTGCATGCCAACCAAGATGGGCGCGAACATCATCGGCACCATCAGCAGCGTACGCAGCAGGCTCTGCCCGACCGTAACGCGCGCCAGCAGCTGCGACAAAGCCAGGGAGATGACGTAGCTCAAATTGACCGACACCGCCAGGAAGACGATCGTGTTCCACAGCGAGCGCCAGAAAATATCGTCATTGAGCAGCTTCTGATAATTCCGCAGCGCCTTCGCCAATTGGAAGTTCAAGCTGTTGGGGCGCAGCAGTTCGTAGGGCGTGAAGCTGACGTACAAGGAATAAATCAAGGGAAAAGCGACTACCAGAAGGATCACCAAGACCGACGGCAGGATAAGCAAAAAGGGGAAGGGACCGGCGTCAATCCGGTTGAACAGGTCGGCCTGCTTGGCGGCGTCGTTTTCGCTAGTCGATTTGGATTTTGCAAGCATCAAGTTGTCGAAGGCGCTAAGAAATACCGCAATGGCACAAATTATAGCGGCAGTTCACGCGCTGGCGCTAGCAAACAAGAAAACCTGCGGTGATGAAGCGCATTCATCACCGCAGGTTAGGGGTATCGCCTTAGTCGTAATAGCCGGCGGATTCCATCAGTTCACGCGTGGCTTCCGCGGCGGCGTCCAACCCGGACTGCGCGTCAACATCGCCCAGGATGATGGCTTGCAGTTGCGGGTAGAAGAGGTTGGAGAAGGGAATCCATTCGGCGATCAGCGGCGGCGTCTTGAAGTCTTGGCCGACCTGAATACGCGCCAATTCCAGCCGCTCGCGATCGAGTGGATTCTCGGCACCGGCAGCATCGGCGATGATGCGATCCCAAACATCGTCCCTAACAGGCAAGAAGCCCAACTGCGCTTCTTCGTAGGCGACGCGTTCGGAGGTCAGGAAGCGGATCAACTCGGCGCCGGCGGCCGGATTGGGCGCTGTCGCCGGGATCGAGAAGGCATGCGCGCCAGCCCAGCCGGAAGGACGCACGGCATCGCCGCCAACGGACAAGCCGGTGAAACCGCGCGCCAGACCGAAGTTGCCCGCGACCGTGCAGGAATCCGGATTCTGGAAGTAGCTGTACCAGCCGTACCATTCCAGTTTGATGGCGACATCGTTATTGCAGAAGTTCTGCGCCACGCCATCCCACAGCAGCGAGGTGGTGTCGGCCGGGATGATGCCGTCCTGGTACCAGCCCGCGATCAATTCAGCGACGGCGACGCCGATGTCATCATTGAAAGTCGGCTCATAATTCTCGTCGAAGAGAGACCCGCCGCTGGCGAAGTGCATCTCGTAGAAGCGGCCAGTCAATGCCTCTTCCTTGCCCGCCAGGGTGTAGCCAAAGGTGCTGTGACCGTTCTCGACGAAGAAACGCGCTTGCTGGTCGATCTGTTCCAGCGTCGAGGGCACTACCAGTTCCTCACCGGTGGCATCCATGTAAGCGGCCGCGATCGCCTCGTCGGAATAGAGGTCGGCACGATAATGAATCGGGCTGATATCAGCATGGCGCGGCATCAAATACAGGTTGCCGTCTATGGTTGCCGAATCGAGGATGGCCGGGCTGAAAGCCGCCAGTTCTTCCTCGCTGAAGTAATCTTGCAGCGGATGCAAGAAGGGCGTGTACTGGGCGACGAAGCTGGTATGATCCCAGGCGACATCGTAATCCGCGGCGCCGGTCGCGAAGTCGACCTTAAGCTTTT
>JAPOWG010000075.1 GCA_026707745.1 Chloroflexota bacterium
GGTTCGTCTTTTCTCCGTCTTAACCCACTATTCTGCTGTTAATATGCACTCGCCCACTACGGGACAAAAAAGACGAGAGACTTCCTCTCACCTTTCAATCATAGCTTAGCAACGACAGCAGCAACTGTCAAGGATACGATAGATGAATTGCGGAAACTGCTTGAGAATTGCTGGGAATCTTTTCAAATAAACCACGTCGCTCATGCAAGGACCGCGTATGTTATTTTCTGCGCGCGCGACATTCTTGTGGACAATTCGCCGGTTACGCGCCGAGCGGCTGTTTGAATTTGACGGCTATGTCAACTAAGCTCGCTGCGCCCTTCCAGCGCCCGCATCAAGGTCACGGAATCCACATATTCCAAATCTCCACCGGTAGGCAAGCCGCGCGCCAAGCGAGTCGTAACAACACCCGTTGCGGCCAATTCCCGCTGAAGGTACATCGCCGTGGCATCACCTTCCATACCCGGATTGGTAGCGACGATAACTTCTCGGACGGCGCCCGTTTTCACACGCGCCACCAGCTCGGGAATCTTGAGATCGTCCGGGCCGACGCCGCTTACGGGAGAAATCGCCCCGTGCAATACATGATACCGGCCTTTGTAAATGCCAGTACGCTCCAGTGCCATGAGGTCCAAGGGCTCTTCAACCACCGCAATCAGCGAAGCATCGCGTTCCGAGGAAGCGCAGACGGGACAAGGATCTTCCACAGTAATATTGAAGCACATGCTACAAAACCGTGTTTGCTCCTTGAGGTTCGTCAGCGCGAGTGCCAAAGCTATAGAAACATCATCGGAGGCGCGCAACAGGTAGTAGGTCAACCGGGAGGCCGTCTTGGGGCCCACGCCTGGCAAGCGAGAAAAAGCCTCCACCAACTTGGTAACTGGTTCGGGAATGGCACTGTTCATAGTTTTTTCCAGGCATCCGAATGGCAGGGATTCGAAACGCGGCAGATGGTTAGGGCGTCTAGCCGAGAAGACCGCCAAGACCGGGAATATTGCCCAAACCGCCCGTGATTCGCTCCATACGCTCGGCCGCCATTGCCTGACTCTGCTCAATAGCCTGGTTAACCGCCGCCACCAGCAGATCCTGCAAGTCGTTGAGCCATTCCTCATCATCCATATCGATAACTTCCGGGTTGATTTCGACCGCCTGCACGCGCTGGTGCCCGGTAATCACGACCCTGATGGCGCCACCGCCAACGGTCACTTCGACGGTCTCTTGCTCCAGGCTTTCTTGCGCCTCCGCCATATCCTGCTGCATCTTCTGCAGCATTGCCATGGGATTGGCGCCCCCGGGCAATCCTGCCGAAGAACCGCGTCTACTTCCGCGTCGCTTGCTCATGTCTTTGCTCCTTCATGCTACCTGAGATGATACCCCGTAATCCGGTCGTTTCAGCTTTGCTGTGGCGGATCGGTTGATGGATACAGTCGATACACATTTGCCCCATCGCCTTGATGCTCGAAGAGGAGCTCGGCGTCGCGTCCCGCCATCACTTCCGGGCTAACTTCCGAGTCTTTGACGACCGCGTAAATCGGACGGTCCGGAAAATGCCTCGCGATGTTTCTGCTGATGTAATAATAATCCTGTGGGCCGGTATCGTCACTATAAAACTTGTCAAGTTGTCGAACGCGCTTGTCATAATCGTCGATATTCACGGCATAAACGTATTGCGCCTTTTTGACGTAGAACTGCCGCTCGGGCAGCACACTTTCGAAGATAAAACCGTCTAGCGGCGTGATGACAAGGGCATCAGCCGGCGTATTGTCGCGAATCCAATAGAAGGCCTGGAACCGTCCATGCTTGTCTACGTCGTGTACGATGTGTTCCTCCTCGTACGCGAATCCTCTGTACGGATTGGCACTCGCCCTCCTTAGGAGAGAATAATCTACGTAGATTATTCTCAAGAAAACCAGGATCACTAGAAAACTCGATATCACGTGTCCCGCAAATGTCGATGACTTCCGAGTGCTGTTTCGCAAGCACTGTAATGCGAATAAAGCTGAAATGCACAAGACAATCGCTAGAAAGTAAAAGCCTTTGTATTGATTGTCGATAGTTATCGTTAGTCCTGACCCCAGTAACAAGCCCAATAGCCCGCTTATCTGAAAAAAATATGTGGGTTGATCGCCCTTGCGAAATAGGAAAAACCACTGCAATACATATAGCGGCAATAGCAAGGCGAAGGCCGCCCAGAGCATGGCCATATTGCTTTGATTGAATAGCTCGAATCCCGTGTGGCCACGCGTATTGTATGCGATGTCGTAATTGTATTTGAGTAAAGGGATAGACAGCGCAAGGCTTAATCCCGCATAAGCCATGATGGCTACCGGATGAATCTGACTTGTCAAGCGCCGATGCCAGAAATCGTTTACTGTTGCGATCCTCTGGGAGCCGCGCAGAAGGTTCCACCCCGCCAAGACCGCAAGACCGCCCAAAAGCGCGACCACGATGTAAAAGGTAGCAAGTTGCGCGACAGCTAGCCCGAGAATGCCGCAAGCCGAGATCAGAACTAACGAACGGAGGTCGATTTGCCCCTTCGCGATCTTGACGCAACAGAACAAGACTGCGACGAAAAGCGAAATGCCCAGATCCATGGAATTGATATTTGCCAACTTGTTCAAGGAGCCATGCAGATGTTTGTGACCCCCATCGAGCACGAGCAGACGCAAGTTGTCTGGTTCATATGCGCCATTGACCAGGTGCGCGAACAAACTGAGTATGCCGGTTATGTTCACCGAGCAAAACACAAATACGACCAAGAGACCCAGGGACAAAGTGCGCGGTTTACCCAGCTTGAGCAGGACAAGGATCTGTCCAATCCACAGAAAACTGCTGCAAACCGACAGGACATTCACAATCGATGCTATGTATGGCGCGCGCAGAGCCGTGGTCTCGGTCAGAGCCGCCAAATAGGCGTGGAATAGCCAATAGTAGTTGGCGGGATAGCCCGCGACAAACACGTTTTCAAGTGGGGTGGAACCGTATAACAACTGATTGATATACCCGAAATGGAGATCGGGATGAGATAGGATTTGCACAGTTGGGCTGGAGACAATCGCATAGAGTCCTGGCGCCAATACCAAGATCGGAACGACTATGGGCAAAATCACCCGCCAGGAAGATCGATAAGCATCGGTCTGGCTTTGCTTCAACCGCTTGACCGCGCCAGCCAACAGCCAGACGAACGGGATCAGCGTGCAGGGTACGAGCAGAGCCTGCCAATGGCCAATTGCGACCGGCATCAGCAAGCTAAGGATATAGCCGACGCTCACAAAGAGCGCGAAGGAAATCGCGAAGAGCGGATTGAGTACCTCCAGAATCAGGACAGTCAATAGCCTCATGATCGCTTCCTGATATTCACCGGTCAGTATTAGCCAATGGACCGCGGATTTAATAGATACACATTGCCGCCGTCGGTCTCGTGTTCGTAAACCATCTCTGCGCCACGCTCACCCATAACTTCCCTTCGGACCTCCGAGTCCTTGACAACGGCATAAAAGAGACGGCCGGGTAATTCTCGTTCCATGTCTTCGATCAACGCGCGATATTCTTCTACTTCGGTTTCTTGACTATAGATCAGTTCTATATCACGCGCGCGCTCATTATAGGCAAGAAGACTCGACTTGAAATGGAGCTGCAACAGGCGGACATATAGCATCCGCTCGTGGAACAAGTTCGAGTATTTTGACGGGATTATGGGAAGCGCGACGACAGCGTTTGCCGGCGTATGATCGCGAATCCAGCGATAGGCCGGCAGGCGACCGTCAACGTCGCCAGTGTACTCGAGATGCATACCGTTGAAGCTGTACCCCCGCTCCCTGTAAATGCCTGCCCGAATGACGTTGCTTGATGACACGTAAATAACTTGAGAAAGTACCAGGATGTACAACAATACTGCTAGGGCCCGGCCGGAACGGCGCCAGTTCATGCGCTCGTGTTGCCGCATTGTCCGCAGGGCGAAGAGCGCGGACAATACCATGAGCATACCCAGAAAATAAACTCCCTTGTACTGATTGCTATCGGGCAAGGTCAAGAAGGTTGCCGGCAGCAATGCAATGAATCCGCAGAGCTGAATGAAGGTTTGGCCGCGATCTCTCGCGCGCCGCAAGAATGCAAACTGCAACAGGAAGAGCGGCAGAAGCAGGAGCAAGGCGGCAACGATTGTTCGGATGTTCGCGCCGCTTAATCCAAAAGGACGTCCCGCGCTGAAGCTGCCGACAATGTCCAGATTGTACTTTACCAACGGCAGTGAAAGCGCAAGGCTGAGGGTCAACCAGATCAGGAGAGCGGGAGGCGAAACCTCCGTCACAAGCGCGCGCCACCTGTGTTTGATCCATTTGATCTTGTCCGGATCACGGACCCAATCATGTGCGACAAAGACCGCTAAGCCGCCCAGCAAGACGACAACGATGTAAAGCGCCGCGATTTCCCTGACCGCCAGAGCCGCGATGCCGGCCGCGGAAACGATAAGGAGCGCGTCGTTTGAGATCTTTTTTTTCGCCAGTTGAACACAGGAGTACAGCGCGGCTGTGAAAGTCATGATGCCCAGCGTCACGCTGGTGAAGTTCATCACCTTGCCCATGACGCTGTGCAATCGTTCGTCCGCGCCGGGAAGCCTCATGATGTCGAAGGCATAGGGCGTATATGTGCCGTTGTAGTAATGCGCCAATAAGGTTGGCGTGCTGGTCAGATTAACCGAGAAGTAGACCAGCAGGATCATAAGACCCAGCGTCAGGGTCCGAGGCTTGCCCAGATTCAGCAATTGTAGCGTCTGCCCTATCCAAAGGAGGCTGCTGAATATCGCGGCGACGTTCACGATTGACGATGCCGATGCCGGGCTAAAGCCCGTGACCTGAGCGATCGTCGCCAGATAGGCATGATAGAGCCAATAGTAGTTGGCGGGAAAACCGACCATGAAGACGTTGTCGATTGGCGTTGTTTCGTACAGAAGCTGATGTACATAGCCGATATGAATGTCGCCGTGGTGCGTGACCTGCAAGGTAGGGCTGGTGAACTCGGCCCAGACCGCCGGCAAAATGACCAGCAGCGGTACGATAGGCAAAAGCGCTCGCCATGACGGGGCGCGATGTTCGTTCCCTCTCCACTTGGCGCGAGCGCTGTTGACCAAGAGCGCTAAAGGCGCGAGCAAACTCAGCCAGAACAACGCTTGCCAATGGCCTATTGCCACCGGCATGAACAGCGTCAAGATGTATCCGATACCCACAAATAGCGCAAGAGAAATCAGAAACAGCGGATTAAGAATGTCGAGAACGAAGGACGAAGTCAGCCGCCACATCAAGCCCGGGCTATTCAGCGTCATCCACCACACCGCCCAGCGCCTTGCCCGCCGCGATCAAGGGATCTTCCGGTTCTGGCCTAGCCTGTCCTGTCGGCTCCGGTGGCGGTGGCGGCGCGACGCCTTCGACCACGCGCACGTCCAGTCGCAATTTGACGTCGTGCAGATCGAAGATCGCTTGTTCAATTATTTTGGCGCGCTCCGGCGCGGCAATCTTTTTCTGGAAGAATTCTTCCTGCACACCCAGTATCAGACGATTGCCTTCAATGGCGCGCACATGCGCGTGTTCCAGCAAGGGTGGGATATTGCGGTTATAGCGATGCGCCTGGGTAAGAATCTCCATCCATCCGTTTTGAATCTTGCCAACAGGATAAGCCGACGGCTCGCCCGGCGCGCTGCCCTCCACACGTTCATATGCGGATTCCGGCGCAGCGTCCTGCGCGGTTTCGTGGGTCTTCCCGGCATCAACTGAGCGATAAACATTTGACTGGCTTGCTTCTACGTGCAGGCTCTCGACCAGCGCTAATTCCAGTTCCAACTGCGGCTGCCAGCCTCCGGTATAATTGTTGATCGCTTCGTTAAACGTACGTATCGTTTTGAGTAGCCGGGAACGACTTATGGCTTCCGCCAGTTCTTCGCAGATCGCGCGATCTTCTTGAGAAGCCTCTATCAGATCGGCGCTTGCGGTCTGACTTAGCATCACATGGCGCAGGTATTCAACGACCTGTTGACCAAACTGCCGGGGATCGCTGCCGGAGTCAATCGCTTTGTTGATGATATGGATGCCCAGCGGCAGGTCTTCTTCCGCCAGCGCCTGAACCAAATCCCGGACCTGTACGCTCGCAGCGGTTCCCAGCAAAAGCTGTGCCGATTCCAGGCTGACCAACTCCTCCGGCTCCGTGACGATCTGGTCGAGAAGACTGATGCTGTCACGCACGCTGCCGGTACCTTGACGCGCGATCAGGTCCAGTGCGGCGCCCTCGATAGAAAAGGACTCGCTTTCGGCGATTTGCGCCAGCAAGGCGCTTACTTCCTTTTGCGAGACGCGTCTGAATTCAAAGTGGAGGCAACGGCTCTTGATGGTGGCTGGAACCTTGTCGATTTCGGTTGTCGCCAGAACAAAGATGGCATGATCAGGCGGCTCTTCCAGCGTCTTTAGCAGCGCGTCGAAAGCGTTGCCGCTAAATCGATGGACCTCGTCGATAATGTAGACCTTGTATTTGCCTTCGCCCGGCGCAAAGGCGATCTTGTCACGCAATTCGCGCACGTCATCGACGCCAGTATGCGAAGCCGCGTCAATCTCGATCAGATCCAAAAACCGACCTTCATTGATAGCGGCGCAATTGGAACAATTATTGCAGGGACGCCCGGCCGCGTCTTCGTATGTGCAGTTGACGGCTTTGGCCAGCAAGCGCGCATTGGTCGTCTTGCCGGTGCCACGGGGACCGCTGAAGAGATAGGCGTGGCGAATACGCCCGCGAATCAAGGCATTTCGAAGTGTGCGGGTCACATGCTCCTGCCCAACGACATCGGCAAAAGTCTGCGGCCGCCACTTGAGATACAGGGCTTGTTCGGGCAAGGGATGACCTCCGAATCTACCTGTGAGTCTAGCATCTAAAGTTCCGAAATGACAAGCGCCGAATCACCTGCGCTATCGGACGAGAGATTGCGCCGAGCCTGCCAGATTGCGACCCGCATAGTAGCGGACCTGAGCTTTTGAAACCCGCATCGGTTACAATAATATCTAGGCGAACTGTCCGCAATCTTGAAAAGGACGGCCATCGCCTGCCACAATAAGCATTCGTCAAAGCAACGAGAGACAGGAGCGGAACATGATTTTGAAAAAGGACAGCTTTGTCTCGGTCGCCCGTTACGAAGATTTGCAGGGCAAAGGCAGCATCACGGTCCATCCCAATGGCAAGGCCATCGTGCTCTTCCTTTACGGGGACAGGGTTTACGCCGTAGACAATCGTTGCCCGCATATGGGTTTCCCGCTGGACAAGGGATCGGTGGAGAATGGAATCTTGACCTGCCACTGGCATCACGCGCGTTTTGATCTCGCCAGTGGCGGCGCATTTGACCTGTGGGCGGACGACATTGACGCATTCCCGGTCGAGCTGCGCGACGGGGAGATTTATATCGATATACAGGCCAACGGCAATACCGTCGAGCATCAGCGCAATCGACTGCGCGATGGCTTGCAGCACAACCTGAGCCTGGTCGTGGCGAAAGCGGTTATCAACCAGTTGTGGCAAGGAGTGCCGGCCAATGAGCCCTTCCGCATCGGGCTGGAATTCGGCACGTTCTACCGCGGCATGGATTGGGGCCGCGGTCTGACGACGCATGGCTGCACCATGAATCTGATTCCATACCTCGACGAGGCGGATCATCCGCTTGCCCTTTATCACGGCTTGGCGGATGTCGCCAGCGATACCGCCGGCATGTCGCCGCGATTCAATCCACGGCCGCTGCCAAATGCCGAAACGAACATCGCCACGCTCAAGCAATGGTTCCGGCAGTTCGTCGAGGTGCGCGATGCGCAGGCCGGGGAACGCGCCATCGTTTCCGCCTTAAGAGCCGGCGCCGATGACGTCCAGATCGCCGATATGCTTTTCGCCGCCGCCACCGACCATCGCTACCTCGATGCCGGTCACACCCTAGACTTCATCAACAAGGCGCTGGAATCGGTCGATCTGGCGGGCTGGGATCATGCCGAACTGGCCTTCACCAGTGTTGTGCCAAACTTGACCGACGCCCGTCGCATGGAAGAATCAAACGCCTGGCGCAAGCCGATTGACCTGGTACTGATCCTGGAGAAGGCCTTCCTTGAGTTGCCGGGGGCCATCACCGCGGGACGTGACCGGGCGGCTACGCATGATATTGCCGCCATTACGATGATCTTGCTGGACGATGATCCGCAAAAGATCGCTGATACCCTGCTCGATTGTCTGCGGGCGGGAATGTCTCCCGTGAACCTGGCTGGGACGGTTGCTTACGCCGCGGCGCGCCGCATCGCGCATTTCCATACCAGCAACGAGTTTGGCGACTGGGATACGGCGCTGCATACCTTTACCTTCGCCAACGCCGTCTACCAGGGCTTGACGCGCGTTGAATCCGCCGAGCTATCGCGCGGCATTTTCGACGCGGCGATGAGCATCTACCTCGATCGCTTTCTGAATGTGCCGTCGGTTCGGCTGCCACAGCCGGAGAGCGTGGCCGACCCCGACGCCCTGCTGGACGACCTGGAATCCATGCTGAATCTGCAGCAGCAAGTCAACCAGGCGGGAACGCTAGCGGCGCAGTATCTTTCCAGTGGCGGATCGCCGCAGCGGCTGATGGCAAAGATGGGGCATTTGCTTTTGCGGGAGGATCGCGACTTTCACACCATACAATGTATCGAAGCGAGCTTCAACCAATACACGATCTTGAAGGAGCGGGCGCCCGAATTGGCGCCGCATGTCTTGATCGCCGCCGCGCGCTACCTGGCCGCGCATGCGCCAACCATGCGCTCTCAATTGCAGACCTATACGATCGCCCGACGCTTGTCCCGTGGCGAGAACCTGTTTGAGGAATAGCCGTGTTCGCTAACGGTCGTAAATGATGTAAGTCTCGCGCAATTCTTCACATAGTTCGAGATAGTGGCGATAGCGCCAGCCTTCGACCTTTCCAGCGCTAACCGCCCGGCGCACGCCGCAATCCGGCTCGGCGGTATGGGTACAATTGCCGAACTTGCAATCCAGAACGTAAGGTTGGATGTCGATGAAGTAGGCGTCCAACTCATCCGGCTCGATATCCCAGACGTTGATCGATCGAATGCCTGGCGTGTCGGCCAGGTAACCGCCGCTGTCCAGTCGAATCAAGGCGCTGTCGCGCGTGGTGTGGACGCCCTCTTCCGAGACGCGTCCGACCGACTTCACCTGGCGTCCCAAGCCCGGCTGTATGCAGTTGAGCAAGCTGGTCTTGCCAACGCCGGATGGACCGGTAAAGACTGAAATGCCCTCATCCAGGATCGACCGCAGTCCCTCGATGCCGTCGCCGCGCAAGGCGCTGGTGCGCAAGACGCGATAGCCCATCCTTTCATAAGGGGCGAATTGACTCTGTATCGAGGCGATGTCTGGCAGATCGATTTTGTTGACGACAATGGTGAGCTCGCTGATCCGAGATTTTTCCCCGGCCACCAAGAGTCGATCCAGCAATTCCAGATCTGGCGGGGGTTGCGCGGCGGCGACCACGAAGAGCGCGCGATCGGCATTGGCTATGATGACCTGTTCGCGTTCGGCTTGGCCGGCGCCGCGCTTGCCGGTTGTGCGTACAGCGCGTGAAAGCACACTTTTTCGCGGAGACAGAGCCTCCACAACACCGGTCAAGACACCGGTGCCTTCGTCTCGGCGGGTGGCGATTGATACATGGTCGCCGATGGCTGCGATATCGCTGGATTGCGCCGCTTCTTTCAGCTTGCCCCGCAATTCGCACATGTAGGTACTGCCGTCAGTTGCCTCGACCCAATAAAAGCCGCTTTGTTCCTTGACGATCAATCCCTCTTGTGCTGCGCCCAAACACGCTTCTCCCAACCGCGTTTTTCTTTTTCAACGCTCATGTCAATTATAGACGCAAGTGGCCAATCCAGCACATTTTTCTTCAAAATGAGTTCCATTCATGATCCGCCGAGACGCCCGTGAAAAATGACCTTTGACTTGCGGGCCTTTCAACGGGTCGCGTAGACACTGACCGTCAAACGCCCCTACCATGCCCCTTTTACGGGGATAAGCGGTTAATTCTCGCTACTCTCGGCGGTAACGAAAAACTGCTGCGATTGCCAAGGGCAATAAGGCGTCGCATAGTCAGTAGCGAGAATCTCTTGTACACTAGGCTGGAACACAATGACCACCCGACGGAAGGACGCGACGTGTCGACAAAGAACAATGAAGTAAAGCTTGACGGCGGGACGAAGGATGCCGGCGCTTCTCGCGCAACTCTCAACTACGTGCTAATTGCCGCAGTGTTCCTGTTGATCGGAATCATGATAGGCAACTATCTCTGGAATACCGACAAGGACAAGAGCGTCCATGTTGACGAGGCGCAACTGCGCAGCGTCATGCTCAGTGTACTCGAAGAGAGCGATATCGCGCGCGCCAGCGATATGGCGCTGGTGGTTGAAGACGAAGAACCCGACCGATTCGCCCTGGTTGATGATGATCCCTACCTCGGCGAGGAAGACGCGCCGGTGGTCATCGTCGAATTCAGCGACTTCTTCTGCAGTTATTGCAAGCGTCACTTCGACCAGACCTTTACGCCGCTGCTGGAAAACTACGGTCAGCATATTCGCTACGTTTATCGCGATTTTGCGCGCTTAACCCAGGAATCGACGCCGGCTGCGGCCGCCGCGCAATGCGCTTTCGCCCAAGACAAATTCTGGGAATTCCGCGAAGACTTCTTCAATAATCAGGGCTCGCTCAATCGCGACTTTTACATCCAAACCGCCGAAGCTCATGAGCTGGATGTCGCCGAATTCACGGCCTGTATTGACGAGGGCCGCTTTGTCGGCGAAGTTGAATTGGATGGCTTCGACGGGCAAATTGCCGGGGTTCGCGGTACGCCGGGCTTCTTCATCAATGGCCAGATCTTGAGCGGGGCGCAGCCTTACGTGATCTTCGAAAGAATGATCCGGTTGGAACTGGAAAAAGCCGGCGTCAACTTTGAGAACGAGGCCGCCGCAGACGGCTAAACATGGCCGTCATCGCGCCATTTCATTTCTCAGTGATTCCAAGTAGGCGATGATAATGACTGCCATCGGAAAGAAATTGCCAAAATAATCGGAAACTGTATGGCTTGATTGGTATTGTGGTGTTTGCAGTTGCTTTTGCACCCCTCATCCCCCGACCCCTTCTCCCACAAGGGGAGAAGGGGAGCGTCGCTTCGTGCGAAGGCGCCGCCTTGCGTTGGACAATCCAATTGATGAGGTAAAAGCCCCTCTCCCTTTATGGGAGAGGGGTTTGGGGTGAGGGTTTTGAAGCGAGCGACTCTCAAAATGGCGCTCTTGAATAATACCAATCAAGCCTTGTAGGGGCGACCAATCTGGTCGCCCGAAACCGCGCCAGCGCATCGACGAGCGTCATGGTAGGGTGATTAGACACAGTCCGCCTGCTCCTTATTTGTCGCATGACTAACTTGGTACCGCTCCGAATACGCCATGGCTAGAAAAACCAGACGAAAGTCCAGGCAGCAGCCGAACGGCGGCGGCGATAAGAGCCGCCGCACTCGCAGCAATGTGCGAACTCGCTCGTCCACCTCAATCGGTGGTTCTAGAAATAAGAGCCGGACCGTCAAGTCCGCCCTGCTTGGCAAGACCGTCAAACTGGAAATCACCGATATGGCGCAGGGCGGCTTCGCGATAGCGACGCACCGAGGCAAACGAATATTTGTGCCATATACGCTGCCTGGCGAATCGATCAGCGCGGAGATTAGCGAAGACCGCGGCTCGGTGATCTTCGCGCGCGGCAAAGACCTGTACGCTGCCTCGGCTGATCGCGTATCCGCTCGCTGCGCCCATTTTGGGCCGGGGCGCTGCTGGGGTTGTCAATTCCAGCATATCGACTATCAAGCGCAGCTATTGCTCAAGCAAGATGTGCTCGCCGATCAGCTATCGCGCGTCGGCAAGCTGCCGGACAGTCTAGTCGACAGTGTCATGCGTCCGCTCGTGCCGGCATCCGAGCAGTGGGGATACAATCATCGGCTGGTCCTGTCTCGTTATTCGGCCGGCGCATGGGGCCTCCCGCGGCAAGCAAAAGGCGACATTGAAGCGCTCGCGGAGTGTCATACAGCCCACCCGGACCTGATGGATACGCTTGGGAAGCTCGATATCGATTATGAACAAGCGCGCCGACTGACCCTTCAAAGAGGTTCCGACGGCCGCATCATGATCATCTTCCACGTTGACGAAGAAGAAGCGCCTTCGCTGCATACCGATTTGCCATTGAGCATCAATCTGGTATTGCCGGACAATTCGCCAATAAATCTGATTGGCGACCCCTACAGCGCCGTTTCCGTCGCCGACCACGCTATCCGCATAACTGCGGGAAGCTATATGCGTCCAAATGTCGGCCAAATCGGCACGCTGGCGGAGGAAGTAATGGAGGCGCTTGGACTTGGCGGTAGCGAACAGGTGCTAGATCTCTACGCCGGCGTCGGCCTCTTCAGCGCCGTCATGGCCGAGCGCGCGGAACTGATTTCGCTGGTCGAGAGTTATCCACCGGCCGCGAACGACGCCGAATTCAATCTGCGCGAATTCGACCATATTGATATTGTTGAAGGACAAGTCGAAGCCGTTTTGGCGGATATGACAGCGAAGTCCGCGCGCTACGATGTCGCTCTTGTCGATCCGCCGGGCAGCGGCATCAATGGCGGGATTGTGGATAGTTTACTCGGGCTGGGAGTTCGGCGTCTTGTCTATGTCAGTGGAGACCCGGCTTCTCTGGCTCGCGATTGCCGGCGCGTGATTGACGCCGGTTTTCAGTTGCGATCCGTGCAGGCGGTGGATATGGCGCCGCAAACGTTCTACATCACCGCGGTCGCGGCATTTGAGCGCTAGTGAAGGATTTCTTCAAGGGCCTTGACCAAGATCTGCAGTTCTTCCTTTGTATTGTAAGCCTGTACCGATACGCGCATGACGCAACACCCCTCGAACCTGCCGACGGGCACTTCGATGCGGTAGTCCTCGTACAATCGCTCTTTGACTGCGTCGACATCACAGTCCGGCAACGGGATGGTCACCATTTGCGCGAATTGATTGATTGACAGCCGCCGCAATTCATAGCGATCGCATAACTGCGCCTGCAAGTCGGCAGCGAGTTGATGAGTTTCGCGACGCACGCTTTGCCAGTTGCGCCGCCGCTGATACGCGATGGCGGACGGTACGCTCAAGTAGGCAGCGATATCTTTAGTGCCGAGCCACTCATGACGTTCGATGAAGTCGGCGCCCTCACTAAAGCCGTGTGAAATCACCAGGGGATCAACCATCCCATGCAACTCGGGCCGAACGTGCAAGAATGCCGAACCCTTGGGCGCGCAGAGCCATTTGTGGAAATTGCCGCTGTAAACATCGGCACCGATATCCGCCAAATCCAAGGGGATCTGGCCGGGCGCATGCGCGCCGTCGATGACGGTCAGGATGCCCATTTCACGCGCCCTTTGGCAGATCTCCCGGACGGGAAAGATCAACGCTGTCGGCGATGTGATATGGCTCATGAGGATCACTTTGGTTTTCATTGTGGCGGAAGTGAAAAAGTCCTCGACGAAGGCTTCGTCGCTCTCGTATGGCAGGCGAACCTGATGCCTTACAATATCTGCGCCTGTTCTCTTGGCGACGGTTTCCAGCAGGCGATGGACCGCGCCATATTCGTGATTCGTCGTCAGGATTTGATCCCCGGCCGCCAATGGCATGGAGCGCAAAGCCGCGCTTAGTCCGTATGTGGCGTTGGTCACGAAAACGACTTCGTCATCGGGCACCATGAGATACGCAGCGATGTCTTTCCGCGCATTGGGTATCAGTTCCTTGCGGCGGCGCAGCAAGAATTCCACCGGCTGCCGCTCCAATTCCAGTTGCCAGGCTTGGTACTCCGCGAACACGGGTTTGGGACAGGCGCCGAAGGAACCGTGATTGAGGAAAACGATGTCCTCACGGATAAGGAAGTCATCGCGAAGCGGCATGGGACTGAGGTCCCCGGCATGATTGGATAGACTGGCCGGATTATACCGCAAGTAACCCGGCCGAGACGATGCGCGTATAGACTGGCGATTCAAAGGCTGGCGCCAATTTGGAAGCGGATAATACGGTCCAAACCAGCATAGTCTCGCAACACCTTGCAGCGCGCGTTCAGGGTCTCTCCCACCAAGCGACTCACCTTGTCGGCCTGGTCCGCCCCGATTTCCAGCAATACCCAAGCCCCTTCACGGCAGAACTCTGGCAACTGCCCAAGCATATGACGAATGCAAGCCAAGCCGTCGACGCCGCCGTCCAGCGCTATCGCAGGTTCATACTTGCTGACAGCCAAGCCGTCGAGTTCATCCGTCGTGATATACGGCAGATTCGCCATCAGCAAATCTACGGAAACGCCACGCTCGACCAGCGGCTGTGCCAGATTGCCCTGAAGAAACTCAATACGTACCCTGTGCCGCTTGGCGTTCTTCCGAGCTATTTTCAGCGCCTTTCCGCTGATGTCCGTGGCATAGACGCGATTGCCCGGCATATGCTTGGCGAAGGTCACCGCCAGCGCGCCGCTGCCCGTCCCGATGTCGGCGGCATGACATGCCGGCGTCAGCGCGGCCAAACGCAGCGCTTCTTCCAACAGCAGCTCGGTTTCCGGACGTGGAATCAAAACGTCAGGCGATACAGTCAGTTCAAGATCGTAAAAGGATTTTCTGCCGATGATATAGGCGACCGGTTCCCCCGCGGCACGGCGATTGATCAGTTCGGTAAAACAACGCTGCTGTTCGCCACTCAGCTCAACCTCCCCGTTCGCGAGCAAATAGACCCGCTCCGCGTCCAGCACATGCGCGAGCAAAACCTGCGCGTCGAGGCCCGCTGATTCGCCTGGCGCCAGTTCGCCGTATGCATTGCGCAGTGCCGCTCCGACTGTGGTCAACTCTGATATTCTCCAAAGACGTCCATTGGGTTCTCAAAATTGTGCAACAAGTCATTCATCGCCTGATGATCGGCGTAGGGGGCGAAGAGTTCAGCGTGATCTTCAACCATTGCCAAGATCATGCGCAAGGAATTGGATTCAGCGCTGTGATGCCCATCATACCATTCTCCATAATCAGCGCCCAATTCGCGCATATCATCAAAGAAGTAATATGCGAAGTCATGGAATGAAAACAGCGCTTCTAATCGGGGAACGGCTTTTTCCATGTAGGAGTAGGCGCCGGATTGTTGCATTCTCTCGTAAATAACGAAGTGATAAGGGGTTGTGATCCCGATCACTTCGACGCCATCCGAACCCAGTTGATCGAGGAAGCCCGAGAGCAAATCCAGTGTGGCGTTGTTCAACTGGTCGCCAGCCGTATAGCTGAAGCCAAGTCCCTCGAAGCTCTGTATGTCACTTTCAACCCGTTCTGCGCGTATTGTAGGGTTAGCGACAAGCAGGCCTCGCTGCAAGCTGCCGTCCGCGCGGAAACCGAAGCTGATTTCCAGCGCTTTCAACCCAATAACTTGACGGTCGAAAACCGGATCGCGTCTTCTAATCATATCCGCGAACGACAGGGCGCCGCCTAGCAGCTTGTGTACCGTTTCGATTGTCGCCAGGCGGATGCCTTCCAGACCAAAATCAACATTTCGCGCGCTTGTCGCTCGCGATACCTGTTCCACTTGAGCGTTGAACCAGAACAGGTCGACGCCAAGGATGACAATTGCCGGTAATGTTTCCAACTGCTGATAGAACTGGATAAGCTGGGGCAATCGCCATCCACCGCCACTGGCATTGTAGACAGCGTCAGGATCCTTGGAAAAGAATTCCGCGCGAAATTGCAGTAGTTGCGAAGTGCCTAGAATCAGAATCTGCGGCTGCCGCTCCCTATAGGTCGACAGCTAGTAAGGCATAATGTCTTCTAGCAACCGTGTGCCATAGATGATGTCTTTATCCAATTGCTGCCTGCTAACGACATCAGCAATTGGCAATGCTTCGCCCGTATGCCAAGCCAGCCCTGAAAGGCCAATGGTTACGACTGTCAAAGGCAGGACTATCAAACCGATCTTGCCGAAGAATCGAATCACACAACCTCAAAACTGAAAATAAATGAATTCTTGTTTAGTCGCCTGATAAAACAGCGAGATATAGATTGCGATCAGAAACAGATAATAGACTGTCCAGCGCCATACGACGGGCAAACGAGCAAAATGGGAGTTTATTCCCGCATGTTCGTCAACGACATCCACAGCGAGCAGAAAACCGATCAATACAAAGGAAATGAAGAATTCAAGCCGCTGTGGCAGGAGACCCGCGCTAAATGGATCGGTTAGCCCAGCGAAACCTTCGGAAAAATCGCTGATATGCTGCAGGATATACTCAATATCCTCTATGCGATTCGCCCTAAACAGAATCCAACCTATATATACGAATGCAAAGGCACAGAACAATTTGATCATATGACCCAAGGCATTGCGCGGCACAAGTCTTACCCGGCAAGCTCGCAAGACGGTCTCAATGGCGACAATTGCGCCATGATAGATACCCCAAATTGCAAATGTCCAGTTCGCGCCGTGCCATAGTCCGCTTAACGCGAATACCAGCAAAATATTAAATACTTGGCGCGGCAAGCCCTTTCGATTCCCTCCCAAGCTGATATAAACATAGTCGCGGAACCACGTTGACAACGATATGTGCCAGCGCCGCCAGAATTCGCTTATGGACCTGGCAAGATAAGGGCGCTTGAAGTTCCGCATCAGATCGAAACCCATCAGGCGCGCCAACCCGATTGCTATGTCGGAATAACCGCTAAAGTCACAGTAGATCTGAAACGTGAAAAACAAGGTGGCCACTATCAGGCTGAGTCCGGAGTGCGATTGCAAATCGCCGTATACAGCATCGACATAGATCGCCAGACGGTCGGCAGTCACCAGTTTCTTGAATAGACCCCACAAGACAAAACGCAGACCATCGACTATGCGATCGTAATCGACAGCGAGCTTGCGGGCAAACTGCGGAAGCATGTTCGTCGCCCGTTCGATAGGACCGGCCACTAGCTGAGGAAAGAAAGCTACATACAGTGCGAAGGTCCCAAGGTTTTGGCAAGCGGACAAACGACCGCGATAGACGTCGATCGTATATGCCATCGATTGAAATGTGTAAAAGGATATGCCAACCGGCAATGCCAAATGCAGCAATCGCGCTTCGTGAGAAATACCAAGTACGGCCGCGACATCGGAAGCCGCCGCGCTGAACAGATTGAAGTACTTGAAAACAAACAGAACGCCAAGATTCGCCGCTATACTACAGAGCAACAAAAGCCGACGCCGTGACACCTGTTCCTGTGGCGTCCGGTGAATGCCCAAAGCTGCCAAATAGTCGACGAGCGTGGAAAACACGATCAGCAACAGGTAAGGCGCGCGCCAGCCCGCGTAAAAGACGTAACTCGCCACGAGCAGCGCTATCAAACGCCAGCGCTGCGCTACAAGAAAGTAAAGTGGAATTACGATCAGTGCAAAGACGATGAATTCGGCCGAAACGAACGACATGAATCATCCTTGCTGTCGGGTTGAATGTCTCTAAATCACCCGACGCCGCCCGCCGCCAACTGCTCGGCTTGCTGCTGCGTCGCCATCTGGTCGATGAAGACATCCAGATCGCCGTCCATGACCGCCGGCAAGTTAAAGTTGCTGTAGCCGATGCGATGGTCTGTAACACGACCCTGCGGGTAATTGTAGGTGCGGATCTTTTCGCTGCGGTCGCCACTGCCGACTTGTCCGCGGCGTTCGGCTTCCCGTTCGGACCGTTGCCTTTCCACTTCGGCCTCATAGAGTCGGGCAATCAGCACTTGCTTGGCGCGGATCTTGTTTTGCAGCTGGCTGCGTTCGTCCTGCATTTCGACGACCAGACCGGTCGGTATGTGTATGAGCCGGACGGCAGAATCGGTCGTGTTTACCGATTGTCCGCCGGCGCCGCGAGCGCGAAAGACCTGCGTTTCCACATCATTCATATCAAGCTGCACATCAACATCGTCCATTTCGGCCAAAACAGCAACTGTGGCCGTACTGGTGTGAATGCGGCCCTGGCTTTCGGTCGTCGGAACGCGCTGAACACGATGAACGCCGCTTTCGTACTTCAGACGGCTGAACGCGCCTTCGCCCTTTATCTCAAAGGTAATGTTCTTGAAGATGCCGTTGCCCTGCTCGTTGACATCGAGCAATTCCACTTTCCATTTATTGGATTCGGCGTAACGCGTATACAAGCGCAGCAGGTCTCCGGCGAAAATGCCGGCTTCGTCCCCACCCGCTCCGGCGCGTATCTCGACGATCACGTTTTTGCTGTCGCGAAGATCCGTCGGCAGCAGCATCAGGCGCAATTGCTCGAGCAGTTCGGCGCTACTCGCTTCCAATTCCGCAATTTCCAAAGATGCCAGTTCCCGCAATTCAGCATCATCTGCGCTGCCCAGCAGGTCCTTCGCCTCGTCCAACTCCCGCGCTTGCTTTTGATAGGCGCGGTAGGCATCCACCACATTTTGCAAGCTGGAACGCTCCTTCGCCAATTCAGCCACTTTCTCGTAGTCGGTGGCGATGGCGGGATCGCTCATCAGGCTTTCGATTTCCCGGTATCGATTTTCAACCTCAGCAAGTTTTTCCAACATCAGATAGACTCAATTTCTGTTAAATGGATGTACAGACGAGACGCGCGCGATTGCACAGCGGCCGACAGAGGGCAGAAGTCCTGTGAAAAAGGGGACAGGCCTGTTAATATTCGTCGAGGCGATTCGGGACCAGGGAAGCCATTCGCGTAGTCATTCAGCGTATTATACAGCGGGAGCCAAACCTGAACAGACAGATCTGCGCCAAGTCCCGGCGGTGTTAGCGGAGTAAAGGATTGCCAATGAGCGTCATGCGGACACCCGAAGAAAGATTCGAAAACCTGCCCGGTTACGACTTTGACCCGCATTATCTGCAAGTCGGCGATACACGCATGCACTATGTCGATGAAGGCGGAGGCGAGGACCTGATTCTTTGCCTGCATGGCGAGCCGACCTGGTGCTATCTCTACCGCAAGATGATTCCGCCGCTTGCCCGCCGCTATCGCGTGGTAGCGCCGGATTTGATTGGCTTTGGCAGATCCGACAAGTACGCGGAAGCAGAAGCCTACAGTTTCCACATGCACTACGACAAGCTGCTCTCGTTTATCACGCAACTCGATCTGCGTAACATCACGCTGATCTGCCAGGATTGGGGCGGCTTGCTGGGGCTAACCATCGCGGCGAGTCACGCCGATCGCTTCGCCAGGCTGGTTATCTTGAATACATTTCTGCCGACTGGCGAAGAAGAATTGAGCCCCGCCTTCATGCAGTGGCGCGCTTTCAGCCAGAAAGTCGGCAACCGCATGCAAGTCGGACGACTGATCTCTCAAACCATCAACAGTTACGAACTCAGCGCGGAGATCGTAGCCGCATACGACGCGCCCTTCCCCGATGACAGTTACAAGGCCGGCGCCGCCGTTTTTCCGTCGCTGGTGCCGATATCCCCCGAAATGCCGGGCGCAACTGAAATGAAGGCTGCCCGCGAGACCTTGTCCAAGTGGCAGAAGCCCACGCAAGTCATGTTCAGCGATGGCGATCCTATACTGGGTGGCGCCGCAGGTTTTTTCCGACGGCTCATCCCCGGGGCCGCGGGTCAACGGGAGATTGTCATTCGTGGCGCCGGGCACTTCTTGCAGGAAGAAAAAGGCGAAGCGATCGCGTCGGAAACACTCGCCTTTATGGAACGCGACGGCGCCTGATCACCGGGGGCGAGAGCCAACATGTGATAGTGACAGTACACGCGATATAATGGACCTTCCGATATAAACGGCGTGGCAGTAATGAGCAAATCCGAGATTGAAGGCAATCCCGGCATCCCGCTGGAAATGGGCTGGGTGCGGGACACCAGGGTCAACTTGAGCGCGACGCAAAACCGCGCCAGGACATTAATCACGCGGCGCAGTATCAAGAAAGAATGGCAGGCCGCCTGGCTGCTGCGCGCCATCACTATGATTGATCTAACCACGCTCGCCGGCGACGACACCCCGGGCAAGGTAACTCGGCTTTGTGCCAAAGCCAGGCAGCCTCTGCGCCAAGACATCCACGAGGGGCTGGACGTCGGGTCCTTGCAACCAAAGGTTGCCGCCGTCTGCGTATATCATCAGCGTGTCCGCGACGCCCGGAAAGCGTTGAAAGGCAGCGGTGTTCCCGTTGCCGCTGTATCGGCAGGCTTCCCCGCCGGGCTCAGCCCTTTTGAACAGCGCATTGCAGAAATTCACCAATCGGTTGAAGCGGGAGCGGAAGAGATCGACATCGTCATTTCACGAGAGCGCGTCCTGTGTGGCGATTGGCAGGCGCTTTACGACGAAGTCCGCCAGATGCGCCGCGCTTGTGGTGAAGCGCATATGAAGGCGATCCTGGCTACCGGCGAGTTGGGTCCGCTTTGGCAAGTGGCGAAAGCAAGCAAAGTTTGCATGATGGCGGGCGCCGACTTTATCAAGACCAGCACTGGCAAAGAAGCGCTAAACGCAACTCTGGAAGTAGGTTTAACCATGGTGCGGGAAATCCGCGCTTATCAGTCGATGACCGGCTTCAAGGTCGGCTTCAAGCCGGCCGGCGGAATACGAAGCGCCAAGGACGCGCTAAACTGGTTAATTCTTATAAAGGAAGAGTTGGGTGATGACTGGCTGCACAATCGCTTGTTTCGATTTGGCGCTTCCGGCTTGTTGACCGACATCGAAAGACAGCTTTCACATCACATCACAGGCCGCTACGCCGCCCGACATCACATGCCCCTTGCTTGACATCCTCCAGCACGAGCCTCATTTCTACTATCTAATTTGCGCGCGGTTCCTTAGTTGTTAGTATTATCTAACGTCTGGAAAATTGTGCGAATCTTTACTCAGAATCAATTTTTTGTTATTGTTTGCTCAGGCTTAGTTTGAGCGAAGGAGGCAAAAATTGTAAGTAATTGATTTAGAGCAAGACGTTTAAGCAGTATCCTTATCCTGATTAGCTGATTCGGTAAAAGGAGCACTTGAGACATGAACAGAATACAATTCCCCGTATCCGCGGTCTGTTGTTTGATGTTGTTCGCCTTGCTATTCCTGTCCTTGGGGGCGGTAAGCGCGCAATCGATGGAAAGCATGGACGAGATGGCGAAAGACGATATGATGATGGACGACATGGCCATGGACGATATGATGATGGATGACATGGCCATGGACGACATGATGATGATGATGGCGCCGCCGAGGATCTGTACCGACTTGCCCGCCCATATCGCAGTCTATAGCAATTCAATTGGCATAAGTTGCGCGGACGTTGGAACGGCTGGCATCGGCGTAATGTCCGTCGTTGACGCGGGCGTCATCTCGGCGATTGATATTTGGAGTCCAGTGGGTGTCGACGCCGAAGTCTGCTTCTCGATAGCTGGTCCGATCACTGTCCTCGATTCGTCCACAGCCCCGCGTATGGCGATGTCGCCAGATGTATATATGCGCGACAACCTAAACTGTGTGCATCTGAGCGCCGCAGCCACGGTCGTATTGGGCACGCCCTCGCCTGATGACATGATGATGATGGACGACATGATGATGGAAGACGACATGGCGATGGAAGACGACATGATGATGGAAGATGACATGGCGATGGAAGACGACATGATGATGGAAGACGACATGGCCATGGAAGACGACATGATGATGGAAGACGACATGATGATGGAAGACGACATGGCCATGGAAGATGACATGATGATGGAGCAGGCGCCGAGGATTTGTACCGACTTGCCTGCCCATATCGCAGTCTATAGCAATTCAATTGCCATAAGCTGCCGGGACGTTGGAGCGGCCGGAATCGGCGTAATGTCCATCGTTGACGCGGGCGTCATCTCGGCGATTGACATTTGGAGTCCAGTGGGCGTCGACGCCGAAGTCTGCTTCTCGATAGCTGGCCCGATCACTGTCCTCGATGCGTCCACAGCCCCGCGTATGGCGATGACGCCGGATGTATACGTAAGCAACAATCTGAACTGTGTGCATTTGACCGGCGCAGGCACGGTAGTGCTGGGTGAGTCCTCCTGACGATATGGCCAAGGACGACATGAAGACGGCGATTGCTCGTACATCGAACTGGTTCAAAGTGGCAGAAGGCGGGGCCAAGGGTTGGATCACCGCGCATTCCATTAAAAGCCAGGGCGATTGCGGCTAGATCTCCAATAGCCAGAGTAATTGAGGGGCGCCGTACAGGCGCCCCTTTTCTGTTTTTCTTAGGGGCGTCAGCCTGCCAGCCCCTCGACCTTTGCGCTTTTTTGACTCGGATTTTATACTTTTCAAGGGTGTTCACACCGGAAGAAGGCTAAAGAACATATGCTGACGCTTCGCGAGGCCTTGAAATTGCCTATTTTGGAAGACGCGCGGGTAGTAGCCGGCGCTGCCGGGCTTTCGCGCGATATTCGCTGGGTGCATACCGTCAGTGTGCCCGATGCCGCCAATTGGCTACACGGCGGCGAAATGGTGCTCACGACCATGTTCAATTTGCCGGACGCGCCGGAGGCCCAATGTGAATTGCTGCGCCAATTGGCGGAAAAGGGCATCGTTGCAGTGGTCATCACAATCGGCAACATACTGGATCAGATTCCCGATTATCTGCGTCAAGCCGGTGACGAACTGGACCTGCCCCTGATAGAACTTTCTTATGAGACCCGTTTTGTCGACATCGCGAAGTCAATCAACGAACGCATTTCGGAACAGAACCTGGACAAGTTCAGCCGAGCCCTCAACATTCAGCAGCGATTGACAAGGCTGGTCCTGGAAGGTGGGGGATTCTGGGAATTGGCGGAAATGCTGGCCGATCTGGTTGGGCATTCGATCAGTATCGAAAACGATCGATTTGAAGCCATAGCCAATAAGAACATTGCCGAGGTCGATTCGGCGCGGCGCTACACTATCTTGCACGGCCGCACCAATCCTCAATTGATCGAAGCGCTGGAAGGCGAGTATTTGCCCAAGATCCGTGAATCCTTGCGTCCTGTCTACTTGCCGGTGATGCCAAATGTGGGTTTGGAAATGGAGCGTCTTTTGGCTCCCATAGTGGTACACGGCGATATCTATGGCTATATGTGGATCATCGCCGATGTTCATGCCCTTTCGCCGATCGACATGATGGCGATCGAAATCGGCGCGACAGTGGCAGCTCTGCTGATGCTCTATCAGGAGTCATTGCAAGCGGCTGAAGCATCGCTTAAGGGCAACTTGATCGCGCAGCTCATCGAAGGCGATGGCAGCCGCCAAACTATTCTTAGCGATCAGTCGCTGCGTTACGGCGTGGACCTTCGTCAACCCTATCAACTCGTGATGATCGGTCCTCGTCATACGCAACCGCCGCAGGTGACCAGCATCTACCGCAGCGTCAACCAGATCTTGACCCAAACCGAACAAGATGCGGTCGCTGCGCAATTTGCCGGTCAAGTCCTTGTTCTAGTGCAAGCGAACCAGGACGTTGATGCCTTGGCGGCGACGCTGGCGCAGCGGCTTTCGCGCAGCAACGGCGATATGCGCATCGGCATCAGCGCAGTCTTCAGTGGCGCGGACAAGGTCGGCGCCGCACATCAACAATGCAACGAGGTCTTGGAAATTGCGCAGCGCTTGCGTAGCCAAAAGCAAGTTCAGCGCTTTGCCGAGTTGGGCTACATTCATACGTTGTTTCAGGCGGGCAGGCCAAGCCTGGAACGAAACTCGCAAGTGCCTGTCCTGCGACAACTGCTCGCGGAGAAGCAGGCGGATCTATTCCATACGTTGGAAACGTATCTTGACGCCGGAGGAAACAGCGTGCAAACGGCTGACTCCCTGCACATTCACCGCAGTACGCTGAATTATCGCTTGGCGCGCATTCGGGAAATATGCGCTGTCGATCTCTCCTCGCCGGGCGCGCGGATCAACTTGCAGATCGCGCTAAAGCTCATGCGACTATTTGATGACCTGCCGGATGAAAGTCCCTCTACTTAACCGACATTAGCTTCATTACTTTCAGCCAGTCATATCTCTCCGTCACGCATCCCGGGACTTGGCGACAACAACTGCGATGGCCAAGTCATCCGTATGCGACAGGCTGACATCCCACTCATCCAATTCGAAGCTGGCTGCCAGCGACCTTGCCGTACCGTGCAATATGAGCCGCGGCTTGCCTCGTTTAGCGTCGATCCGGATTTCGATGTCGACCCAGCGCATATCGCCAATACCAGTGCCAAGCGCCTTGCTTACCGCTTCTTTCGCCGCGAAGCGCGCGGCTAATCGGCAAGGCTTGTCACCGCAGTCCTCGCGTTCACCCGCCGTGAAGAAACGTTGCAAAAAGCGTTCCCCCAAGCGGTCAATCCCGTCGGTAATCCGTTGGCATTCGATCATGTCGACGCCGCAACGTATCATCGCGCGCCCTTCAGCTATCCACAACAGATCACCATTGTACAACAAGTCGTCGCGCGCGCCCCGCAAATCCCGCTGGCGCGAATAAACGTATAAAGTACAATGCGGCTTTTTTACAAGAAACCCCCTTGCACACGCAAGGAGAAGGCTTATTATTTTGTGTGAGCGCGACATTCCTGGTACTTTATCGCCGCTTGCGCGCCGAGTGGCTGTGAGCATTGCTGTCAGCAGCAGCCTATTGCTGGCATTGAACCTCGAAGGCAATTTCTTGCTAGCAGTGGCGGTCGCGCCCAAGGGCGAACGCCAGCAACATACCCATAGCCTGAAGGCCATCTTCGCTTCAGTCGAACCGCTCACATCACTGTGCGTGCAGATTTCCAGACCATTGGCAACATGAGCGTGCGTGTTCAACAGTTTCCACGTCAGCCTCCGATAGCCAGGTCTTTAGATGCGCGTCCACACCGAGACGTCAAAGCGCATCCTGGAAGAAACAAGTCCGTGCCCGACGTCGTTGTCGTCACAGCCGTCCATAAAGACAGGAGCATTGATGGCTAGCTTGCGCTTTCGCTGTCGGCAAGTCTACTGGAGGCGGGTCGCTCCGGGCAGAATCCGCAATTACATGCAAGGCAGCCAGATCCGCAAATTGCAGATCGGATCCGGCTCCAACCTGCTGCCTGATTGGTTGAATACCACGCTCTACCCTTTTACGCCGGGCACAGTCTTCTTGAACGCCTGCTTGCCCTTCCCCGTACCTGACGATTCCTTCGACTATGTCTTCAGCGAACATGTCATCGAACACTTGGAATTCGAAGAATCGTCACGAATGCTGCGCGAATGCCACCGTATTTTGCGTGAAGGCGGTCGCATCCGTCTCGCGACACCGGATTTGCAACAGATCATCGCATTGTACACGCAGCCCGAAGGGGACGCGCAGCAGAATTACATCCGTTGGATTATGGACAACTTCCGTTCCCAGGTCGGTGAATACAGCCCGGCGCATGTGATCAACCAGTCATTTCATGGCTGGCGCCACAAGTTTATCTATGACGAAGCGACGCTAAGCAAAGCGCTGGAAGGCGCGGGATTCGTCGGCGTCGATCGCGTCGAACCGGGCGAAAGCAGCGACGCGAACCTGCGTGGCATTGAACAACATGGCCAATACGTGGGCAGCGAGGAGGCGATGCGCTACGAGACAATGGTACTCGAGGCGGTCAAGGCGAAGGATCCGCGCGGCTAGCGCCAGATGCGCCAATGATTTAAGAGTGTGAAGAATGTGAAGAGTGCTTGCGCTTGCGCTTGTCGCTATCACGATTCCGGTATAAGTCTACAACAGCTACGATTATCAAAGCTACGGCAACTATCGGTAACAAAGAGCCGGGCACAGTGATTCCTTTCGCTTCAGAATCCCGCCTGCAAAATCCTGCGATTGTCTATTATGATAACAAGATTATCGCTTAAGTACGACAAGCTGTGGTGAAAGCGAATGCCAGTCTATACCTATCGCCGTGAGGACGGCAGCACCTTCGATATCCGACAAAGATTCCTGGACGACCCATTGCACAGTTGCCCGACGACCGGTCAGGCGGTCAGCCGCGTGATTCAGCCGGCTGGAATTATTTTCAAAGGCAGCGGCTTTTACGTCAATGACAACAATAAGGCCAACAATCCGGCCAATCCGTCTGCCGCCAATGGCGACGAAAAGAGCGCTGGCGACAAGGACCAAACTACCAAGACAACTGAAACGAAGTCCGAGACCAAATCCGAAAAGAAGCCCGAGGCCAAAACACCCGCCGCAGCGGGCGACTGAAGTCGTTTTGCGCCTCCATCATAATGACCATTCATCAAGCGCGGAGGCAATATGCGCTTATATTTTTTGCGACACGGTATCGCGGAAGACCTGGCAAGCAGCGACTTCGCGCGCGAGCTGACAAATCGGGGGCGGGCGCGCCTCGCCAATGCCGCCAAAGTCATCAAACAGTTAGGCCTTCGGCCTTCGGTGATTTTCACCAGTCCGCGGCTGCGCTCTCTGCAAACTGCGGAGATCATCGCTGCGGAACTCAAGATCGACCTGACCGTCAGCGAGGCGGTCAACTTCGGCTTCGACCTCTCCGATGTAAAGTCCTTAACCCGCGATATGAGTTATGACGACGAAGTCATGTTTGTCGGTCACAATCCGGATATGAGTGAACTTGTCAACAAGATGACCGGCAGCGATGTCGCCATGAAAAAAGGCGGCTTGGCCCGCGTCGATGTCTACGACCGCGAAGCCGCTCGGGGAGAATTGGTCTGGTTGATCGCCCCCAAGGTATTTGATGCCTTGAGACAGCAAGGCGCGAAAACACTCCGCAACGACGAAACTGCGTCGGCCGCGCTGCCCGATAAACCGGCTGTGACGCATTCGCCTTTGCATGCCTTGATCAAAAGGCGCTGGAGCCCGGTCGCTTTTGATCCGATGCGACCGATCGAAAAATCGGAGCTTTTCAGCATTCTTGAGGCCGCGCGTTGGGCAGCGTCCTCTTACAATTTGCAGCCCTGGCGCTTTATTGTTGCTCCCCGAGACAACAAGCAAGAATTCGGAAAAGTATTCTCCGTTTTGAAGGAAGGCAACCAGTCCTGGGCGAAGCATGCGGGCGTACTGATGATCGCGGTCTCCCAGACCCATCGCGACACAGGCGAAGCCAACAGCCATGCCATCCACGATCTGGGATTAGCGATCGGCCAAATGGTATTGCAGGCGCTGCATTATGATATTTATGCCCATCAAATGGGCGGCTTCTATCCTGAAAAGGCGCGCGAGCTTTATCAGATACCAGCGAACTACGAACCCAAGACCGCTATCGCCTTCGGCTATCGCGCGGGCGACCTGAGTCACCTGAGCCATGCGCATCGCGAACGAGACGCCTCGGGGAGACAGCGCATCCCGCTTGCTGAAATGGTCTTCAACGGCGCCTGGGCACAGCGCGCCAGTTTCCTCGATTGACTCTTCTGACATAAAATACGGACAAGCGGGCAAAGCGCCTTTTGGCGACACAGGAGACGCAAGACAAATGGCACGAGTATTATTGACGGGCGGCGCCGGATTCCTGGGCATCAATCTCGCTCGTTACTTGCTGGCCAAGGATCACGACATTGTCTCGCTTGATATCGAGGATTTTGCCTATCCCGAGCGGGATCAAATCAACGAGATTACCGGTGACATCCGCGACCGGGCGCTGGTGGATCGAGCGATGGACGGTGTAGATTTTGTAGTGCATTGCGCGGCGGCGCTGCCACTATATTCAACCGAAGAGATCTTTTCAACCGATATTGATGGCACGCGCAATGTGATAGACTCCGCCAGGCAGAGCGGCGTCCAGCGATTCATCCACATTTCTTCAACAGCGGTTTACGGTATTCCCGACCATCATCCCTTGTACGAAGACGATGCGCGGGTCGGCGTCGGACCCTATGGCGAAGCCAAGGTGGAAGCGGAAGACATCTGCTTCGCTCACCGAGACGAAGGCATGACTGTCACGGTAATCCGTCCCAAGTCCTTTGTAGGCCCGGAGCGCCTGGGGGTTTTCGCGCTCTTCTATGATTGGGCTAAAGACGGTCGCGGTTTTCCCATGTTAGGCGACGGCAGCAATCGCTATCAGCTTCTGGACGTCGAGGATCTTTGTGAAGCAATTTGCTTGTGCATGACCCTGCCCGAGGATGCAATCAACGACACCTTCAACATCGGCGCCAAAGATTTTATGACCATGGGCGAAGATTACCAGGCGGTACTCGACTACGCTGGTTTCGGCAAGAAGGTCACCGGTTTGCCCGCCGAGCCCGCCATTTGCTTGTTGCGCCTTTTGGAATCCTTGCAACTTTCGCCGCTTTACAAGTGGGTCTACGAGACGGCGGCAAAGGACTCCTATGTCTCGATCCAAAAAGCGGAGGAACAGCTGGGCTTCAGGCCGAAGTTTTCCAACAAAGACGCGCTGATACGCAATTATCAATGGTACCTCGACAATCTCGATGCCATCGAAAGCCAATCCGGCATTTCGCACCGGACACCCTGGAGCCAAGGCATTCTCAAGCTGGCCAAACTGCTGTTTTAGAGAATCGCTTCAGCCGGCCGCCGGAACTTGCGGCGCCAAGCCACTGGGACAGGTTTCCAAGGCGAGAAAACATGGGGCGCGAGACATGGACAAGCTGAAGTGTGGCGGAATCGCAGTCCTTGACTACGGCTCGCAATATACGCAGTTGATCGCCCGGCGCATTCGTGAATTGGGCGTCTATTCAGAGGTCCACGCCTACGATGGCGGCGCCGCTCACATCAACCGGCATGATCCTGCCGGCTATATTCTGTCGGGTGGTCCGGAAAGCGTTTACCAAGCGGGAGCGCCTCGCCTGCCACGCTTTCTGTTGGATAGCGGCAAGCCTGTCCTGGGTATCTGTTACGGAATGCAATTGTTGACGCATGCCTTTGGCGGGGTGGTCGACAGCGCAAGCCAAAAGGAATACGGACCGGCGACCATCACTCACGCCGAGCGCAGCCCGCTGTTCGACAATTTGCCAGGCGAATTGGATGTCTGGATGTCCCACGGCGACCGCATCGAAGCGCCCCCTGTGGGCTTCGTCGCCCTGGCGGAATCTGAAAACTCCCCGTACGCCGCGATTGGTGATTTGAGCCAGCAATACTACGGCGTCCAATTCCACCCGGAAGTCAATCACAGCCCACAGGGCAAGGACATTCTCGCCAACTTTCTTTTCGAGATTTGCCGCTGCAGTGAGCAGTGGACCCCGGCAGCGTTTATCGACGACTCGGTTGCCAAGATCCGTGAAACGGTGGGTGATGAACATGTTTTGCTGGCCTTGAGCGGAGGCGTGGACTCCGCTGTGGCCGGCGCGCTGATCCACCGCGCCATTGGCGAGCAACTCACCGCCATTTTCGTCGATCATGGTATGTTGCGCCTGGGCGAAGCCGACGATGTTATACGCGTCTTTCGCCAAAAACAGGAAATGCGCTTAATCGCGGTCAACGCAGTGGAACTGTTTCTTGACGCGCTTTCCGGGGTGACGGAACCTGAAGCCAAACGCAAGACCATTGGCAAGCTATTCATTGATGTGTTCAGCGCGGAAGCCCGCAAGTTGCAAGGTATCCGTTTTCTTGCGCAAGGCACGATCTATCCCGATGTCATCGAAAGCGCCGCCGGTAGCAAAGCAGCCAAGACGATCAAGTCGCACCACAATGTGGGCGGTCTGCCCGCCGACCTGAAATTTGAACTGATAGAACCGCTGCGCGACCTGTTCAAAGACGAGGTTCGCAAAATAGGTGAAGAGCTTGGTTTGCCGGAGGCGATCGTCTGGCGCCAACCTTTCCCCGGGCCCGGCTTGGCCATTCGCTGTTTGGGGGAACTACGCTGGGAACGGCTGGAGAAGTTGCGAGCCGCCGACGCAATCTTCGCTAGCGAACTTGCCGACGCCGGCTTGCTGCGTCGAGGCACCGCTCAAAGTTTCGCTGTACTGCTGCCCGTCAAGAGCGTGGGAGTGATGGGCGACAACCGCAGTTATGAAGAAGTAATTGTATTGCGCGCGGTGACCACAGACGATTTCATGACCGCGGATTGGGCGCGCTTGCCTTACGATCTGCTGGCGCGGGTGAGCGCGCGCATCGTGAACGAGGTGGCGGGTATAAACCGCGTCGCTTACGATATAACCAGCAAACCACCCGGTACCATCGAGTGGGAGTAGTTTCTGCTTCGATTGCTCCTAAAGACAAAAACAGGTATAAGTTAAGTGACGGTCGCATCTTGAGAGGTTAAGCTATGCCCGCTGCCTATGTGCTGATTCACTTGAACATATCGGTCGACTTCGCCGATTCCCTAAGCAACATCCGGGCCATAGACGGCGTCGAGCGCGCCGATTTGGTCGTTGGGCCCGACGACTGCATTGCCTATGTAGAATCCGAAGATAATGCGAAGCTTATGAATACGATCCGCGCCATTCGCAAAGTCAACGGCGTAGACAAGACCGACACCCGTTCTATTGCAGAGATGTAAGCGATCAGGTGGATTATCCCGTTTGAATCGTCTCATGTCTTGGCACTACGTCGCCATATTGTTTCTGTTCGCGAGCGCGTGTTCGCCATTGGTGCCTGCCGAAACGCCGCCGCAAATCCAGCATACGCCGGGCGCATTTGTCACCGTTAGCGAAACTCGCTTCGACGCCGGGATATTTCAACTCGACTACCCTTCAAACTGGCGTGTTGTAAAACTCAGCACGGCCAATAGCAACTATTTGAAAGTCGCGTTTGTAGCCCCGGATCAGAGCACCGTAACATTGACCCAGACTGAGAATGCGGACATAAGTGTGGTACGATTGGAAAATGGCGTCGTGATTGTAGTGGAAATCAACGCGACTGCTGCCGCGGTTGCCAGCTTCTTTGAACGTGCCGAGCGACTTGTCAAATCGATACGAAACTAATCTTTTCTCGAAACTCGCGCAGCGAATTGTTTCGCAAACTGCAAAGAACCGGGCCTGTCAACGACGCAAAAGGTAAGAGCCGATTTCGGGAGGTCAATCTCCTCATACCTGTGCCGAGAGCAAAGTAACCTCGCATTACTTGCGCGACAATTCGAAACATTTTCGCTCAAAAGGTCCCAGAGTGAAAAGGAGACTATTCATATTTGGTAATTTTTGTTATAAAGCTATTGAGATTTGATCGCATTAACACAATGACAATCGCTGTAGTACTCGTGACGGCGGCAAGTGGCGTGGATTGTCCGATGCAGTAAAATAATAGACGGGCTCAGGAGCTAAACCAATGGCAGAAAAAATACTGGTTATTGATGATGAAAAGCCTACAGTTCAAATTGTTTCCATGCTCTTAGCGCGGCGAGGATTTGAAGTATTCAAGGCCTATTGCGCGCAGGGCGGCTTGCGAATGGCCTATCATCACCAGCCGGATTTGGTTTTGCTCGATGTCGTGATGCCAAATACCGACGGCTGGGAAGTTTGCAAGCGGCTGCGCGAGATGTCGGATGTGCCTATTATCTTCTTGACTGCCCGGGGCAATGCCAAAGACATTGTAAAAGGATTGGACATCGGCGCTGATGATTACATTGTTAAACCTTTTGATGACGATGAGCTAGTTGCGCGAATCCGCGCGCGTTTGCGCCGGTCCCCCAGGCCCAACATGAGCGAAGAACTTGTGTTCAACCGAGGAGAGTTTCGCATCAACTTTATGAACCGCGAAGTCTGGGTCAAGAATACGCACAAACATCTGACTCCCAAGGAATTCAATCTGCTGGCAGTGCTGGTTCGCAACGCGGGCCGCGTGGTCACCCGCAATGAATTGGTCACCGAAGCCTGGGGCGAAGAATACGGCGACGCCATTGACAGTCTCAAACTTTATATTCATTACCTGCGGCAGAAGTTGGAGACAAACCCGCAGCAGCCCGAGTACATCCTCACCTCTCGCGGTGTTGGCTATCGCTTTATCAAGCGTTGAGCGACTTCATCGTAATAATGATCTGAGCAGCCTGTCCGTTTGCTCCACCATGTTCTCAAAACTGAAGCGTTCCATGCCGGCCAAGGTATTGGCCGCAAACTGATCGCGTCGCTCCAACAGCCGTTTAATGCCGTGCCGAAGCGCCTCAAGATCCACATGCGGCACGAGAACGCCGTTGCTGCCGTCTCTCACGAGTTCCGGATTGCCGCCCTTGTCGCTGGCCAATACGGGCGTGCCCATTTGCAAACACTCCAGCAGCGTATGCGACAAGCCTTCATAGCCACTATAGACCGCAAGACCATCGGCCGCCGCCATCAGTTTGCGCACTTCCGCTTGCGGCCGGTAGCCCAGAAAACGTACGCGCTCGCCAAACTCCGCGGCCATAGTTTGCAGCCTGGGCAAATCCGGACCTTCACCGACCACGACCAAATGCAGATCAGGCAAATCGGATAGAACCGTGATCAGATGATCGATCCCCTTCCAAGGCTGCAAGCGGGCCGCGGAAAGCAGGGTCGGGCGACTATCCCAGCCCAATTCAGCGCGTAGCGCAGCGCGATCAATATTTGAGGCCCCCAGTTGCGGCAGCGCATTGTAGATGAGGTGCAGTTTGGCGCCCGCGACACCCCAGTTCTGTACCATCCGACGGAGATAAAGACTTGGCACGATCACGGCGTCCATAGACATTGCCTGGCGCGAGCGAGAAGCCTGCTGCCAGCGGGCGCGCCAGCCGCCACGGTAATTTTGGAATCGGTCGATATTCAGGCCGGGCGGAATCCAGCGCTTGCGCACGCAGCGTTCCCAAGCCTGATCGCCAACTACTTTGAGGACACGAGGCGCGCCTCTACCCCAAAGCGGCAGATCGATAGAATGCGCGTAAAGCAGATCTGCCCAATCCGCATGTTGTCGTATTTCGGAGCCGTATTTCGCCAGGCGGAGCGGATATACTTTGCGCTCGACCCGCCTGACGAGATAGGGATACTCAGTCGCGCTGCATTCGCCATAACTGACGACTCGGACGCCCCAGCCCCGCTCTTGCAGCGCAGGCAGTGTCTGTCGCAGATACGTAGACGGTCCGCCCGGCTCGGGATGGAAGATTCCCGTTGCCACCAACAGATTCGGCACTGGTCAATTCGCGCGGCCGCGCATCAGGATATGACGATTCACAAAGGTTGCCGCCTCCCTCCCCCAATGATGTGGGTCCATCCAGTCTCGCGCGATCGGCGCTGCCGCGCGCAACATCCGGATCAACTCCGCGATGGTTTCTTCGTCATTGCCTTGCCGCTTCGCCCAATCGAGAAAGTCATGGCGCTTGATGTATTCTTCGCTGTATTCAACAACGATACCTGCTGCGGCAAACATCGCCCGCCATTCTGCCCTGTTGAAGGCGCGATGGTGGCTGGGATCGCGCAGGCGCTCGAAGTCATCAACGAAACGCGCCGCCCCTTGATCATCCGGCAGTAATTGATCCTGAAGCAGCAGCAGGCCGCCCCGTTTCAGGACGCGGGCGCACTCGCGCACAAAGGCTTGCGCATTGGGGAAATGATGGGGGGCAATGCGGCAAGTCACCAGGTCGAATTGCGCGTCTTCGAAAGGCAAGTTCTCGGCGTCAGCCTGCCGAAAAGAAACATTGCCTACGCCCTGCTCCTTCACGATAAACTGTTCGGCTTTTTCCAACATGCGCGGGGTCAAGTCGCTGGCGATCACATGCCCCACATGCGGCGCGAACTTGAGCGCCGTATGCCCGCCACCGGTAGCGACATCGAGCATTTGCCAGTGTGATTGCGGTTCGGCGATTGCCAGAAGACGATCCAGGTCGGAGCCCCTGGCGTGGGTCTCGCTGGTGACGTAACCATCGGCATATTGGGTGTAGCGCTGCTGTGACAAGGTCTTGGAGTCGGGTGTCCGGGTCATATCGCTTTCCTCTGCTGCTGCCTCCGCCACGGCTATCATACAGCAGTTTCTGCTTATCGTCAGCGCGACGGCCGTCCCGAAAAACTCGTCTCGGATAACAGCAATCGCATATCGCGTTTGCGCTATGTATGCAAATACACGAATGCTGCTTGGACTGCGCGGCCGATCGCGCTCCACCCGTGATTAAGCTGTTACAATAGGCGCAGCTTAATCCGTCCGTCAAATCCAATCCCCGAGGTCCATATGCCAAGCAAACGCGCCATCCAACCGGAAGATCTGTTCAATCTGCGCTTTCTCAACGGTGGCAAACTGTCGCCCGACGCCTCCCAAGTTGTTTATTCCGTTTCGCAGATCAACGCCCAGGAAGACAAAGAGTATCTGACAATATACCTGCTCGACCTCGAGCGCGGATCGCTCAAACAACTAACAAACGGTCTAGCCAAAGACAGCAACCCGCAATGGTCGCCCGACGGGGAGTCAATCGCATTCGTCTCCGACCGCGCTGGGGTGCAGCAGCTATATCTGCTTCCGGTTGATGGCGGCGAGGCGCGCCAATTGACCGAAGTCGAGCGCGGCATCGGCGGCGGATTCGCCTGGTCGCCCGATGGCGGCAGGATTGCCTTCAGCGCGGCGCCCGCCGCCGAGCCCCTCGACCTGGGCAAAGAACCTTATCGCGTCGACCGCACGGTTTACCGCTTCGACGCCATCGGCTATCTCGATCAGACGATTCAGGACATTTATGTGCTTGAACTCGCGAGCGGCGAAACGCGTCAATTGACCGACGACCGAAGCAACAACGTCAACCCCCGCTGGTCGCCCGAAGGAAACGAGATCTTGTACGACGCCACGATGCGAGCCGACGCCGTCCGCGCCATGACCCCCGATCTGATGACGGTGGATCTGGGCGGGGTTCGAAAGACGATACTCGGGGGATGGGCATCTATTGAGGGCGCGAACTTCATGCCGGACGGGGTGCGAATCGTATTCGTCGGTCGACCAAATGACGGCAAACCGATCGGCAGTAAATCGGATCTCTATGCCCTTGATATCGCCACCGGCGACATAGATAACCGGACGACGGGCTGGCGGATCGGCGTGGGTGGCCGCTTGTCGCTGGATATGCCCATTGCCGGATTGAGCGAATGGAATACCGCGATCACGGACGACGGCGAGACGGCTATAACTACGGTGCAAGAGGGCGGCGTCAACCATATCTATCGGGTCGCCTTAAGCGGTACGGAATCTTGCCAAGCACTCACCGAGGGCGAGCGCGCCGTGTTCCCGCTGGACCTGCGTGGAGATCAACTGCTCTACGCCAGCACCTCGCTCAACGCGCCTCCCGATCTGCACCTTGCTGAAATGACCGGTGGCAGTCATCGACAGCTCAGCCACTTGAACGGCGATCATCTTTCAACCCTTGATCTGCCTTGTACCGAGCGCCTGCTTTGGGAAAGCGTAGACGGTGTCGAGGTTGAGGGCTGGTATATGAAGCCGGCGAGAGGAGAAGCGCCCTATCCGACGATTCTCTACATCCACGGCGGTCCGCACGCCGCCTATGGATATGGGTTTCACTTCGATTTTCAGATGCTGGCGGGCGCTGGCTATGGCGTGCTATTCCTCAACCATCGCGCGTCGACCGGTTATGGGGACGGCTTTTCAACCGCCATCAAAGGCGATTGGGGCAATCTCGATTATCAGGATCTGATGACTGGCGTCGATCACGCCCTTTCCTTGGGGCTGGCCGATGCAGAACGGCTTGGCGTCTGCGGGACCTCCGGCGGCGGGAACCTGTCCTGCTGGATCGTCGGGCAGACGGACCGCTTCAAAGCCGCGATTCCGCAAAATCCTGTCACGAATTGGCGCAGCTTCTACGGTACCAGTGACATTGGCATCTATTTTGGCGTTGAGCAGATGGGCGGGCATCCCCACGAAGTTCCGGAAGTCTACGACAAATGCTCGCCCATAAGCTATGCGCACAACTGCAAGACGCCGACTTTGCTGGTGCAAAGCGAGCTGGACTGGCGCTGCCCGGCCGAACAGTCCGAGCAGTTTTATACCGTGCTCAAAGCCAATGGATGTATTGTCGAAATGTTGCGGCAGCCGGGCGGTTCGCATGGCGCGTCGATTTATGGCGCGATCAACCTCCGCAGAGCGCATAACGACGCCATGCTGGACTGGTTCGCGCGTTATGTATTGGCGGAAGCCAAGTAGAGCCGCTCTAATGAATTGCGCTAATTCATTGACAGAAGTAAATCCAAGTAAGTCGTGCAACTCCAAAATAATAGTCGGCGGTAGGGGCGACCGACCCGCTGTGTCGGCGGTCAGTGTCTACGCGACCTACGCGCGGCGCCGGCTCGCCCGCAAAACCAAACCGGAACGATGGGCGAGCCAAGGCTCGCCCCTACAACTCGACGTCGGAATTTGCATGACTTGCTTGGAACTACTGAGAAGCGCTAGGACGCTTTCCAGATGACGGGCTTCAGCAGGTTTCTGTCAAATGCGTCCAGTCGATCCGGGCCCAAACGTTCCAGCTCGGCGCGGACGGCGTAGGAATCGCGCCGCAGTTGCTCTACATCGATTCCCTGGCAAGTATCGGGCATGATATGCAGCCATTGTACGCTACGCTGCAGCATTTTCAGCGCCCCGCGATAGTTGTCGGCGTCGATCTGATAATATGCGACGCCGACTTGCAATATCGCACGATACAGGTCGCGAACGGGTCCAGTCGCGTTAACCCATTGCTCCTCGAACAAGTCGTGCTGACGATAATAGTTGCCCTGGTTGAATTCTTGCAGGCCTTTCTCCGCGAGCGTAGGCAAGCTCTCCCGACATTCACAAGCCAGTTGATCCAACATCTTCGGGTCGGGAATGCGCGCGAAGTCATTCACCAGTTTCAAGCAGTTCCGCTCAAACTCACTCCAGCTTGCTGTCAAGTCGGCTCCAGCGAGCGTCGCCTCGGCGCGTCGTTTTTCAGAGTCGCACACCAATAAGATCGGGATGCGCCGCGTCGCCGCGCTGGAATTTGGCGCGATGACAAAGTCGCGCCAAAGCGAGTGCTCGCCGTCGATCAGGATCATGGCGGCACGGGTTTCAATCAATGTGTTCATGAAACCCCGATTGCTTGTAATCTCGACAACTTGGTAAGATGAAAGTGTCAAGACTAGCGACGAAAACGATCGCCGCTCCGATACAAATACTAGGGTGCCTGACATCGCTTTGTGACTTAGAATATGCAATACTCAAAATGTGTTGCCGCGCTTGGATTATACGCCTGACCAGAAAAAAATTAAGCCCGTGCCTCAAATAACATGCGCTGAAAGCGTAAAAGTTTGTTTTTCGTTCATTTCACTCCGTTTTGCTTGACATTGTTTACAATTGTTGCATATAATGCTAGAGGCTTGAATTAGGCGTACATAATACAACTTTCAAAACGACGTTGCTACGAGGAGCATCGCGGGTGGGTACGGATAGCAGCGGTTACCTTAATAAGCGACTACTCAAGCTACAAGTAGGGTTTCTATTGTCGGAAGGACCGGGCAACTCAAGAGCGATTCCGATTCACATTCCGCAGCGGCTGAACGTCGATCAAGACCTGTATCTGGAGTCGCTTTCGGGCAACCTGACCTTAACGCGCACCAAAGAGGGTATCCTGGTTCAGGGTACATTGCGAGTGCATCACCTGCGGGAATGTGACCGATGCTTGGAAAACTACGTACATGAGTTTACAGTGCCGCTGGCAGAGTTGTTTGCGGCGCCGCCCGATCCGAACAAATGCGTCTTTAGTGTAGATAGCAACGGTGAAATTGATCTTGGACATTTGTTACGAGAAGAAGTTATCATCGAAGAGAGCTATCGCGCCGTTTGCCGTGACAACTGTCGCGGATTGAGTGCCGAGAGTGGTGTTAATCTGAACTGTGAGTCCGATACTGCGATAGACGATAGTCAAGACTTGGGGAGTTACGCGGCCTACGATCCGCGGCTGTCGATCTTGAAGCGGTTGCTGGACGAAAAAGGATAATACTGTAACAACCGCGAGAGCGAATTTCTGATCGCGCTCGCCACTATGTTTGGGGGGAGATCGTGAGTGATTTTGATAACAGGTATGAACCTGATATTGATCTGATTACTTATCTTGATGAGGATAAGGGTCAAACGGACGATTTTGAGCTTTTCTTCGACGAAGACATTGACGCTTTCGCCGACGCTTATGAAGATGACGTCGATCTGGTAGAGGACGAAGACGACCACGACCTGGGCGAAATAGCGTCTAACGATACAGTCGGCCTGTACCTCAAGGAGATGGCGCGTGTGCCACTCCTCACCATTGAAGAAGAAGTTCAACTTGCCATGCGTTTGGAGGCCGGCCGCGGCGCCGAGGCCCAGCTTTCGCACAGCCCCGATCATATCCGCAGCGCCGAATGGAAGTTCCTGGTCCAGGACGGCCTGAACGCGCGCGAGCATTTGATCAAAGCCAATACGCGCCTGGTGGTATCGATCGCCAAGAAATATATGTCGCGTGGTGTTCCCTTTCTAGACTTGATTCAAGAAGGCAACCTGGGTCTGATGAAGGCCGTGGAAAAATTTGACTATCACCGCGGCTATCGTTTCAGCACCTATGCCACTTGGTGGATCCGGCAAACGATTACGCGCGCCATCGCCGATCAGGGCCGTACTATCCGTGTTCCGGTCCATATGACCGATCGCATTCGCCAGTTGTACCGCATCGCGCGCGACCTCGAACAACAGCGCGGCTGCAAGCCAACAGTCGAAGAAATCGCCGAAATCATGGACTGCGAGCCGCGCAAGGTGCAATGGATGCTCAAGGTCTCCTGGCAGCCGCTCAGCCTGGAGCACCCGGTGGGCAAGGACGACGATAGCGAACTGGGCAACTTCATCGAAAACGACCGCGAACCGACACCATCGGATAGCGCCTATAACAAGCTGCTCAAAGAAAAAATCGACGAACTCCTTAATACCTTGTCCCCACGCGAGGCGCGTATCCTGCGCCTGCGTTTTGGCTTGCAGAATGGGCATAGCTATACGCTGGAGGAGGTCGGCCAGAAATTCGGCTTGACCCGCGAACGCATTCGTCAGATTGAAGGTCGGGCCTTGCGCCGGCTGCGTCATCCGCGCCGCAGTCGCAAATTGCGCGACTATCTCGACTAGCCGGAGTCGACCGCCACTCTCACCAATGCCCGGGCTGGACGAGGCGCGAGACATAACTTCGTTTTCGGATATGGCAAAACTGGTCCTGGTTAAGCACAGCAACAGCAACCACAATCCAGCGCAGCCGGCGCAAGACTGGGAACTAACCCCGGAAGGCTATGAACGCTGCAAGCCCTTGGCGAAGCATCTTGCCAGGTATCGGCCTCGTCGACTGTTTTGCAGTTCGATGCCCAAGGCTCTGCAAACAGCCAGATCTGTTGCCGAAGACCTTGACAATATTCCTGTTATTGAAAGTCCTCTGCTTGCCGAACACAGTCGCCGAAGAAACGCTCCCTATGGTTCTGTCGCGGCATTTGATGCGCGTATCAAGCGGCTCTTTGAAGCGCCGGATGAACTCGTCTTCGGCGATGAATCCGCCAATCAAGCGGGACGACGCTTCCAACGCGGTATCTTGTCACTGCTCAAAATTGCGGACCCCGCCGAAAACATCGTGGTTCTCACACATGGAACGGTAGCTGTATTGTTTGCCGCGCAATACAACGCCATAGACAGTTACGATCTTTGGCGAAAGCTGAAGATGCCATCATTCATTGAGATGGAATCTCCCGATTTTCGTATTTGCCAAGTAATCGAAGACGCCGGCATCGCCTAACCTGCGATTGCGGCAAGTAACATTTGCTCTTTGCCGGGGGCAAGATCCGCCGGCTTTGTGATATCGTCAGGCGTCGACTTCGACCATTCGTAGGTATCGACTATGGTCGTTTTGAGGTGACGGAAGCGCAAGCCGGCGCGCAAGGCCCTTTTGCAATCAAAGGTCATGAAGCTTTCGGCCAGTTCTTGGTTGACCCATAGCGGCAGCTCCATGAACTCCCCTACTTGCTGTTCCTGGAGAAACGCGTCGCTCGCGTGTCGAAACCGGACATCGCTGCCCAGGGCGTCCTTTGCACAGGCGAGAAATTCGCCAAATGCTAAACGGCGCGCGGGGCCTGTCACATTGTAGATCTCGTTTGTCATTGCTTCGGTCCGCCGCACGGTGAATTCTGCGATATCCCGCGCATCGACAAACTGCAACGGTTGGTCAACCGGCGGCGCGATGGCATCGCCTCCTTTGGCGGTCCGCGTGACCCAATAAGTGAAGCGGTTTGTCGGGTCATGAGGTCCAACAATGAGACCCGCCCGTATGATCAACGCGCGCCCGGGGTATGCCCGTTGCACAACACGCTCACAGCCGACCTTCAACGGCCCGTAGCTGGAAGCGTTTATCTCTTCGGGCATTGCCCTGTCGTAGGGAAGAAGTTCGGATGCTTCGTCGCGCTTCGAGGCGCCTTGAATTGGGTAAACAGAAAGCGTGGAAATAAAGGTATAGTGTTCGACAACGTCCTTCAGCGCCTGTGTTGACATATCGACCAAACGCGGCACATATCCGCAGGTATCAATGACGGCATCCCAGCGACGGCCCTTCAGTTGCTCCAGATCCGTTTCACGATCGCCAATGATGGTTTCAATTTCAGGGAAGGCAGCTGGGTTGCTTCGTCCACGATTAAACAAGGTAACCCTGTGCCCCTGAGCGACCGCCGTCTCGACCAAAGCGCGCCCCAAGAATACTGTTCCGCCGATGATCAATATGTCCATGGTGCTTGCTTCCCCTCGATAGCGCTGCGCACGGCATTAAACCCCTGAATAATCCCCATCGACATCAGAGCCGCTCGGCACGTAATCGGCGAATCGCGCAAAGAAATATCGCGCTCGCACAAAGCAAAAGCCTTCTCGTCGCATGAGGGACGCGGTCTATAAAAAGTTACCCCCTCGCCAGCGAATCTCGTCGATGCATCTGGCAATCATACTGTTCTCGGACGCTTCGTCTACGGCGACTTCGCAATAAGCGAACTATGCTAAAATCACCCTCATGGATACGCATCGCAACACCATCGCCATTTTGGGTGGCTTCTTGCTGCTCCTGGTCGCCTGCAACCTTGGCACGGGCGCGAACGCGCCGCCTACGCTGGCGCCTCTATCGACGCGGACCCCGCCACCCACGCTGGGATACGTAGCCGCAGGACCAGCGCGCGTACGAGGCATTGGCGCCACGCCGGCCGCGTCCTCCGATATAGAAATCGATCGCATCCTGGATCAAGTGGAATCCGACCGCCTGATGACGCATATCCGCACCCTGCAAGATTTCTATACCAGGCATGTTAACTCGGCCCAAGCTTCTACCAACCAGGGCATCGGCGCGGCAAGGGCGTATATTACCGGTCAATTCGAGACCTATCGCCAGGCATCCAGTGGCAATCTATACACATTTGACCTGCCATTTGAATCGGTCACGCCGGACGGCGAGCGGCGATCACAGTTCAACCTTGTCGCTGTCATCCAAGGTACGGAAGTCGGGGCTGGCACGGTTCTGGTCGGCGCTCATTACGATAGCATCGGCCGTCCGCTCGACTCCATTGATGTCTATGCGCCCGGTGCGAACGACAACGGATCGGGGGTCGCGGCCGTGCTGGAATTGGCGCGCATCATGAGCCAGACGCGCTACAAAGCCACCATCATGTTTGTCCTTTTTTCGGCCGAGGAGGTTGGCAGGCAAGGCAGCAAGGCCTTCGCCTCCTGGATTCGCGAGGATCAAACCGATCTAATCGGCATGATCAATGTCGATACCATCGGCAATGTGCACGATCGAAACGGGCTGGTTAACGATCGCGAATTGCGCGTGTTTTCCGCCGGGCCCAACGAAAGTTCCCTTTCGCGCCGTCTGGCGCGTGTGGTTAATTTCATCGGCTTCAATTATGGTGTCAATCTGGATTTGGTCGTTCAAGACGCGATAGATCGCGAAAACCGTTATGGCGATCACTTCTCTTTCAGCGAGTTGGATTATCCGGCGATTCGCGTGATCAACGCCTACGAAGAGAAACTCAATGGAGACCCGACAGACACGATCGAATATATCGAAGCCGGTTACCTCCGGGACGCCACCAAGGCGATCCTTGCGGTCCTGACCGCCCTTGCCGACGGTCCGCGTCCACCGAAAAACATCGTCTTGCGGACGGGCGGGGGCGAGCCCGAATTGGTTTGGGAACCGGTGGCCGAAGCGGCAGGATACATTATCGCCTTGCGCCGCCCGGGTGGGCTTTTCTACGAGCGGCAAATTGTGCATAGCGAAACCAGCCTGGTATGGGACGGTTTCACCGATTACAGCGGCATCGCCATCGCAGCCAAGGATGCGCAAGGGCTGACAGGCCCGCTGTCGCAGGAAATTGCGCTGCCTTGAGCTGACTTAAAACTAGCCGCTGACGACGCCGTCTGCTACAGTTGCCGCGCCAGCGCGCACCATCGGAGCGTCTCATGCGCGTCGCGCACATCATAAAAGTTACGCGAATCAGTGGCGCCGAACGCCATCTGCTGGTTCTGTTGAGCGCCTTGCGCCAGCATGACGTCGACGCTCATCTGCTCATCCTGGTCGAAGACGACAAACCCATGGCGGACATGGTCAGCGCGGCCAAAGACCGCGGCATCCCCCTGCGCCGGCTGACAATCCATCGCGACTATGATCTGACTCTGATATTCAAGATTCGACGCGCCTTGCGCGAGATCAAGCCGGACATCGTACACACGCATTTGATCCATGCCGACCTTTACGGCTTGTTCGCCGCAAAGCTTGCGGGTATCCGCACCGTCATCAGCAGCCGTCACAACGATGATCAATTCCGTTTCCATCCAATATGGCAGCGCCTTAGCCCGGCGATTTGGCGCCTGACCGACGGCGGCATCGCCATTTCCGCGGCGATCAAGGATTTCATGATCGAGGTCGAAGACGCGCCAGGCGAAAAGATCACTGTGGTCCACTATGGCTTGGAGCACAAATGGATTGCCGATGAGGAACTCCGCGCCGCCCGCCAGAACCTGTCCCTTGAACTGCGCCTGGGTTCTGACGCCCTGCTGCTCGGTATGGTATGCCGAATCGTTGAACAAAAGGGCATTCCCTACGCCTTGCGAGCGTTGCGGCAAATCCGGGACCGATTCCCGACCGCGAACCTGATCATAGCAGGCGACGGCGACCTGCGTCCTCAACTCGAAGCGCTCGCGCGGGAACTCGGCATCGACGCAAACGTTCATTGGCTGGGATGGCGGGGCGATGCCGCCGAGTTGATCGGCGCCTTTGATGTACTGCTGATGCCGAGCCTGTGGGAGGGATTTGGATTGGTCCTGTTGGAGGCAATGTCGAGGCGCGTGCCGGTGATCGCGAATCGCGTCAGCGCCATTCCCGAGGTCGTGGTTCATGGCGAGAACGGGCTGCTTGTCGAGGCGCGCGATGTCGAGGCGCTGGCAGCGGCCATGACACGGCTACTGGAAGATCATGCCTTGCGTCAGCATATGGGATTGCTGGGCGCTGCCCGCTTGGAAGAACGCTTCAACGTCGAGCGCATGGTGTCCGGGACCGTTGCGGTGTATAAGGAGTACACACAGTAAGTGCAGAGATAGGTTGGTTGCCGAGATATTTGACTCGGAAACGAGCGCCGTTTGCAATCGCTCAAGACGACGCGCGGTCGGCAGCGCTCGCCGACTGCTTGCCGTCATCAGACGCGTCGGTCTTTCGCGCCGGGCGATTCGTATACATTATCGATCCTACAATGATGACAAACATGACAAACAAATAGGGAATTAACATATCAGAGGTCATGGTGGCGCTCCTTTGGTCTCAATTTCCATCTGCCGACGAATACTACGTTGAATTAATGCGCACATCCCAAAAACAAATGTGGCGAGCATGACACCGAGATTGGCGGTGGCCGTCTGCGAAATCTGTACGCTATTAATATTCGCGTTGAAGAAGATCACGCCATATATCATACAGATCACGATAAGAGTCGGCGTGAGCCATTCCACGAGTCTTCCTGTGACGGTTAACCTCTTTGCGCCCATTTGGGCATTGGACAAGTCGCGTTTAGTTGAAGCCAACATGATTACGGACACCATATATATTTCTGTTCTTCCCAATATCTCTTGATATTCTAGATCCGTGCCTTGCAGAATCGCAAAACCAAGGGCAGCTAGAATCGGCGATAGCGGAATAATGACGGAATTGACGATCCATTTCTCGATTCTTCTTTCATAAAGGTTCATCCGTTTCGGCTCCAGTCCACATGAGTACCATGTCACGGCATGAACGCTATCATAACATAAATTTCACCTCATCTCAACTAAGTAAACTGTCATACATGTTGCACAGGCGTATGAAGACTGATTTCATGACTTGTCGTCGCCAGGTCTTCGTAGCTCAGGTCATGGACGCTGCGCTTGCCGCACATGCGCGCGAACTGGCTCATCTGCTCTGTCATCGCCTCGAAGAAGTTCACGAGGCGCTGCTTGGAAGTCTCCACGTCGAAGCGCGCTCGCAATTTCATCTTTTGTGTGGCGATGCCCACCGGGCAACTGTCGCTGCTGCAAGCCCGGTACTGCTTGCAGCCGATGGCGATCATCGCTGCGGTTGCCAATGCAACGGCGTCCGCGCCCAGGGCCAGCGCTTTTGCGACATCGGCGCTGGTGCGCAAACCACCGGTTGCGATTAAACTGATGTCGCGGTGTCCATTGTCATCCAGCCAAGCGCGCGCGCGCGGGATGGCGAAAACCGTCGGCACACAGATGTTGTCCATGATATGCTTTGCCGCCGCGCCCGTGCCGCCGGCGCGGCCATCAAGCGTGATCCAATCTATATCCAGTTTCACCGCCTCCGCCAAATCAGCCTCGATTCGGCTGGCGGCCAACTTGATGCCAACGGGTATATCGGGTTTGACGGAGCGGATCCAGGCTATGCGCTCTTGCATATCCGCTACATTATGGATATCGGTGAAACGCGACGGGCTGCGCGCTTCTTGCCCTTCCCGCAGGCCGCGCAGCGCCGCGATATCCGCCGTAACCTTGTGGCCGGGCAGCAGTCCGCCCAGACCGGCTTTGGCGCTCTGGCCCATCTTTATCTCGATGCCGTCCGCCTTGGCGATGTTCTCCTCGTTCCAACCGAAATAGCCCGAAGCCATCTCGAATATGTATTGCCCGGCGGCCGCTCGCGCCTCCGGCAGCATGCCGCCCTCGCCCGAACACATCAGAGTGCCAAATTCGGCGGCGCCCTTCGCCAGCGCCAGCTTTGCCTCCTTGCTCAAGGCCCCGTAGCTCATGTGACTGACGAATATCGGCGCTCGCAGCTTCAAGGGCTGCTTCCGTTTGGCGGCAATCACCGTCTCCGTGCTGATTGGCACGTCGTCGAGCACGGGGAGTACAGCCAGTTGACCCGGCAAAAAATACAGGTCGCCCAAGCTGGCATAATCGCGTTTTTCGCTGCCCATGCCCTCGACAAAAGCGCGCCGCCCGCGCGAGTAGCTGTGGATATCATGCATCTCGGTTTCCAGCGGGTCGTTTCGCCTCGCCCACAAACCCAAATACTCTCCTTCGTAGCGCGGTTTGGGTGGTACGGCATCGGCGTCGATTTCGACCCTCCCGTTTACCTGGCGCACTGGATAAACCGGCACCGTTTCGTCTTCGGTATAGCGGCTGACACCGGTCCTCACATCGTAATCCCATTTGTGCAATGGACAGAATACATTGGGGCCCTCCATGTAGCCGTCGCCAAGTTGACCGTCCCGATGAATGCAGCGATTGTCCAAAGCATAGAAATCGCCCAGATACTTGTACAGCGCGATATCGCGCTCGTTTACAAACACCGTGGTGCCCTTGCTTTCTTCAAGTTGATCGGCCTTTAGCACTTCAACCCAATTCGCCATACGTCCCCCATGATTTGCGACATTACGCCTGTAATTCTATTGTATGACACATGAGCGGCAAACAGAAGTCGTCGCCGGGCCAGACCGGCCTTTCTTGGCCTGTCCCAAACTTGCCATAAAGCTCGCTGAACGTGATAATCAACTAGAGAGAGTCGGGGGTGGTTTATCCTTTTCGGCTGAAATACATCTTTCAGTTTTCGACATGAGATCATTAACCCAAAATACGAACAATTGGCCAGGGAAGACCTGCCTGACCGCCCGGGAATCTCCAATTTCGCAACTGACAATACCTGTCCGGCAAGGTTTGCTAGGAAACTCTATCGCTGCGGACGGGCCGCCGAGGAAGCTCAATGAAGAATGTTTACCTGTCTTACGATTCCTCGGCGCGGGCCCGCGCCGAGGAATTGCGCCGGATCTTGCGCGCGCAAGGATATCGGCCCTGGATTGACCGCAGCCCTGTTGCCGGGCAAGCCTGGCACGTCGAAATGGATGCCGCAATTCGGCATGCCGACGCCTTCATCATCCTGCTGACCGACGAAGCCGCTGACTCAGTACACTTGACTTACGAATTCGCCTATGCCCTCGGCGGCAATATACCGGTCTTCGCCATCATCTACGACGATGTGCTTTTGCACCCGAGTCTTTTTAATGTCCAGCGCTTCGACGTCCGTAGTTTTTCCGACGAAAACCATTTTTGGGATCACTTTGTTGGGGAGTTCCGCAAGACTGTCGACGGAGCGCTCGCGCGGCCGACCGCGGGCCCGCCTGCTCGGCGGCGCGCGCCGGACGTTGACAAAAGCGTCATGCCCGAGGAGCCCGGCTTTTGGATCGTGATCAGGCGCGGACCCATCGAGAATGCCATGTTTCGATTGGAAAAGGAGATAGTCACATTGGGCCGCGACGGCGCCAACGATATCGTGATTGGAGATCCGCAGGTCAGCCGCTATCATCTGCGGCTATTGCGGCGAGAAGCAGATTATCACATCGAGGACCTGGACAGCACCAACGGACTGCGCATCGCGAGCAAAAAGATTGGCGGTCCCTCCCCGCTCAACGACGGCGATATCATTGTGCTGGGCGATTCCATCGCACTGTCGTATGAGATTGTTTATCAATGATATAAGGCTGATCTGCTACTAATATCATACGCAGAGATAACTTGCACAGTACCAAAACAATACAAAAAACGGTCGATCCTTGTGAAACTCAACAAATTACTACGAAGTCCACCTAGTCTAGCTCCCCCTCTCCCCTTGTGGGAGAGGGGGCCGGGGGGTGAGGGGTGTAAAACAACTGCGAACACCACACTACACTTCGCGGACGACCCGCGCCGGGTTGCCTGCGACCACGCTCCGAGGCGGCACATCGCGGACGACGACGCACCCGGCGGCGACCACCGATCCCCCTCCGATAGTCACGCCTTTCAAAATGAGCGCGTTCATGCCGACAAAGACGTCGTCTTCGATCGTGACGGGCGCCGTATTTGCAGCCAGGGGATGGGTTCGTCGCTTCTCGGGATCAAGCGGATGGAAATCGGTATCGGTGATAATCGCGTTTGCGCCAACCCAAACGCGATCGCCGATGCTTATCCGCTGATCACAGACCAGGGAACCGCCGGTCATGCCGAAGTCGTCGCCTATCGTAATGCTGGCGCCGGGTCTTCTGGCGCTGATGATCACGGGACGATTGGGACCCAGCGGGTTGCTGGTGGCGCTCGAACGAAGCTCCAGTCGACGACCGACGCGAATCTCGCTTTGGCGGTGCGCTTGGATTATCGGCAATCCATAGCAGCGCCAACCGCCGCCGATGCTCAGCCCGCGCAGCCTCCACCACGCCATTGGCGTGATCAGCCAGCGACGGATCTCGTTGCTAGCTTTCCAGGGCATATCCCGCGCCTGCCGCAGGGATTCCAGCGACAGGAGCGACGCCGGCGCGCTTAGGTCTTGGCTGGTTTCATCCATCGCAAGCCTATACATGATTTCAACAGGTTTTGCGCAAGCATCGTCTATCCCACCGCAAATATGACTTCATCGACCTGGACGATATTGCCCCCGCGAATCAAGGCGAGCCGCAGGATATACGACCCCGGCTGCAGGGCATCGGCGTGCAGCGTCTCCAACCGTCCATTGCTCACGGACTGATGATGGCGCTGGCCCAATGGCGTCCAATCGACGAAATGCCCTCCCCGAATATACATATGATAATACTCGCCCTGGCCGCCGTTGAACTGGGCCGTGCCGATGATCGGCAGCACCTGGTTCACGCTTTGCCCGTTGGCGGGCTGCTGAATCTGCAAAATCGCGCCGACGTTGCCAATCGAGCGGGACCTGTAAAAGCTGGGCAGGCATTCGATGGTGGGAAGCAAGGCCAGGTTGGATTCGCGGGCGTATCGTTCCGCCTCGACGACATCGCCCGGGGATGTCGATGGGCCTTCAATGAACCATAGATTTTGCGCGCCGGCCGCGATCGCTTCCTGCGCGTCTTGTACCGGCACGCGGCAATAACTCGGCGGCAAGGGCTGCTTCTCGCCCGGACCCACTTGAAAGCGTATGGCAGCCGCGACTTCCGGCGGCAAGGGAAACGCCAAAGTCTGATAGATGCCCGGCGACACTCGGTGAAGAACCGATCCTTGCACCGGTAGGGGCGTCCGCTGGGCAGCCACCTGTGGATAGCGCAGGAAGCCATTTTCGTCGGGAATCCCCGCAGGCCCATCGAGAAACCATTCGTTGACAGTTGCCGGGCAGCGCGCCGAAGGATCGGTCAAGCGCCGGACATCACAGATTTGGCGCCGGCTGATGCCGGCTGGAGGGATCGGCTGGTCCTTCAGCAATTGCCCCCCCGCCGCGAAGGCGCCCAGCAGCTTCTGGTTGCCGTAGATTCCCGTGAGCACAGCATTCCAGATAGGCGCAGCGCCTGTCAAACCCGAAGAATTTACCATCGGCCTGCCGTCGTTATTGCCCACCCAGACGCCGACAGCGATATTGCGCGTGTAGCCGACGGTCCAGTTGTCCTTGACATCGTCGGTGGTGCCAGTCTTGACCGAAGAGAATATGCCATCTGTCCGCAAAGGGCTGTACGCGCCCATGGCCGCGCTGCGAGCTTGATTGTCGCCTAGCATGTCCGTTACCAGGTATGCGATGCGTGGGTCAAGGACCAGAGCGCCCAGGGCGTTTCGGTTGACCGTCATTTCCGTGATGCGCCCCGCCGGACAACTGTCTTCATATTGATAGAGTATCTCATCGTCGCTGTTGATGACGCACAAGATAGATGTCACCGGCACATAGGCCCCTTGATTGGCGAAGACCGCAAAGGCATTTGTAAGCTCAATGAGTGTGATTTCCCCACCGCCAAGCGTCAAGGACAAGCCGTATTGTGAAGCGTCTTCGCTTAGGGTGGTGATGCCAAAGCGGCGCAACATATCCAGCAGGTAGTCCACGCCGATCGAACGCAGGGTTTGCACCGCCGGGATGTTGTAACTGTTTGCCAGCGCAGCCCGCATGGTCATGGGACCATGAAAAGCGTTATCGAAGTTGCGCGGCGTGTACAAGGGCAGACCGGGAACGGAAATCTCCGTTCGCGTATCCCATAAGACATCGCCGGGCGACATGCCGCGCTCAATCGCTGCCGAATAGGTGAAGGGCTTGATGGTGCTGCCCGGCTGCCGGAAAGCAGTTGTTACGTTGACGCTGCCGTCAATCGCCTCGTTGTGGTAGTCGATGCTGCCAACCATGGCGATAATCTCGCCCGTTTGCGGCTTGGTGACGACCACCGCGCCGTTGCTGACATTTTTGTTCCAGAGCTGTGCCACTTGATTGGCCGCGGCTCGCTGCGCCAGTTGATTGACATTTTGATCGAGCGTCGTGTAGACGCGCAAGCCCCCGCGTGTGATCTCTTCCGGGCTATAGCCCAGGCCGGTCATCAGGCGTTCCAGCTCGCCCTGCGCATAGACGGTGAAGTGAGGCGCGTGCAAGGATACGTTGGCTGGCACGAAGGACAATCCTTCACTCAAAGCCTCATTCACCTGCTGCTGAGTGATAAAGCCTTCTTCCACCATTTCGCCCAGAACCTGGCGCCAGCGCGTATCAACAGCCGCCTGCACCGCCGGATCGGGATTGAGCGGGTCGAGGCTCGCCGGCGCTTGCGGCAAGCCTGCCAGCATCGCCGCTTCGCCCAGCGTTAATTCCTGAACATCCTTGCCAAAAAAGGTCTGGGCGGCGGTTTGCGCGCCGTATGCCAAATTCCCGTAATAGATCTCGTTGAAGTACATCTCGAGGATGTCTTCCTTGCTCTTGGCGCCGGTCAGGACGATCGCCAACACGATCTCTTCCGCCTTGCGGGCGACGCTGCGTGTGCTGCGCTTTTCGAAATCGAACAGTACATTGCGCACCAATTGCTGTGTGATGGTGCTGCCGCCAGCCGTGACCTCGCCGGGGGACGCGCCCAGATAGGTCAAGGCGGCCACGGCTGTCGCCCCGACGTCAATGCCGATATTTTCAAAGAACGTGTCGTCTTCAATGGCGATAGTCGCCAAGATTAGCGAAGTCGGGATGCGGTCGTAACTGACGCGGACCCGCCTGCCCTCGCTGAAGGCCTCGTACAAATTGTTGCCGTAGCGATCGTAGATGAAGCTGCTTTCAAAACCGCGGTAGCTGTCAACCTCGGCGATGCGCGCCGCCCACTCCGCTTCGACCTGCGGGAAAACGATCATCGCGCCAACCGTCGTCAGCAGAGTCAGACCGCCACAAAACGTGAGGCACAGCCCCGCGAGCGCCCAGAAGCAGCCCAAGGGCAAGCCGAAAATTCGTTTCCGGCGCGTACGCTTGACTGGCAGACCCCCGGTCGGGCTGGGCGGCTGGGTCCTGGCGAAGGCTTCCGGAGTTTTGGGTATGGCATTTCCGCCTTCGCCGGAGTGGCGCGTCAAAGCGGGCGAATCGGGGCGCCGGGCCGGGATTGTGTCAAGCGGCCCTTGGCTCGCCGCGGAAACGATCGTCGGCGCGGCCTGCTCATCGGGTTTGATGCCGCCGAAGGCCGGCATAGTGATCAGCTTGCCGGCTTCTTTGCGCGCATCGCGAGGCGTCACTTCGAGCTCGGAGACGTGCGGCAACGAGAATGGCACGTCAGCCTGGTCGCTCACCGGCTCCAGATTGGAGGTCATCGTTTCCTCTTTCGGCGGCCGCTGCGCCGGCCCGGCAATGGTCGTCTCGCCGTCTTCGTTGCGTTCGGGTTCTTCGATCGTCTCGTCCGTCATTTCATGGCCCAGGCTCGACTGTTCGTTCATTCTATCAGAATAGAGCATAAGCGACAGTTTTGCTCGCCCGCGCGCTGCGCCAAGGACAACGGTCAACCTACGATTTTCCGAGACCCCGCATGTCGCAGGTTCCGCGCCGGAATGGAAGCGCCCTGCCCTGTCTGGTATAGCCGCTGGCGGAATGCTAGAATAACCGCTAGTTCTGCTGGAGAAACCCGATGTCGATTGCGCCCGATGTAATCACCCGTCCCGAGCTTGGCGTCTCGGTAGTCATACCTGTATACAACGAAGAAGGCAATATCGATCGTTTGTATCAAGAATTGACCGCTGCCCTGGAGGAGATCGGACGCGATTTCGAGGTGATCGCCATCAACGACGGCAGCAGCGACCGCACTTACGACATGTTAAACGACGTGCAAGCGAAAGACGCGCGCTGGCACATCATCCATTTTCGCCGCAACTTCGGGCAGACAGCAGCCATGGCAGCCGGGTTTGACGCGGCGCGCGGCGAGGTCGTCATTACCATCGACGCCGACTTGCAGAACGATCCGCGCGATATTCAGCGCATTCTGGATAAATTCGCTGAGGGTTACGATATCGTCAGCGGTTGGCGGCAAGATCGCAAAGAGCCGCTCTTCTTGCGGCGCATCCCCTCCATGATCGCCAATCGGCTCATCTCGCGCGCCACCGGGATCCGCTTGCATGACTACGGCTGCACATTAAAAGCCTACCATTTTGACGTCGCCAAGGGCGTTCAGCTATATGGCGAACTGCATCGCTTTATTCCGGCGCTCGCCAGCCAAATGGGGGTGCGCGTGGCGGAAATCCCGGTCAAGGACCGGGCGCGCAAGTGGGGCAGCAGCAAGTACGGCTTCAGCCGCACCTTCAAAGTAATACTCGACTTGATCGCGGTGATCTTCCTGCTGAGTTATTTCAACCGGCCCCTGTACGTCTTCGGCGCCGCCGGAATTCTGGTAGGCGCGGTAGGCAGTTTGCTTGGTCTGTATCTGACCGTGTTCAAGCTCTTGACGGAGAACAAAATCGGCGATCGCCCCTTGTTGCAGCTCTCAGTCCTGTTGATGGTGCTTGGCGTGCAGTTCGTCAGCACCGGCATCGTCGCCGATATGATCATGCGCACCTATCACGAGTCGCAACATAAGGCGATCTACTTCATTCGCGAAAGACGCCGTACCCCGGCCGTCCCCGACGACGAGCTTGAACCCGTCCCCTAGCCCTTGCCATTATTCACCGCCATCCCCTTGTCCCCATCAAGCTAGGGACGGGCCGACACTCAGTCCGAGCGTCAGAAGTCGCGCTGAATCAGGTAATTCGCCCAACTCCGCAGCAGAACCTTGTATTCGCTATCCGGCAGCATACGCAAATGCGCCAGGGCTTCATCGACATATTTGTACGAGATATCCTGCGCGTATTTGATCACGCCGAGGTCGCGCATAAGCCGGGCAATCTCCTCAATGGCCTCAGCGCTGGCTCCCGCGTCCCCCAGAATAGATTGAAACCGGGCGCGTTGCCCTTCATTGGCCAGTTGCAGCGCTTTCAGGGTCAAGAGCGTAGACTTGCCTTCGCGGATATCGGAACCGACCGGTTTGCCCAGCTGCTCTGAATCGCCGACCACGCCCAGAATATCGTCTTGAATCTGAAACGCGGTTCCGCACAGGCTGCAAAACCGGGCCAATGCCAGCGCCTCTGGTATGTCGCTGTCTGCGCTGTTGAGCGCGATCGCAGCGCCGGCGCGTCCGGCAAATTCATAGAGTACGCCCGTTTTTTTCCACAGCATATCAACGACGTCCGCTTCGCTGATCTCTTTGCGCATGCCGACGAACTGGACATCGAGCGTTTCGCCTTCGACCAGCAGCGGGGTCACATGGCTCGCCAGTTCCTGCGCCAGCGCCAGGACGACATCGGCCGCCACGCCCCCCTCGAGGCCCGCTTCAAAGAGCAGCGACCAGGACCAGGCTTGCTGCACGTCGCCGGTCAGCAAAGCAATGCTCCGGCCATAGTGCTCGGCATCGGCCCCCGTCCAACCGAATTCTTGACGCGCGCGATCGGCGTAAGCCGTGTGAACCGTTGGCCCGCCTCGTCTGGTCCTGTCTCTGTCGATCACATCGTCATGGACCAATGTCCAGGTATGGTAAATCTCGATGGCCGCAGCCACGGGCAAAACAGTCGTCTCCTCGCCGCCAAGGGCGCCACAGGCGAGCATCGCCACCGCCGGACGCAAGGACTTGCCCCCGCTCTTGACATAGCTGTAAACCGCATCCCGGATATGCGCTGGTTGGAAGCGCTTCACGAAACGGTCCTGGAGCAAATAGTCCAATAGCAGCTTTCTGCGCCTGGCGACCGCATCCATCAGATGCGCAAATGACGTTTGACCTCTCGAGATCTCGGACACCCGCGACAACGCTCCTCTCCGGCTGCGGAACTTGCATTCATATTAACATCAGGCTGCGCGATGCCCCAAGAGCCATGCTGAAAATCAAGCGGGGCTGGTGATCTCGATATCGCGCAAGATGAGTTTCTGTGGTTCCGGACAATCCAGCAAGCCCCAGCCGAATCTGCCCCAAGGTGTCACGATCGCGTACTGATTGTCCACCCAAGCGATAAAACCGAGTGCTGAGCCGGGCGCGCGCTCGCTGCAAAGCACAACCTCATCGTCAACCGAGAATACAACCCGGTCCACATGCCAATCAATCGCATAACTGTGAAAATCCTGCAAGAGTATCGAATCGAGCAGCGCCTCGCAGACACCAATTGCCCTTTGCCCGGTTGGCCAGAGCTTCTGATACAGCGTTTTGCTGCGCATCGCCAGGAAGCCGAGTGGCGCCAAAGGCAGGAGGCCATAAAATCGCCATCCTCGCGCATTGATCGTGGCGGCTTTCCAGCCATGCCCGGGGACGCCCCTTGCCAGGGCAATATCATTTGGCGGGCTGCCGAAGAAAAACCAGATCGCTTGCGGCAAGCGAAAACGGCGGCGTCCGGGAACGAATACCTGATTCCAAAACCCAAATCCGGCGGTCCCCCTTATGGCGCCCTCCCCGCGGGCGAGCAGGCTGAGGCGCAGCGGCGGACGATTGCCGAAGCGAGGTTCCCCAGCGTGGTAATCGCTGATTTGCGCGTCATGATAACACTCGGAGCCCGCGAAGGGGATCGACAGGTGGACCTCGCCGTCCCGTAGCGATACTTCTCCGGCACCCGCTTCTGACCTGAGCCACTCGCCGGATCGACGCAAAAGATCTACCTCACGACAAAATTACAGCTTTCCTCTTCAAACTCTGTGCCGGTGCCCGGTCCGTAAGCCTTGTAGCCGTCGTTGATGGCATTGCGCCAGGTCACGCGATAAGTGATGCGATAATTGCCGACCTCCAGCGGACCGTAAGGCACGTACCAGTAGACCACCTGATCGCGGCCGCGTTGCCTGGGCGCGCTGCGGAATTGATCGACATTGGCGATCTGCGTTCCGTTGATCCGCAGTTCATGCGTGGCGTTGACGATGTGTTGGCGCAGGTAGGCATCCGTGCTGGCGAACCAAGCCCAAAAGATCTCAATCGTGGAACCATCTGTCAAGTTGGACGGCGCGCCAATGCCATATACCGGATTGTTGCAAAAAGCGAAGACGTCAACGCCCCTTCGAGGCGCTGCCGGAACACGTGTCGGCACGTCAACGCTGTCTGTGCCGGGACCTGCCGGCTCGGTCGGCTCGGCGGTCCTCCCCGCCCCTGCCTCAGCCAGGCCCGGGACGGGCGAGGCGGCCTCGGCAACCAAGACGGTCGCAGTCAGGTTAATGGACTCCAGATCGACGATGGGCACATTGACGACCAACTGACTCTGCGACCTTGAGGCCTCGGCAATTGCTTGCGCTTCGTCGGCTGCGGGCGCGGCGCCAATCGGTTCATCTTGGTCCTGCGTCGCCGCAGCTTCCGCCGTCGGCGAGGCAGGGGCTGTGCCAACCAGCGGCGCTGGCAGGGTCGGCGGCGGATTCACCACTTGCAAAAGCCTGGCGCTTATCCAGCCCCGCTCGCCATCACCCAACTGAACCCGATACCAGTTTCCTTCTTCGTTTTCCGACAGGATCTGCACCCCGCTGCCGGGCTCAAGTATGTTGACTATGTCGTGATCCGTGCCAGGACCGCCGCGCACATTCACGCGTAACTGAGATCGCACCACGGCGAAAATTGTCGGCGTGGCCGTGGCTGTTGCCGTTGCTGTTTGCGTAGACGTGGGCGAGGCTGTAGCGCTGGCCGTTGCGCTGGGCATTGGCGTCACGGTAGGCGCAACAGTTGAGCTGGGCTGTTCTGTAGCTGTCGCTTCAGGAACTGTCGTTGCGGTGGGCAAAGGAGGAACCGTCGCAGTCGCCGCGGCTTGACCGAAGTTGCCTATGCTGCATCCTGTAAGGACGCCGGTCAATAGCAGAACTGCCGGCAATCTTCGCTGATGTGAAACTGCGCTTCCCCCGATCCGTACGGGAGGTAAAAGCCGCCACCCGCGCAAACGAAAGGCTCTCCTGAACGATAACCCTTACAACTTCAATTATGGTTCATGTCCAGATTTATGACTATCAGTTTCGAGGCCAATCAGATCGGGCGGCTTGGCTTATCGGCGTCTCATTTGTCGCATTTGCGCTGACTTTCTTCACGGGTTTCGCCTCGAGTGATCGCGCTGTAATCGTCAAGGTCATTTGCCTTTCCCGGGGCGATCCGGCGCGATAGGCCCCTCGATTGGCACTTGACTTTGAGCCATAAAACGCCTATCCTGCTCTTTACTATTGTGCCTGTAGCTCAGCGGATAGAGCACTGGTCTACGGAACCAGGTGTCGGGAGTTCGAATCTCTCCAGGCA
>JAPOWG010000079.1 GCA_026707745.1 Chloroflexota bacterium
CGCTGTAAAAACAAAAAGCAGGATTCCGCTGGCTTCGCCAGCATCAATATTGTGGATGCTGCGCAAACGAAGCGAATGTACGCTCAGCCCCGATTCTTCTTCTATCTCTCGCAGCGCGCTGCTGCGGACGTCTTCGTCGCGTTCGACATGACCGCCCAATCCGTTGTATTGATTTGGGAAAACGCGTTTGCCGGCATCTCGCTTCAACATCAACACATCATCGCCGTTTATGACAAACGACAAGGTTCGCGGCATCGTCAGCCAACGGTGCTGCGTCGCGTCCGCGCCCTGTTGCCTGGCTCCCATCTCTAGCCCCCTCATAGAAACGATTTTGGCGCAATTGCCGTCAAGATTTCTTCGTGATAATCTATTGGGATATTGTACAAAGGAACTGCATGAAGACGAATCCAATAAGTTCCCCGCCGCCCGATTTGCGGATCGTCAACATTGATGATGTCTTGCCGCACGAAAAGAGCGACGCGCAGCGATCACAACCCTTGATTTCGCGCTTGCGGGGGGCCGAGTACTTCACGAACCCGCCTGTTGTTGCCGCCCTCGGCAACGGCAAATATGTTCTGATGGACGGCGCCAATCGACATAGCTCGCTCAAATATCTGGATTACGACCACATCTTGATTCAGGTCGTCGACTATGAATCGCAATTTATCGAGCTGGGTGTATGGCAACACATCGTATCGGATTGGCAGGCTGATGAGTTCCTTAGCCAGTTGGAAGCCATCTGCGACATAGATATTCGAGACGGCTGGGATTCCGGCGCAGTTGCGCAGGTCCTGTTGCGCGAAGGACCGGTTTACGGCATCCATGCCAGCCGGGACAATCTCTTCAAGAGAAACGCCACATTGCGCCGGGTCGTTGAGTCATATCATCGCCACTCAACCTTGTATCGCAGTCCATTGACCGATCCCAATCAGATCTGGTCCCTCTATCCATGCGCAATCGCGCTTGTGATGTTCCCTGGGTATCAGCCCCAAGACATTATTGACGCGGCCACGAAAGAAGCCTTCTTGCCGCCAGGCGTAAGCCGCCATATCATCCACGGGCGGGCGCTTAAGCTCAATTATCCCATGCGCAAGCTGCGCGAGCAAAGCCCGCTGGAAGAAAAAAACCGGGAGTTGAAGCAATGGCTGCAACGGAAGCTAGCCGAACGCAGCGTGCGCTATTATGCCGAAGCGACCTATCAATTCGACGAGTGATATTCAATGTCTCATACAGTTGACGAAGTACTGCGTACCTGTGAGTTTCGGGGCGACGAGCAGAGCTATCGATTGTTGAAGCTTCCGGCAAACGGCATCACCGTCGCGGCCGGTATCGTCGCCGAAGCGAGCCTTCCTTTTACGGCTATGCTTGCGGACCAACATGAAGTGACGATGCTCTTGCCAGATGAAGTCTGTCAGGAATTCCAGCGCCGGCTGAAAATGGCGACGGTAAGCGACGCCCTGTATCGGCTTATCACCGTGGAAGCCGTTCTTGAGCCGGATCTGGTAGGCTTAATCGCGCGGGTCAGCCGGTCACTTGCCGAATCAGGGATTCCGGTTCTGGTCTTCGCCGCCTACTCTCGGGACCATATCTTTGTACCGGTTGAATGTTTCGACAAAGCGCTCGCCGCCTTGAGGTCCTTGCAAGAATCAATGCAACAATAAGAAGGTCGCGATATGGAGATCCATCTTTTCAACGATGCCAACTTGGTGCCGCAGCCCAAAGACAAGATTCGCATCGAGGCCTTTGGCGCCAGTCCCTATCCCGATGGTTTTCGTGTGAAGGTAAACCTGAAGCTCACGCCCTTTCAGGAACGACCCAATCTGGTGCTTGTCGCCCACCGCGACGATGGCCTTCAGGTGAGTGACCTGGACATCATTGCCACAATGCATTACGAGAATGAATTCACAATGCACATTCGAGGCTTGGATGATCCAGTTGGGTCCTACACCATGACCGCAGAACTCTATTACGAGACGCGCGACCCGCCGCAGGACAAGTCGCAAATCCAGTTTGAGATTCCGTCGAAAGATCCCTGATATGACGATTCGTATTCCTCATAGGGTCGCGAGCATAATTGTAGACGACGCCAGGGCGCAGGTCCCGAATGAGGCCTGTGGCTTGATCGCCGGAGACGGCAAAACAATCCAGAGCGCGATTCCCCTCTCCAATGTCGCGTCAAGCAAAGGGTCAAGCTTCTCTTTCGAGCCCAACGAGCAATTGGGCGCCCTGAAGAGCCTTGATGCCGAAAACCTTGTCTGGATGGGGGTCTATCATTCACACCCCAATTCGGCAGCCATCCCGTCGACGGCGGATCTAGAGGGAGCCAGCGATCATGGTCTGCTGCAACTAATCGTATCCCTCAAGAAAAGCAAACCGGAGCTCCAGCTTTGGCGCGTAGGCGCATCGGGCGTCACGCCGCTCGAGCTGATCTTTGATACACAGGTCGACGCGGGATTGGACGAGACTGCCCTGTCACAGGGGCAATGCGCCGCTATCGTAACGGCGGCTATCATCAGCGTGATCCTGCTGTTGGCGATATCTTTCACTTTGTTGCCGCCCGCCCCGGTAATCACGCCGCTCCCTTGATTAGGCGAAAGCACTGATGTTTCTGGAATCCTGCGCTGTCGCAATCACAGGCGTTTTGGGGGGCGGCCTGATAAACATGCTCGCGGATGACCTGCCCTCACGCCAACCTTTGAGAATGCCGCGATACACCGACGGCAAACGTCGACCAAGGCTTGCCTGGCTCGGTATCGGCGCCTTCATGTTCAAGTTGCGCAGCTTGCCGAAGCCGAAGCCGAGCGGAGATGAACTTAGGACCGGAAGTCCATCAAACGGACCTGGCGCCGCTTTGCTCAGCTGGCGCTATCCGCTGACAGAAATAGCCACCGCGCTTCTTATGCTCCTTCTTTACGCCGATATCCGAGATGAAGCCGCGCTGCTGTCAACAGCGACTCTCTTTAAGTTTGCCTATGCCGCGCTCTTTGTGTTGATCGCAGTGATTGACCTGGAACACAGGCGCATTCCATTTGTTGTTGCGCTTCCACTGGGCGCGCTGGCTTTGATTGACGCCGCTTTGATTCCCGTCAGCGAGCCTGGAACCCCTTCGGCCGCAATTGGCGGTTTGATCGGATTCGCCCTCTTTTATGTTGCCTACCTGGGCGGTGTCATGTTCGCGCGCATGCTGAACCGAAACCGCGGCAAGCCGCTCGAGGGAGGCGCCTTGGGATTTGGCGATGTGGTTTTGATGGCCGCAGTAGGACTGATAGTCGGCTTCCCGGGCATCTTGCTGGCGATCACTCTTTCGGTTTTCGCGGGCGCGGGCGGCGCCTTCGCCGTCCTATGCGCTCGATTAATGAAGACGGGCGGCTATCAGCCATTTGACAAGATACCATTCGGCCCGTTCATAGTTGGCAGCGCTATCGCCGTGCTGTTAATTGGAAATTAGCTCGGCTTCCGGCCGGCCGCGAGCTCGCTCTATTTCTTCAAATTTGCGAATCACTCCGCCGCCCAGGCAGACATCTCCGTCATAAATGACGGCTGCTTGCCCCGGCGTGATATCGCGCTGCGGAAGGTCGAAACGCACATATATTTGATCCTTGCCTATCGGCTCTACCATGGCTGGCTGCGGGCGCGCTTGGTAGCGGATCTTTACCCCGGCGCGCAAGGGCCGCGCTGGAGATTCGCCGCTGACCCAGTTAACCGAATCCGCGAGCAAGTCGTCCCGGCCAAGCTCTTCGCCCGTGCCGACCACGAGTGAATTGTCAGCGGGTTTCATTTCCAGGACGTACAAGGGCACATCATAGGACAGGCCCAGCCCCCGGCGCTGACCAATTGTGTAATTGGACAATCCCTGATGCTCTCCCAAGCGCTCGCCGTTTTTGCGCACAATGGGTCCGGGTTGCATTAGATCCGGCGCATGCAGGCGCAAGAAATCTCGATAGTCCTGGCCCCCCAGGAAACACAAATCCTGGCTATCCTGCTTGCCTTCCACGTTCAACCCGAATTTCCTTGCCAGAGCGCGCACCTCCTGTTTGGAAAATTCGCCAACGGGGAACAGCGTCCGCGCCAGTTGCGATTGTCCCATCACGCTCAAGACATAGCTCTGGTCCTTCCCGATATCTACGCCGCCGCGCAATCGGTATTTCCCGGATCTGTCTTGGTCAATGCGCGCGTAATGTCCGGTCGCGAGATAGTCGGCATCCAGCGCCAGGGCATTCTTGAGCAGCCAGTCGAAACGGACATGTCGGTTGCACTGCAAACAGGGATTCGGCGTGAATCCGTCGCGATGTCCGTCGATGAAGTATTGAACGACCCTATTGCGAAACACATCCTTGGTATCCAGAACATAAAAGGGAATGCCGAGCTGGTCAGCTATTCGGCGGGCGTCGGACATTTGCTGCGGGGTACAACAGCGATTATGCGCCGGGCCGCCCAGCGCCTCGTCCGACCACAGGCGCATCATCATGCCAAGGACATCGTAGCCGCGCTCGACCAGCAGTGCCGCAGCGACGGAACTATCGACGCCGCCGCTCATCGCGACGACAACCCGCGAAGCAATCTCGCTCATCGCGCCATTTCCCTTTTGAGCTTGCCCAGCTTGTCGGCCGCCGTTTCCAGTACATCGAGCGCATAGCCGATGTCGTCCTCGGTAGTTTGCATGCCGACGGACAAGCGCAGCCCGCTTTTCGCCTCATCTTCCGAATAGCCAAGGCCCAACAATATCTCTGACGGCTCGGGATTGCCGGTTTTGCAAGCCGAACCGCTGCTGGCCGCCACCCCGTGCATATCGAGGTGCATCATCAGGGCATTGGCGTCGATGCCATGCAGGATAAAACTGGCGTGCGATGGAAGACGCCGATCCGGATGCCCGCTGAGCTCCGCGCAGGACAAGCGATCCAGTATGCCTTGAATCAGGTGATCGCGCATCTCGGTAAAATGCTGCACTCGCTGGTCATTCTCGTCATAGGCCAATTCCAGCGCCTTCGCCATGCCAACAATGAAAGCCGTATTGTGCGTCCCGGCGCGCATACCATGTTCGTGCCCCCCGCCGCTTTGGGAGGGCGCCAACTCAAGGCCGTCCTTCACGTAAAGCAGACCCACGCCCTTGGGACCATAGAACTTGTGGGCGGACAAACTTAGCATGTCCACGCCGAGCCGCTCTACATCAAGATCTAGTTGCCCGCCCGCTTGTACGGCGTCCGTGTGCAGCAGCATATCATGCGCATGCGCGATTCGCGACAGCAGCGGCAAATCCTGGATCGTGCCCAATTCGTTGCTGGCATAAATGATGCTGGCCAGGGCGCCGCCGCGTTGGCAAGCCTCCGCAAAGATCTCGCTGTCAATGAGGCCAAAATTGTCAACGGGGACGATCTGCGTCTCGAAGCCCATTAGCGCGCCCAATTGCTTGACTGTATTGATCACCGCGCTGTGTTCAATCGGCGAAGTGACCAAGCGCGACGGCTGGCCTCGATGGCGCGCGGACCATCCGGCTCCGCGAATGGCGAGATTGTCGCTTTCCGTGCCGCAACTGGTGAAGATGACTTCCGAGGGTTGGCAATTGAGAATGCCAGCGACCGATATGCGGGCGTCTTCGATGGCCCTTTCCGCCCGGCCCCCGAATCGATGCGTTGATGAGGGGTTGCCGTAAACTTCGCCGAAATAAGGCAGCATCGCTTCAACGACACGGGGATCAACCGGCGTCGATGCGGAGTGATCCAAATAGACTTGTTTTCTCGTCCTCATTTGTTTTGCTCACCTTAGGAAGATTGCCGCAACCATAGCCATTTTACACCGAGAGCGCCAGCAAGTTCAATGAAGCGATACGATAGCGTATTGAAGTTGGTTGAAACAGCCGCTCGGCGACGAAAAGGTGCCAGGCATGTCGCGCCTCCGCAAAGCCCCCGCAACTCCCCCGAAAGTCCCCCGAGAGCGCCCCGCGCCGTCCCCGGATTTCCCCAGTTTTTGAGGGGGTGGATGGGCTGGAGGGCGCGGTATTGCTGGGTTTTGGATTTGGCGGGTACGGTACATTTTTTTTCGCCACAGAGGCACGGAGGTACAGAGGATTTTTGGTGGGCGAGCCAAGGCTCGCCCCTACGGGGTCCTTGGTAAAGGCGCAGGGATTTTGTTGCGGCGGGATGATGGCTGGCTGTGGTCCCGGATTCATGGGTGGTTAGACGAAGTCGATGCTTGTGCGGCTGGTGCGTTGGGCGCCGTACCAGGCCAGGGCGGTGGCCATGACGGTGTCATCGTGG
>JAPOWG010000009.1 GCA_026707745.1 Chloroflexota bacterium
TTCTGAACGCGATCCTGCAGGAGCTTGGCTTTGGCAACGCCGCCGTGCGCTGGCTCAGCGATGCCGAAACGGCGCGCTTCTCCGTCATCGCCATGTCGGTGTGGAAAAACGTGAGCTGGGTGGCGCTGATTTTCATGGCGGCGATCGGCTCGCTATCCAAAGAAGTATTGGAGGCGGCCGCCGTCGATGGCGCCAATACCCTGCAGCGCTTCTGGTATGTGACGCTTCCCCTGCTAAAGCCAGCGATTTACCTCGTGCTGCTGCTGCGCGCCATGGCGGAGGTGCAGACCTTCGAGCAGATTTATGGCTTGACGCGCGGCGGACCCGGCAGCGCCACCAAGACCCTCGCCCTCTATGCCTTCGAGCGCTTCTTCCAGCAACTGCGCTACGGCTACGGCTCGGCAGTGAATATAGTGCTGCTTTTGCTGACCATCGCCATCGGCGCCATTTTCGCCTGGCTCTTGTATCGTTCGCGAGAGATCTGATGATTCATCAACGGCGGCGTCTACGAAATGCCTTGCTATACACCCTGCTGGCCATTGTCTTGGTCGGCTTGGTTTTTCCCGTGCTATTTATGGCGTTTACCTCGTTCAAGTCAGTCGGCGAGGTCAACCGCATCCCGCCGACGATCATTCCGCGCTACCCGACCTTGGAGAACTACCCTTTCATGGCGCGGGCTTGGGATTTCCCGCTGACCCTGCGCAACACGCTAATCCTCGCGGGCGGCTCGGGCTTGGCGGCGACGATGCTGGGCGCGATGGCGGCTTACGCATTCAGCCGCGGCACTTTCCGCGGCCGCACCTTGATGTACAGCCTGCTGGTCGCCAGCATGGCGGTTCCGGCCATGGTCACGCTGGGACCCATTTTCATCGCGTATTTGCAGTTCAACCTGCTCGATACGCATATCGGACTCATACTCGTCTTCACCGCTGGCGGCATGCCGTTGGCGACACTGCTGCAATTCGCCTATTTCAACGCCATCCCGCGCGAGCTGGATGACGCGGCCGCGATTGATGGCGCCGGGCGCTTCATGACGCTCTTCCGCATCATCATGCCCATCGCCATGCCGGGCGTCTTCGTCAGCTTCCTGCTGCTTTTCATCGGCGGCTGGAACGAATTCCTCTTCGTCTTCACCTTGTCGACATCGCCCGATACCCAAGTGCTCACGACGAAACTGTATACCATTCCACCGCGCGAAGCCGATTACCAATCGAGCAATCTCGATTTGGTGGCGACCGCCGGCATGTTTGTCCTGCTGCCGCTCGTTCCCCTGCTGATGCTGACGCAGCGGCAGTTGGTGGAGGGCATCACCTTAGGCGCGGTGCAGGGGTAGCGGGAACGCAGTCGCGGAGGGTGAGACAAGTCTCGCCCCTACAGTTTCCAAACTATAAGGCGCTTGTAGGGGCGACCCATTGGGTCGCCCGCAATCCATTATCAGATGCGGAGAAATAGACGATGACCGCAAACCGCAAAATCAAGGTCGCTCTCGCTGGGCTCAGCTTCGGCGCCGAGTTCGCGCCCATCTACCTGCACCACCCCAATGTCGAAAGCCTGACAATCTGCGACTCGGATCCGGCGGTCTTGCAGAAGATCGGCGACCGCTTTGAAGTGGAAAAGCGCGTCCTCGACCTGGACGACGTCCTCAACGATGACGGCATCGACGCCGTGCACCTGGTTACGCCCATCCCCATGCACGCCGAGCAGTCGGTCGCCGTCTTGAACGCCGGCAAGCACTGCGCCTGCACCGTGCCCATGGCCACCAGCATCGCCGATCTGGACGCCATCCTGGCTGCCCAGCGCGCCAGCGGGGTAAACTATATGGGCATGGAAACCGCCGTCTACACGCGGCGCTTTCTGCACGTGCAAGAGATGATCAAGAACGGCGAGATCGGCCGCATCCAGTTTCTGCGCGGCGCCCATTATCAAGACATGGAATTCTGGCCCCCCTACTGGATGGGCTTGCCGCCCATGCACTACGCCACCCATGCCGTCTCGCCCGTCTTGGCGCTGGCTGAGACGAGCGCAAAGGCCGTGCATTGTTTCGGCTCCGGCGTCATGCGACCGGAATTGCACCAGCAGTACGGCAATCCATTCCCCGTCGAAACCGCCATCTACGAACTCAGGGGCGATCCGCCCCTGGCCGCCGAGATCACGCGCAGCCTCTTTCACACCGCGCGCGGCTATACCGAGAGCTTCAACGTCTACGGTGAGAAAGCGACTTTCGAGTGGGAGCAGATCGAAGACGAACCCCCGGTCGTATTTCGCATGAAGCCGGTGGTCACACACTGGGGACGCGGCAACGACACCACGGCTGAGCGCCTGGACGTGCCCGACCGGCAGGATCTGCTGCCGAAGGAAATCGCGCGCTTCACGCAACGCGGCGTCTATGACGAGACGCATGTGCACTTGTCATTCTTACAAGGTGGGGGTCACGGTGGCTCGCACCCGCATCTGGTGCACGAATTTGTCAGCAGCATCGTGGAAGAGCGACAGCCCTGGCCCGATGCGATCACGACAGCCGCCTGGACCGCTGCCGGCGTTTGCGCCCACCAATCAGCAATGAACGGCGGGGCGCGAATAGAAATCCCCCAATTTACCTAGACAACATCGAACCGGTCGCTCTCGACCACGTCCGCCAACTGAACACTCTAGCCGCAGGCTAGGCGCGACCGCCGGTCAGCGTCGGCGGGCATTGTCGCCGGTCAGTGTCTACGCGACCTACGCGACCTACGCGCACCCCTTGCGGGAGAGGGGTTTGGGGTGAGGGATAAGAAAAAAATCCAAACAGCCTTGACTCTCATAGAACATAAATGCTATTCTGCTCCTACAACGCAAACATAAGGAAAACACACTCCATGCCCGTAACCCCCCAATACCAAAATGGCCTCACCGCCACAAAAAATCCCTACACCTTTTTCAAGCGGGCGAGCCTCGGCTCGCCCGAAACACACACCTCTGTGCCCTCGGTGTCGGCGAGCAGTTTCGGCGATCAGTGTCTACGCGACCTACGCGCCCTCTTTATTAATAAACCGCGTTGCACATGCAACGAGAAGGCTTGTTATTTTGTGTGAGCGCGACATTCCTGTGGACGATTCGCTGCCGCCGAGCGGCTGTGGTGAATAAAACCTGTACCATGCCCGCCAAATCCGGGCAGGGGGTCCCCTCCCCCCCCCCCCGTATACATACCATATCGATACACTCGCCTAAAAGCCCGCATTTTATGGGTATTTTATGGCATTTTGTAGACATTTTACGGACACAAATTCAGCATATAACGCCGCCCCGCCCGCGCCTGGACCGCCCGTTGAAAACGCGCCGCTCCTCAGCCCGCGACGGGAGCAGGCGAGCGTGGCGCAGGCTACGCTCATGCGTTAAGCTATCCGGAGAGCCAATTGCGGAGAAGCGCATGATAAAAGGCATCATCCCGATCCTGTTCACGCCCTTTGCTGAGAACGGCGATATCGACGCCGACGGTTTGCGCCGCATCGCGCGCTTCGAGTTGGACGGCGGTGTCCATGCGATTGGCATCAACGGCTTCGCCAGCGAAGCCTACAAACTCACGGACGCCGAGCGCCATCTGAACGTTGAAATCGTCGCGGGCGAAGCGGCCAGGCAGGTGCCGCTCGTCATCGGTCTTGCCGCCGGCAGCACAGAAGCCGCCATGCGACAGGCGCGCGAACTGGAAAAATATCAACCTGCCGCCTACATGGTCTTGCCGCCCGCCACCATGGACAACGGCAGCGCATCTTTCGTCGATCACTACGTCGACCTCGGCGGAGCCACCGATGTGCCAATCATCGTGCAGCAAGCGCCGCATATCCCGGGTTATCGACACACGGAGCTAGCGGTCGAGGCGCTGGCGGAGATCGCTGATCGCGCGCCCGGCGTGCGCTATTACAAAATCGAAGGACCCGGCTCGGCCGACAAAATGAAGGACCTGGCGCCCTTGCTGCCGCCGGGAACGAGCATGTTCGGTGGCGGTGGCGGCATAACCGCGCTTGGCGAGTTGCAAAACGGCGCGGCTGGTTTGATCCCCGGCGTGGGCTTCAACGAGATCTTCATCGCGGCCTGGGACAGGTGGAGGGGCGGTGAACCGGATGCCGCCGTCGGCATCATTCAAGCGGGGGACGCGCTGGTGAAAGCCGTATCCGGCAGCGGGCATGAAACCTCCTTGCATTTGCGCAAGCATCTGATGAAACGCGCCGGCTACATCGGCAGCGCCGCCGTGCGACGCCCGACGGTAGCTTTCGACGAGAACGCTTTGCCCGACTTCTTCAAGATTGTGGATGAACTTGACTTACGAGTATCAAAGGGATAAGGATAAGGACATGGGATTGACAGGAAAAAACTACATCGCCGGCGAAACTTCGGCGGAGGGTTCCGAAGTCTTTTACAGCGTGGATCCGCGCAGCAAGGCGACGGGCGATTTGCCCTTCTATAGCGCTACCAAAGCCGAGGTCGACCGCGCCGTCGCAGCCGCGGTTTCCGCCTTTGAAGAGGCGCGCAACTACTCATCCAGTCGTATCGCCGATTTCCTGGATGAGATTGCGACTCGGATTGAGGCGCTGGGCGACGAGTTGCTGTATACCGCCGACCGCGAAACGGGATTGGGTCTGCCGCGCCTGACCGGCGAGCGCGAGCGCACCACCGGTCAGATCCGCACCTTCGCATCTCTACTGCGCGAAGGGGATTATCTGCGCGCGATCATCAACAGCGAGGGCCCCGGACAGCCCTCAGTGAGACAGATGCAGTTCCCGGTCGGTCCCGTGGCCATATTCGCGGCAAGCAACTTCCCCTTCGCTTTCGCTGTCCCGGGTGGCGATACCGCATCGGCCATCGCTGCCGGTTGTCCCGTCGTGGTCAAGGCGCATCCCGGCCACCCCGCCACTTCCGAGATGTTTGCGCTGGCATTTACGGCTGCGGTCGAAGCGGGTGGCTTTCCCGCCGGCATGTTTTCCATGGTCCAAGGCAGCGGCATAGACGTCGGTCAATGGCTGGTCGCCAACGATGGCATCGAAGCGGTGGGATTCACCGGTTCCTTGCGCGGCGGACGCGCCATCTATGATGCCGCAGCCGCTCGTCCCCGTCCCGTCCCGGTTTACGCCGAGATGGGCAGCGTCAATCCGGTGGTGATCACGCAAGCCGCGCTGGCAAACCGCGCCGATAACATCGCCGATGGCTTGGTAGGCTCAATCACTTTGGGAACGGGTCAGTTCTGTACCAACCCCGGACTGATCTTGTTACAAGACAGCCCGGCATCGCAGGACTTCATCGCCTCCGTGACGGAGAAAATGAACACGGCGCCGGCGGGCGTGCTGCTCAACGCGGCCATTGAGCAGGGACTGCAAAGCGCCGTCAGCCAAACCCGGGACAATCCTAATATCAACATATTAACGGGCGGCGACGCCGTCGCGGACAGCGATTCCTTCTGCTTCCGCAATACGGTCATGCAGACGACCGCCTCCGCCATCCGCGCCGACGAGGCCTTGCAAGTCGAGCATTTCGGACCGGTGACGCTCTTCGTGGTCTGCGAGGATGGCGACGACCTGCGCGAGACTGTCAATGCGCTCGAGGGCAATCTGACCAGCACGGTGCATGCCGAGGAAGATGAACTGGAAAGCATCGGCGATCTGCTGCACCAACTGCGCGAGAAAGCGGGCCGGGTGATCTGGAACGGTTTCCCGACCGGCGTCGCAGTTATACCGGCCATGCAGCACGGCGGACCCTATCCCGCGACCACCGCGCCGAGCACGACCTCGGTGGGCATGAACGCCATCTACCGCTTCATGCGCCCCATCGCCTTCCAGAACCTGCCGGATGTGCTGCTGCCGGAGGCGTTGAAGGACGCCAATCCGCTGGGCATCACGCGGATGGTGGACGGGGTGAATACGGATGGGGCGCTTTGATACTTAAAAACAGAACAGCCCCATCATCGGATGAGGCTGTTACTTCCTACTGCTCAGTTTTGGACGGACTAACCCATCAATCCGCTTCTTGCGGCGAAGGCTCGGAATAGCCCATTCGTCCGCGCAGCCAGGAGAGCGATTCGCGAACCGATGTCATTTCATTTCGCAGCGTTACTACGTCGTCGCGCAGCGATGAGATTTCCCCATCAAGCCGATTGATATCATTGCGCAGCCATAAGAAAACGCCGATTACTGTGCCAACGGTGATGACGAATTGTACATTTTGATCCACGGTCGCGCTCCACGTCTGCTTCTTTGATTGTGACATTGTTCGGGCACGCGTTGCTTAACTTGTCAACGGCATGCAAACCGCCAACTAACCGCTATAATCATACCGAAAACAGTCCGCCCAAAACATGACTTGATCTGTGCTTGGCAGAACAGCCTATTGTTCTGGTGAGGCTCTGTCAGCGCCGATCACTTGAGGACCGCCACCAGCACCGCGATGATACTGATGAGAAAGGGCAGCGCATACTTGAGCGCGTCCACCGCGCCTCGAAAGCGGCTGTCGTGCTCGCGCAGATCACGAATCTCTTCGCTCTGTTTACGAATATCTTCGCTCTGTTTATTCAGAGCCTCGCTGAATTTGTCGAAGGATGCTCGAAACTCTTCCGTCTGCGCCCGAATCGCGCTCTGGATCGCACTCTGAACGTACTCCATGATGTCGGCCTTGAATTCCGCCAGGTCGGCTTTCGTGGCCAAGGATTTCATCTCGCCTTCAATGGTTGAAATTCGTCTTTCATGATCGTTTATTTGTTCTGCCATGACGTGACCCTTGTTTTTCTTCAATGGTTGAGCGTTTAGGCATCTTCAACTGCCGAGCATTGGTCTACGCTCATTCCCGCGACTGCGCTCTGATTATGCCCGACTATTGGTGAAAAGTCAACCATTGCAAAACGTTTCATTAACCTGACTGTGCTTCTGCGTCTGGGCAGATGGTGGTACTAACTCCTAAGTCATAACTGACGAAAACAGCCTCATCATCCGATGAGGCTGTCTCTTTCATTCGGATCCCGAATTCCTCTAGCCGCTCGATTCCTCTTCTTCCTCGTCCATCATGTCATCATCTTCCAGCAGATCGCCCGTGAGCAGATTCACGCCCGTTTCGATCTCGCCGGCGATGAGCATAGCGCTGACCTCTGCGGTTTTTTCCCAGACGGACATGTCGAGGTCGGATTCATGCGGCGGCGCCAAACCGACGCCGTTCATGGCCGCGTCCAGCAAGAAGACGCCGCCGCCGGGGAATTCTTCCATATTGCCCTCCGCCAGCATCGCCGCCATCTGGTAGACGCCTTCATCGACCCGCTTGAGCGCGCTGGAAATGATGAACTCCGACCCCGGCGTTTCGCCCGCGCCGAAGCTGGTGACCCATTCGTCCTTGTCCACGCCGATGACGTATACGCCTTCTTGCGCGCCGGCCAGGATGGCGCCGGTGCCGGTGGGTCCACCGCCGCCGAAGAGCACGGACGCGCCTTCGCCGATGAATTGCAATGCCGCCGAAGCGCCGCGGTCGGGCGCGATAAAGCTGTCGATATAGACGCCGAGGATCTTCAGATCGGGATTGACATAGCGGGCACCTTGCTCATATCCGTTTCGGAAGCGCTTGACCGGCGGTATGTCGATGCCATAGACGCCCGCGATGATATCCGACCCCAGCCACTCGGCGGTGTAGGCGGCCAATACGCCGGTCATGAAGCCGGATTGGTCTTCGCGGAATTGGATGCCAACGTAGTTCTGGGGCCCATCCAGCACGAACTGGTCGACGCCCAAGAAGTATACCTCGGGATTGGCTTCGGCCGCCTGCCAGGTGGCGTCGGCGATCAAGAAGCCAACGGTGATGATGACCTCGAAGCCCTCGTCAATGCATGTCTGGATGTTGGCTTCGTAGTCCGTTTCGGCCTGCGTCTCGATGAACTTGTATTCCATGTCGTACTCATCGGCGGCCAATTGCGCGCCTTCGTGCGCCGACTGATTGAAGGTGCCATCGTTGACGCGACCGAGGTCGGTCACCAGGCACAAGGTTTCCGCCCCTTCATGCGCCAGGGTAGCCGGCGCCAGCAAGAGGGTGACGCAAACGAGAATAATCAATTGCTTCATTTTGCTTCTCCTTCAAACGCTCGTTGCCGTCAGTGTAACACAGTTGCCGAATCAAAAAGGGACCTGCTGCGCCCCTTGTACGAAACAGGTCCCAAATCAGATTGGAAGGTTGAAATCCTCGCGGGCAAGACGAACTCAGTCTTCGTCTTCTTCTTGGCTTGCGTCTTCCATCATGTCTTCCATCAGATCGCCGGAAATCACATCGACGCCGGTGCTGACCTCGCCGTCGATCATCAACTGCGTGACTTCGGCGACTACGTCAAAGAAGGCTTCGTCGATATCGGCCTCGTGTTGCTCGGCCAGGCCAACGCCGTTCAGGGTGACGTCCATCAAGTAGACGCCGCCGCCGGGGAAGGCGCCCATATCGGCTTCCGCCAATGCCGCAACCATATCGTAAACGCCTTGATCGACGCGCTTCATCGCGCTCGATATGATGTATTCGGATCCGGGCGTCTCGCCACCGCCGAAGCTCGTGACCCATTCATCTTGATCGACGCCGATGACATAGATTTCCTGTTGCGCGGCCGCCAAAATGCCGCCGGTGCCAGTGGGACCTCCCGCGCCAAAGATGACCGACGCGCCTTCGCCGATGAATTGTTCGGCTGCCGATGCGCCGCGGTCGGGCGCGACGAAATTATCGATATAAACGCCCAGCAGGTTGATATCCGGGTTGATATAACGCGCTCCTTGTTCAAAGCCGTTTCGGAACTTCTTGACTGGCGGGATGTCGATGCCGTAGACGCCGGCGATCGTATCCGACCCGACCGAACCCGCCACCTGCGCTGCCAATACACCCGCCAGGAAGCCGGATTGATCTTCGCGGAATTGAATGCCGACATAATTCGGGGGACCATCCAGCACGAACTGGTCGACCCCGAGGAAGTACACATCGTCGTTGGCTTCGGCGGCGGCCCAGGTACTATCCGCGATCAGGAAGCCGACTGTCACGATCACTTCAAAGCCTTCATCAATACAGGTCTGGATATTGGCTTCGTAGTCCGTCTCGGCTTGTGTTTCGATGAATTTGTATTCCAGGTCATATTCGTCAGCGGCGCCGGTAGCGCCCTCGTGGGCAAATTGATTGAAGGTGCCGTCGTTGACCCGGCCCAGGTCCGTGACCAGGCACAAGGTTTCAACGCCATCATGCGCCAGCGCCAAGGGCGCGGCCGCCAGCAAAAGCAATGCCAGGCTGAGAACACCCATGAACGTTTTCATTTGTTTTTCTCCTGAATCGACTTATTGGGACGTTTAGCTGCCTGCGTTTACTTTACTATTTTGAAGCGCCGTTGACAACGCTGCCCTGAATTAGGAAGTGGGGTAGTGTCTCCTATTCGCTTGAAATACGCTTAGCCAGTCCTCGACTTGAGATCCTTAACTCAAAAACCATATGATTTGCTATGCGCGACCGGCGGTCAGTGTCGAATAGACATTAATCCAGCAAACTGTAGCCGCTCGGCGGCTGTGGTGAATCCCTTCCAGCCGCGACAGATTAGATACGCGACCGCCCTCCGTTCATATTTTTTTCAGATTTGCCAGGTACGTTACAATATGAACGGGACAATTGGAGAGGCATAGCAGGGGAAAGATGTCAAAACAACGCAACATTCTCGTCGTCGATGACGAGCGCACGATCCGCGAGGTTGTGCGCCGGTACCTGGAGCTGGAAGGCTATCTCGTCACGGAAGCCGAGACCGGCCCGCAGGCTTTGTCAATCTTGCAAGGACACGCGCCGGACCTGATCGTGCTGGATATCATGCTGCCCGGGGTCGATGGCTTTTCCATCACCCGTCGTCTGCGCCATCCGTCGGAATTCAACCCGCTGCGTATTGAAGGCGACATCCCGATCATATTGCTGACCGCGCGGGGTAACGAAGTGGATCGCATCGCCGGGCTGGAATTGGGCGCTGACGATTATGTGACCAAACCCTTCAGTCCCCGCGAGTTGGTGGCGCGGGTCAAGACGGTGTTGCGCCGCAGCGTGGCGGCGGCAGTCGAAAGCGAGGCGCCGGTCGCCTCCGGCAAGCTACATCTGGATCCGCGCAGTCGCTCCGTCGAAGTCGCCGGGCGCCCGGTGACCCTGACCGCCAAGGAATTCGACTTACTGTATTTCCTCATGCGGCACCCGCGCCAGGTTTTCAAGCGGCAGCAATTGCTGGATCAGGTCTGGGGGTACGAGTTCTATGGCGATGAAAGCACGGTGACAGTACACGTGCGGCGCCTGAGAGAAAAACTGGAAACCAACCCCAGCAAGCCCGATTACATACAGACCGTTTGGGGCGTTGGCTACAAGTTCGAGGTCTCCCCAAGTCAAGAGCCGCTCGGCGGCAGCGAATAGGTCTGCCCCGCTCACGCAAACTTGTAAGCCGTCCCGTTGCTCGAGCGACTTGGTTTACGTAAACAAACGGAGTAAAAGAGATGATACGAAGTTGGTCGCGGAATCCCCTGCTGATTTTCATCATCGTCCTGGTTATACCTATCGCCGGCACCTTGTTCAGCGGGTTGATCATGTTCGATCTGCCACAGAGCGATGTGCAGCAATTGGTCACTTTCATGACCTTCACCGGCATCTTGAGTTCTTCGCTGTCTTTCGCCTTTTATCGCCTGGGCGTTTTGGAGTGGTTTCGCAGTCTGCGCTGGACAATCTGGACCATGATCGCGCTGATGGTCGGGATGATCTTCCTCAACGTCTGGGTAATCGCGCGCTTCACCTTTATCGAGCAGCATTACCTGAGCTTGACCTCGGTCTTGCTGGTCTTCGCCGGCTTGTCCGCGCTGACGATCGGTTTCTTCGCGTCCAAGACCATGACCGACCGCCTGAGCGAATTGACCGCTGCCACGCAGTTGCTGGCGGGCGGCGATTTCTCCACCCGCTTGAGAATCTCAGGCAATGACGAAATCGCTCAGTTGGCAGCCACCTTTAATGCCATGGCCAAGAGCTTGGGCGAAGTCGACGACCAGAAACGTCAACTCGAACAGACGCGGCGCGACCTGACAGCCTGGGTCTCGCACGATTTGCGCACGCCATTAACGTCCATGCGGGTCATGATCGAGGCCATGCTGGACGGCGTGGTCCAAGACAAGGAAACGGTCCAACGCTACCTGGATAGCAGCCGCGCCGAGATCGAACACCTCGCTTATTTGATCGACGACCTCTTTGAACTGGCGCAGTTGGATGTGGGTCACTTGACCATAAATATGCAGCAGGCGTCGATCAGTGATCTGATTTCCGATACCCTGGGCAGCATGAAACCCAAGGCGCGGCAGCATGGCATCACGCTCTTGGGCGAGGTGGCCGAAGACGTTGATATGATACGCATGGCGCCGGACAAGATTCAACGCGTCTTGTCCAATCTGGTTGACAACGCCATCAAATATACCAGGGAGGGCGAGGCAGTCACGCTGCGCGCCTACCGCAGCGCCGACGATATTCGCATCGACATTCACAATAGCGGCTCGTACATCCCACAGGATGTGCTGCCGCGGCTCTTCGAGAGCTTTTATCGCGGGGAAGGCTCGCGCATGCGGGGCGATGACGGTGGGCGCGGAACCGGCCTGGGCCTGGCGATCGCGCGCGGTTTCATCGAAGCGCATGGCGGTCGCATCTGGGCCAGCAGCGAAGAGGGGGTGGGCACGACTTTTAGCTTTACGCTGCCGCAGTCGCTAGAAGGCGGCGACCGCAGATTATGATGCGCGGTCCGCTTTCATTTGAGTAAAAGGTCGTTGGTCGTGAAAAAATTGGAAATCAATTTGAACGATCCCGATCCCACTCATCACGCAACTCATTCAGGTATGCGTCGGTGTCAATATCTTGCCAAACTTCCTTGCCCAAGCCGGCCAACTCGAACAGACTCCTCTTTGGTTTCTGGTCATCTTTTGCAACAAGCTCATGCAGCGATTTGAGCAGTTCTTTGCGTTCATTTGGCGTTAGCGCTTTGGCTTGACGCAAGACTTCATTGACAGACATGATGCCATTCCCCCTATGCAGTTGCCACAACTATACCATCTCCATCGACGAATTCACGTATGCGCTTGTCATTCAGAACAATCGCTAGCTGCGCGCTTCCAGATCAACTTGGCGTCCGCCGAAACGCAGATTCGTTGCAAGCGCCAATATACGCTAGAATACGCGTCACTGCTCTGGAGAACAGGATCGGCCATGACAGACCATCCTACTGTGATAGCCATCTTCGGTGTGACTGGCGACCTCGCCCGCCGCAAGCTCATCCCGGCGCTCTACAGCAACTTCGTCAAAGGGCGGCTGCCGAAGCAACTGCACATCGTCGGCGTCGGCCGCCGTGATTGGACCGACGATACGCTGATCGAACACGCTCGTCAATCGTTGCAAGAATTCGCCGCCGCCCAATTCAACGAGGGCGATTGGCGCTATTTCCAGTCTTGCTTGTCTTACAGCAAGGTCAACCTGCCGCATACCGAGACTTATCAAAACCTGAAGGACCACTTGGCCGCGCTTGATAACGGGGCCAGCAATCGGCTCTATTACCTGTCGGTCGCGCCGGAGTTTTACGAGGATGTGGTGACGAACCTGGGCCGGCTGGACATGGCGCGGGAGAACGGCGGGGGCCGCCATGAGGCCCCCCCGTTCTGGCGGCGGATCGTCATCGAAAAGCCCTTTGGCTACGACCTGGCAACGGCGCGGGCGCTCAACAAGGCCGTACATTCGGTTTTTGCCGAATCGCAGGTCTATCGAATTGATCATTATCTGGGAAAAGAAACGGCGCAGAACATCCTGTTCATGCGTTTCGCGAATACGATCTTCGAGCCGATATGGAATCGCAGCCACATCAGCAACGTGCAGGTGACTGTTGCCGAAACAGTCGATGTCGGCACGCGCGCCGGGTATTACGACAAATCCGGCGTCATCCGCGATATGGTGCAGAATCACTTGCTGCAATTGCTCTCGCTGATCGCGATGGAGCCGCCCTCCGCCTTCGATGGCCATGCCCTGCGCAACGAGAAGGTCAAAGTGCTGCAGGCTGCCCGCACGGTGCGCCTCTGCGATACGGTGCGCGCACAATATGACGGATATCGGGGGGCGGATGGCGTCTTGCCCGATTCCGACACACCGACCTATGCCGCCCTGCGTCTCTTCATCGACAATTGGCGCTGGAAAGACATCCCCTTTTACTTGCGCTCGGGCAAGGCGCTGCAAAGCAAGACCACGCAGGTGAACATACAGTTCAAGCGGCCGCCCAACAGTATCTTTGAACTGGCCGAGAGCGGCGATCCCTCGCGGAACATGCTCTCGATCTGCATACAACCCGACGAAGGCATGCACATGACCATCCAGGCCAAGATCCCCGACGAGCAAATTGCCAAATCCGTGGATATGGAATTGCACTACGAAGACGCCTTCGTGGCGGACGAATTGCCCGATGCCTACGAGCGCTTGATCCTCGACGCCATCAATGGCGACGCCGCGCTCTTCATCCGCAGCGACGAGATCGAAAGCGCCTGGAAAATCGTCGATCCGATCATTGAAGGCTGGGAGAACGACCGCGCCGCGCCGCCGATGCAAACTTATCGCAAAGGTTCATGGGGTCCCTGCGCCGCCGACGAATTGCTTGACCGCGAGGAACATATTTGGCGCATCAGTTGTTTTGATGACGGCAAGTAATCGCCCGACAGCAGCGGATTTGCGTCCGTCGGACGATATCGCTAGCCCAAAGCACCCTGTTTAGCGACCGGTTTATTCCACCCAAGGGTCTGCTTTAACCAATTGCATGATGTAGAAGAGGGCGCCGGCCGGGTCGGCAACGACAGACCACCTGCTGCCGTCGGCATCAACCTGTTTGTCGATTTCGACCGCGCCGCCGAGCTCCTTCACGCGGCTGATGGCGGCGTCGACATCGGCGACGTGGAAGTGAGGCAGCCAGATTGGCTCGACGTCGTCGAGTTGGAGCATGCCGCCGTTGGCCCGACCACGATTGAAAATGCGGGTGAAGATGCCATCGAGCTCGTATTCCCAACCGAAGAGGGCGTGGTAGAAGTCTTTCGCCAAGGCGACATCGGGGGTCCAAAGCTCGTTGAAGGACATGGCGCCAACCGTGTTGACGATGCCCGCGCCGATGGTGTCATATGGCTGCCACAAATTGAGCGCCGCGCCGGTCGGATCCTGAATATGCATCATCCGCCCGCTGTCGAAGACATCTTCCGGTCCGTAGACGACCGTGCCGCCATTCGCCGTCACCACATCCGCCAGCGCATCCACGTCATCAACGGTCACGAAGTTGTTCCAATGCGACGAAATGCCCATTTGCAGTTGATCCGGCATCATGCCGCTGAGGGCCGCGCAGGCATCTCCCTCCAACTGAAACACGGTGTAGGTCATGTTTTCGCCAATGGGAACCTCATTTTTGCTCCAGCCGAACAAGCCCATATAGAAGACTTTCGCCGCTTCCGGATCGCTCGAACTGTTGTCTGCCCAACTGAATGTCCCGTGCGGGTATTTCGTGACCTTGTACATGCTCGCCTCTGTGCAATAGACCTGCCAAACGCATCTACAATCGTATCGAAATCTGTAGGGCTTTTGCGGTACTGGAGAAAAGAGTCCGTCTGTACATTATCAGTGCGCTAATCCAAAGATCCGCAGGTCTGGAACGCGGGCGACCCGATAGGTCGCCCCTAGGATTTTCGCCTTAGTGGCAGGCGTTAACTGGACGCAGAACTTTTGTTGAATTCGCCTATTCTTCCCAGGGATCGGCTTTGGCAAGTTGCATGATGTAGAAGACAGCGCCGGCCGGGTCCTCGATGACGGTGAACCAGCCGGTGTCGGGGGCCTCCATCTTTTGCGTGACCACCCTTCCGCCCAGTTCTTCGACACGCTTCATCGCGGTGTCGATGTCCTCGACGTGGAAGTAGACCATCCACATAGGCGGCATCTCGCCGAAGTTCTCGTCCATTTCCATCATGCCGCCGTTGTTGCGCCCGCGATTGCTGATGTGGATGTAATGTTCATCGCCGAAGTATTCCCAGCCGAGAAGCTTGCTGTAGAAGGTTTTGGCCGTTTCGGCGTCGCGGGTGAGCAACTCGTTCCAGCACATGGCGCCTACGGTGTTAACGATGCCGGCGCCGATGTGTTGCTTGGGCTGCCACAGACCGAGGTGCGCTCCCTCGGGATCCGCGATGTGCAGCAGGCGCCCGCTATCGAAGACATCCCAAGGCCCATGTGTGATCGTACCGCCGTTGTCTGTGACTACCTGTGCCAGCGCATCGACGTCGTCCACCGTCACGTAGTTGAACCAGAGCGAGGGGACGCCCTCCGGTAGCATGCCGCTCAGCGCCGCGACATTTTCGCCCTGATGCTGGAACATGGTGTAATTGTTGTTCTCGTCAATGGGGATCTCGTATTTGCCCCAGCCGAAGAGTTCCATATAAAAGGCTATCGCCTTGTCTGTATCGGTCGAGCTGTTTTCCGCCCAGCTGAATGTGCCGTGCGGATACTTCGTTACTTTGTACATGAAGCTTCTCCTGGCATTGCGGGCGACTCACAGAGCCGCTCGGCGGCAGCGAAAAGGTCTGCCGCGCTCATGCAAAATAGTAAGCCTTCTCGTCGCATGAGCGACGCGGTTTACGTAAACAGTTGCCCGCAGTCGCACATGCGATTGTTGGAGCGGGCGAGTTAATAGCTCGCCCCTACAGCATATTCCGTTTATTCAGCGCCCTTTATTCTTCCCAGGGGTCGGCCTTGAGCAGCTCCATGATATAAAAGTGCGCGCCGGCTGGGTCTGTCGCCAGCGCCCAATAGCCTGTATCCGGCGCCTCGTTCGGACCCATGTGCACTTGCCCGCCCAGCTCATTGACGCGGGCGACCCCCGCGTTGATTTCGCCTATGTTGAAATAGGGCATCCAGCAGGGCGGCGTATCGCCGAAGCTCTCGTCCATCTCGATCATGCCGCCGTTGTTGCGGCTTTGGTTGGTGATGTGGATGTAATGCTCGTCGCCATGGAATTCCCAGCCCAGCACGGTGCTGTAGAAGGCTTTGGCTGTCGCCGCGTCCCGCGTGAGCAGCTCGTTCCAGCACATGGCGCCGACGGTGTTGACGATGCCGGCGCCGATGTGGTTTCGCGCTTGCCACAAGCCCAGAGCCGCGCCAGTCGGGTCCATGAAGAAGGCCATGCGCCCGCTGTCGAAGACATCCATGGGGCCAAAGATGATCTGGCCGCCATTGGCCGTGACGACCGGCAAGAGCGCATCGACATCATCGACAGAGACATAGCACGACCAGTGCGATGGGATATTCTGCTCAAGCGCCTCTGGGGTCGCATCGCTGAGCGCGGCGACATTTTGGCCCTGGTGCTGGAACATGGTGTAGGTCATGCCTTCGCCGATGGGGATATCAAATTTGCCCCAGCCGAAGAGATCCATATAGAACTGCTTGGCCGCTGCCGAGTCGGTCGAACTGGTATCCGCCCAGCTAAATGTGCCGTGGGGGTATTTTGTTACGGTGTACATATTTTGTCTCCTGTTAGTACCGGCAACATGGTAGGGCGCGTAGACACAGCCCGCCTGTCGCCCCTACAGTCGTATTGCAGGCGGGTTTATTCTTCCCAGGGCTCGGGGTCCTGGAGAATTTGAATGATATAGAAATGCGCGCCGGCCGGATCGGAAAGATAGGCGAAATGACCGACGCCGGGCGCTTCGGTCTTGGGAATTATGATGGTCGCGCCCAATTCTCCCGCTTTCGCAATTGAAGCGTCAATGTCGGCGACGGTGAAATAGGGCTGCCAGACAGAGGGCATCTCGCCGAAGCTCTCGTCCATCTGCATCATGGCGCCGTTGTTGCGACCACGATTCTGGATCATGATATAGCCGTTCTCATCGGCGAAGAATTCCCAGCCAAACAAAGCGCTGTAAAAGGCTTGAGCCGCCTCCGCATCCTTAGTGAGCAGCTCATTCCAGCACATGGCGCCGACGGTGTTGACAATACCGGCGCCGATGTGATTCTTGGGCTGCCAGAGACCGAGGGACGCGCCAGTCGGATCCAGGAATTGGATCATACGGCCGCTCTCAAAAACATCCATGGGGCCGAAGAGGATTGTCCCGCCGTTTTCGGTGATGACGGGCACGAGCGCATCAACGTCGTCGACTGAGACGTAGTTGGTCCAGTGCGACGGGATGCCCTGGGCTTGCATTTCCGGCATCATGGCGGCGAAGCCGGCCGCGTGTTCTCCCTGGTTCTGGAACATGGTATAGAACATATCGCCGCCGATTGGCTCGTCGATATTGCCCCAGCCGAAGAGTTCCATATAAAAGGCTTTGGCTGCCTCCGGATCGGTGGAGGTATTGTCCGCCCAGGAAAAGGTACCGTGTGGGTATTTTGTGACTTTGTACATCGTTGTCCTCCAAGTTCTACGATTGTTCGTCGACTAGAAAATCTGTTCAAGGGCGCGTATCATAACCAGCAAATACAAACCTGTCAAGAGGTATGGAAGCACAAACAGTCCGCTTACTTACCGGGAGAAGAAGAGCCGCTCCAGCAGCAAGGCATCGCTGTCGCCTAGACGAAGGCGCTCGCCAGATGCGGGATCGTACCAACCCAAACGGAGATTATACTGTCCGGCCGCCAGATCAAAGCGATGACTTGTGGTCACATATTCGCCGGGCAGCCAGCCGCTAATGGGACGCGTCCAGTCGACCGGCACGCCATCCCATTGCGCGGCGATCTTTCCCTCCTCATCAAGCGCGTGGACAAACAGACGGAGGCTATCGGGCAGGGGCCGTCTGGTTCCCCAAACCAGACTCAGTTCGTTCTCTCCTTCAAAGCGATAGCCATGCAAGACAAGGCCGTTGTCCCAAATAGCGTCAAGGGCGATGACGAAGTCGGGCGGGTGGAATTGCCGCGTGGGAACCGATACATCCATCGCGGCGTCGAGCATGATGGTTGCGGCTGCCGGGTTTTCGTCGGCGTCAAGCAGTTGCGCGCCCAGGGCATAGGACCCGGGCGGCAGGTACGGCGGGACGGTCACACGATGATGACCGCGGAAGACCTCGCCAAGACGCCATCGTGCGATGTCAAATCCATTGACAAGGGGCAGGGTCCGCGAAACATGAGTCGCTTTTGTTTCCTCATGCAGCCAGAGAAGTCGAGCCGCAAGACCCGTTGCGCCTTCGCTGGCTTTCTGCCAGGACCAACTGAGTCGCAGTTCATCGCCGACTGTGGCCGAGAGCGGCAATTCCGGCGCTTCGACCAGGACGGCTGGTCCCGCGCCTTGATCAAGCCGGGGCAAATCATCCACCGCAGCTTGTCTATCGGAGGGGCGGTACGAGAGCGAAGCGAGCGGATATTTGACATCCAGGGGATTGCCAGCCAGGTTGATCACCCTCAAGGCCTCCAGGGTGTCAACATCGAAGAGCGCCACTTCCAGGCTGTAAGCCTCATCGAGTGGCGGCGTGAAGAGCGGTATCTCCAGGGTGATCACGTCCTTGACGTAGGCATTTGTCAGCCAATTCGATGTCGCCAGGCCACCCGGAGAAAAGGAACTCGACTCCGCGACCACGTGCCCTTGCGGAGTACGCATGCGAACGATGCTGGCGTAATCCTGTGACAGGGGCGCCTCATGCAAGCGCCAGTATAGCTCGATCGTAAGCGTCGGCTGATCAATCTCATCCAGCGGTAATTCGGCTGCCAGCAAGTCGATCCGATTGCCAAAGTTCGCCAATTCGGGTTGATCGACATTATCGCCAAATCGGTTGGTCTTGAACATCGAGTCGTTGGGGTTCGTTACTAACAGCTTGAACAGTAGTACACACATTCCTATCGCGGCAAAGCCGAGGACCAGGCGCGTATCAAATGCTGAATTCACAGTTTCCGGCGCTGATCTAGACGGTAGATAGGTCCACGCTGCCAACAGCGCCAATGCGCCAATCGCACCCAAGCCACTGAGCGCGTGCGCGATGGACTGAACCGTTGTCGCCCCCATTGACAGGCGAAGATCAAACTCGCCCCCAGGCGCGTCCAGCGCGACCAATCCCGCCGGCGAGGAGGGAAAGACCTCCACGGCCCGTCCGTCAATATCCGCGCGCCAACCCGGCAGGTACAACCAGTCGAAGAGGAGCGTCTGCGCTTCGGCGGATACAAGACGCAAGCTCGCCCGTGTGCCGGCCCATTGCTCTGAGACAATCTCAAGCGCCTGCGATGGCATTAGACGCGGTACGGCGTCGGCCCTCGAGAATCGCTCGGTCAAGCGCCCCGGATCCAGTTGACCCGCAGCGGTATTGACGGGCAAATACTCGGCATAAGACGATAGAGCCAATTGACCGCCATCTCGCTCAAAGCGCTGCACATCACGGATATCATCAGCTTCCAAGTCGTCATGGTAGGCGCGATAAGTCCAGGGCAGGGCATAGAGCAGCATGATCACAGCTATTGACCCGACCATGAATGCTCGGCTTTTTCCCGGGGGCAAAGCCGACGCGATCATGAAGGCGCCTATACCGGATGTCAGCGCCAGCAAGGTACTCGCCAAGCCCAGCAAACGCCAGGGAAACTGCGTAAAACCTATCAGCGGGATCGTCTCCCAAAGCAGGGCCGAATGCGGCGTATTCATGAAGACCAGGATTAGCGCGATGATCCAGATCAGCAGCATCAGCGGGCGGTATGGACGGAATGCCGAGCGTAGACTCAACAGCAATCCAATGACGGACAGGATCAACTGCGGCCAGCCCAGGCTGATCGGAATTGCCTGGTTCTGCTGTGTGGGATCGGCGGTATGTGGCCATGCAATTATCTCGCTTAAGGGACGCAGATGCTGCTTGACATCGATATGGCCCAGTTGCTCGCTGATTGAACCGAGCTTGATGGCATCCGCTTCCAAGAGCGCCGGCAGCCAGTAAAAGGCCGTTAACAGCAGCCCCAGCAGCCCCGCCAGGGTCAAACGAACGAAGACCGCGCGCCGTTCACGCTCGCGCCAGACCAGGAAGAGGCAATAGAGCGCCAGCAGCGCCGTGCCGTGCAGGGTGATCAAGGTGTGCAGGGGAATGAAAAGCGCGAATGACGCGAGGGACAGGACGAGCTCGCGGCGTCGGCCGTACCAGGCGAGCCGCGTGAATCCGAACATGACAATGGGCAAAGCCGCCAATGCCGCCATTTCCGACGACGAACCCCGCGTTAGACTGTCGAAGAGGATAAATGGCGCGTAAATGTAAGCCAGCGCCGCCATCCAAGCGCCCAAGTCCGAAGCTGTCCATAAACGCCCGAGCAGGAAGATCCCCAGCGCCGCCAGCAGCGTGTAAATGACCATCGACAGCAGCCAACCGTCTACAAAGCTGAAACCAAGTTCGTGCAGCCAAACGGAGGGAAAATACGATAGCGGCGGAAAATAGTTGAAGAGCGGGGCGCCGTAGCCGTAGACCAGTCCCGATGAGTAGCGCGGCCATAGCGGATGATCGACGCGCAGCGAATGATCCAGGGCCAGGCCCCGATACATCTGCAACAGGCCGTCGTCCGTCCGCGGCATGCGGTCCAGCATGAAAGGCTGTACCGCCACCAGACAGACGCACACGATGCCAACTATGAATATGAGGAAATGAAACGCGCGTCTCGGTAACGGAGCCTGCGAGGGCGGCATGACGAACTTATTGCTTGGCCATCTCGCGTTCTTGCAAGGCCTCTTGAATCTCGAATATGGATCCGGCGTTTTCCGGCTTCGGCTCTGGGATGATCACCGGCAGGGCGTCCATCCGCGGACGTTTGACCGGTTTGCCGCGCAACACCGTGCTGAGGTAGGCGTCGTAATTGGGCGATCCGAGCAAGGGCCAGGAATCGATCGAGCAGTATTGGAAAAGCAACAATCGCCGTGGATTGGCGGAATGGTTTGGCGCCGAGGCATGCAAGGTGCGCACATGATGAAGCGAGATGCCGCCCGCGCCGACCAGGCATTTTTCCACGCGATGGGGCTGATAATCGGGGTCAGCCACCGCCCCGACAAAGACGCCATTCTCGTGATGGCTGATCAATTCAGTTTTGTGCGAGCCCGGCACCATCAACATGCAGCCGTTGTCTTCGGTCATGGCGTCAATGGCTACGCCTACCGCCAGCAAATCGTCGTTGGTATGGGGATAGAAGGCCCAATCCTGATGCCATTCCACCGCCGCGCCATGCGCCCCCGCTTTCATGTTGAGCTTGTTGCCGTTGAAGCGCACGCCTTTGCCGATCAATTGCTCGACGATGTCCAGGATGCCATCGTGGCGTAGCGTCTGATCATAGACTTCGTGATGACTAATAGGCTCTTTGATCCGGCGCAAACGCGGGTTGTCGTAGCTATGATCCGGCTCCAGATCGAAGATGTCATCGTGCTCGCGGACAAAGCGCGACCGTTCAATGAACTCGTCGGTCACGCGTCGCAGCGCATCCAGTTCATCGGCGCTGAGTACGTTCTCGACGGTCACGTATCCATTCTCGTGATAAAAGGTGATCTCTTCTTGGCTTAACATCGACTTTTGTCCCTCGTTTCAATTTGTCCCAGCTGCTCGGCAGCTGCGAAAAAGTTTGCCGCGTTCACACAAAATAAAAGCCTTCTCCTTGCATGAGCAAGTGAGTTTACTAAAAAAGAGTATGGAGTATTTGCCCGTGACTGTCAACAATGATAGCAAAGTTGTCGCTCCCGGCGGGTGCGATAGTCAGAATAGTTTATCCGCGCTCCCGCGCTTCAAGCTGCTGGCGCATTCGTCCCATCAGGTCCACGCCCATCTGTCGGCAGAGATCAATCATATCGATGGGCACCCAGTTCTCGATCAGGTAGTCGCCCTCTCGCTTCCACCAGTCGAAGTCACGCAGGGTCAGCAGCTTGCCCGTGGCCGGGATGCCAGCGTACTCGCCGTGATGGCGCGAGAAGACGGTATCCCAGATACCGCCGCAGACGTATTTGCCCTCGCCGATGCGCCCCATGGTTCGCCCGCTGCCTTCGCGGCTGATGTCCCGATCGCCGAAGCCATGCAGCCAGGATCGCTGATGGAAATCCTCAAACTCTTCCAGGCTGAAGCAAGCGCCAATGCCGCTGGGTCCGTACCATTTCATATCCGGGTGCCAGTATTTGTCCTGTTCCATGGCCCGCATATCGCCGCCGTCTCGGCTGCGGACATAACGCCGCAAACCGCGCCCCATCGCTTGTACTAATTGGGCACTCTTCCGTGATTCAAGCAGATCGTATTCGGTCAAGAGGATGCCGTCTTTGGCGACCGGTCCCGGCACCTTGCCGCCTTCAGCGCCAAATGCCGGCGGCAGCACTTGATAGCCCGCCCCCCGCATCACGGCCAATATGTCCAATTGAATGTAACTCTCGGCGATTTTGCCGTCGCGCATGACGTAAAAGAGACCAAACCAAATATTGGTCTTTCTCTTGGTAGCGGGGATGCCCAGCCAATCATTGGCGAAACTGCCGGTTAGGTAGCCGCAGCCGGATACCCATTGCTCGCCCGCTTTCGTCGCGTAGAGTTTGGAGCCCTCGTCAATGCCGCCCATGAAGATGTAAGGCCTGTGTTTGAGATCGGGAATAGCACGCAGCAGCGGCAGCCAAAACTCCGAGATCGAGGCCTCGACGCCGACGATGCGGTCGATGGGCGCCGAGACGTTCCAATCGACATCGTCGTGAACCGCAGCGCGCACGACATCCGGCAGGTTCTCCAGGCTGACATGATTGAGTTTCTGCCAGAAGTCCCATACGACTTCTTTGTTGATTTGATTCTGTTGATTTGACATGCTTTCCTCGATTGGACCCCTTTTCTCTTTCCCGTCACTCGGAAGAAGCTGGCGCAGCAGCCCGGTCGGCGAGGACGCCCATACCGGCCTCTAGCGCAGCGGTGATCTTGTCCACGTCGTAGACGCAGCCGGCCCAGACGCCGCCGCTGGCCGCCTGCAGCGCCGCCCACAGGCGCGTATCCGCCGGCAGATCCGGATGCGGAGCCAATGCCGGATGGAGCTCGCGCTGCTTCAAGAGTTCGGCTGCCGCGTCCGGCGACAAAGCTCCATCCCGCGCGCTCACCAGATTCACTCTGCCGCTCAAGCTCTCCCGGTCGATCTCGATCTCGATCAAGTCGCCGTCGCGCAGCTTGCCGATGGCGCCGCCTGCCAGCGCCTCGGGACCGACATGCCCGATGCAGGCGCCGGTCGAGACGCCGGAAAAACGGGCGTCGGTTATGATGGGCACCTGTTTGCCCCAAGGGATAAACTTCAGAGCCGAGGTTAGCTGATAAGTTTCTTCCATGCCGGTTCCGGCGGGACCGGCGCCAATTAAGACCAGCACGTCGCCGGCGCGGATCCGATCCTCATTTAAGCCCTTAACCGCGCGGATGGCGGCGCGCTCCGATGTAAAGACGCGCGCGGGCCCGCGATGGCGGTAGACGCCATCGTCATCGACGACGCTCGGGTCGATGGCGGTGGCCTTGATCACCGAACCTTGCGGCGCGATGTTGCCCACCGGAAAGACCACTGTGCTCGTCAACCCGCGCCCCCGCGCTTGATCCGCCGACATGATCACATCGTGCGGATCGACGCCGTCGCTCCTTGTCAAGCGTTCCCGAGCGAAGCGCCGCCGATCGCTATCGCGCCACCAGTCGAGCGCCGTATCGAGTGCCTCGCCCGTGACCGTTAGCGCGTCCCTGTTCAGCAGACCCATATCGCGCAGGTGCAGCATCACCTCGGGCACCGCGCCCGCCATATAAACCTGCACTGTCGGATGGTCGCGCGGACCATTGGGCAAGGCGTCGACCAAACGCGGCGTACTCCTGTTGATGCGGATCCAATCCTCGACGCTCGGCGGCTTCAAACCGGCCGCGTGCGCGATAGCCGGGATATGCAAAAGCAGATTTGTCGAGCCGCCGAATGCCGAATGCAGCAACATGGCGTTTTCCAGCGCGGCGGGACTCAGGATGTCAGATAATGTAAGGCTTTCCGCCTTTAATCGGAGCAGCGCCAATGCCGAGCGCCGCGCGATATCGAGCCAGACTGGCTCGCCCGATGGCGCCAAGGCGCTATGCGGCAAGCATAGCCCCAGCGCCTCCGCCACCACTTGCGCGGTGGCGGCCGTGCCCAGGAACTGACAGCCGCCGCCCGAGGACCCGCAAGCTTTGCAGCCCATCTCGGCGGCATAATTGACATCAATCAAGCCGTGGGCGAAGCGCGCGCCGATGGTCTGCACCGTGCCCGCGTCTTCCGCGCCTTCGGCCGGCAAGGTCACGCCGCCGGGCACGATGATGCCGGGCAGATCGCCGCAGCCGGCCAGCGCGATTAATGTGGCCGGCAGACCCTTGTCGCAGGTGGCGATGCCCATGACACCGTCTCGCGTGGGCAGGGAGCGAATCAAGCGGCGCATCACGACCGCGGCGTCGTTGCGATAGGGCAGGCTGTCCATCATGCCGCTGGTGCCTTGGGAGCGTCCGTCGCAGGGATCGGAACAATAGACGGCGAATGGAATGGCGTTCTTGCCGCGGAGCGTCTCGGCGGCTGCGCGCGCCAGCAAGCCAATTTCCCAATGCCCGGTGTGATAGCCGAGGGCGATCGGCGCGCCATCCTCGGCCCGCAGACCGCCTTGCGTGCTTAGGATCACATATTGCTCGCGGTTGACCTCTTCCGGGTGCCAGCCCATGGCCACATTTTGCGTCATGGCAAAGAGGTTGCCGCTGGCCTCGTCAAGCAGCATGTCGGCATCCAGCGGCAGCTTGCCGTCTCTGCCCTGCCCTCGCGTGCGGGTGGTCTTCAGCAAATCCGCGCCGCCGTAGATTTCAGCTTGCATATTCGCGCTCCCCAAATCCGATAAAACCCTCTGTGTTCTCTATGTCCTCGGTGGTTAAAATACCCGTATCATATCTATCAAACAGGGCAGATTATGGCACAGAAGCGATTTTCAAATCAAACCGTCATCGTCACCGGCGCCGGCGAAGGCATCGGCTATGAAGTAGCTCGGCAGTTCTGTCAAGATGGGGCTGCGGTGCTGCTCAACGATATCCTTGGAGAGCGCGCGCACGCCGCCGCCGAGGGCATCAGCGCGGAAACGGGCGCGCCCTGCATCGCCGCAGCCGGCGATGTGGCGGATGTTGAATATGTTCGCGGTCTGGTCGACACTGCAGTAGAGGCATTCGGCGGATTGAGCGTCTGCGTCTGCAATGCCGGGTTGACCTCCTGGGGCGACTTTTTTGAGTATCAACCGGCCGATTTCGAACGCGTGGTCAGTGTCAACCTGCGCGGGAGCTACTTCCTGGCGCAAGCCGCCGCCCGTCAGTTTCGCTGGCAGGGCCAGGGCGGGCGCATCGTGCTCATGTCTTCGGTGACTGGGCACCGCGCCGTACCTTACCTCAGCGCCTATGGCATGACCAAAGCGGCGCTGGAAATGCTGGCGCGGAACCTGGTGCTGGAATTGAGCGGGCACAGCATCACCATCAACTGCGTGGCGCCCGGCGCCGTCCTCACCCCGCGCAACCTCAGTGACGACCCGGATTATGAAGAGCGCTGGGCAAATTTGATCCCGGTCGGGCAAGCCATCCAAACCGAAGACATCGCCAATGCCGTCCTGTTCCTGGCGTCACCGGCGGCTGGCAAGATCACCGGACAGTCGATCGTCGTGGACGGCGGCTGGACCAGCACCAGCCCCGTACCCAACATGGATTACGGGAAAGACTATCAGAACTAGCATGAGTTGCAGGAAGCGCTGATGCGAAGCGATTACGAGGTGACCTGCGCGGCGCTATCTTTCGTTTTCGCCGTACGCCGGCGCCCGCGCAGAATATCGCCCAGGAACCAGCCCAGGCCGATCAAAGCCAGGCCCACGCCGCCGATGACCATCATGTTGGACTGATCCGCCAGCAAGCGCCGCCGCTCGATATCCGAAGCCATTAAGCCCTGCGCCTGGCTCTTGCTCTCGACCGTGACTTCTCCGCCCTCTTCGTGTATCTGCGCCGCTTGATTGCTCGACAATTGATTCGCCAGGTCGAAATAGCGCCAGCCGCCCAGGGCTGCCATCAGAATGCCCAATACAACCGCCGTGAACAGTAAGCGGTCAACTATTCCTGTGAAGATTGAATCGCGCATTTACTCGTCTCGCAAAGCCCTTGTTGCCGAATGGCACGCGAAAAACTACAATAGGCAGTCGATTAAATCTGGGACATTGTACGAAAGATGCCTATGACAAGCAACACGCTAAATATCGGGATGGTCGGCACCAGTTGGTGGGCGGATGCCATGCACCTGCCCGCGCTCGACAGCCACCCCAAGGCCCGAACGCTGGCAATTTGCGGGCGCAACCGGGAAAACGCGGGCAAGATGGCGGATATTTGGAAGATACCGCGAGTGTATACCGACTACCGGGATATGATTGACAATGCCGATCTCGATGCCATCGTTATTTCGACGCCCAACGAATCACATTATCCCATCACTATGGCGGCTTTTGACGCGGGCTTGCATGTGCTCTGTGAAAAGCCAATCGCCATGACTTATGCGGATGCGCGGGAAATGGCCGACCTGGCGCAGCGGAAGAATCTCAAAACCCTGGTGCCCTTCACCTACAGCTTCATGCCGACGGCGCGTTACCTCAAGGAGCTGATCGATAGCGGCTATCTGGGCAGGCCGTATCATCTCAACATGCGCTACTACAGCGGTTACGCCCGTGAAGGCGACTATATCTGGCGCCTCGACCGCAAGGTCGCCGGCAGCGGCGTCGTCGGCGATTTAGGGTCGCATTTCATGTATCTAGCTGAATGGTTTTACGGCGAGATCAGGGCCATCACCTGCCGCTTGACAAGCATCGTCCCGCGTCCGCCGGTCGATCCACAAGGCGAGCCTTACGATCTCTTGGACGATAGTTGCCTTCTTACAGCCGAGTTCGCCAACGGCGCTGTTGGCATGATCCACTGCACCGCCCTTTGTTACGAGGGTACGCCCTTCGGTCAAACGCACCATATGGACTTCCACGGTTCGGAGGGCACGCTCTACAGCTACACGGACTGGGACAGGATCCAGCAAGTCAAAGGTGCGCGCTCCGGCGAGGGCATACCGGGTGAGTTGCCCATTCCCGACCATATATGGGGGGAGGCTCGCCGCGATACCGTTCACAATACCTATCGCGATATGTTCCGCCGCGAAGATTTCATGATTCGCGGCTTCATCAACGGCATCCTTGATGGCAGTGACTTGACGCCGAATTTCCAGCACGGCGCGCGTATCCAGCGCCTTATCAGCGCCGCAGTCAAGAGTCACGAGATGGCTTCGCGCGTGCTCGTGGAGTCGATCATCGAATGAGGACGGTGAATGTGTCCCGAGCACCTGTCTTGTTACAGTGTTCAAAGCGAGCAGCCTGATGGGCTCTTGTCGTCATGCGACGATGTATACAGTTCAATAGGACGAACATGCGCAGAATCAGTGACCTGAGAGTTTGGAGGAGAATATGAACAGCGCAGCACTGTTAGTCCGCTATTTCCAGCCCGAAAGCGGTGCGCGGGTCGGCTTGTCCATTGACGACACGATCCACGATGTGAGTCACCGCTATCCATCGCTGGCGGCCTGGTTTCAGGAATCATGCGGCAAGGTCGACGGCGCCATCGCCGATGTACGGTCCGCGGCGGCTGACTCGCAAATCAGCTTTCCCGCCAGCGCGCTGGACAACGTGCCGTCGCCGGATGCAGCGCACTGGCTGCCGCCCGTCGACGAACAGGAAGTCTGGGCGGCCGGGGTGACCTATTTGGACAGCCGCAAAGCCCGGCAGGAAGAAGCCGTCGATGGGGGCGATGTCTACGCCCGCGTTTATGTGGCCGAGCGCCCGGAAATCTTCTATAAGGCTTCGCTGAAAAACACCGTCGGACCCTTCGGCAAGGTTGGCATCCGGCGCGATTCAAGCTGGAATGTACCCGAACCCGAGCTCGGCCTGGTCGTCAATCCCGCCATGGAGATGGTCGGCTTCACCATCGGCAACGATATGAGCAGCCGCGACATTGAAGGTGCCAATCCACTCTATCTGCCACAGGCGAAAGTCTACACGGCATCTTGCGCGCTTGGTCCCGGCATCTTGCTGGCGCCATCGGAGCAATGGCTCGATACCACCATCCGCCTGTCGATCCGCCGCGCAGACGCCGAAGTCTTCAGCGGTTCCATTTCCACCGATCAGATCAAGCGCACGATACCGGAGCTGATCGATTATCTGGGGCGCAGCAATAGCTATCCGGCCGGGGCGATCCTGTTGACCGGCACCGCCATCGTGCCGCCGGTTGAATTCACTTTGCAGCCGAATGATGTCGTCAGCATCAGCATCGAAGGCATCGGCAGTCTGGAGAATCGGGTGATTGAGGTCTGAGATGGCCCGTGGCGCGGAACCGGACGAGCGAACAGCCATAGTCGGAGGGATCCCATGAAAATCACTCGGATAGAAACCTTGCAGTGGAAGGCATATCCGCGATTGATGACGGTGCGCGTCTTTACAGACAGCGGTGTCGTCGGTCTTGGTGAAACCGTCGACAAGATCCCCGGCGCTAAGGCGGCCTTGCACGGCACCATTGCGCCCCTAGTCCTGGGCCAAGACCCGCTTGATATTGAAGGACTGTGGCGCTTTGTGATGGACAACATCATGTATAACGGCTACGCCGGCGCCGAGACGCGCGCGCTTTCCGCATTCGAGGTCGCGCTCTGGGACATCATGGGCAAAGTTTATGGCGCGCCGCTCTATCATTTGCTGGGCGGCAAAACACGGCAGGAAATTCCAACATACAACACCTGCATCGGCTTCGGCCGCTGCCAAGATTACGCCGCCTGGCACAAAGACGCCGGCGCCTTGGCGCAGAGCCTGCTCGACGACGAGATTTACGCCATGAAAATCTGGCCCTTCGATCAGTTCAGCGAGCGCAGTTTCGGCCAGCGAATCACGAAAGCCGAGATCGAAAAAGGACTGGTTCCGATCAAGCAGATTCGTGATGCGGTCGGCGATCGGATGGACATTGGCGTCGAATTCCATTTTCGCTGGAACCGCGTCAGCATGGAGCGCATCGCCCGCGCTCTCGAACCCTACAATATTCTTTTCCTTGAGGAGGTTCTGCCGCCGGTCTATCCCGACGAAATCAAAGCGCTGTCCCGGAAGACCAGCATCCCTATCGTCGGCTCCGAGCTGCTGCTGACTCGCTGGCAATACCGCGAATGGTTGGAGAAACACATCTGGCAGATCCTGATGACCGACGCCGTCTGGAACGGGGGTATCGCCGAAACGCGCAAGATCGCCAACCTGGCGGAGACATTTGGTGTGCCCATCGTCTTGCATAATATCGCCGGCGCTATCTGCCACGCAGCTTGCATGCACCTCGGCGCACATATCCCCAACTTGTATTACGTGGAGTCGGTACGCGCATTCTACCTGGAATACTTCGCCGTTCTGACCGATTTCACGCCGGTCGTCCGCGATGGTCACCTGGATATCCCCGCGGGACCCGGCCTGGGAGTCAATCTGCTTGATTCGGCGCTCAACAGAGATGACCTCGTGCGGCAGGTCTCCGACGGTCCCGGTTTGGCAAAAGGACGCCGAGCGATGGGCGATCACTGGGCGGTGGAAGAGATCCGCTGATCCCGGACCCGCGCCGCCGTCTCGCGGTAGAGTATCCTTTTCGGTTGCAATACTCTTAGTCAGTCCTCGACATGAGAATCTTAGCCCAAGATTACGAATGATTTGGTAGAGGCGACTTCGGTGGGTCGCGTAGACACGGACCTTCGATCGTCCCTACCGGCTGTCAGGAGGCTGTTGTTCTTTATTTCATCCGACTTTGATGCAGTGCCAAATCAGCAGCGTTTGAAATATACGAAATCTGCGCTATAATACCGTACGCTTGGCTGGTCGCGCTGTTAAAGGAGTGCGTGTCAGTCATTTGAAACCGGTCTCAACAGGCAATTCGCCTGAGACAATGTGACCATTAACGTTTATTTGGAGGAGTCTCGTTATGAGAAAGCTAGTTCGTACGATCCCGGTGCTGCTTTTGGCGCTGGGTGTCATGATTGCCGGTATCGGCGGCGTTGGCGCGCAAGACCAATTGACCTTTAGTATGGTCAGCCACGGCGGTCACGGCAATCCCTTCTGGGTCGTCGTCATCAAGGGTATGGAAGACGCCTGTGCCCTGCTGGACGCTGATTGCGCCTGGCTGGCGGATCCTGTTGATAGCATTGATGATATGGCCGGCTACTGGGACGATGCCCTGGCGCGCAACAACGACGGTATCGGCACCACGGTTCCGAATCCGGAAGTTATCCGCGATGGTGTTAATCGCGCTGCCGAAGCCGGAATACCGGTGATCGTCTTCAATACGGCCGATCCCAACGCTGGCACGCCCGATGCGCTGCCGACGCTCTTCTACATTGGCGCGAACGAATTCCTCGGCGGACGTTCCAACGCCAACGCTGTACTTGACGCGGCCGATGCAGCCGGCGTCGAGATCGCCAAAGCGGTTTGCCCGATCCAGGAAGTTGGACACAGTGGTCTGGAAGCCCGTTGCGCTGGCGTCCGCAGCGTCTTTGAAGAAGCTGGCATCCCGCTGGACGGTCTGACCATCAGCAACGATGTGACCGCATCCGCCGGTGTCTTCGCCGACTACTTCGCCGCCAACCCGGAAACCAACGCTGTATTCAGCCTTGGCCCCAACCCGGCGAGCGCGCTGAATCTGTATATTCAGGAAGCTGGCGTCATGGCGGGCGAAATCTTCGCTACGACCCACGATACCAGCGCCGAGATCTATGAAATGATCCAAAACGGTTACCTGATTCAGGCTATCGACCAGCAGCCTTACTTGCAAGGCTTCGAGACGATCATGTGGCTCTACCTGAACAGCCAATTCAAGATGGCTCCGGGTGGCGACATTCTGACAGGACCTGGCATCATCGACGGCAGCAACGTCGATGCCATCATCGAGTTGACGGCGCAAGGCTATCGCTAAGCCGAATCCGGCATTCGCAGTGGGTGGGAAGGACCTTCCCACCCATTTATTTGTAACTTCTTTCGCAAATTTAACCCTTACGACATATCAGCCCCTTCGGGCTGATATCGGCTCCCAAGAAATTCTTAGTCGAATTCGAGAAACAGCTTATGATACAAGCATATTTAGATGGCAAACGAGGCGCCTCCAATGTCGGCACGCTCGTTGCAGGCTTGATATTTGGCTTTGCCATCCTGGGGTTCTTGATCGCATATGGGGTCGCTTTTGGCTGGGTACCCTTAGGCGAGCGGATCGACATCTTACGCAGCAACCTGAACACCATCGAATACATCGCCACAGTCGCCTTTTTGATTTACGCCGCCTGCTGCCTCCGAACCGCTTATGGGCTCTACCAGCGCGAACAATCAAGCTTGCGCTGGTCCCAATGGACGTATTTCGTCACCCTCATCATCGGCGCTGCCATCTTGCTCAGTGTCATTATTCCGGTTGGGTTGAAGTTCTCGCTCTTGCTTGGGCAAGAAATCGACCTCCGCAGCCTGATCAACGAAGACATCGGCGGCTTGGCGCCCATTGCCTTGTCCATCGGCGAGTCGCTGATAAGCGTCAGTTTGCTTGTCGCCGGTCTGGTCGCTCTTTTGGCGCTCCTCGTCTTCTTGATCCCGCCCTTGGAACCGCTGCGGGATATGGAAGGCATCCGCCTGATCGTCGCTCCTCCAGGAAAATTCGTCCAGGCGATTCTTATTGTCCTGTTTGTCGGCGTAATCTGTGTACTCATCGCGGGCACGTTTGTGGTGCCGCTGTATCCCGGTTATACAACCATTCGTGATGTGGAAACGCATCGCTTAGTCGCGGGCTTGCTCTTCTTCCTGCCGGGGCTTTTCGGCTATATGCAAGCGCGTCAAGTGCAAGAGCAATCCGACGAATTGCGCCGGGCGATCGCCCTGACACCGGGCAAGTTCATCCGCGCCGAGCTGGCAAAATCACCGAGCGCTGGCGCGATCATCGGTTTTATCGCCATCTTCATGGGTTTTACGATGGCGACTGACCTGTTCCTGGAGCCGAGTTCCATCGCCTCGTTTCTCAGCAATGTGGCGACTAAGGGCGTCATCGCCATCGGCGTCACCTACCTGATGATCTCTGGGGAATTCGACCTGTCGGTCGGCTCGATTCTGGGCGTCACCGCGCTATCCTTCATGCAATTCATGACCCTCGGCGCGCCCATATTCGGCGTGATGGAGCCTATACCCGCCGCGCTGCTCGCTATCTTTGTCGCCTTCGTACTCGGCGCCATCAATGGCATCCTGCTCATCTCGACCCGCATACCATCCTTCATTGTGACATTGGGAACGATGCTGGCTTATCGCGCCATAACACTGGTTGTGATTGCCGGCGGTCGCATCTTGCGTTACAGCGACCATCACGAATCGCTGCCCATCATCAGCATCAGCAAAATAGTCTTCGTCGCGCTGGCAGTTCTTGGCTTGCTCATCACCGCATACACCGCTTACCGCGCCCTGCCTCTCCTTTATCAGCGGGCAATGCAGGCTTGGTCGGTCCGTCATAACAATGGCGACTTCGGCACTTCTGGCGCGATTGTCCGCATCGTCTTGCTTTTGCTCGTTCTGCTGATTCTGGCGTCAATCGTACTCTGGCTGGTCGCTGTCTTCTCCTACCATATCAACGCCGGCGGCGGCGAAATGGTGGAAGTTGGCTACTTCGATCTCTTTAACGGGCGGGTATTGTCGATTGGCTCCGAAGGAGAGTTCATCCATCTGCAAATCCCGCGCAGCGCTAACGTGCGGCTGGCGATCGTCTGGTGGTTCATCTTCGTGGCGTTCTTCCACGTAATTCTGACGAGTACATCTTTCGGCAATAGCATATTCGCCACCGGCGGCAACGAGGGAGCCGCCCGCGCTCAGGGTGTCAATGTGGACCGGGTTAAGTTACAGAACTTCGTCATTGTGGCGGTACTTACCGGTATTGCGGCGATATACGAAACTTCCCGCAATCCAGGCGTCGACCCGCGCAAGGGCACAGGTTTAGAACTGGAGGTGATCGCCATGACGGTGATCGGCGGCGCCTTGCTGTCCGGTGGATACGGCAGCGTCGTCGGCTCGTTACTGGGGGCGTTGATCTTCGGCATGCTGCAAACTGGTCTGGTCCTAGTCGGTATCGAATCCCGCGTATTTGCCGGGACAATCGGCGTCATCATTATCGTCGCTGTTGTACTGAACACCCTCGTCCGCGGCGCGCAGCGAAATTAGGGAGCGTTAACCATGCAATATGAGCAGATGAATGACAATGCGCTTGTGGATATGATCGATATCCACAAGTACTTCGGCAGTGTACAAGTTTTGCGTGGTATCAATTTCCACGTCGACCGCGGGGAGATTGTCGGCTTGTTGGGGGACAACGGCGCCGGCAAATCGACGCTGATCAAGGTACTGACCGGCTACCATTCGCTAACGCGCGGTCAAATCTATTTCGACGACGAGGCCGTCAAAATCAATTCGCCGCATGACGCCCGCGAACTCGGTATCGAGACTGTGCACCAGGATCTCGCGCTGGTGCCCTTGATGAGCATCGCGCGGAACTTCTGGCTTGGGCAAGAGCCTACTTATGAGATCGGTCCCTTCAAATTCCTCGACAAGAAAATGATGGCGCGCGAGTCGATACAAGCCTTGGCCGATGTTGGCATCCATGTCCGCGATTCGGAGGAAACTGTCGGCAACATGTCCGGTGGCGAGCGACAGTCGATCGCGATCGGCCGCGCTGTCTATTTCGGCAAAAAGCTGCTGATCCTGGACGAGCCCACCTCGGCACTGTCCGTCGGCGAGACGCAGAAAGTGCTCGACTATACCATCGCCGCCAAAGAAAAAGGCATGAGCGTCATCTTCATCACCCACAATATCCGCCACGTTTACGAGGTGGCAGACCGCTTTACCATCATTGAGCGCGGACACAAACTGGGCGACTTTTATAAGAGCGAAGTGACCGAAAACGAAGTCGCCGATATGATCGTCACAGGACAAATTCCCGAGCGCCTGCGCCTGTATGAAGAAGAAGAGGGCGGGGACTAGACATGAAAGCAAATCCGCACCATCAGTTTCGATTATTTGCGCTGGTCGCCATGCTGGTATTTGCCGCATGTCGTCCAGTGGACACGCTTGATATCACGCCGTCGCCGACTCCGACGCCGAAACCTACTGCCACGCCCACGCCCACGCCTGCACCGGCCGACTTTATTGATCCTTACGAGGTCAATCTGGGCGTCATGGAACGTCTGATTGAGTTGCTGCCCGACCCACTGCCCGCGGGCGAAGAAGAATGGAAGCGGAACTTTGAAGTCGGCAACGAGGGTGTGAAGAACATCCGCGGTGTCCGCAGACCCGCCGTCGGCAAAGAGATTTACTATTACACGCAGCAAGGCAGCAAGATGAGCCTGAACTTCGCCGTCTTCCCGGACGCGGAAGGGGCTATTGCGGAGTTCAACCGCAAGCAAGACCTGCGGTCGTCGCTGGTAAACCTTAAAGAGGACGATTCCTTCCCGAAACCCAACCTCATAGGCGCTGGCTTGTACGGTTCATTCGGGCTCTTCCAAATCGACAATTACTTCATTGAGGTCTTTGTCGAGATCTTCACCACCTCGACCAGCCCTATGGAGCCGCTTTCGAGCCAGACCATCCGCTTTTTTGAAGAAAACCGCAGCGCATTTGAAGCTGCGGCAAGCAACGCCTCGTTGGACGCTGGCTCTGTCGACGTCCTCGAGGCGGTTCTTAACAACATGCCAAATGAGATTATTACCACGACGCAATGGAAACGCGATTTATCCCGCTTTGACAATGGCGTGGGTATACCGCGCAACATAGAAAACGGACGGGGTTTCCGCGTCGCTTACATTGACCAGATGGCTAACAACTTCCAAATGACCTTCGCGCATTTCGACTCGGCGGCAGACGCCACGGCGCACTACGAAAAAATAAAAGGCATCCGCGAAGGTATCGAAGAGGAAAACTCTATTGAAGATTTTCCGAAACCGCATGTGCTCGGTCGCGGGCTCTACGGCTCGGTTGCGCTCTTTGTCATGGACGAATTCTTCCTAGAGGTCTTGATGGAACGCGCGCCCGGCACCAGCGCCAACCCCACCGAAGCGATCGCCCGCAAAGCGTTGGCGATACTGGATACCGCGCGGAGCCAATAACGTTCGTAGCTCCTAACCTACATCCCAAAAGCCGACGGCCGTGGACCTAGTTTCACGGCGGCCTTCGGCTGTGCTATAATCCGCCCCAAATCATGCAAAGGAGCGATCCATGCAAGCGCTTTCCAGATACCGTCGCTGGCAATTATGGGCGATGGAAAAGAACCCGGTAAACATTGAACAAGTCGTCAAGAGCATCACCGACCCGGGGGCCTTCGACCGGCGCGACGGCGGCGACGGCTGGACGATTTCCGAAGTCCTCGGTCACCTGGCCGATGTCGACTCCTACTTCTTGAAGCGCGCCCGCGCCCTGGCCGAAGGCAGCGAACTGCCGGCGTCGTCCGGCAAGAGTCCCGACGAAATGGTCATCGAAGCGGGCTATGCCGAGCAAGACGCGCTGGATCTGCTTGAAAAATGGAAGGAAGGTCGCGGACCGTATCACGCGCTTTTGGCGTCTTTGCCCGAGGACGACGAGGCGCTCTGGGAGCGCCCGGGGCGCGATGCCGATGGGGGCGGCTTCACGCTCAACGACCAACTCGTTCTGACCGCCTACCACGACTGCGATCACCTGCATCAGATCGTGAAGATTATCCGGGGTTGATCCTTTTGAGCAAGGTCTTGCAAGCTTGCCCGCAGCATACGCTGGCGCCCCCGCTGGATTGTATCGCTGCAAAACCAACCGCGACAACTGGTGTCGATTCCTTGCTCTTGGCATCCGAATGGGGGCGCGATTGACATGCGCCACCCGGCCGCACCCCTGCCCGAACGCATCCGTCCGCGCGATCTCTCCGGCTTCATCGGCCAGGCGCATCTGGTCGGCGTCGACAAACCGCTTTACCGCGTCCTGCAGGGGCGGGCCATCCCCAGCATGATCTTCTGGGGCCCGCCGGGCGTAGGCAAGACCACCCTCGCCCGCATGATCGCCGCTGTGGCGGACAAGCCTTTCTACAACCTCTCCGCGGTCTCGGCCGGAAAAGCGGAACTGCGTCAGATCGTCCAAACGGTCAGAGGGCCGGGCAAGAACGCCAATGCCCAGATGGCGCTCTTTGACGCGCCCGACCAGGACAGATCGCCCGAGGGCGTCATCCTCTTCCTCGACGAGATCCACCGCTTCAACAAAGCCCAGCAAGATTACCTGCTGCCCTATGTCGAAGACGGCACCATCATCCTCATCGGCGCCACCACCGAGAATCCCAGCTTCGAAGTCATTTCTGCGCTGCTGTCGCGTATGCAAATCTTCACGCTCAATCCGCTGACTCAAGAAGAGATCGAGCGCATCATCGTCCGTGGCACCGCTGCGCTGGGTGTGGAAATTGATGGTGACGCCACCCACTTCCTGGCGAATTACGCCAATGGCGATGCCCGCGCCGCACTGAATTTGTTGGAGAATGCCGCCCGACTATACAGCGATAGGCGCATCGGCGTCGAGCATTTGCGCGAGACTTTGCAATCCAAGCACTTGCGCTACGACAAAACCGGCGAGGAACACTACAACACCATCAGCGCCTTCATCAAGAGCATGCGCGCGGGGGATGTCGACGCGGCGCTCTATTACATGGCGCGCATGATCGACAGCGGCGAAGACCCCAAGTTCATCGCCCGCCGCATGGTCATCTTCGCCAGCGAAGATATCGGCATTGCCGATTCGTCGGCGCTCACCGTGGCCAACGAGGTCTTCCGCGCCGTCGAAACGATCGGCTTGCCAGAATGCCAATTCAATCTGGCGCACGGTGTCGTCTATCTCGCTTGCGGTCCGAAAAACCGCGCCGCCGGGGATGCCTACTTCACCGCCCTAGACGATGTCAAGGAACGCGGAAACTTGCCCATCCCCCTGCATATCCGCAACGCGCCTACGCAGTTGATGAAGGAACTGGGTTATGGCGAAGGTTACCAGGCTTATACCGACGAGAGCATGTTGCCGGAAGCGATCAAGGGAAAACAATATTACCGACAGTAGCGTTGACAGCGCCTGTTGGCCAACGTCGACGAACAAAGGAGCATGTCGAGGATGAACATCCTTTTGATCACGTCCGACCAGCAGCACTGGTGCACGCTGGGACAAAACAACCCCGAGATTCAAACGCCGGCGTTGGACAAACTCGCCTCACAGGGCGCTACTTTCACGCGCGCCTATTGCCCAAACCCCACATGCACGCCGACCCGCAGCAGCATGATCACCGGCAAATACCCATCCCAGCACGGCGCCTATTCGCTGGGCACGAAATTGCCCGAAAGCGAAGCGACCCTGGGCGAGCGCCTCCAAGCCGCTGGATATCGGACGGCTCTGGTTGGCAAGGCGCATTTCCAGCCGCTGCAGTCCACGGAGGAGTATCCGTCGCTGGAATCCTATCCCATCCTGCAAGATCTCGACTTCTGGGAGGAGTTCGAGGGCCCATTTTACGGATTCGACCATATCGAGCTGGCGCGAAACCACACCGACGAAGCCCATGTCGGGCAGCATTATGCCCTTTGGATGGAAGAAAAGGGCTTGCTCAATTGGCGCGACTATTACTTACAGCCGACGGGCCATGTTGTCGAACAGCGGCGCCACTGGCTCATTCCCGAACAATTTCACTATAACGCCTGGATCGCCGAACGAAGCAAGGCTCTCATCTCGGAATACCACGATCAGGATCAGCCCTTCTTCCTCTGGGCGAGCTTCTTCGATCCGCACCCGAAATACCTGGCGCCCGAACCCTGGGATACGATGTATGATCCGGTCGACGTTACCGTACCGACCGTCACGCCGAGCGAACACGACAATAACCCGCCGCACCTGCAATTGACGCAGACATCGGATCCTGACTTCTCGGCCTGGCAGGAAGCCAATGGCAGCGGCTGCCACGGTTTTCATTCCCATCTGCACGATCGGCATGAACTGGCCAAGGACATCGCTTGCTACTACGGGATGATCAGTTGCATGGACAAATACATCGGGCAGATCATCGACCACCTCGATCAACTTGGTTTAGCCGAAAATACCTTGGTCGTCTTCACAAGCGATCACGGGCACTACTTCGGCCAGCACGGGCTGATCGCCAAAGGCGCATTTCATTACGACGATGGCATTCGCGTGCCCATGATCGCGCGCCTGCCCGGCCAGATACCCGCAGGACACATCAGCCACAGCCTGCAATCGCTGGTCGATTATGCTCCTACGTTCCTCAGCTTTTGCGGCATCGACATTCCGGACGAGATGACCGGCGTCGATCAACAAGCCGTCTGGAGCGGCGACGAATCCAATGCCAGGGACCATGTCATAGTGGAAAACCGCCATCAGCCGACGACGCTGCACATGAAGACTTATATCGACGATCGTTACAAGCTCACGCTCTATTTCGATCGTGATTACGGCGAAATCTTCGACCTGCGCGAGGACCCCGGCGAAGTCAGCAACCGCTATGCCGACGAAGACTTGCGGGCCCGGTTGACAGAAGCGATGCTGCGCGCCGAGATGCTCAAGGAGGAGCTGCTGCGCGACGACAGTCTGCGCCTGCCCAACAAGTCCGCAGCGATGTATGTGAAGAGCTGCAATGTGCGGTCTACGCAGATTACTTTTAATCCGGCGACTGATAGCTATGAGTTATTTGACTTAGCGGTCGACCCCGCCCGAAGCAACAATCTATGGGACAATGCGGCTTATAGCGATACGCGCGCTGAGATGGCGCGGGCGCTGTTGTTCAGCCGTTGGGGCATGGAGCCGCTTTGGATGCCGCGGGTGTCGGGAGCTTGAGCGTTCGGCAACATTCCCAAAGATTTGGAATCCGGTACCTGTCTATGTTATATGATCGTGGAAGGAGCCTTTATGCAAAGACTGGCATGCAACGTTCCGGCAATTTGAATCGATAAGGAGATCTGAAGATGGTCACAAAAGATAAGCTATCAAAAGGGCTATTCACCGTCGTGCTTCTAATCATCATTGTGCTTCTGGCCGGTCCTGTAGCTGCGCAGGACAACGTTGAACTGACGCTTTCTATCGGCGCGCGCGGTTTTGGCGATGCCGCGCCGATTCTAATTGAAGCCTGCGAAAACGAAGTCGGAGGCATCAACGTGGAGTGGGAGCGCATATCCGATGTGCCCAACGAATCACGCAGCATCTACGTCACCAATTTCACGGCGCGCAACTCCAAACCGGATATCATCGCCGTTGACGTTATTTGGCCCGGCGACTTTGCCGCCCGCGGTTGGGTCGCGCCCATTGAGGACTATTTCAGCGAAGACGAGCTTGCGGAATACATCCCCGGCTTCCTGGCAGCGGCGCAAGTCGGCGGCAGCACCTACGCGATTCCGCTCTACATTGACGGAATCCATCTATTCTATCGCGCCGACCTGCTGGAGAAATACGGCTTTGATGTGCCAACAACCTGGGAAGCGCTTATCTCGCAGGCGGAGGCTATCGTCGAAGGCGAAGGCAACCCCGACCTGACTGGTTTCATCAGCATGTGGGCGAAGATCGAAGGCTTGTTCATGAATTGGCTGGCCTTCTTCCAGGGCGCAGGCAGCAGCTTCTTTGATGCTGATGGCAACCTGGCGATCAACAACGAAGCCGGTGTTAAATCGCTCTCGACTATGGTCGGCATGTTAGGATCGGGCGTCGCGCCGGAAAGTATCCTGACCTTCCGTCCCAATGACGCGCGCTTGCTCTTCCAGCAGGAACGCGCCGTCTTCCTGATGGTGCAAGACTTCGTCCTGGCGACGCTGACTGCGGAGGACTCGCCGGTGAAGGACGCCGTGCAATTCACCCGCGTGCCCTACTTCGAGGGCAATGATATGACCAACACCACTGTCATTGGCGGCTTCCTGCTGGCGGTCAACAAGCACTCGGAGAATGTCGAAGCAGCGGCCGATTTCATTAAGTGCTTCACCAGCTACGAATCGCAAGTGCAAGCGAGCTTAATCCAGGGCAAAGTCCCGACGCGGCCCGCCGTCTATGACGATGAACGCATCATCGAAGATGCGCCCGGTGTTGCTGCCCTGGGCGCCAATTTCGTCTATGCCTTTGCGCGTCCTTCGGCACAGACTGGCACTGCCTATCCGGAGATTTCGGAAATCATGCAGACGGAGATCTCCGCCGCTTTGCTGGGTGAGAAGACGCCGGAACAAGCGCTGGCCGATGCCGAAGCGCAAATCCTGGCGATAATGCCCTAGTCGAATTAAGAAACGGGGTGCGGGCAACTGTTGCCGCACCCTGTCCCTGTATTAGACCAAGTCGATGAAATATGCCAATCGGGCAGGACTCACCTTTCTTGTACCCGCTCTGTTGATCATTGCATTTGTCTTGCTCTTCCCGATATTTCAGACGATAGTTCTAAGCTTCGGGCGCAACAGTACCAGCGTCTTCATCGGTTACGAATACGCCGGGCTGGCCAATTATCAGCGCCTGCTGAATACGCCGCGCTTCATCACCTCGCTGAACAATACCATCCTCTTCACAGCCGTGACCGTACCTATCGAATTGGTGATCGGCATCGGATTAGCGCTGGTCCTCGACCGCAACTTCCGCGGCAAAGGGCTGGTACGCATGGCGGTGCTCTTTCCTTGGGCATTGCCCACGGCGCTTAACGCTCTGATGTGGCGTTGGATGTTCAACACCGAATTCGGCCTGTTCAATTCGATGCTGTCGGACATAGGGCTGATCGCCGATCGCATCAACTGGCTGGGGGCGATCCCCAGCGCTATGCACATGATGATGTTCGTTTCGATCTGGAAGACTAGTTCCTTCATGGCGCTTTTGTTGTTGGCGGGGCTGCAAACCATACCGGACGATCTCTATGAAGCCGGCAGCGTGGACGGGACAACTCGACTCTCGGAATTTCGCTTTATCACCTTGCCACTGCTGAAACCGGCGATCCTGGTTTCAGTGCTGCTGCGCACGATGGATGCGATGCGCGCCTTCGAGTTGCCGTTCAATCTGACCGACGGCGGTCCTCTGACCTCCACCGAAACGCTGTCGCTCTATGCCTACCGCGCCATCTTTCAGTACGTCAACTTCAATCTCGGCTCGAGCGCGATTCTAATTCAGTTCATCATCATCATGACCATCAGCGTCTTCTATATCTTGATGATTCGGCGGGGTGAAATGTGACGCTATTTGGCGGATCCGCCCGCGCACCAGCCTCGGACCAACGACCGCCGCGCTCGAGCCGACGGAAGCCGGTCTCGCTCGGTTTCTATATCGTGGCGGCGATGACGGTCATCGTGTCATTTTTCCCGACGGTCTGGATCTTCCTCACGTCCATCAAGACCGAAGCCGATATCTATGCCTGGCCCGTGCAATACTTGCCCGATCCTGTGACGCTGGAAAACTACCTGGACATTCTTAACGAAACCCCGGAACTGCTAGGCTATATCCTCAACAGCTTCATCGTGGCGACAACAACGACATTCGTGATTCTCGCATGTGGCGGGCTGGCGGCCTACTCACTAGGTCGTTTGACCTATCGCGGTCGTAACTTTATCCTGATTCTGATCCTGGCTGTCTCCATGTTCCCGCCACTGGCGCTGCTGCCGTCGCTCTTCAACATGTTCCTCGAATTGCGCATGATCAACACCTATTCGGGACTGATCATCGGACACGCCGGCCTCTACACGCCAATTGCCGTCTGGATCTTGACCAATTTCTTCAAGACAGTGCCCCACGAGATCGAGGATGCTGCCAGAGTGGATGGGGCATCGAGCTTGCGCATCTTCTGGAGCATCATCCTGCCCCTTTCGGTACCGGGTTTGATCTCCACCGGGCTGATCGTTTTCATCTTCTCCTGGAACGAATTCCCGCTCTCGCTGGTGCTGATGAGCGACAACTTCATGCGCACGGCACCGGTGGGCATCTCGCTATTCCCAGGCGAATACTCCTTCCCGTGGGAAATCATCACCGCGGCGACGATGCTGACGATCTTGCCTATTCTGGTGATTTCGGGGGTCTTTCAGGACCGGCTCATCGGGGGATTGACCGCCGGTTCGGGGAAATGAATTGAACCACTCATCCTCTGCGCACGACATAGTACGCAATCACCAGTGAGATCACCGTCGCCGCTTCGATCGGCAGCGCCGGCTCCATGAAGCGCAGCCAGAGCAGATGTATCCCGATCAGGATCACGACGCTGATGAAGACGCGGTCGAAGGCGTTGGTGTAAAAGGGCAGGAAGCCATCGAATTCCTTTTTGTCCTTGTTGGTCTTTTGCTCTTGCATGTCTTTATTCCTTCACCGCGCCAAAGGTCAGACCCATGACGATATAGCGCTGGGCGAGGATGACGATGATCGCCGACGGTATCAGGGTCAGCATCGACATCGCCGCCAGTTCGCCCCAGTTGGTGCCGGTCACGGTTACGAATTCCGCCAGGCCGGTGGTGATCGTGCGCGCTTGCACGCTGGTCAGGTTGGCGGCGAAGAGGTATTCGTTCCAGGCGAAGACCCAACTCAAGATGCCGGTGACCGCCAGCCCCGGCGCTGCCAGGGGGATAATCACATGCCGCAATACGCCCCATAGTCCGGCGCCATCAATCATGGCCGCATCGTCCAATTCAATCGGGATGCCATCAATCACGCCTTTGAGCAGCCAGATGGCAAAGGGCAAGTTGAAAACGCAGTAGAGCAAGATCAAGCCGATCTGCGTATCGTAGAGCGTCCAATCGCCCAGGCGAAAGGTCCGCGTGAACATGATATATAACGGAAGCAAGAAAGCGGCCGGCGGCGCCATACGGTTGGTAATCAGCCAGAAAAAGATATTGTCCCGGCCCGCCAGCTTGTAGCGCGAAAGGGCATAAGTCGCCAAGAGCGCCAGCACCATCACCAGGAGGGCGTTGCTGGTCGATACCACCACCGAGTTGGTCATATAGCGCTGGAAGGTACTGTCTGTCAGCACGTTAGTGTAATTCTCGACGAAGAATCGACTGAGGCTGAGGTTGGGTCTGCCGAATAATTCCACGCGGCTGCGCATGGACACGACAAACATCCACCAGATCGGCAGCAGCGTCACAATGGTCGTGAAGATCCAGAAGCCGTAGGTCACGCAGAGGCGCCAAGCGCGCTGCCGCAAAGTGGTCGTCATTCGACTTCTCCCTTGCGCCGCCCAGAGATCGCGATGAAGAGCAGCCAGCACAGGACGATGGTCAGGTAGAGTGTGATGAGCGAGATGGAGGAGCCGTAGCCGTAATCCGTCCGCGGGAAGACCACACGCCAAATGTAGATGCCGGTGAAGCGGGTACCGGGTCCGCCGCCCGCCAGCATCCAGACTTCATCAACCGTGCGGATCGCGTCCATGATGCGGATGAACACGGTCGTCAGCAGCACCGGCCGCAGGAAGGGCAAGGTGACATACCAGAAGACCTGCAAGCGGTTGGCGCCGTCCACCTTCGCCTGCTCAACCGGTTCCCTCGGTATCGACGACAGGCCAGCGAGCATAGTCAGCGTGACGAAGGGCGTCCAATGCCAGACGTCCATAATCACTGATGTCCACAAGGCTTGATCGGGATAGGAGCCGATCTGGTACTTGATATCGAACCAGCGGTCGAGAAAGAAAGGCACTGGGCCAAAGCCGGGAATGACGAGCAAGCGCCAGATGGCGCCCACAGCGATCGGCGCTACCATCAGGGGAAAAGTGTGAATGATGCGGAAGAACCACTTGCCGGGGAATTTGCGCGTCAGCATCTGCGCCAGCAAAAATCCAAGGATCAATTCACTTAAAATGGCAAAAGTGGCGAATTTTAAGGTTAATTGGACCGAAGTTGTGAAATCTTCGTCAAAAACCAAACGTCGATAATTATCGAGTCCAGAAAACCGTAAGCCTTCTTCCGCCGCAAAAATATTCCACTCATTAAAGCCCACAAACAAGACATAAAGAAAAGGTACGAAGCCGAATACTAAGAGAATGAGTAGTGTTGGGCTGAGCAATAGCCAACCGATTCGGGGATTATTGCGCATCTTGGCAGTCTCTAGTAGAGAAAACAGGGTGACAAGAGATGTCACCCTGTTTGATTGTACAGATTTACAGCCTACATGCCATAACCTAGGCGCGAGAGTTCTTCATCCACTGCCATAGCAGCCTGCGAAAGGGCATCCGCCGGGCTCAACTCGCCCAGGATCGCGCGTTGAATGAAGGGATCAATGACTTCGCGTACCTGAGCATGGAAGGGGAAGGGCGGCGCGCCAGCGAAGAGCGGGCCCTGTTCTTCCAGCAGCGTGTAGTAGCCGTCAACTTTGGCGTCCTGCTCGGCAATCAAGGGATCATCAAAGGTGGCGGTGTGGGTGATGCGCGCGCCCGCGGCAGCCCATTCCGCCTGCACCGACGACTGACCGATGAATTGCAGCCAGAGCAGCGTGGCTTCTTTATTCCGTGACGAATGCGGCACACCAAAGGCGCCGCCATCGTAGTAGCCGATGTAGCCTTCGCCCATCTTGGCGGCTTCGATTACGCCAGGAGCGGTGACTGGCAGGCGAACACCGACGTTGCCAGTGACGGCCGAGCGCGACTCATCGGTGGCGATCCAGGCGGCGTTCTCGCCGTAGACCCAGCCTTGCGCAGCACGGCCCGCGGCAAAGCTGGACGCGACCTCATCCCAGGTGCTGGACGTGGCTTCGGGCGGCGCAAAGGGCAGCATGCTCAACCAGAAGGTCAAAGCCTCAACAGCGGTATCGCCATCCAGCGCGCCACCGTTGGCGCTCATTGCCGAGCCGGCATCCAGGTTGATGCCCCAGTTGTAAAGGCCGAAGGAGGGACCGATGGACTCGAGGAATTCGTAGGTCGAGGCGGGATGCCCGGTCGTACCTTGTACTGTCGTACCCCACAGATCCATATCCATGCTTTCGCCGTAAGCAGTGAAGAATTCGGCGTTGTCGCGATATTGATCGAAATTCTCGGCCGGCGCCAGCGGATAGCCGTACGCTTCCTCGAAGGCAGCCATGATATCGGGGTCTTCGAAGAGATCCTTGCGATAGAGGTAGACCTTCACGAAGGCTTCCATAGGCACGCCGAAGAGATCGCCATCAGCGTTTTTGAAGTAATCGGCGAAGCTGGTGAAGGCGGACTCATCGTAACCTTCATAAGCCAAATCCGGGTTGTCGGCGGCGAACTGTGTCAAATTGACCAGATACTCCTGCGCCAGGTAGGAATAGATGATATCCTGCTCGATGTAAACAAAGTCGTAGATACCCGTATTGGCTTCCATATCGTTGATCGCCTTGGAATACATCTGATCCCAAGACGTCGTCTCAAACTCGACATTGATGCCGGTGAGCTCGGTGAATTGCGCCGCTAAAACATCGGCGACGTAGTTCGAGGGCGGTGTGCTCTCGGATACACCGCGGATGGTCGCGCCCGCATACGGTGCAGCCGCATCTGCCCACCACTCGTGGTGGTCTGCCGAAACCAACGACATATTGACCAGCAGCACAAACACGACAAACATAACTGAGATAAAGAGCTTTCTCATTGTCTTTCTCCATCTTCTCAACTTTCCGTCAATTAAGAATTGTAGCAATTGTTCCATTGCCAAAACTGACAGAAACCTGACATAGACCTGACAATCACTTGGATGTTGTGTTTACGGTGATCGTTTGACTTAAGGCGTGCACGTAATTCAGGATATGTGTTAAAGGAAAGGCATGACGTTGATACAGTGTCAACTGTGATGGATAGTCTGCAAAGAGTTCTTCCACGTATCCCGAGGCGGTGATCATTACTACCGGAATATGCCTTAGATGCTTCGCCGATTTTATCTGCTGCAACAAATCAATACCCTCAGTGGCCGATAGGTTGGCATCCAACAAAATGAGATCTGGACAGCGCTGATGGATTAGCTCCCATGCCCGTTTTACAGTGTATGCGCGGCTAAGATCGCACTGATATTCACTTGACTGCAACATGCGCTCGACAAGCTGTACGAAACCACGATCGTCATCAACAACGAGAATATGATCCGCCTTGGGTAGTTCGGATAAGAACCTAGAGATATCAATAGAAGTTACCGGACGTGAAATCAAATCCATAACTTGCAATTGTTCCTTGACCCACCAGGAATCAGCAATCGAACATCGAATGATCGGGATCGAGCGATTCATAGTCATCCCGATCGCAGGGCTGCTACTAGGGACAATATTCTCAATTATTGCTATAGGGTGGAACTGATTAATCATCTCTGTCAATTTTTTGGCATTTGAGCAATGGATCAGGTGAAACTCCTTGAGATGTTTCTGTAACAGATCTGTCACTGTGCTACCGGGATCAACGACGATGATCGTATGTTGGTGACGGTTTGTACCAATACTAATTGGAATAGTTTCCGTAGAATGCACGGGCAAGGTAAAGGTGAAGATGGATCCAAGACCGAGTTCAGTACGTACCTGCAGCTTCCCCCCATGCGATTCGACAAATTTCCTGCTTAGCGCCAATCCCAGGCCCGTGCCCTCGTAGTTGCGGCTGAACGAATAGTCTACCTGATAAAACTCGTCAAAGATTTTGCTAAGATTCGACTCGGAAATCCCTTTGCCAGTATCTTCGACACTAACTAATATCTCATCATTTCCGAAATGCGCCGACAGACGCACAAAACCGGAAGCCGTAAAGCGATGGGCATTGGTCAATAAATTGACAATAACTTGTCGGATGCGAGTACGGTCCACAGAAACAACCGGCAAATTCGGGTCAATATGAGTTTCAAACTCGACTGTTCCCGCTTTAAACAGCCCTCGGATTAGCTCCGCACTATCTTCGATTAATTCGCCTATTGGTGTAGGTTCCATCTGAAGAGAAAAACTCGACAATTCAAAACGCGACAAATCCAGAATATCATCAATCATTTCGAGCAAATGTCGACTATTGCGGTAAATCTGGTAAATGTCCCTACGTAACATAGCGGGAAATTCAAAGGTGCCGTATACATTGGGGGTCAAATGCATGATCTCGGTGAATCCGAGGATAAGATTGAGAGGCGTACGCAATTCATGACTAATGTTTGCCGCAAATTGTTCTTTTAATCGCCGCGCTTCTTCGGCGTGTTTATTGGCTAATTCAAGTTCTTTCTGTGTTCGGAGCAATACTTGATTGGTCGTCTCTAGCACGCGGTTGTTCTTCAACAACTCGCCACGGCTCCTGATGGTTTCGTCCAGCAAATCGTTGGCCTGTTTTTGGGTAACATCAACCCAATGTAGGGCTGTGTAAAGCGTTTCCATTGTTTTCCATATCAAGACCGCCATGACGATCAAGATCACAAAGAATTGTCCGCTATCGTAAGCACGCTGTGTACTTATATCCAACCAGAACACTGCAAGTACAATTGGGGAAACATAGCGCCAACTGTCTCGGAATCGAAGAATAACGACAATAAACATGATCGGAATGCCGATATACATCCAGATCGCTTCTTCATTTAATGTGAGAATTAACAAAAACACCGCCACTAACGAAATAACTAAGATTTCTTTGCTCACGAATCCGTTTTTGTTCTGGTTAGAATACACATAAAAGCAAAGCACCATTTCACCAAGCAAGACTATGAAAGTCCCCGCATTGAATGTGTTGTCAATAACGGTCATCCAGCAGCCAATGGCACAGGCGGTGCCCACCAACAAAGACACATAATGCATCATCCTTAACTGCACGTATTCGATATTATCCGTCATCATATACTGAGGTTTGTTTGCATACATTACTCACACCAATGCAGTTTTTCTTAACACTTCAACGAGTTGATGTTTTTGTAGTGGTTTGGAAAGCACATATTTGGCTCCTAGCGACATGGCGAGTTCAATATCCTTAAATACCGAGCAGATTACAATCGGTATATCCCGCAAATGTGGATCCACGCGAATACGCTGTAGCACTTCCCAACCATCCACTTCAGGAATCATTATATCCAGCAATACTAGTTCAGGGTGAGTCTCTTTGATCAAGCGCATACCCTCCTTTCCATTTGGTGCAAAATATACTCGTACCGGATAAGGCGTCAGATAGCGGTTCACTAATTCATACATGCCTTGGTTGTCATCAATAACGAGGATTTGCGGCGCTCCTGCCTGGAATGTCAACTGTACCACCGACATGCCTTTTTCCTCAGATAGCGCCAACTGCCATCGTAAACGTTTGATTAGTCGTTTGGTTACGTCATGTAGCTGAATTGTAGAGTTCGGATCTGCCGCCAAGTACTTGAGCGTTAGCGACACCAGTTCATGTGCCTTCGTCAGATAGATCGCAATGGTCTGCGAGGAACATTGTTGCATAACACTACTCAAAATGTTGACGATGACTTGCCGTGCGATGAGCTTGTCAGTTGTCATGACAATGTCTGATGGCTCTACATGAGTTTCGATCCCAACGTCTCTATTTCGACCGAGGATAGCAACTGCCTCTTGCGCCTTATAAAGCAGCTCGCCCATTTTGATACTTGACAGTACCAAGTTGACGTCGTCAAGTTCGTTGCTCAAGGGGTTCTGTTTTGTATCAGATGACACGGACTGTTGCAGCTTATGCCACAACATCGCTGCGATGCTAAGCTCTCCGCGTCGCAGGTAGCGGTACACTTGCCGCTCCGACACGCCTAATTCATAAGCGGTTTCCTGGATAGTCAAGCCCTCGACATAGTGCAAGTTTACGACATTATATAATCTCGAGTTTGGCGAATTGAACGTTGCTCCGGGTCCCGGGCTCAGCGACTCGATAGCTTCAATGATCGATTGTCGCAAGTTTTCAGCAGTAAGTTCTGGATTTTCGAGTACCAGAGGATGTGACTGCAAAAAAGCAAAGTCGTACAAGTGTTCAACTATCTGCTTGATTTGCTCTTTAAACTCCTCCGTGGGAACTGGAGATTTAATAGCCATTTGTGCTCCTTTCCGCCGATTCTACAAAATAACACGGTTGCAGGATCAATTTCAATATCGTAGGGCAGTGTCGCAACTGCACAGGAAAACCAAAAACGACCGCTCGGCGGCGCCAGAGCGGCTTTCTCCCGTATAGCGCCGAGATAGGGAATGCTCCCTGGCTCAGTCGCCTTGTGCAAAAATGAGTTTGCGAGTTGATCTTTGATTTGACCGTTAAAGTCCGCTGCCGAGACAAGCTCGCCGGTGACCCAGGTCTATATCGCTGGTGCTGACATAATGATGTTGCCTACTAAAACTGGTTCAGAAAATGCGGCTAAATCCTGCCCGCCGAAGGTTGTCGGCTTTGAGCAAGTATATACAAAATACCGAATATTTGTTCTATTATCAAGGGTGAATTCGATTATAATCGAGTTTGAATTTGTCAGCGGAGACGCCCCGCTAGAGTTCTGCGAAGGTGCCTTTCAGGGTCGGATAGAGCGACTGAAAGATGTCATAGCGCTCGGCGTAGATTGGCGCATGCTCGCCGACGGCCACACCCTCGCCGGTTTGGATCATCGCTGCACAGGCGGAGGCGACATCATCGAAAACCCCCGCGGCAACCGAGGCCAGGACCGCCGCGCCGAATGCCCCGCCTTCGGTGGTGTTGATGTTGACCAGCGGCGCGCCCAGCACGTCGGCGATAATACCCTGCCAGACCGGGCTCTTGGCGCCGCCGCCGCTAATGCGCACTTCAAATTCCTCAGGCAATCCAACCTGGTCTACGAGCGTGAAAGAATCTTTCAAACCGTAGGCGACGCCTTCCAGCACAGCGCGGGTCATGTGCCCGCGGCTATGGCGGCTGGTGATGCCGATGAAAGCGCCGCGGGCCAGCGGGTCGGGATGCGGTGTGCGCTCGCCGGTGAGATAGGGCAAGAAGAAGAGTCCCTCGCTGCCAGCCGGGACCGCCTCGGCTTCCGCCAGCAAGCTGTCGTAATCCATAGTGGCGGCAAAAGTATCCTTGTACCATTGCAAGCTGCCGGCGGCGCTGAGCATAACGCCCATGAAGTGCCAGGTTTCTGGCACGGCGTGACAAAAGGCGTGCAAGCGACCCTCGGGCTCGTAGGCGTAGCTGCTCAGTGGGGCGAAGACCACGCCGGATGTGCCCACTGTGACGCCGATCACCTCCGGCCTGACACAGCCCATGCCGATGGCCCCCGCGGCTTGATCGCCGCCGCCGCCGACAACCGGCGTGCCGACGCTGAGCCCGGTGGCGGCCGCGGCCGGGGCGCTGATCCGCGATGTTACCTCCGTGCCTTCATGGACGGGCGGCATCCAGGCTGCTGGGATGTCCAGCGCGTCCAAGACATCCTGCGACCAGGCGCGCTCGGCGACATTGAGCAAGGAAGTCCCGGCCGCGCCGGCTAAATCTGTCGCGTATGCGTCGGTCAACTTGTAGCGGATGTAATCTTTGGGCAGCAGCACCTGCGCCGCTTTCGCGTAGACATCCGGCTCGTTGTCGCGCACCCAGAGGATTTTGGGCGCGGTGAAGCCGGTCAGCGCCGGATTGCCGGTCAATTCCAGCAGCCGCTGCGCTCCGACGACCTCGGTCATATAGTCGCATTGCGCCTGCGTGCGCTGGTCGTTCCAGAGGATCGACGGCCGCAGCACCTGGCCTTGCGCGTCAAGCAGGACCAGACCGTGCATCTGTCCCGTCAGTCCGATGGCGCTGATGTCGTCGCCGCTCAAGCCGGATTCCGCCAGGGCGGCGCGAATGCTCTGGACGATGCCGTCCCACCAATCGGCCGGGTTCTGCTCGCTCCAGAGCGGTTGGGGCTGGCTGATCGGCTGTGGTGTATTGGCGACGGCGATGACGCGGCCGGTTTCATTGATGATCAGCGCTTTGGCGCCGGTGGTGCTGATATCGAGTCCCATGAGGTAGGGCATGGTGTTTCCTTTCTGAAAGACTTGCGCGGCGCTTTGAATCTTGTGTTGTAAGAGCAACTGACCTCCTAGTGGGTGTCCACGCGCAACTGTGAGTCGCCCGATGGCGCAACGGCGATGGCTTGGGCGACCCAAGAAGGCTTGCCGCTTTATTATCCCGATTGCCTAGTCTGCAAAGTAGCGTTAACGTATGCCCATCAAGATATCGAAGGTCAACTGATCGAGCCGCTCGTAGGGCAGGTCCCGCGCGCCCATGCCGACGCGATCAAAAGCGATCGCTTTCAGCTTGTCGGCGGCGGTTTTACTATAGCCATCCCCCAGCCAACTGTAGCTGCCATCGTCGGCATTGATCTCCCCCAGAAGGGCGTTTATTTCCGCATCGGCGTTGAACTGCGCGGCTTTTTCCTTGAAGACCAGGTACGAGCGCATGCAGCCGCGGGCGAATTCCTTGACGTCTTCGTATTGGGAGCTGCGATAGGCATGGGCGTCGAAATGACGGCTGCCGTCATAGCCGACATCTTCCAGAAAGCGCACCAGGTGGAAATTCTGCTTGAGCATCATGCTGCCGAAGCGGAAGTCTTGGTCGTAGCGGCCGAACATCTGGTCGTTGAGATCGATATGGAAAAGCTTGCCGGCATCCCAAGCTTGCGCCACGGCGTGCATGAAGTTCAAGCCCGCCATGTGCTCGTGTGCAACCTCGGGATTGACGCCGACCATGTCGGGATCATCAAGGGTGGCGATGAAACCGAGCATGCTGCCGACAGTGGGGAAGTAAATGTCGCTGCGCGGTTCGTTGGGTTTGGGTTCCAGGGCAAAACGGTAGCCGTAGCCACTGTCTTTGGAGTATTCGCACAGGAAGTTGACCGCGTCGCGCATGCGCTTGACGCCATCGGCCGGGTTCTTGGCGCTGTCGCATTCGGCGCCTTCGCGGCCGCCCCAGAAGACATAGATCTCCGCGCCGAGCTCCGCGCCCAAATCCATTGAGGTCATGGTCTTTTGCAGGGCGTAGGCGCGTACGGCCGGGTCATTGCTGGTGAAAGCGCCGTCCTTGAAAGCGGGGTCGAAGAAGAGGTTGGTGGTGGCCATAGGGCAAACGATACCGGTCGCGTCCATAGCCCGCTTGAAATCGGCAACGATGCGGTCGCGCTCGGCGGCGGTGGCGTCGATGGGCACCAGGTCGTTGTCGTGCAGGTTGACGCCCCAAGCGCCGACCTCCGCCAGCATGTGTACGATTTCCACAGGCGAAATGGTCTCGCGGGTGGGCGCGCCGAAGGGATCGCGGCCGACGTTGCCGACTGTCCACAAGCCGAAAGTGAATTTATGTTCCGGTCGGGGAGTGTAATCCGCCATTTTCGCTGTCCTTTGCTAGAGTCGATATGCTGGTGATTGTAACAAAAAGACCCGTTGCGGGCGACAGAGTGACGGGACGTCGACAGAGGAACTGCATTCGAATGATTGTTCACATTTGAAATTTGGAAAAAGGTTGTTGATAATAGAATATACGTTCTATACACTTGACATACAGTCATATTAGGTTAAGCGTTGCGTCGCGTGAAGTGGCTTGTGACAGGGCAAGGGCGCCCGGCGCATTCACGAACGAGTTTGATGTTCGAGGAGGACGAAATGGTTGATGAGCTCTATTTGCAGTATTTGGGCGTGCTGCCCACTCCCAGCGACGAGGAGGAAGCGGAAGAGCCTGCAAGTTCGTCGAATACTGGGGGCTGGAGCCTGCCACCGCCGCCAGTGCGCCCACCGGCGTCAAAGCCCTCGAATACGGGAGGCTGGAGCCTGCCGCTGCCGCCAGTACGCCCGCCGGCGTCAAAGCCCTCGAATACGGGAGGCTGGAGCCTGCCGCTGCCGCCGAGGTACGATCCGCGGCCGGATGTTTCGCGGACAGAACGGCCGAATGACGATAGCGATAGTGATTCAGCGCGTCCCGGGAGGATTGTGGAAGAGCTTCAAGATCAGCGGCCGGACTATAGCGATGATCTGGGTCAAGCTATCGAAGATGCATACAAGGATGTGAACGGCATATATTTCCAGCTTTACATTAACCAAGGAACAGTGCGGAAGAATGATTTTGCCGAGTCGGGTCAGGATGAGGAATCGGACCGGCATGCCCACGTGCATGTGGAGAAGTACATGGAGGAGATGAGGCTGCATTACGCCGGTCAAGACGAATTGTGGAAGGGACTGGCATTAGGAGCCACGGAAGGTGTTCGAAAAGATCTGACTAACGACAGGTTGGAGAGCGCGGTGGCGGTGAACATCGTCACCAAAATAGAGATATTCCGGCGCTTCGGCGATGAGGACGAGACGCCATTGCAGGAAGAGAACCGGAAGATGATAAAGGATCCGCATCACACAGCCTTGGTGCACAACCACTGGAACGACAGTCCGGGCTCGCAAGCGGACTTTGACGCTGCGCTGTGGCTGGGCGTGCGGTATTTAATCGTTGTGACGCCGTCGGGGATGCAATACATTTACGAGCGGGATGGCGACACGATGAAATTGCTGGACGAGATATTCAACCGGGAGCATGTGGCTTTGTCGAGTCCGGCAGAGACAGAGGAATCGCGCGAGGCTTATGAGGCGCAGTTGCTGGCGGAGGCGGGCAATCCAGCGGAGCGGGTGATGCGGCAGGAGGATCAAGTTGTCATTGATACCGGAGATGGTACACATATAACTTTAACCCCACTCAAAGTTGTAGGGCTTGAGGTTGTAGTGGTCTCGAAAAACTGGACACCTAGTTGAGAGAGTATACTAGTGTGACAG
>JAPOWG010000080.1 GCA_026707745.1 Chloroflexota bacterium
CGGCCACCGGCATGATGTGCCCAGTCAGGGCGTATTGCGGCACGACCGAATGCCACAGCGTCAAAAGATCGGGTCCGCCGCTGCCCGCGACTATCGCAGCCGAAAGCTTGTCGAAGAAGGTGCCCCAGCCCAGAATCTGATAATTGATGGTGACCTCCGGATTTTCTTCAACGAAGCGCGTGACCAGGTCGGTCAACGATTGGCCGTCGGGCCCGCCGAGGCCGCTCCAAAAGTTGATCTCAATCTCGCCAGTGCCCAGCTCTTGCACTTCTCCGTCGTCTTGCGCGGCGAGCGGCAGCGCGCCCACCAAAAGCAGAACCATGAAAACGAGCAACATGCGCCTAACAAGCTTCGTATACATTACAAACTCCCTTTTATAGTGACTAAGATTTGACATTTAGATGAGCCACGCGCCACACGCTCGCTCCGGTTTGTAGCATATTGCACTGTATCTGTCAAAATCCAATTAGGCACAGTGAGAGGCAGTTGTTGACAAAGGCACAGCGCCGATTTATCGTCATAGCCACCAAGAAGCGCATTGCGAATCGCGAGAAGGCCAAATGTGTGACCGCTTGAATGGCAAGTCGGCTTTCGTCACCGGCGCTGGTCAAGGCATCGGCCGCGGCATCGCCGAGCGATTGGCGTCCCAGGGAGCGAGCCTGACCATCGCCGAGATCAACGAGGAAACGGGCAGGTCGACCGCTGACAAACTACTTCAGGCCGGCTACGAGGCGCAATTCGCGGGTGTCGATATTCGCTCCGAGCACAGTATCAAATCCGGCATCGCCGCGCATCTGGAGCGTTTCGGCGGGCTGGACATCCTGGTCAACAACGCCGGGGCGAATCAGCATTATGACGCCTCGCGCATGAGCGTCGACGAGTGGGAGCAGTCCATGAGCTTGAACCTGCGCGGAGCCTGGCTCTGCTGCAAACATGCCCTGCCCCTCATGGCGCGGCAAGGATCCGGCGTTATCATCAATATCGCCAGCGTCCACGCGACCATGACTGCCTATAACTTCTTTCCCTATAACGTCGCCAAATCGGGTATCCTGGGACTGACGCGCAGTCTGGCGCTCGATTGGGGCCATCACAATATCCGCGCTGTCGCGGTCAGCCCGGGTTGGGTGCGCACGCAGCCGGTCCTTGATCATTTTGCAGGCGCCGATGACCCGGCCGCCGAGATAGAACGCGTCAACAATTTGCATCCCTTGAAGCGTATCGGCGAGCCGGAAAATGTCGGCGCGCTTGTCGCCTTTCTGGCCAGCGACGAAGCGAGCTATATCACCGGAACGGAAATCGTCATCGACGGCGGCATTTCCGCCCACTACGCCGACTGATTTTAGAACGCGAGCGACTCACAGGGTCGCGTAGGTCGCGTAGGTCGCGTAGACACTGACCACCGACACTGACCACCGACACTGACCGTCAGTCGCCCCTGCTCCAGATATCTAATAAGAGGGAGACACGAAGAACATGAGAATCGAACGTATCGCTGCTTATCAAGTCGACTTGCCGCTGCATGAAGGGAGCTACAAATGGTCCGGCGGCAAGTCCGTCGAGGTCTTCGACAGCACCATCGTCGAAGTTGAAACGGACAATGGCATGAGCGGCTACGGAGAAGTCTGTCCGCTTGGTCCATTTTATCTGCCCGCCTATGCCGAAGGCGTGCGCGCCGGCATCAAGGAACTCGCGCCCCATCTGCTGGGCAGCGACCCCAGACAGCTCGATGTCCTGAATCGGCGCATGGACGCGGCGCTCAAGGGCCATCCCTATGTCAAGTCGGGCATTGACATGGCCTGCTGGGATATCCTCGGTCAAGTCGCCGCTTTGCCCGTCTGCGAATTGCTCGGCGGCCGTTGCGGCGACGACTTCGTCCTGTACCGCGCTATTTCGCAAGAGTCGCCCGACCAAATGGCCGCGAAAGTGGCCGGATACCGCGACGAGGGATATCGCCGTTTTCAACTGAAAGTGGGCGCCGATCCTCAACTGGACATTGAACGGATTCGCCTGGTTTCGGATCTGCTGGAGCCCAGCGACAAACTCATCGCCGATGCCAATACCGGCTGGCTCATGCATGAGGCGGCGCGCGTTGTGCGAGCGGTAGATGATGTCGATGTCTACATTGAGCAGCCCTGCCTGACTTACGAAGAATGTCTCTCGATTCGTCAACGAACCTCTCATCCATTTGTCCTGGACGAGGCGGTCAACGATATCGATATGCTCTTGCGCGGGCATGCCGATTGCGCGATGGATGTCGTCAATATCAAGATCAGCAAATTCGGCGGCTTGACCAAGGCGCGGCTGGCAAGAGATCTATGCGTAGCAATGGGCGTCGCCATGACCATCGAAGACAGCTGGGGCGGCGATATTACCACCGCCGCCATCGCGCATCTGGCGCATAGCACGCCGGGCGACTTTCTCTTCACCGCGACCGATTTCAACAGTTATGTCACGGTCAGTACGGCGGAAGGCGCTCCACAGCGCGCTGCCGGTCGCATGTCCGCGTCAAGCGCGCCGGGCTTGGGTGTCAAACCGCGGGCGGACATCATCGGCCCGCGCCTCGTCGATGTACATTGACATTAGCAAATACTAGTCTGGCATTTACTGTGGTGGACGACCTGAACATCGAAGATCCGGCTCAGTTGCTGCGTTATTTGCGGCAGAACGACCGCATCGACGCGAGCGATAAACCCCGATTCACGACGCTCACGGGTGGTGTCTCCAACCGCAGCGTCTGGGTGCAATTCGACCACAAGCCCGATTGGGTTATGAAACAAGCCTTGGCGAAGTTGCGCGTGCAAGTCGACTGGTTCAGCGCCCCGGCGCGGGTGCAGCGAGAGGCGGCGGGCTTGAGTTGCTTGGGTGAAATCATCGCGGGTCACGTGCCCGAGCTTGTCTTCCTGGACGATAGACATCATATCCTGGCGATGTCCGCCATTCCTCACCCGCATGATAATTGGAAAACGCTGCTGCTAGAGGGAGAAACCTGCATCAGACTCGCGCGAGATTTCGGGCGATTGCTAGCCAGGATCCACAATGCCGCTCTGGACCACCCGCGCATCGAGAGTGCCTTCGCCGACGTCCGTTTTTTCGAAGAATTGCGGCTGGAACCCTACTATGGATATACCGCGGCACAGGTTCCCCGGGCGCGAGACTTTCTCGAAAACCTGATCCAAGACACCAGGAAGCGCAGATTCGCGCTGGTGCACGGCGATTACAGTCCGAAAAACGTGCTGATCAATCAGGGCAAACTTGTAATCCTGGACTTTGAAGTCATTCATTTTGGCGACCCAGCCTTTGATATCGGCTTCTCCATGACGCATTTCTTGAGCAAAGCGCATTTTCTGCGGGCCAATCGTCCGCGCTTCATTGAAATGGCGGCCGAGTATTGGCGCGCTTATTCCGCGGATCTTGACGCCGCTCTTGCCAAGCGCATGGGGTCCTCCGCTGTCGCGCACACCCTGGCTTGCCTGCTGGCGCGCGTGGCCGGCAGGTCGCCGCTGGAATACTTGGACGACGACCATCGCAGCAGACAAAAAATGATCGTCCTGGAACTGATCGGACGAGAAATCGGCGCCATACCTCAATTGATAGATAGTTTTCGAGAGTGTTTGGACCGCCATGATGAGCCGGATTAAAAGCGTTTCCGCCATCGAAATACTGGACAGCCGCGGCCGCCCTACCCTGCTGGCGAACTGCGAATTGAGCGACGGCAAGCTCGGTCGAGCATCACTGCCTTCGGGTGCCTCCACCGGGTCGGCCGAGGCGCTTGAACTGCGCGACCGGGACCCGGCCCGCTACGCCGGCTTGGGCTGCCTGAAAGCGGCTGAAAACGTCAGCCTCCACATCAACCGCGCCATCGCCGGTAGAGACTTCGCGTCCCAGGAAGCGCTCGACCGCTGCCTTATTGACTTGGATGGCACGCACAACAAATCACGTTTGGGCGCCAACTCAATCTTGGGCGTCTCAATGGCATTTGCCCGCGCGCAAGCAGCGCAGCGCGGGGTGGAACTTTACCGACACTTTGCCGATATCGCCGGAACAGTCCCGCGCCTGCCGCAGCCGATGATCAACCTGTACAGCGGCGGTGTACATGCCGGCGGGCAAGTCGCCATCCAGGACGTGCAGGTCGTCGTGCCCGGCGCGGTTACAATGAGTGAGACGCTTGGGGTAGTTTCGGATGTATTTCGCTCCGCCGTGACGCGCTTGCTCGACAAATACGACATGCGGCTCTTGACCGCCGACGAAGGCGGCTTGGCGCCGCCCTTCGCCTCGTCGCAGGAGATGTTCCTCGAAGCCCTGCGGGCGATTGAGGCTGCCGGCTATCAGCCGTCCGACGAAGTTGCCCTGACAGTCGATGTGGCTGCGTCGCACTTCTTTGAAGACGGAGCGTATCATTTGGATGCGGTACGACTGGACAGCGCGGGCATGGCCAAATGTATCGACGAATGGCGCCGCGATTTCCCAATAGTCAGTGTCGAAGACGGCATGGACCAAGCCGATTGGGACGGTTGGCGGGCGCTCTATGAGCGTTTGCGCGGTCGCGTGATGATCTTGGGCGACGATCTGCTATGTACCAATCCCGCCCGCATCCGTCGCGCGATTGAAGAAAAAGCTGCGGATAGTCTGCTGCTCAAGGTCAACCAGATTGGTACACTGACCGAAGCGGCCGAAGCGCTTCGCCTGGCGAGAGCAGCGGGATGGAAAGTGGTGCTTAGCGCCCGCAGCGGCGAGACCGAAGACGATTGGCTCGCCGATCTGGCGGTCGGCTGGGCGGGCGACTACATCAAGGTCGGTTCAATCACGCAGTCGGAGCGGCTGGCCAAGTACAACCGCCTGCTCGAATTGGAGCATTACGCCCGCTTGACCTTCTAGCTCCGCTTAAACTTAGAATACTTCCCAACCCGGCCGAGCAATTGACAACGAGGGAGCGCTAAAATCAGATGATTGTTCCAAACAGATTCAATGATCAGATCGCGCTTGTGACCGGCGCCGGCAGCGGCATTGGCTTGGGCATCAGCCGCCGGATCGCGCTTGAAGGCGGGACCGTGATCATGGCTGATATCGACGGGGCTGCGCTGGATAAGGCGCGAGGCACAATTGGCGATGTGCCCGGCGCATTGTGGGGGTCAGTCCTGGACATCACGGATGAAGCCGATACGCGCGATCTCATGGAAGGCACAGTCGCGCGCTACGGCAAACTGGACGTCCTGGTCAACTGCGCCGGTATCGTCGGTCCCAGCGCTACCAACATTGCCGAGTACGATTTGTCTGCCTTCCGCGAGGTCCTCGATGTCAATCTTATTGGCTCCTTCATCGTGACAAAATATGCCATAAGCGCGATGTTGAGAACCGGTTACGGCAGAATCCTGCTCTTGGCGTCGATTTCCGGCAAAGAAGGCAATCCGGGCATGGCCGGCTACTCGACATCCAAAGCCGGGGTGATCGGCCTGACCAAAGCTATTGGCAAAGAATATGCGCATACCAAGATTACGATTAACGCCTTGGCGCCGGCGATGATCTCAACGCCGCTCGCGCAATCGCTTGATCCCGATAAACTGCGCTTTTTGACCGACAAGATCCCAATGGGCAGGTTAGGCGCGATTGACGAAGTAGCTGCCCTCGCCTGCTGGATCGTATCTCCCGAGGCGTCATTTAACACGGGCGCCATCTTCGACCTGTCAGGCGGACGAGCAACCTATTGACGCGAGAGAGTTGCGCCAGCGAAGCATGATTGCTTAGGGCGAAATAAGACGTTCAGAATTTCTCCAGTGCCGGAAGCCCTGGAATCGACATTCAAGACCAGCCCTTCGACAAACTGAACATCGCCGCAAATCCTGATAGAATATCTGCAAAGTACAAGGCAAAGTTCCGCTGAGTTGCCTTTTCTCAGTCAGGTGATATGATGGAAAGCGAAAGCATCCGAAGCTTGCGGCGAGCATTGATGCAGCGCTCGCGCTTTTCGGAAGATACCTTCCTACTGGTTACCGCCATACTGGTTGGCATCGGTGCCGGTCTTGGTACGATCATCGTTCGATCACTCATCGAGATTATCACCTGGTTCAGCTTCGAATGGCTGCCGCATTTCACCCGCGACTTTGGCAAAGCCTTTGTAGTAGTTGTACCCACATTGGGCGGACTGGTTGTTGGCATTCTCGTTTACAGATATGCGCGGGAAGCCAAGGGACATGGCGTGCCGGAAGTGATGGCGGCCGTCGCTTTGCGTGGCGGTCGGATACGACCGGTGGTCGCCGTCATCAAGTCGCTGGCATCGGCGCTGACGATCGGCAGCGGCGGCTCTGCTGGCAGCGAAGGACCCATCGTTCAGATCGGCGCGTCATTGGGATCCACCTTGGGGCAAGCATTGAGGCTGTCCGACGACCGGATTCGCAACCTGGTCGCTTGTGGGGCTGCCGGTGGTATCGCCGCCACATTTAACACGCCGATTGCGGGTGTCATCTTCGCCCTGGAAGTGATACTGGGGGCCTTTAGCGTCCGCTACTTCAGTACCGTTGTCATTTCATCTGTCGTGGCCAGTGTCATCGGCCGCGCCGTCTACGGGGATTTGCCAACCTTTCCATTGCCGGTTGAATACGGCGTGAGAAGTATCTGGGAGTACGCCTTCTATCCCATTCTTGGGGTTCTGGCTGCGCTGGCTGGCGCGGCATTTATTCGGGTTCTCTATTTCTTCGAGGAAACCTTCGACGGCTGGCAAGGCTTCCCGGAATGGGCCAAGCCGGCTGTCGGCGGCGCGCTTCTCGGGCTCATGGCGCTCGTCTATCCCGGCATGACCGGCCTGGATTGGGATGTCATGCCACAGGTCTTCGGTTCGGGCTATGACATCATCGCCGGCGCGCTGAATAATGAACTCATCCTTTCGACAGTCCTGATCCTGCTGCTGCTGAAGATCGTCGCTACCAGCTTCACCCTCGGTTCTGGCGGATCAGGCGGTGTCTTCGCGCCCGCTTTGTATATGGGGGCCATGCTGGGCACGGCTTTCGAGATCGCTTTGCGGCAGTTCTTCCCCGATGTCGTCGCGCCTCCCGGCGCCTACGCGCTGGTCGGCATGGCTGCGGTATTCGCAGCCAGCGCGCATGCCCCAATCACCGCAATCATTATCCTGGGCGAGCTAACCGACGATCAACGCATTGTCTTGCCGCTGATGCTAGCTGTGATCGTGGCGACGCTGGTTTCTCGTCGTCTTATGCATGGTCAGTCCATCTATACCTTGAAACTGGCGCGACGCGGCGTCAATATCGAACGCGGGCGCGACGTTGATATCATGCAAGGCGTTCTCGTCAAGGAAGTCATGGCCAGCAACGTGGAGGTAGTTCCCGTCGGCATGACAATCACGGAATTATCCGACGTATTTAACTTCTCCCATTCTCATGGCTTCCCGATATTGGACGAGCAAGACAGACTTTGGGGAATTGTGACCGTTTCCGACCTTGATCGCGCCCGCGCGGGAGAACTGCCTCCCGATACAAGCCTTGGGGAAATTGCCACGCGCCGGGAAAACCTGCACATTGCCTATCCCGACGAAACAATCGGCGATGTCTTGATGCGCTTGGGGCTGCGGGGCTTGGGCCGCATGCCTGTCGTTTCCCGCCAGAATCCCCACCACTTGCTTGGAATGGTCCGGCGCGTCGATATCATTTCCGCATATAACCTGGCGGTGACGCGCCGCTCGCAGATAAAGGATCAAACCGAATATATCAAGACTTTCAGTTCCGATGGCACGCAATTCGTCGAGTTCACTGTCAGCCGAGACAGCTTTGCCGTCGGTCAGCGCGTGCAGGATATCGCGGGCATTCTGCCGGACAAGTGCATTCTGGTGTCCATCAGTCGTCGAGGGCAGGTGCTTATCCCGCATGGAGGCACCACGTTTGAACCCGGCGACAAAATCACGGCCTTTGTATCTTCCGGCGAGAGCCGGGCCTTCGCCGAAAGCATGACCCGCGGGGTGTCCGCGACCGGCGGCGCATGACATCGGTCGGTTGCTGTAAGGCCCCAACGAAACCAGACCAGTCTAGGCTGACGCGCTTCATTTGCCAGATTCGTCAACCAGTAGCTCGGCAAGCAATTCTTCGTTGATCGTCAAACCAAGCCCCGGGCGGTCCGGCACGCGGATAAAACCGTTTTCCGCCGCCATCTTCTCCTGCGTCAGGTCGTGGCGGAGCGGCGAATCTTCCACGGAGTCTTCAAAAAGAAACGCTCTCTTGAACAAGCAAAGCCAGTGCAAGCATGCCGCTACGCTTATGGGCGTCTTGTAACAGTGGTTGACCAGCAAACCGCCGTTTTCTTGCACACGCTCGCCAATGTATACGCCGTCGGTGAAGCCACAGCGAGCCAGGTCAATCTGATAGATATCCAGCGCGCGTCGGTCAATCCAGGGCTTGAAGGCCGCGCGTCCGCATTCGCCCTCTCCGCCGGCGATGGGCACCGGAGAACGGTCGCGCAACCAGACGTAGCCGTCGATGTCATCCTGCTCAAGCGGTTCCTCCAGCCAGCCTATGCCGTACTCGCTGTATTGATGCGCACGGCGCAGCGCCGTGCGCGCGTCATATACGCAGCCGGCGTCAATCAGCAACTCGGCCTCGGAACCAACCCCGTCTCTCGCGCCGCGCACCAATTCGATATCCAAAGCTTCCGATTGACCCATCGGCTCCCAGCCAAACTTTACGGCTTTGTAACCGAAGTCGGTCCAGCGTTGACCGATATCCCGGGTCTCGGCGCCGTCTCGGCCGAACAGGATCGAGGCGTAGGCTTTGATCTGATCGTGCTGCTTGCCGCCCAACAACTGATGCACCGGGACGCCAAAGTGCTTGCCCTTGAGATCCCACAGGGCAAGGTCAATGCCCGCCATCGCGGTAATCACAACTGCGCGCCTGCCATAATACATCGTCCCCCGGTACATCTTTTCCCAAAGGCGCCTGGTATCCAGCGGATTTTCGCCAATGAGTATTTCTCGTAATCCGCAGGCGATGTTGTGGCTGAAGGGCGCGTCGATGACAGCCTTGGCGACTTCCGGGGACGAATCGACTTCGCCGATTCCTTCCAATCCGTTATCGGTTCGGACTCGAATAAGCAAGGTATCCTGCGTGCCGGCTGTCTTCGCTTCGACGGCCTCCAAACGCAAAACCTGGCAAATGATCTGGCTGATTTTCATGATGCTTCCCATTTCCGAGATCTAGGTGCGGATGCGATTCAGGCGCCTTGAACGGATAGATTATGCTGCAATGCAGTCTATGGAGTCAAATGTACCTATATGCGCTAACCATTCGCTTGACAACTTTCCTCTGACGAAATTAGACTATAGTAACTAAATTCTTGTTAGATAATCCAAAGCGCTCTTTGAACTGAAGCAACGCCAGATTCGGACTAAGACTTATTATGGATGATTCTGCACGTATATTGATACCGACACAAAAACATTCGCTCGCCGACAACGCGACCATGCAGATTCGTCAAGCCATATTAGAAGGTGAACTGGCGCCAGGCGAGCATTTGCGCGAAGAAGTTCTGGCGGAGATGTTGAGCGTCAGCCGCGGACCCGTGCGCGAGGCGCTAACCCGTCTTGAGCAAGAAGCGCTGGTTGTCCGAGAGCCCAATCGCGGCGTATTTGTCTGCCAATTGAACCGCAATGATGTCGACGAGGTATACAGCTTGCGCCTGGCATTGGAGAAGTTGGCTGTGCGCCTGGCGATCGAAACGCCATGTGAGGCTGAACTTAAAGCCATGCAGCAAACCGTTGACCAGATGCGCATGAAGGCTGCGGTCGGCATATCCAGCCACGAAGCCGCCAAGCTCAACACCGCTTACCATGAACAGTTGTGCGCGGCCAGCGGCCACCGACGTCTCCTGGCCAGTTGGACCAATCTGCGTTCGCAAATCTATCTCTTTTTGCTGACGCGTTCCGAGCTCAACTCGGAGTTCTTGAAGACGTTCCACGTCATGCACCAGGAAATCCTCGACGCCATAGTCGAGAAAGATGAGACCAAGGCGACTGCCCTGCTCGAGAAGCACTTTCTCACGGCTTACAACGAGGTCACAGACCACTACAGCCGCTCGGCGGCAGCGAAAAAGTCTGCCGCGCTCACAGAAAGTAATTAGCCTTCTCGCCGCATGCACGACGCGGTTTATCAAAAAGAGTTTTGGGCAAGTAGCCCGCGCCACAGGACCTGCCCAAATCCTGTGGCGAAGATCAAGAGCCAGCCATTTATTGTTCAAGCGTCGTTGACGCGCGCCGGAAGAGGGCGAACGCATGAAAATCACTGACATTCTCGTGTTTGAATTGACCGCTCCGCGTGATCCGCAACCGGGGCGCCAGCTACAGTGTATGCCCTTGCATATCTATCCCGATGTGGAACATCCCGATCCGCCAAACAAACCGACGCCCGGCAGCATCAGCGCAATGTACGTCGAAGTGCAATGTGACGAAGGCCTTTCCGGCATATTTGGTCCCATCGATCGCCATCAAGCCTTTGTCATCAGCAATGATCTGCGCGAATTCTTGATCGGACGCGACGCGCTGGCAACGGAATACCTCTACGATCTCATGATACGGCTGAACCGACATGGGCGCTCCGGCCTGTTCATGACCGGCGTCAGCGCCATCGACTGCGCGCTATGGGACCTGAAAGGCAAAGCCTGGGAGCAGCCGATCTATCGGCTCTTGGGCGGTCCCACACGCTCCTCCGCGCCCGCCTATGCCAGCATGTTGGGCTTCTCCATTGAGCCGGAGGAGGCGGCGCGACTTGCGAAAGAATACCAGGCCAAGGGCTTTCAAGCGCAGAAGTGGTTTTTCCGATACGGTCCGGCCGCGGGCGCGGGAGGCATGGCGAAGAACATAGCGATGGCGCAAGCGGTCCGTGAAGCTGTCGGCCCTGACTATATGCTGATGTTCGACGCCTTCATGAGTTGGGATGTAAGCTACGCGACCAAAATGTTGCGAGCGCTGGAATCCGTCAATCCAACCTGGATGGAAGAACCGATTCCACCTGAACGCGTCGCCGAGTTCGCCAAGCTGAAGGCTTCAACGCCTGTGCCGATAGCCACTGGCGAACATGTCTATACCCGCTGGCAAAGCAAGGAACTGCTGGTAAGCGGCGCTGTTGACTACTTGCAGAATGACCCCGATTGGACCGGCGGAATCACCGAACTGGTCAAAATCTGTTCCTTGGCCTCCGCATTTGAGGTGCCCGTTGTCGCGCATGGCCATTCCTTGCTGTCCGCGCTGCATGTCGCCGGGTCACAGTCGCCGGCTGCGGTGCCGATGGTGGAATACCTGATCAACCATCAACCGAACAAGCAGTTTTTCCACAGAACCCAGTTCGCGCCGGAGAACGGATCCATCAAACTGCCGGGAGCGCCCGGGCTCGGTATCGAGTTGGACGACGCCAAAATCGAGAAACGCGTCGCGATCAGCTTTTAGACATAGCCGGCTTGAACTAGTAGCCGGCATCTTTGTCCACTTGACTGCGCAAAGGCAAGTTGCCCGCGAGCAGTCGACCCAGGTTGTCGCGGAAGATCTCTATGACGTACTGGCCTTCGTGTTGCGTGCCCCCGGCAATATGGGAGGTGATGAGCAGGTTCTCTACATCCCAAAGATAGCTGTCGGCTGGCAAGGGTTCGGGGCGCATCACTTCCAGCGCGGCCGCTCTCAAGCGCTTTTCGCGCAAGGCGCGCGCGACCGCGTCTTGATCAACGATTCCCCCGCGCGACATGGCCAGCAACATGGCGCTCGGTTTCATCAGGGCGATCTTCTCGGCTGTAATCAGGTTCTCGGTCTGCGGCGTCAGAGGCAATGCGACTACCACATAATCCGACTCGCGCAACAAGTCGTCGAGGCGGTCCGGCGTCCAAAGCCGGCTGACGTAATCCGGCTTGGGCAGGGTCCTGATGTCGATCGCCAGGATTTGCATGCCAAAGGCGCGCGCGCGTTCCGCCAGGTGTTGCCCAAATGCGCCGAACCCCAGGATGCCCAGGGTCATGCCGGTTAGTTCGATGAGAACGGGCCGCAATTCGCTGGCGGACCACTCCCGCGCTTGTTGCCGGAAGACGCTGGTGAGCAATCCGCGGTTGAAGGCGAGCATTGTGCCGAGCGTACTTTCCGCCAATCCCGGTCCATGAGTGCCGCTGGCGCTGGTAAGCAGCACCTCCCCGGCCGCTAGGTCCGGGATGCTCAAGTATTTGTCGACGCCGGAACTGGGCGACTGTATCCATTTGAGCCGCTTCGCCTCCTTGAACAAGTCCTCGGTCATGCTACCGACGAATACCTCGGCATCGCGGATGGCATGATTCAAGTCGCCGACGGCCGGGCAATATTCAAATTCGACCTCGGGAAATTGCTCCCGCAGGTCTCCAAGTGCGTCTTCCAGCGACATGATGGTAGGTCCAAATAGAACTTTCACCCGCTATCCTCCCCTTCGCCTTAGATTGAATTTCTTATGCAAGTCCTGCCTGGAGTCTACAGTACGCCGTAGGTTTTGAAGGCTTCTTCGGCGCTCATGCCCTTCTCGATCGCCGCTTGAACCAGGTTCTCGGTGCGCGCCTTTTCCAAAGCCAGGGACAGCGCTTCATCTTCGAGTTCGCGCGGGACCACCAGGACACCGTCGCGGTCGCCGATAATCAGATCGCCCGAACTGACGCTGGCCTGCCCGATCTCGATCGGAATGCGGAAGTCCAAAACGCGACTGCGCGCGCCGGAATCTTGCGCGTAACAGCCACGCGAAAAGGTGGGAAAGTTCTGCTGAAGCACGCCGTCCGTATCGCGAGAGTAGCCCTCCAGAACAGCGCCGCGGGCGCCAAGATAGCGCGCGCGCGTCGTCATGATCTCTCCCCAGGTGGCGTACTCGGGCGATCCGCCGGCGCAAACGTAGACCTCGCCAGGCTTGAGATCGTCAAGGGCGCGAAAGAGCAAGCCAAAAGGCATGCGCGACCATTCCGTCTGGCCATCCATGACGCCGCCAGGATAGTCCGCCGTGAATACAGTCATGGCTCTGCCCAAGACGCGCATGTCCGCCCGCAGCGGCTGGATATACGGCGGCAGAAACTGGTGCCGGTATCCAAGGTCGTCCAGGATGTCTCCGATGACGGCGACAAACAGTTCGCCCTCAATCAATTGAAAAAGTTCTTCGTCGCTGTTCCAACTAGCCATCATTGTCCCTTTGCCATCAAGCCTGAGCATAACGGAAGCGCCAAAGGCGATGTTTCCGAACCGAAGGCTTTGCCGGAAAACCCAGCCTCGCGCGCATCCAGGTACGAGTCTAGCAAAAAGTAGCAGTTCTGGAACGCTAAGTCAATCTGGCAGCTACAGATGGGCGCATTTCAATATTTTGGCAATCTAGCACCGAGGGGCGAGCCGGCGCTGCGCTGAGACACTGCTGGCCATCGCCCGCACAGTTTTCGTCCAATAGACTGATGATTGGGCAAGTCGTCCTCAAATACCCGGAAGTTGCACTTGACCCGTTTTTGCATAACAGTATAGATACAGTATGTATAGGGGGGGTACCCCCACCCCAAGCCCCTCCCCCATAAAGGGAGAGGGGCTTATGTTGCGGCGTATGTGTTTGGGAGGTTGCGTGGACATCCACAAAACCGCAGCGCAGAGGGCACTGTTTCGGGCGACATGGTATGTCGCCCCCACGAGTTCCTTGGTAAAGGTGCAGGGATGTTTTGGCGGTGTGGTGTTTTTGGTGTTCATGGCCGGGCATCAGACGAAGTCGATGCGTATGCGGCCGCCGTGCTGGGCGCCGCCGCGGGTCTCGGCCAGCATGGGACGTGCCAGATATGGGCGGGCATGCGCGCAGCTTGTCGGGATTAGAGGAGCTACCGTTGGCGATTACGGCGCCTTTTGGCAGATTGGCGCGCTTTTTGCTTTGGCTTAGGACGACGCTTTTTAGCTGTTTGACCGCCTTTACCGGATCGCGCCGGATCTCCTCCTCCGCCATCTGATTGCAGAGGGAGATCCGCCAGCAGCGCTTCCGCTCCCGGCGGGCCAACCTCAGGCTCTGGATCAGCCCAGACTCCGATTTGCCTCAGCCTCTCCCGCACGCCCATACTTTGAGACGCGCCGGGCATTTCAGGACTTGTGGCTGCCGGGGGCGGGGGATCCGGCAGGTCATCTTCGTAGATAAATCTCATTCGGTTGGGCTGCTCGGTCTCCAGTTGGGCGTCCGGCGGCAGATCTTCAAAGCTCTCCTCCAGTCGATGCGCTTGATTGAGCAGGGTTGACAAGGTGTAGGCGAGTTGGCTTAGGGTGACGCCTTTGTGCTCGCCGGATTTGATTATTTTCATGATGTCGCGAGAGGTTTCCAACATGTCCCTGAGCAGTTCGAGTTTGATGCTGGCGAAGTGGCGGTATTCCCGGTCTTCGAAGCGGCGTCTGATTTCCCTTTCGCTGGAGCGCCAGCCCCGCAAGGTTTCGAGCGGGATCTTGAGTCGCTCTTTGACGCGCTGGAAGTCGCCGTCGAGCTGGTCAAGCAGGTTGAGGGCCTTGATTCTGGTATCGAGGGTATAGGTTGCTTGCATGGTGTGGCCTCCTTTTTCGGCTATGTCGTAGAAGCATTGTAGCACACATGTTCTATGAAAGCGAGGCCAAATAGGCGCGTTGGCATTTTTTGCCCGATAGTGGTTGGGAAAAGCGGCATTCGGATTTTTCATTGCCTTCGCGGAACTATTTGGCGTGGGCGCTGCCGCCGCAAATGCCTTGACGAAGACCATCAGGAATTACTGTATAATGAGATATCCGGGTTGACCGAGGGAATCGCGGCAGGACAGGAGCCTGTCGAGGAAAGTCCGCACTCCAAAGGGCAACGATGCCGGCTAACGGCCGGGCAGGGTAACCTGACGGCAAGTGCAACAGAGAGCGGATTGCATCTTCATTGATGCGAGGGTGAAAGGGTGCGGTAAGAGCGCACCGGCAGCGGCAGCGATGTCGCTGGCCAGGCAAACCCCATCGGGAGCAAGGTGAAGCAGGTGCAGTGGAGCGGCCCGTTCCCCAGAAAGCACCGGGTACACCGCTAGAGGTCGGCGGTAACGGCGATCCCAGATAGATGATTCCCGCGTCTTTGGCGGACAGAATGCGGCTTATATGGCCGACCCGGATTCAAGAACCCCTTGCCAGCGCAAGGGGTTCTCTGATTCGACCCTGCTTTCAGCACAGGCGCGCGAGCTTGGGATCAAGCTGCTAGTCCAGATAGTCCGTATATTCGAGCAGGAAATGCTCGAAGCCCAGCGCTCGCCAGAACGCGCCCGCCTCTTCATTCTGGCGGTCGACCCTGGCGCGAATGGCTGTCAAGTCGCCGATCTTCAATGCCAGCGTCTTGCGCGCCCGTTCGATCAACTGACGTCCGATACCCTGACGACTCCAGGCCCGCGCCACGTGGATTTCGTCTATTTCAGCCAGCGTGCCTGTCATGGTCGGGTGCCTTTGCCAGGATACCAGGCAATAGCCGACGGGCGCATCGGTGACCGTCGCTACCAAGGCGCAAGCGCGATCGTTGCCGCAATACCCGCTGAACCAGCGTACTTCGTCTTCAGTTGATACCTGTGTTTCTGATTCCCTGGAGAGCCAGTCTCTCCGCAGCGCCAGCACATTGTCCAGATCTGCGTCTGTCATTTCTCGTATTGCAAACATGATTGTCTCCTTCGCTCAAAATGGTATGAAACGCAACCTGCATTCCGAGCGGGGGAGAACGCGCTCTCGCTCTTGCCTAATGGAACATCGTTACTCTCAATCCGGCAGTTTCGAATGCCTGAAATGGACTGCCTGTCAGTTTAGTATAATAGGAAATTCGGCGCGATACGCTGGAACTTGCCGTCACGCCCTCGAAACCCAAAGCTGCGGCAATTGCCGGAAAGGAGCTTTAAGCGATGCGCGAAAGCGATCTACCGAATATCCTTTGGATTTGCACGGATCAGCAGCGCTATGACACGATAGCGGCATTGGGCAACCCCTTTGTCTCGACGCCCAACATCGACAATTTGGCGCGTCAGGGCGTCGCCTTTGAACGCGCCTATTGTCAAAGCCCGATCTGTACGCCCAGCCGGGCAAGTTTCCTGACCGGCATGTATCCCAGTTCCTTGCGCGTCAATCGCAATGGCAATCCGCGTTTCCCGGACTTTCCTCCCCTGATCGGCCGACGGCTGGCAGATCGGGGATACGTATGTGGATTGATCGGCAAGCTCCACCTGACCAGCGCCTACGGGCGTATTGAAGAACGCGCCGATGACGGCTATACATTCTGGCAGTACAGCCACGCCCCGCGCGATGATTGGGAAAATGGGCATGACTACGCCGAGTGGGTCCGTTCCAAAGGCTTCGATTTGGGAGAGCTGACCAGAGACCCCGCCGGCGTTCCGGCGGACCTCCATCAAACGACTTGGTGCGCCGAGAAGACGATCGAATTCATCGAAGAGAATCGCGACCGAAACTGGTTTGCCAGCGTCAACATATATGATCCGCATCCGCCATTCAATCCGCCGCGGGCTTATCGTGATCTCTTCGACCCCGCGCAGGTTAAACCGCCGCTGTTCCGGGAAAGCGACCTGGAACAGCAGCAGAAACTTGAGCGAATCGACTTTCAATCGGCCGCAAGGCATCCTGACGATCTCGATATCAAGAGTCCCATCTTGCCCCAGTCGCCGACGCCCGGCCTGGCGGAAGCGGACTCCCCGGGAGCGCGTGACGCTGCCACGCTAATCGCCGCCTACTACGCCATGATCAAGTTGATAGATGATCAGATGGGGCGCATTCTGGGGGCGCTGGACGCCATGGATCTGCGCCGAGACACCGTCATTGTCTTCACGAGCGATCACGGTGAAACGCTGGGCGATCACGGTCTAATTTTGAAAGGCTGCCGTTTTTATGAAGGTTTGGTTAGGGTGCCGCTGATCTGGTCATGGCCGGGACGCTTCTTGACCGACCTTCGCAGCGACGCTTTGGTCGAACTGACCGATATCGTGCCTACCCTGCTTGATATTGTCGGCGTATCCGCGCCCGGCTATTTGGTTGGGCATTCGCTCATGTCGATATTGACTGGCGAAGGGAGGCCGCGGCGCCGCGAATATGTCCGCTGCGAATACATTGACGCGCTGGATTTGCCCGATCATTCGCGAGCGACGATGTATTGCGATGGCGCCTATAAGATCGTGCTCTATCACAGTCTTGGCGTCGGCGAACTCTATGATTTGGCCGAAGATCCAGGGGAATTCAACAATCTCTGGGACCAGGCGAGCGCCGCTGACCTGCGCGCCGATCTAACTCAACGCGCCTTCGACGCTACAATCTCAACACTCTACCCCGGCCTCGATCGCCGCGGTCCCATGTAAGCTTTGTCCGGTATTGTGGCAAATTCAGTATTTTCACCGCCATACCCGACCGCCAGTGTCGGCGGGCTGTGTCCAGGCGCCCTACGCGGCCCATCAAGAGGCAAGCGGAGCGTCTCCCACGCAAAACTGGCGACAATAGAACTGATTTCAGACCTGAAAGTCGGTTGTAGCCGCTCGGCGCGTAACCGGCGAAAAGGTCACAGGAATGTCGCGCTCACGCAAAATCGTAAGCGTTCTCGTTGCATGAGCGACGCGCTTTACGTAAACAGGGGCGACTTTGTGAGTCGCCCAGTGCCGACAGACCCGAATTTGGCGCATTTTAATCAGTAGCGGACAAGCCTGGTAAGCCCGATAATTCGGCGTCCCGCACGGTAAAGGCGGGACGCATCCGTCTGATTTGTTGGATCAGTCCGCGGCTATATACGCACCACGTTGCTGGCCTGTTTTCCTTTCGGGCCCTCGGTAACAGTGAACTCCACTGTTTCGCCCTCTTCAAGATTGCGATATCCTTCGCCGGCTATCGCGGAAAAGTGTACAAAGACGTCTGGCCCTCCTTCTTGCGCGATAAAACCATATCCTTTTTCAGAACTGAACCACTTTACGGTGCCTGTAATACGTTCTTCCATTGCGAAACGCTGCTCCCACTGTGACATTTGATAAGTGAATCGCGACCTGCGAACGGACAGATCACAGAAAAAACCCGTTCGCAATTCGAGATTGACGGGCACGACGTCGGACTCGCGCGAGACGCTTGTCGCCCCCAAACGGCAATATACACCCTGCAATGTCATTTGGCAACAAGACCAAGACGTAGTGAAATCGATTTAGCGATTCTGTCTCAAAACGACGAGACTTGGTCGATTAGCGCCCCCGAACGCTCGTCGCCGGCGGGGGGACATCTGGACAGCGGGGAGCTCAGCGGAAAATACGGTATTTGAGCAGGGTCCAGGCGGCGATTGGCGCGTCAGTCCATTTGATCTTCTTGCCTTCGTCGTATTCTCGTCCGTAATAGGAAATTGGGACCTCGACGATGCGGATGCCTTGCCGCAAGACCTTGGCGGTGAACTCCGGTTCAAAGTCGAAGCCGCGCGCATGGATCTGCATGCTTTCCACCACCTCGCGCCGGAAGCACTTGTAGCAAGTTTCCATGTCGCTGAGGATGGCATTGAAGAGGATATTGGTAATCAGCGTCAAACCCTTGTTGGCGACCATGTTCCAGAAGTTCATGGCTTTGCGGGTGCCGCCCAGGAAGCGCGAGCCATATACAACTGTCGCGACTCCCTCTTGTATCGGTTTCAGCAAAAGCGGGTACTCGCGGGGGTCATACTCGAAGTCGGCGTCTTGAATAATGATGACCTCGCAACTGGTTTTCTTGAAACCGGTGACGAGCGCCGCTCCCTTGCCCTGATTGCGTTCATGATAAAAGATCTTAACTTTTCTGTGACCTTCGGCTTCAATTGCGGCCAGGACATCGCGCGTGCCGTCGGTAGATCCGTCATCGACGATAATGACCTCGTCCACAATATCCACGTCTAGGACGCGTTTGACGATGTCACTCACGGTGTTGACTTCGTTATAGCAAGGAATGACCACGCTAAACGATGGCTTCGCGGCATAGGGATCGGGCGCTTTGGACGGAGGATGTCTCATATGCTTTTCAAAGGAATTCTGACGGCTGGATCACGCTTGCTGCTTGGCGGAACTGCCGCATTCTATCATAGAGCCCCTCGATAAGCAATTTTACACGCGGGCAAAGCGCGTTGCGCAGCTTCATAGAATCTCTGACGGGATTGATCGCAACAGCGTTCCACTGCTGGCGATGATGCGTATGACGCTGTTCGGCGAATTGACCGTGTATAGCCGGGCATAGTCGGTGATGGAGGCATAGGCGTCGGGGAACTGGCGAATGGCGGGACCTATCAATCCGACATCAATCATAAGGTCAATGCATTCTTGCTTGGAGGCGATGCTGAAGTCCGCGCCCAGCCAACTCATTGGCGCTTCAATATAGGCGACATCCGAAAACAGTATGTAGATGGCGGGCTGATTGCGCTGACCCTTGTACACGCTGAGATACAAGCGGGACAGCTTGCGGTGATAGTGAAAGACCTGACAGCGGTATCCCGCCGGCTTGCTAATGTTGAAGACGTTGCGGCTGTTCAGTTCGACTTTGGCCATAAGTTGTGCTGTCGCTTTCACTCAGCGCCTGCTACTTTAGTAGACCTCCGGTCATTGCGGAAGGGATAGGGGCAGCCGCTTTGCGACCGCCCATTATGCGGTAGAATACCCCCATCTGCGGCCAACTGCCAGGACGGCGGACGGGAGACGAACATGAGATTTGAAGGCAAAGTTGCAGTAGTCACAGGCGCGGCGACCGGCATCGGCAGGGCGACCGCGCTGGCATTTGCGCGGGAGGGCGCAGGTGTTGTGCTCGCGGATGTCAATGCCGAAGCGATGAAGGAGACCGCGCGAGCAATTGAGACCGCGGGCGGATCCGGCCTGGAAGTGCTTGCCGATGTGTCCCGCGGCGAAGATGCCGGACGCATCGCCAGCGACGCGGTTGACCATTTCGGAGGCGTCGATTATCTGGTTGCCAGCGCCGGCATCCAGACTTACGGCACGGTTGTTGATACCGATGAAGATACCTGGGATCGCACGCTCGCGGTCAACTTGAAGGGCGTCTATCTGGCTGCCAAGTATTGTATTCCCGAGATGGTCAAACGCGGTGGCGGGGCTATTGTCAATGTGGCTTCGGTGCAGGGACTGCAAAGCCAGCCAAACGTGGCCGCCTACGCCGCCTCCAAGGGCGCGCTGATCGCCATGACCAGAACAATGGCCTTGGACCACGCCGGGGACGGCATCCGTGTCAACAGCCTTTGTCCCGGTTCGATTAATACGCCGCTGCTGCGTTTCGCCGCGGACACATATAGCCCGGACGATCCCTTGGGCGCCATAGAGGATTGGGGAAAACTGCACGCCCTGGGCCGGGTAGGGCAACCGGAAGAAATGGCGGAAGTCGCGCTGTTTCTGGTCAGCGACGCCGCTTCCTTCATGACCGGCGCCACGGTTGTAGCCGACGGTGGTTTGACAATAGGTCTCTGATCGACGACGACAATGCCCGGCGGACTATGAACGTCTTATGACAGCAACTGTCGAACTGCCCCTTCAATCCTTTGCGCATTCGGGATGATCTCGTCTTCCAATGCCGGGCTATAAGCGATCAAGGCATTTTCCATATTGACGCGCTTGATCGGCGCGTCCAAATAAAAGAGTCCTTCATCGGCCACGAGCGCGGCGACATTTGCGCCCCAGCCACCCAGCCGCGGCGCTTCTTCCACGATGATCAGTCTGCTGGTTTTTCGCACGGATCGCAGGATGGTCGCGCCGTCCAGCGGCGCCAGGCTGCGCAAGTCGATAACCTCCGGCTTGATTCCCTCGTCCGCCAATTTCTCCGCTGTTGCCAGCGCGCGCTGCAACATCTGTTGAGTCGCCACCAGGGTGATGTCCTCGCCGGCGCGGGCGACCGCGGCTTGGCCCAATTCCTCGGGCGCGGCCTCCAAATCGACCTCGCCGACCAGGTTGTACAGCGATTTGTGCTCCAGCACGATTACGGGATCGTCATCGCGGATGGCCGCGCGCAGCAGCCCGTACATGTCAGCCGGACTGGAGGGGGCGACCACCTTCAAACCGGGGAAGTTCATCAGCCAGGATTCCGCGCATTGAGAATGCTGCGTGCCGAACCCGCCGCCAGCGCCTTGAGACGCGCGGATGGTCAAGGGCACGGTGAACTGCCCGCCGCTCATGAAGCGGTACTTGGCGACTTGATTTACGATCTGGTCCATTGCCACCGGGATAAAATCGGCGAACATCAACTCGGCCACGGGGCGCAAGCCCGTTATCGCGGCTCCCAGAGCCGTGCCGACGATCGCCTGTTCGGATATGGGCGTATCCCGGACGCGAACCGGACCGAATTCCTCATAGATGCCGGGGGTCACTTTGAATACGCCGCCGGCCTTGGCAACATCTTCGCCGAAGAAAACGACTGCATCGTCCCGCCGCATTTCCGCTGCGATGGCCTCGGTAACGGCTTGGCGATAGGTCATGGTAGGCATAGGCGCCTCCTTAGCTGGCAGCGTAGACGTAGTCCTCAAGCGACTGGGGCGACGGGAAGGGCTCGGCCTTGGCCCATTCGACCGCGTCAAAGACTTCTCCCGCTATGGCCTCCTTGATTTCAAGGAATTCCTCTGGATCGAGCTCGCCATCGCTGTACATCCGCGCCGCCAGAATGTCAATCGGGTCGCGCTCTTGCCATTGCGCCAATTCGCCCGGCTTGCGATAGGGAGCGGTGTCGGATCGCGAATGCCCCCCATAACGATAGGTTTTCAATTCGAGCAGGGAAGGTCCTTGGCCATTGCGGGCGCGCTCGGCGGCGGACACGGTCGCCGCGTGTACGGCTTCGACATCCTGGCCGTCGACGATGACGCCGGGCATAGCATAAGCCCCGGCCCGATCGGCAATGTCATCAATCGGCGTCGTTTCCCGAATGTGGCTGTATTCGCCGTAAAGATTATTCTCGCAGATGAAAATCACCGGCAGTTTCCATACCGATGCCATATTCATCGACTCGTGACAAAGCCCGATGTTCGCCGCGCCATCGCCGAAGAAAGTCGCCGCAATCGCGCCTGTACGCCTGACTTGAGCCGTGAGCGCGGCGCCCAAGGCGATGGGCAACTGCGCGCCCACGATCGCGTTGGCGCCTAGCAACCCGATCGACTTGTCCGTCATATGCATGCTGCCGCCGCGCCCTTTGCAAGCGCCGCTCTCTTTGCCCATCATTTCCGCCATGAGCGAGCGAAGCGACATGCCCAGGGCCAGCGCGTGACCATGCCCGCGATAGGAACAGGTCACGGTATCGCCTTTGGATAGAGCAAGCGCTACGCCGGCCGAACACGCTTCCTGGCCAATCGCCAAATGCGTCGTTCCTCGCACCAGATTCGCCATGAAGAGATTTTGAATCTCTTCTTCAGCCAGGCGAATCTTGACCATGGCGAGCAATGCATGGGTCCTGCTTTCTTTATCAAGCCTGTCCATAGGTTCAAGCCTCATGTCCTCGTTCCTGTTTTCCGGCTGCCGCACCCGATTGTAGCGCTTCAAGAACTTGCTTGCGAAATAGAGTCCTTTCCTTTGTGTTGACACTGAAAATGGTTCATTTGTATTTCAATCGAATTTGTCGCGGCAGCGGCTTGATCGGCGCCTGGCAGTGTTTTCCGGGGCTTTTGCGCAACAGTATAGAAACAGTATGTTTACGGGGGGTACCCGCTCCCTAGATCTGAGGACATGACAGGTTTGAATATCGCGCATATCTCAAGGCCAACCTGTAGTGGTCTCGAAAAACTGGACACCTAGTTGAGAGAGTATACTAGTGTGACAGGAAGGGAGTCAGAGGCATGGCGAGACAGCGCAAGCACAGCCCGGAAACCAAGGTCAGGATCGTGCTGGAGATCATCAGCGGCAGCAAATCTGTGGCCCAAGCCAGCCGCGAGTACAAGATTAAGGATAGCCTGCTCTACAAGTGGAAGGCCGAGGCGATTGAGGGTATGACCAAGTATTTTGCTTATGGCCAGCCGACAGTCGCTGTCGCTCGCCCGTACAGAGTTATCGCTATTTGAGGGAGAGAGCTTGATGTGTCAATAATCTGAAATACACTCTTCGCCCCAAAACTGCTTTACAGTCCCCGCAAAATAACATAAGCTAAATCCACTTGCATTTGAATTCCTACGCCAAAATGAGCGCAAAGTCCACTATCGGGCGCCGGCGCAAATTCAACCGCTGGCGCAGCCCAGTCTCCCTCGGGGACATTGCCAGATTGATCGCATGTTGCCTGGTCTTGCTCATGCCTCTGCTTACGCTCGAGATTGCTGGCTGGCAGATCGACCTGAACATCGTGGCGCCCGTGCTCTTCGTTGGCGTCGTCATTGGCATCTTGCTGGCGGGCAGTCGCTTTGGAGAACTGCCCGCGGTCATCATCAGCTTTCTTTATGCGATAGGCAGTATTCTTTGCGTCTCCGCCTTGTCGCTGGAAATGCCCTTCCTGGAAGGCATCGCAGCGGCAGCTGGCAGCGCCGGGCAATGGGCGCTGGATGCCATAAGCGACGGCAACAACCCTGACGAGCTTGTCCTCACCATGCTGGTATCGCTGTTATTCTGGTTCCTGGCCTACAACGCCACCTGGCACATCTACCGGATTGATCGCGTATGGCGCGTCATTTTGCCGCCGGGACTGGTGCTTCTGGCGAACATGGTCATCTATAGCGGACGGGAGCCGCTGGACAGGCAGCTTGTCGTCTTCCTCTTGATGTCGCTTTCGCTGATTGTGCGCTCCAACCTCGAGAACCGCGAGTGGGAATGGTCGCTTAGCGGCATCCGAGTGCCAGCGATTGTGCGCCGGCAATTCGCCGCGATCGGCATTGCCTTGTCGCTGCTCGGTCTTGTCTTCGCCTGGGGCGTGCCGACACATGGCTTGCAAGAGCGCCTTAATGCTTTTCAAGAGTTTCTGGCCTCGGACCCCATTCAACAGATGTCCGAGTTGTGGAGCCGCCTCTTCGCGCCAATCGAAGGCGAAGGGCCCGCAACAACCGACTACTACGGGGCAGATTTGCTCAACCTGGGCGGCGCCGTCAGCCTGGGCGACGATGTCGTTTTGCTGGTGGACGCGCCGCATTCGAATTTTCGGTATTACTGGCGCTCGCGCGTATTCGAACGCTATATTGACGGGCAATGGTCTCCTTCCGCAGACCTGCGCATCACAGACAGATCATCTCCGCTGGAACTGAATATGAACAATGAAGTGATCGGGTTTCGCCGTCAGGCGGTCTCTCAACACTTCACCATCGTCAATGCCAACGCGCGGATTTATTATGCCGCGCCACAGCCCTCCAGCATCGACGGCACCGGGCGCATTGACCTGATCTATACCGACAAACCCGAGAACAGCTCAATGAACGTATCGGTTGTACGACCTTTGCGGGTCATGAAACGGGGGGCATCCTATACCGCAACCAGCTTGCTGAGCGTCGCGACGGCGCATGAATTACGCGGGGCCGGCGCAAACTATCCCAATTGGGTCAGCGGAGCAAACCTGTATGTCGGGCAACCCAATGCGCGCATCCTCAATCTGTCGCGGCAGATCGTCGAAGACGCCGGAGCGGACAATCCCTACGACAAGGCAAAGGCGATCGAAACCTGGCTGCGCGACAACATCGCCTACAATGAATCCATTTCCGCGCCGCCGCCCAACGTGGACTCCGTGGAGTGGGTGCTATTTGACGCTAAAGAAGGTTACTGCACGTATTATGCCACTTCCATGATCGTTATGTTGCGCCACCTGGGCATACCGGCGCGTCTGGCCGCCGGTTTTTCTCAAGGTCAATATGATGTCAACATCCAGCGTTATGTGGTACGCGAGCGCGAGGCGCATACCTGGGTCGAGGTCTATTTTCCGGGCTATGGCTGGATCGAGTTCGAGCCGACGGCTGCCGAAGCGCCCTACAATCGGGAGGGAGACGACCTGGCGCAGCCACAAGACGAGTCCGCTGATCCGCAGCCGACGCTCAGTCCGACGCCGACGCCTACGCCGAGCCCTACGCCCGCGCCCACGGAAGAAGGCGTCGAGCAAATCGCGGCTCAACCGACGCCAACACCAACGCCGACGCCTCGTCCGAATAATCCCAGTCCCACACCTTTTTTGGTTCCGACGATAGAACCGCCGATCATCCCGGACGCTCCGCCGCCGCCATTTGCATTTTTGGAGCCGCTGTTGCTGGTGGCCCTGGTGATACTCGTCTCGCTGCTCATCCTGGCTATCATCTTGTTGCTGCTGTTCTGGTGGTGGGAATGGCGTGGGATGGGTGGCCTCAGCCCCATATCCAGGGCTTATGCTCGTCTGGAGCGGTATATTCAGTTGATCGGCATCGATATCGGCAGCAATAAGACGACACTGGAAAAGCGCCGCGAATTGCAGCAGAGGATTCCCGCCGCCCGAGAGCCTATCCGCACCATCAGCGATTTGTACACGCGGGAACGGTATGGCGATACCAGCCAAGGCACGGGAGATAACAAGCGATTCGCCGCCCGCGCGGAGAGAGCCTGGAATCGCACGCGCGGCAATATCATCCGCCGCTGGTTGCGCAGACTCTTGCCCTTTAGCAGACGGGACTAATCAGAGCTTTTGGATGACCAGGAAATGCGACAATGCCCAGGTATCCAAGGGCGTGCCCTCGCATCTGTGAAGCAAGTCGCGCATGATCCGGGCCGGCACCCCCAAGCGCGCGATGATATTGTCGTATCCGCCATAAACGCGAGAATGATGCAGCAGCTCGACGGGAGAACTGTCGAAGAGCCCCCGAATGCCGGCGGCTGAGTAGGCGCGCACGTGCGGCGCCAGCCGGTTACGCCATCGGTCCGGCAAATAATTGATCAGCGGCGTGTTACCGAAATGATAGTCTCCCCGCCAATAGTGGCCATGAGTTTCGCAGGGATACCAGCGATTGGGGCAAAACATGACGATTCGGCCGCCCGGCTTGAGGACGCGAACCAATTCTTGCGCCGAGCGTCTGTCGTCATCAACATGTTCGATGACTTCGTGAGAAAGCACAATGTCATAGACATTGTCGCGAAAAGGGATGTTTTCCCCGGCAGCGACAACTGAATGCGGGATCGCTTGCCCGGTTGCGCGTACCCGGTCGTACTCAATGTCAAAGGCATCAACCGAAGCGGAATAGCGGCGCTTGATCCGGTGGGCGTACATGCCGACGCCAGAGCCCGCAACCAGTACCCGCGCCCCTTCCAGGCGTGTCCATGCGGCGATCATCTGCAGGCGCCGTTCCTGGCCGGCGCGCCAAACATAACTCGGCTCGCCGCGAAGGGCCGCCAAATCGGAAAAAGTCATCGCCTATGCATCCGCTGGAATCAGCTGGTCCCCGCCAAAGAGACCAGGTATTGATAGAGATTGCGCGAACCGCTATTGCTCAAACGGTCGGTGGAGTACTGATGGTCGGTTCCCAATTCGCCGCCAGTGCGGACGAAGGTAATAAAGTCGTCTTCCGACATCGCGAAATCCTGTATGCCGCCCGCCTTGTCCGTGCCTTGGCCTTCGGCCCCATGACAAGACCCGCATGCCAGCGCCTGGTAACGCCCCAGGCCTCGTTCGACCTTTTTCGGATCCAATGTGATCGCGGCTTCAGCAGCATCATCAGCCGATGCCTCCGACTCGCCAGACCCGTCGCTGGTTCGTTCAAATACAGGCGCCTTGGTAGGCTCAACAAATGCGAAGGTCGGGAAAGGCGTATGAGTCGGCGGTGAATCCGTGGGTTTCGCTGTTGGTTGGACGCCGCCAGCGCCACAGGAGACCGACAGGATCAAAACTATTGTCAGCCACCAGAGCAGGCAAAAACGAGACAGCGCGGTCATTCAAACCTCCGTCTAGTCGCCGCGTGACGGGTCCAAGGCTTCTTGCAAGCCGTCCCCCACGAAGGAAAAGCTCAACATCGTCAAGGCCACCAGCAGGGTCGGGAAAAGGGCCAGGTGATAGTCGACAACAACTGTGGACGACTTCACACTTCCGCCAACCATTTTACCCCAACTTGCGGTCGGTTCCGTAATGCCAATACCCAAAAAGCTCAATCCGGCTTCGGCGAATATCGCCAGCGGCACTGCAAAGGTAAATGAGACCAGAAGCGGCGTCAGCGAGTTTCGCAAGATATGCCGGGCGATGATCTGTAGCTCCGACGCGCCCACAGCCCGGGCTGCCAAGACAAATTCGGTCTCGCGATACTTGAGGAATTGCGCCCGCGCGATACGCGCCGGTTCGATCCAGGAAGTGATTGCGAGCACGAAGATGACATTGCCTAATCCGGCGCCGGTAATGCTGATCAAGAACATGGCGAAGAGCAAGGGGGGGACCGCCGTTGCGACCTCGATGACGCGCAGGATAGCGAAATCCCAGTGACCGCCGCGGTACCCGGCGATTGCGCCCAGCGGCACGGCAAATCCAAAAGAGATGAGCGGCGCCAATAGACCGACAAATAGCGACGTGCGCGCGCCGTAAATGAGCCGCGTCATGAAGTCGCGCCCGACGCCGTCTCCGCCAAGAAAATGATTAGGATCTTGAAAGGGTCCGAGCCGTACTATCGAAAAGTCAACTTCGTTCAGCCCGTAGGGCGCGATAATATCCGCCAGCAAGGCCACCAGCAACAAAAGGACGAGCAGAACCAGACCTATCATTGCCAGTCTGTTCTGAAGAAAACGGCGAAAGGCGTCGCGAAAGAGCGAGCGCTGCTCCAGCCCTTCCCGCAAGTCAAGCGCCGGACGAGAGGAATCGGCTTGTCGCTGCCGGCGCATCAGACCTAGGCTCCCTGTCGCTCGCCCAGCCGGATGCGGGGGTCTATCACCGTGTACAAGACATCCGTGACAAGGTAAGTGAGTCCCCAGAGCAAGGCGATCAAGAGAACAAGTCCCATAATCATAGGATAATCGCGATTGAATATGCTCGTCACAAAAAACTTTCCCAAGCCCGGAACGCCATAAACCACCTCAATGAAAAGCGAGCCGGTCAACAGGTTGGGTATTTGCGGCAAGAGCACCGTGATCATGGGGATGAGCGCATTGCGCAGGACATGGCGCAGCAAGATCTTGCGCTCCGACAAGCCCTTCGAGCGGGCTGTGCGGACAAAGTCCGCCTTCAGCACATCTGTGAAGCTGGAGCGCGTATAGCGCGAAACCAGCGCCAGCGGCGCGAGCGCGTATGTCACGACCGGCAGAATATAGTCCCAGGAGAGGATGGCCGCGCCGTCGGCGGTGAGCGGCCCGACGATCCACTTGCTCTCGGCGCCCCAGCCATTTTGGAACCCGAAGATCAGCAGGAACCAGGTGGCGATGATGAAATTCGGCACCGCAATGCCCGCTGTCGCGATAAATGTCACCAGATTGTCAATGATGCCGTTGTGATAATAGGCCGCCACGATGCCGAGGAATATGCCCAGGCCAAAAGACAGAAGAATCGTGTAAAGCCCCAGTTGAAAGGTGACGGGCCAAATACGCGCGATTAGCTCGGTCACGGGCGGATTGCCGGCGACGGAGAATGAATTGCCAAAATCCAGTTGCAGGGCGCTGGTCAGATAGTTGAGGTAGCGAAGGTGTACCGGCTTGTCGAGACCATATTTGCGCTCCAGGTTTTCCAATGCCGCGCCGGAGTATCCGCGTTCCGCCAGCGTGAATGGACCGCCGGGAACAAGATTCATCAAAACAAAGACAATTACTGAAACGACAAAAAGGACGAAAGCCAGCGATAAGAGCCGACGCAAGATGTAACCGATCATGAAGCGGACTCGCCCTAGTCAATGAGAATGCTGCGCTGGATCGTGGGATTGGCGCTATCCGAGCGGGGAAAAACGAAGGGCGGGCACTTGACCCGCCCTCGGGTTTATCCGCAAGCGATCAACGCTTAGTCATTGCGGTGCGTATCGTAGTTCATGACATCTTCGGTGATGTAATACTGGCCCCAGCAATGCTCGTTGCCCCAGTGGGTCGTAGCCAAGCCCTGTCGATCCGGCTCCCAGCAGTTGCCGGTGGCATTCATGTAAGGCTGCCACAGATCACCTTGAATCCGGTGTACCAGGAAGATACCGCCGACGTCTTCCACCATGATGCGTTCGGCTTCTTGGTACATGGCGATACGCTCGGCAGGGTCGCCCGTGAAGGAATTCGCCTCGCGAACCAGGTTGTCGAAGGCCTCGTTGCGCCAGGAGTGACGACCCGTGGAGACCCAGACACCCATCATATTGGCGGGATCCAAGTAGTCCATGCCATAGGAGACGCCGCCGAATTGCAGCGTGGTCGGGCGTTCGAGCAGGCGCGTCATGTAGTCCTGGAATTCCAGATTGTTGACGGTAATTTCGACATTGAGGCATTGGCTGATGGACGCGGCCGCAGCGATGAACCAGTCCTGAATGAAAGACGATTCGCCTCGCAGCGCCAATTCCGTCGCCGGGAAACCCTCGCCGCCAGCATAACCTGCATCCGCCAGCAGCGCTTGCGCCGCTTCGCAGTCATAGTCCTGGATGTCCTGCAAGCCGGCGCTATTTGATGCCGGGAAGCCAGGCGCCAGGAAGGAATAAGCCGGGATGCCGACTGTCGTGCCGACCACGTTCTCGACGATCGACTCGCGGTCAAGCGCCTTGGCAAACGCCAGGCGAACGTTGACATCGCTGAAGGGTTCGGTGAAGGTGTCCATCAAGAGATAATCGGTGCGGAAGTCGCCGGCGTGTTGGCGATAATTCTGCGACATGACCTCATCAGCGAAGATCACGTCAAAATCAGCCGGGCTGAGCAAGGATTGGTGCACCTGGTCAATTTCGTGGTCTTGGAAAGCCAGGAAGCTGCTGTTCAGCATATCGCCATAGACGAATTCCATGCGGCGGAGCCAGGGCATGCGCGGACCGACATAATCCGGATTCGCTTCCAAGACGGCGTGGCTGCCGGGCACAAACTCACGCAGGATGAAGGGACCGGCGGATACGTGCGTCTCTGGATCCAGAATGTACTCGGGACCGATCTCCGTCAGCGCCTTGGCTTGCATGGGCGGCCAGAAGAAGAAGGTCGCCGGCAAGGGCGGGAACGGCACTTGCGTGGTTACCGCGAGCGTATTGTCATCGACAGCTTCCAGGCCGATCTCAGCCGGCGGGATCTCGCCGGCGACAGCTTCGTCCCATCCGTCAATGATACCCAGCCATAGCCAAACGAAGTCGTAAGCGTGATCGGGATCAGCCATGAAGCGCCAGCTTTCCACCCAATCATGGGCGGTGACGGGGGTGCCGTCGCTCCAGATCTGGTCGCCCCGCAAGTTGAAGGTCCAGGTGAGACCATCCTCGGAAACGGACCAGCTTGTGGCCGCCGAGGGGATGATCTCCATATTGTTGTTGAGTACTACCAATGAATCCGAAAATTTGTCGAAGGCGCCTGTGCTGCAAATGCGCGAATAAACCGTGACGATAGACGACAAAGAGGTTTCTTGGCGCGCCGAGTCGCACAGGTTGCGATAGACTTGCATGTCGTATGGCGCTGCGTCCGCCGGCAATTCTCGTCCAAAAACATCCACGTTGTCTTGGGCGAATGCCGCCGGCATCGACGCCATGAACAGCGACAATACAAGCAACGGAGCTATGAAGATCAGTCTTCTTGACATTAAGCGTCCTCTCTACGATATACCGCTATCAGATATGACAACCGCGATTGTCCCAAGGCATTATAGGGATGCGCGAATGATGATGCAATATACGCTTTCCGGCTCGCTGACGGGCGATAGCGCTTAGCCGCCCTTTTGTCCATAAGGGCGCGCAGCTTTTCATCAAGCTCATCAGCACCAAAATCTGTATTTCTTATGGTGATTTTCGGGCGACCTTCGGCGTCCTCGGCGGTATAAGAAAAATCTGATGCGATTGCTCTGCCCACCCTTTTATCGGGATTGCAAAACCGATACACTGCACAGCGGATTGCAAAGACAAGTGAAACGCGAAGAGGACTAAATATGCCGAGCATTACCAAGCTTGCAGGACGTATCGCCAAATCGCCGACGATCGCCATGAATGATAAAGCCAAGCAGTTGGCGGCCGAGGGCCACTCTGTCATTGGATTGGCGGGCGGCGAACCGGATTTTGATACGCCGGCTCATATTGTCGAAGCGGGCATGAAGGCGATCCGCGATGGCGAAACCCGCTACGCCGCACCATCAAAAGGCATAGGACCGCTCTTGGAGGCGATAGCCGCAAAAATGGAGCGCGACAACAATGTTAGCGTTGATCCGATGAGTGACATCATCGTCACGCCGGGCGGCAAGCTGGCGCTGTTTCTGGCATTAAAGGCCATGTTGGATCCAGGCGACGAGGTCTTGATCCCGGCGCCCTACTGGGTCAGCTATCCGTCGATCGTCACCATGGTCGGTGGCGTGCCGGTGACAGTAGCGACGAGCAGCGACGATGGCTATCGTTTGCGCCTGGAGGACTTGCGCGGGTTCGTCACAGCCAAAACCAAAGCGATCATCATCAACTCTCCTTGCAATCCAACCGGGCATATGCTGTCGTCGGACGAGATTGAAGGCATCGCTACGCTGGCGACGGAAGCCGATCTTTACGTCATTTCGGACGAAATCTATGAAAAGCTCAATTTCGACGGCCGTCCGGCTGTTTCACTGGCGTCCCTTCCTGATATCAGCGATCGCGTCGTAGTTATCAACGGCATGTCAAAAGCCTATGCGATGACCGGATGGCGGCTGGGCTGGCTGGCGGGTCCAACCGCGCTTATCGGCGCCGCAGGCAAGTTCAATTCCCAGACTGCGACTTCGGCGGCTACGTTTACCCAGCACGCGGCTGTAGCCGCGCTGAACGGTCCCCAGGAATGCGTCGAGATGATGCGGCAATCTTATCAGGAACGTCGTGACTTCATGGTGAATTCCTTCAATAATATCGAAAACATGTCTTGCCCGGACATTGAAGGGGCATTTTATGCCTTCCCCAAAGTTGACAATACCAGCAAGAGCAGCGAGGAAGTAGCGTCCTTAATCCTCGATAAAGCCGTGGTGGTAGGCGTGCCTGGCAGCGCCTTCGGGATCAGCAAAGACGCTCATATTCGTTTCTCTTTCGCGGAAGATCTTAACCTGCTCACAGAGGCAGTTGAGCGGATCCGCGGCATCGCCGATCAGTTGGCTTAGGCAAATTTCGCGCAGCGAAACGGTCAGCGCATGGCGGGCAAAGCAAGCCGGGTTTGCTTTAGGCATTCGTTATTGACGCTGCTGCTGACGCTATCGGCCTGCAACATGCAGTTGAGAGCGCTGCCGGGCGCGATAGCCGAAGCGCCAGGCGCGGCTGTTCCAAGGTCCGGATGGACCGTTATCGCTCCAGGGCTGGAATGGCGCGAAATCACTCAAGATAAGGACCAACTGAGTCCGTTAAAGATATTGCGCATCGACCCCGGGAACTATGCCTTCCGCGCCAGATACAGTCCCGCCAAGCCGTACAGCCTGGCTCAATGGCGCGCCCGCGAGCCCGAGGCCGCCGCAATCGTGAACGCCAATTTCTTCGACCCCTCATACAGGGCCTTGGGGCTCGTTACCAGTGATGGCGAGGCGCAGGGCTCTCCATATCTCGAGCGCGGCGGGAGCTTTATCGTCAATAAGGGCCAAGCAGCTGTCCGCGCAAATACCAGCATGTCGCAGCGCAATCTGGAATCCGCAGAACAAGCAATTCAGGGATTCCCGCTGCTTGTGGAGAAGGGCGAACAGGCTTATTTTGGTCAAGCAAAGCAAGAGCGCGCGCGGCGCACAGCCATCGCCGAAGACGAGGCCGGGAACATTCTGATCATTTCCGCGCCCCTTCTGGGACCGACGCTCGGCGATCTGAGCGCGTTCCTCGCGGAGAGCGACCTGGAAATCGTAACCGCATTCAACCTGGATGGCGGCGGTTCGACTTTGATGGCAGTACGCGACATCGACTATTTTCAGCCGTCGTTCGACGCGGTTCCGGCGATTCTCGCGGTTTACAAACGTTGAACAAGGGCTCGCGGGGGTCGTCGAGAATCAAGTGGGATAGCTAATGAAAGGCTGCTAGAATACGTCCCGTCGCAAGTTCCGGGAATATACTTTATCCACACAAGCAGTTCCAAGTAAGTCATGCGCAAGCTGATCGGAAATCTGCAGCAAGAGTGGGCGAGCCACCGGACTCTGTTGAAGAACTGCCTAGACCCTCACCCCAAACTCCTCTCCCATAAAGGGAGAGGGGCTTAAAGGGCTCAATACGGGTCACAAGACTCCCCTTCTCCCCTTGTGGGAGAAGGGGCCGGGGGATGAGGGGTGTATTTCAACAGGTTCCACCGGCTGGCCCGTACAAACTTGGTATTATTTTGGAATTCGCATTTAGACGGCAGTTGTTCTCATCACTTACTTGAAAGTACTCAGGGGCCCTAACCCATGCCAAAGTTGGCACAAGTCGCGACGGCGCGACAGGCACAGCTCAAGGACGGCCGCCGGCTGGGGTTCGCCGAATTTGGCGATCCGTCAGGCAGGCCAGTCGTTTTGTTTCACGATCTTTGGGGCAACCGAAGCCTGCGCCACCCGGACGATTCGATCCTGATGCGGCTTGGCATTCGCTTGATCGGCGTAGACCGCCCCGGCTACGGCATGTCAACACGCAAACCCGGCCGGGGCATGATGGACGTCGTCGACGATGTCATGTTGCTTTCCAAGGCGCTGCGATTGGAACGATTCTCGGTGCTCGGATATTCGGCGGGCGGTCCCTATGCCCTGGCTTGCGCTTATCGCTTTCCCGAAATCGTCCGAAGTTGCGCTGTCGTGAGCAGCCTGCCACCGATGGACAATCCATTGGGTTTCCAAGCGGTTCATCCTTACTATGCCAAAATGCTCCAGTTGGCAGGCGGCATGGAGCCTTTTTTCCGATGGTTGCTGCGGGGATTTTTTCTGCTTGACTCACAGCGCGATTCCGCTCAATACTTGCGAGAATTGGCCGCTTCGCTACCCAGAGTTGACCAGGAGGTCTTTGGAAATCTGGACTTTTTCGCCCTGCGCCGCAAGATGTGGGAAGAGATCCGCAGCAACGGCAGCGAAGCGATCGCCGATGAGATGGTCAGCCTGGTAAAGGCCTGGAGTTTTCATTTGCAGTCAATCCGGATCCAAGTGGATATCTGGTGGGGCGAGTCGGACAGATTCTCCTCGCCCATTGTTGGGCAACGAATGGCAGCAATGATTCCCGATTCCAGATTGCGCCTGGAAGGGCGCGCCGGCCATTTGATTCTCTTCACGCATTGGCAGGCGATCCTTGAATCGCTGATCGCCTCCTAGCAATTTCGCGTTTCTCCACCGGCCTAATATGGGCTTCCCTTGCCATTGATAAGGTCGTTTTCGGCCGTTTCCAAAGCCAGTGAATGCAGCTGGGTAACGGCATGTTCCAAGTCTGACTCGTTGATGATGAAGGAAATACTGCATTCCGAGGAACCTTGGGCGATGGCCAAGACGTTGATCCTGTGTTCGCCCAAGAGCGAAAAGACGCGACCGGCGACGCCCGGCGTGCCGCGCATGCCCGATCCAACTACCGTTATGATGACGATATCGCTCAAGATATCGACGCTGTCGATATTGCTGTGCTGGATTTCGCGTTGGAGCTCGCGTTCAACCGCTGCCTTGACATCGCCCGCCACCGGGTCAATGACTGTGAAGCAAAAGCTCTGTTCTGACGACGACTGGGAGATCATAAGAATGTTGGCGCCGGCTCTCGCCGTGGCCAGGAATGTCCGCCCGGCGATGCCCGGCACACCCAGCATGCCTTTGCCGCTGACGGTGAGCATGCTGACATCATTGATATTGGTTATGGCTTTGATGACAGTTTCGCTGGCTTGGCTGCGTTCGCCGATCAATGTCCCGGCATGCGCGGCGTTGAAGGTATTACGCACGCGCAAGGGAATGTTGCGGCTGACGATGGGTTGTACGGTCTTGGGATGCAACACCTTCGCGCCATAAAAGGCCAGTTCTCCGATTTCCTGGTACGAGACATAAGGCAATACGCGCGCCCGGCTGTCCAAACGCGGGTCGGTCGTCATCACGCCGTCTACATCTGTCCAGATGATGAGCTCATCACTTTGCAGACAGGCGGCAATGATAGCCGCGCAGAAATCACTGCCGCCGCGCCCCAAGGTCGTGAGCGTGCCGTCCGGCGTGGCGCCGATAAACCCGGTGATGAGAGGCGTGACGCCGTCCTGCAATACAGGCAAAAGCCCTTCGCTGATGCGCGATGCGGTTTCATCCCAGAGCGGATCCGCATCCTGGAAGTTGCTGTCTGTGATGACAAACTCGCTGGAATCGAACTGCTTAACGGACAGGCCCTCCGATAGCATGACGGCAGTGATAAGGCGGCTGCTCAGTCGTTCCCCAAATGAAACGATTGAGTCGCATATTCTGGGAGTCGCCTCGCCCAGAATACGAATCGCCTGGCATAATTCCAGATGCGCCTTGAGCAGTTGATCAAGCTCTCCCGCGACAGCCATGCGCACCGACTCGTTTGAGATCAATTCCTCGATCACCGCAAAATGCTTCCCGCGCATATCGGCGTTGATGCGGGTGTATCGACTTTGATCCCCGGCCGCGGCAGCGCGCGCAGAATCCAGCAATTGATCGGTGACGCCGGACATCGCCGAGACAATGACAGCCAATTCGTCGCCGCCTTTCAGGTTGTCGCTAACAATATCGACAACCTGGCGAATTGCCGCCGAAGACCCTACCGATGTGCCGCCGAATTTCATGGTCAACCTGCTCATCTTCATCCCCTCTCCATCCCCGGAGCAACAAAAAAGGCGTGTGGAGGTTGTCCACACGCCTGTCTGTTGCTCTCTTTGGATCGCTTACAGCAAGCCGAAACCTCCACCATGCGCCCTGATGGGCATCATAGTCATGGACATAGCGGTAGTGGTTCCGGTCGAAATCTTGACAGCCATTGTTGCTTTCGTTTCGTCAGTTCTTACGGTCAATACTCTAGCGCCGTCACGCGCGTTTGTCAAGGAATGTTATGGCGGCGGGTGCAGTTTAGATTATTGGCAATTAGCCACCGAGGACACCGAGAGCACCGAGATTTAAACTCTTGCCTGCCAAAAGGAGGTGATGTAGTGGCGTTTCGCTGAAACGCCCGCGAATAGTTGGTCAATGAAAACGGATGGCTCAGCGAGCCGCCCCTACAGACTAAGAAACGTATGGGAAATGGTCATCGCCCGGGCAGCGGGGGGATAAATCTCGGCTCAATCCGAGTTGAGCGCTTCCACCGCATTTATTTCATTTTTCGTGCTATCGCCAGATGTCTCGATTTCAAATACGTGCAGAGCGGATTTGATTTCGCCTTCACCGCCATCGGCAAGGTAGAGCTTACCGTCAACTCTCATACAGTCAAGCGGACGGCATAGATCAAAACAGGTCAAACACTCCCGCAAGTCCGGCAGTTCAAGCGCGTCCCCCGGCAATCGGTGCAAGAGATGTACCGCAATGGAGTCGTAGTCGCAGTCAAGACCGTGATCGTCTCTCCCCGCCGCCGGGAGGCGAAAGGCGACGCGAATACGTCGGCAAAGCAAGAACTCGCCGTCACCATATGGGCAGCAGGACAGGACAATGCTCTCGGCAATGCCCAGCAAGCGCAGCGGGTCAATGTCCCAGTCCAGGTAGTCGACCAAGGCGATCTTTTCGGCGATGCTCAAATCGCGCAACAGATCCTGAATCCGCTCGTCGACTATGCGCCCGCGCCAGCGCGCCCCGGAAAAATTCAAATGATCGAAGACCTTCATTGTTGACGGGCTGCCGCATAGCTCCGGCAATGGCAAGGGCGCGGGTGGCGGAACCGTTCCATATTGTTCATCGACTGACTCAAGCAGTCCTTCGCTCAGGGAAATTTTATGTTGCGCCAGCCAGTCGTGCTCGCCATAAAGTTCTTCAACGTAGACGCAGCCTTCGTGGTCTACACCCAACAAGGCGCAATCACCGGCGTGCGACAATTCAATCGTGGTCAAAAGCTTTAGCGCGTCCAACACTATTGCAGCCTTTGTTCGCAGCTATATGACGCGACATTATACCCGTTACATTTTGTTTCCCCATAATGGCATCAAAGAGATTTTGTTCAAGACCGCGAATCGGACGCGTTTCAGTCGCCGTCACAGGCCGGGGAACGTCCCCGGCTTGTGGGACATTTCGTTTACGCCAACAGTTGACTGTGATACAATCGCGCGGCAGGCAAACGATGAGTAATGTGCTTGTGACGGAATCCACTAGCCGTCTGCGAAGGCTTCACGGCTTGGCAAGACCCGGGTCAGCTATCATTGCATTGTTGCTGGCGCTGGTCGCGGGCAACTTTCTCTACGCCCATCTTGACCGAGCCAGGGACCCGATCGTCGGCAACCCAGGCGACTTGCTCTATGTCGCGACCTTCGACGGCTATCTCGACGAGTGGGATCTCTACGCCGGCCAGCAGAGCGCGTCGATCGAAGACGGTCGATTGCGACTGGCGCTTTCCAGCGCGCAAACCGCGAGTTGGTCAGTTGCGCGTCATCATTTTATTGAATTTGACATCAGTGTTGCGGCCAACGCGGTGGCCGGCCCGATCGATAACGCCTTTGGCATCGTTTTCGCCCTGCAAAGCCCATCAGAAGAGGCCTGCGATCTGCCGGCCGTGATTTTCTGCGGCATTGGTCAATGGTCCGCGTTGCTGAGCGCCGCCCTGCGAAAAATCCTTGACCCGGCAGCGGGCCCCAATTACTATGCTTTTCTCATTAGCAGCGATGGCTATTATGCGCTTGAACGGATCGTCGACGGCGCTCGAGAAGTATTAAGCACTTGGATCCCTTCTCCAAGCATTTACCAGGACTTGGGCGCGCAGAACAGCATCCGTGTCATCGCTCAGGGATCGGAACTAAAGTTCTTTGTCAACGGAGAACAAGTGATGCTTTGTATTCCCAATGAGCCCGGGGCAAGCAGCACCTTCGCAAACGGCGAATGCATCGGCGGACGTATGGTAGAAAGGTATCAAGCGCCGGGACCCTTGCAAGGGCAACTGGGATTGATCGCGCAAGCGACACAGACAGGCGGCGGCGGCGTAGTCGTCGATTTCGACAATGTTACCGTTTTCAGCCCGAGCGTTGCCGGTGGAGGGGATGCCAAATTATGAAAGTGCATCTGCGAATGGTGGGCTGTCGACTCAATCAGAGCGAAATCGACACCATGGCTCGTCAGTTTCAGGGCATGGGCCACGAGGTCGTCGAGCGCCCGGAAGATGCCGACCATTTTGTCTTGAACACCTGCGCCGTAACACAGGAAGCGGGGAAGACCAGCCGCAAACTGGTCCGCGAGTTCCATCGATCCAATCCGGGAGCGGAGACCACGGTTACGGGATGCTACGCTCAAATCGCGCCGAAGGAGCTTGATGGGCTGCCCGGCGTCGCTCGCGTGGTAAGTAATGCCGACAAAGATGACCTGGTGTCCTTCGTCACTGGCGAAGAGATCAAGGTCTTCGACAGCGAGCCGATCGAGCGGATGCTACCCGCCGGAAGCCCCAGCCGTACCCGGGCATTCGTGAAAGCGCAAGACGGTTGTGACAACGAATGCACGTTTTGTGTAACGACAATTGCCCGCGGCCACGGTCGCAGCCGCGAGATCGACGAGGTGCTGCGGGAAGTGAACACGCTGCGCCAACTTGGATATCAAGAAGCGGTGCTAACCGGGGTACACCTCGGCAGCTATGGTCATGACCAAGGCCAGCTTGACGGGCTTGCGCAGTTGGTCGGGGCTCTGTTGCGTCATAGCGACATGCCTCGCCTGCGACTGTCGTCGCTGGAGCCCTGGGATCTTGCGCCGGGTTTCTTCGAGCTGTGGCAGGATCCCCGTCTTTGCCGCCATCTGCACCTGCCCTTGCAGAGCGGCTGTGACGCCACCTTGAAGCGCATGCGGCGCAACACCAATCAAGAGGCGTTTCGCGCGCTGATGCATGCCGCGCGAAAGGCCATCCCTGGACTGCGCATAACAACAGACGTAATCGCAGGCTTCCCCGGCGAAACCGAGGGGGAATTCGCGATCTCCCGCGCGTTCATCGAGGAGATGCGTTTCGACGGGCTTCATGTTTTTCGATACAGCAGCCGTCCCGGAACGCCGGCCAGCCGCATGAAAAACCAGGTGAGCAGCCAGGTCAAGAAAAGACGAAGCGCTGAACTGCTGGCCATATCCGATTCTATGGAAGAAAATTTTGCGGCGAGGCTGGCGGGCACGCAACAGAATGTGCTGTGGGAGCAAATCACTGCCGCGACGCCGGAAGGCTTCCTTCATAGCGGCTATACGGACAATTACATGCGGGTCAAGGCTGTACACCCGAGGGATTTAAGCAACCGTATCTGCGCCACATATCTCGGAGAATTCACGGAGGGCGCGATTCATGGTACAGTACGCTTATAGCTTGCGATCACCAGCGCCACGGCGCGTCTGTTCAAAGGCGAGAGTCCAATGCCGGAACATGGATAGCTTGAAATGCGAATGGGTTACGGGCTCGTTCCGAACGCGATGCTCGAGAACGTGAAGACTGTAATATGAGCGAACTGAAGACTCAATTGCAATCCGCGCTGAAAGAGGCGATGAAGGCCAAGGACAGCAAAGTCCGCAATGCGATTCGTCTGCTCAACAGTGCGATAAAGCAGGTCGAAATAGATACGAGAACTCCGCTCGACGATGAGGGCGTGCAAGCTGTCTTGCAAAAGGAAGCCAAGCAGCATCGCGAAAGCATTGCCGAACTGGAAGCGGCGGGACGCGCTGAGGAAACAGCGAGCGCAAGATTCGACCTAGAGATAATCGAGAGCTTTTTACCAAGCCAACTTGCTGAGGACGAACTCCGGCAGATTGTTCGGAGGGCGATTGACGAGACCGGCGCCAGGTCCATGCGCGAGATGGGCGAGATCATGCAGGCTGTTATGCCACAGGTTCGGGGCCGCGCCGACGGCAAACAGGTCAACTCCCTGGTAAAAGAGATGTTGAGTTGAAGCAATGGTCCTGCGCCTTAGTGATATTCTGGAAGAACGATTCAGTCTGGCGCCGGATCGTACGCAGTTGGCGCTTCGTTCGCTGTTGCTGCTGCTGTTCGCGCTCGTCTTCATCGGCTGCTGCACGGCCATTGTGGCTTTCGATGACATCTTCCTGGGCGCAAGCAGCACAGCCAATCTTGTTGTTGGTTCGGTGCCGGCAGAAGACATCATCGCCAGAGAAGAGGGCTTGTTCGTCAGTGCAATACTGACGGAGCAAGAAAGACAGAATGTCCTCGAACAAGTCTCAACTGTTTACCACTCGCCTGATCCAAATGTGGCCCGTCAACAGCGGGTCTTGACCGAAAATATCCTGCAATTCATCGACAACGTTCGCGCCGATTCATTCGCCTCGTTAGAGCAGCAAGTCGCCGACGTCAACGAAATCACGTCTCTCATTCTTGACGGCGACCGCGAGACAATTGTCGCGATGCTTCAATTGCCAGAGGAACGCTGGACATTGGTCCGCAACGAGATCATATCGGTATTGGAACGCGTCATGCGCGATCCCATTCGCAGTTCTGATTTGCAGCACGAACGCGATCAATTGCCGACCCAGGTCAGCCTGCGTTTATCCCCGCAGGAAAGCCATATCGTAACCATGATCACAGGCGACGTCATCCGCGCCAATACCTTCGAGAATCCTGAGCAAACGGCGCTTGACCGTGAGTTGGCGGTCGACAACGTTGAGCCGCAACAGCGCCATTTCATAGCTGGTCAGATTGTCGCGCCAGCAAATCAGCGCATCGACAATTTATCTTTCGAGGCTTTGCAAGAGTTGGGGCTTCTGGCGCAAAGGAGCAACCGAGGCTCCCGGATTCTGCGCGCCGTGTTGGCAAGCGCAATGGTTACGCTGATGATCGGCCTGTACATCAGTCGCTTTGATTTACACTTGCTGCTCTCGGATACCGGAAGCTTGCTGCTGCAGGCGGCGCTCTTCTTGATCGCCCTGGTTGCCGTACGATCCTTCGGCACATCGAACATATACCTGATGCCCGCCGCTACCCTGGGCATCCTTTACGTGGCATTGAGCCGCCCCAATCTCGCCATAGTCGCCACTATCGGGTTCGCGTTTCTTGCCGGAATACTGGGCCGCAGTCCCTCACTGGAAAACGCGAGTCTTGTGGCAGCGGCGAACATCAGCGCTATCTTGACCCTTCGTAATGCCGGGCGATTGAACAACTATTTTCTGTCGGGCTTGGTCGTCGGCATCAGCAATGTCGCCGTCGTCGCGATCTTTGCGCTGCTGATTGGTTTCGACGCCCTGGTCCCTTCAAACCTGATACAGGGTTTTTTCAACGGGTTGCTCATCGTTCCCACAACATCCTTCGCCGCCATGTACATCTTGACGGTGCTGTTTAATCTGCCGACTCCCTTCAAGCTCATGGATTTGAGCCAGCCCAGCAAACCACTTTTGCAGCGCCTGCTGCGCGAGGCGCCGGGCACTTACCAGCATTCCTTGCAAGTCGCCAACCTGGCGGAACAAGCCTCAGAGGCTATCGGGGCCGACACGCAACTGACACACGTCGCGGCGCTTTATCACGACGTCGGCAAAATGGGCAATCCTTATTTTTTCACAGAGAATCAACAGCAGATGAGTAACCCTCACGACGGGCTGAACGACCCCTATCGCAGCGCAGACATCATCATTGACCACGTCATTGAAGGCGACCATATTGCAAAGAATTACAACCTCCCCAACCGCATTCGCGATTTCATTCGCGAGCATCACGGTACGACAGAAGTATTCGTCTTTTATCGGCGCGCGCTGGACGCGGCAAAAGATGCTGACGAAGTCGATCCTGCGGACTTCTCCTACCCCGGTCCCATACCACAAAGCCGCGAAACCGCTATTCTGATGCTGGCGGACAGTTGCGAATCGGCGATTCGGGCTGTTCATCCGGAAAGCAACCGGGAGATAACCGAGCTCGTTCACCGAATTGTAGACAGCAAACGAAACGCCGGTCAGTTGGACGCCTCCAATCTGACGCTGAATGATCTGCGCAAGATCGAAGAGACTTTTATCGACGTCTTTAAGGGATTGTTCCACACCAGGATTGACTACGCCCGAGCCGTCAAGTCCGTGGCCCCCGCTAGCGCGCGGGAAGAGCCATCAGCCGCTGCAAGCCTCCCCGCGTCCAGCGACGCGACCGCCCCGATCCCGGAAGTTGTTCCAGAATCTCCGCCTGTTCCCGTGTCTGGTGAACGACAAGTTGCCAACGTTCACTTCGAAAGCAAAGCCGGCGTTAAGAATTCGCCGGAGTTGCCGCCGATCACAAGGTCGCCGTCGCCGGACGCGGAAGGCGCCCCCTTGCCAAGCATCATGGACGACGATGAACCCCTGGATGATGTGCCGCCGCTTCCCAAACGAAACGGCACGAAAACCACTCACGAAATGCAACACGCGAGCGCTTCTGACGAAGCGAATGAAAGCACGTGAGCTTCACCGTTTATATCGAGATCCAGCAAAAGTATCCGGTGAATGCGTCTCGCCTCCGACGAGCGGCCAAGACTGTCTTGAAGCAACTGCGGGCGGATTCGCGTTCGCAAGTGACCCTTGTCCTAACCGACGACGCCTCCGTGCGACGCTTGAATCTGGAATATCGCCAAGTGGCAAGCGAGACGGATGTCTTGTCGTTTCCCGCCGGTCCAACACCCGTCGATAAGGACAGCAAAGGCGCCTACCTTGGAGACATCCTTATTGCCTACCCCTATGCCAAGCGCGCCGCGAAGCGACGCAATCTGAAGGTTGAGAACACAGTCTGCATGCTTGTTGTACATGGCCTCCTGCACTTGCTGGGTCATAATCACGATACCAAGACAGCGAAACAAGCAATGTGGAAGGAACAAGCCATGGCCTTGGCGTCAATCGGGATAGACCCTGCCATCGTGGAGCTGTATGGAGGCGAATGATGGGCGAAGGCGCCGCCGATGATCATCCGGATAGCACAAGACTCGACCCCGCCGCGCACAGCCCGGTTGTGAGCGCCAACCGCTGGCGCAGCCTCATGTACGCGATCGCGGGATGTCGCTACATGTTCCGCTATCAAAAGAATACCAGGATTCAATTGCTAGCAACGTTCTTTGTCCTGCTGCTGGCGATATGGCTGGAAGTCAGTCCGAGCGAATGGGCGCTGCTCATTCTCGCGACGAGCATGGTATGGCTGGCCGAGTTTTTTAATGCGGCGGTTGAGGCGGCGGTGAATCTGGCTGTCTCCGAGCTTCATCCAATGGCAAGGGTTGCCAAGGACGTGGCCGCGGCCGCAGTATTACTGGCCGTGCTAACTTCTATCGCAATTGGGCTAATCATATTTGCGCCCCCTCTTGTCAAGAGGCTGCAGCCTGTTCCGGGCATTCCATAGCGCTTCAGATGGCTTTGGTCTTGACTCTTGAAAAGCCCAGTCCGGCAGCAATCGCATGCGGCGCTCGCGCGAGTTGCGGGCTATTCTTATTAGTACGAAACTGTAACTGTGCTATACTGTTGAAGTCGTAAAGGCGCGCGAGATCTTTCGGTTTTGTCCATGTCCATGCTCGAAAGCACAGCCAGGTGCATTTACTCTGCAGCGGCTCGGCGCGCAACCGGCGAAATATTCTGTCGCGTCCACAGAAAACAACAAACTCATTCCGCTCGCGCGGATGGCGGTTCATTAAACCAGAGAGTGTGCTAGTGGCCTTCATCATCAAACTGTTTCGCAGGCAAAAGCCGACGACAAGTTCTAAACGTCGGCGAGGGCGGGCGGTTTCGACTTCGCCAAGACTGAGCGAACCAAAGACGGCGGACCCAAAATGGCGAATTTTCTTTGGCATTCCAGCCGGTATCTTGCTTGTCGCAGGCGTCGTAGTCGGCTTGGGGGCCTTAAAGGGTGGAGAAACTGTCACATATGACAATGGCATCTGGCTCGACAGATCCTGGACGCGCGAGAGGGTCGATGACGCCAGAATCAGCGAGTTTGCCGGTCGGCTGAAACAGAATCAGATCGGGAAACTTTATGCCTACGCCAGCACCTTGAATATCGACGGTCGTTGGACCGGTGGCGCCCAAGGCACGGGCAGCTTTATGGAGTCGCGGGCGGATGTCGCCAACTTTGTCGGGAGATTCAAAGAGCGGCATCAAGAAGCGGCGATTTACGCCTGGATCGAGATCTGGGCGAACCTCGACCCCGCGGATGGGTATCGCCTGGATAGCATGGCATTGCACGAAAATGTCGCGGATTTCAGTCGGTTGCTAGTCGAAGACCTGGGCTTCGACGGCATCTTGCTCGATGTCAAACCGCTCTTCGACGAGAACGATGACTTTATCCGACTCATACGCAGCGTGCGGTCCGCTATCGGCATCGAGAGACCTATCGCTGTAGCTGTACCCGCGGATTTGACGCCGACCGACCCGGGGCTGGTCCCGCTGCCATCCATAGCGCCGGGCACAATGTGGTCGTCCAACTATAAGCGACGCGTTATGGTTTCCGCCGATGAAGTCGTGCTGCTCATGTACCAGAGCTACCGGCAGGACACGCTGGACTACATCAATTGGGTGGCGTACCACGTCGAAACCTACATCAATCTGCTCGGAGGCGACACGCGTATTCTGGTCAGCATCCCCAACTATGGTGGACCGAGCGCGGCCCACAACCCCTCGGTTGAAACAATGTCAGCCGCGCTGGATGGTGTTATACTCGGCGTGTCTCGGTTGGCGGAAGACGACAAGTCCCGGTTAACCGGCGTGGCAATCTTTTCCGACGAATACCTCGATGAGTCTCAATGGAATCTTTATCGCGAGACCTGGTTGCAGCGTTAAGCCCCCGCGCCTGAAATGCCTGCCATTGTTCGCCGACTTAGCCCTCGCGGCTTGGAAAAAGTGGACTATGCGGCAAGCAGCCTTGCCGAGGCTGTCGCTTTCGAACCATTCGACGGCGTATATACGGTGGGCAATACTTGGCAATGTACAAAAACGCTGCTTTTTGACGCGCACCTGGATCGTCTTGAGGCCTCCGCACGATACCAGCGCATTCCACTCGATTACGATCGTCAGCAATTGAAAGCTGCGCTGAGAGCGATGATATTGGCGTCGGATTTCGGAGATGTCCGATTTCGCATTTCCATACCAACATCGCGGCCGGACAGTCTATTGATTTCGCTTGAACCTTATGATCCTCCCGATGACGCGCTTGTCCGGCAAGGGGTCCGATGCGTCACTTCCGGAGTTGAGCAACGGAAAGGGCCGTCGGCCAAAACCAGCGACTGGATGCACATCCGAGCAAAACTGCAGGACGCGATAGCGCCGGGGATCTACGAGATCATCTTGTTAGATGAAAGTGGATTCATGTTGGAAGGGGCCTCCAGTAATTTCTACGCGATCGTTGATGGAAGACTCTACACAGCCGGCAGCGGCATACTCGCGGGTATTTCCCGCCGGATCGTTCTCGAGGTCTGCCGGGAGATCTTGCCGCTTCGTCTGCAAGCGCCGCATATCGATGATTTGCCGGGGTTGCATGAAGCCTTTCTCACCAGCAGCAGCCGGGGCCTTATCCCCATTGTCGAGATCGACGGCCGCCCTATAGGCGACGGCGCGGTCGGGGGAAACAGCTTAGAGTTGCGTCGAGCATATGAACGCTGGGTCGCAGAACACTTGGAAGAACTCTAATGCGGAAGCTGAACAAGCTGCGGGGCGCGCTTGATCTTCTCGTTTCCATCCGCGACCTGACGACAGTGTCTCGCAACTACCAATGGGAGGTTCGGGCCCCCAGCAGCTTCTACCTGGAAGCGGAATACGCAGAAGTCAACCTGTCACGGTCCGAGGACAATCACCTCTATGTCAGTGTGAGATTGCGCGCGTCCATGAGCTGGAAGCTGGCAACTGAAAGGGATGACGCCGGTGTTTACGTCGTCCTCAAGCGCAAGCCCCTCATCGGCAATATCGGTCGCGCGCGCTTTCACGTGCGGGTCCCGCGCGGGGTTCATATTAGCCTGCAACTGGAAAACTCCCTCCTTTGCCTCAAGGACCTCGCAGGCGCTTTGGATTTGCCGCCGGAGGCCTAAGTCCAAGCACCCGCATTTGACTCTCATATACTGGCAGGTGGCATTCATAAGAATAGTGATCGACTAACATAGCTGCTTGAAAAGTCGTGTAAGCTGTGCTAGCTTATGTCCATGAGCAAACGCAGACGACTAGAAATGAGAATCACATGCTGTTGTAGGGATACCGACGACTAGGCGGGATTGTTTGCTTTGCCAGCAACACGGTTGTTCGAAACCAAGAAGTCAACCCGCCAAGGTTGGCTTTTTTGATTGCAGACATGGTACGAACCGCCGGCAGGATTCCGATCAAATATGTTGAAGAAGGAGCGTGAAGAATGAGTGATATCAACAGTCGTGGCTACACCAATCCCGATAAACTTGTATCTACGGACTGGGTCGCCGCAAACTTGAACGAGACTGGTATCCGCATAATCGAATCGAACGAGGACCCCCTGCTCTATCCGAGCGGACATATTCCCGGCGCGGTTGAGGTGGACTGGGTGAAGGACCTCAACGATCCGCTGCGGCGCGACTACCTGGACAAATCCGGTTTTGAGGCGCTGGCCAGCCGCATCGGCATCACCCCGGAAACGACGGTCGTTTTCTACGGCGACAAGAGCAATTGGTGGGCGACTTATGCGCTTTGGGTATTTGAGCTATTCGGTCACAGCAATGCCAAGATTATGGATGGCGGTCGCCTGAAATGGGCTGAAGAGGGACGCGAGCTTACCCGCGAAAAACCGAGTATCAGTCCAACATCATACAGCGCGCCGGAACGCGATGACAGCCAAATCCGCGCATTCCGCGCCGGCGTACTGGCGCATATTCAGGTTAATGGACAATTGGTGGACGTCCGCAGCCCGGGCGAATACAGCGGAGAGAAACTGCACATGGAGGGTTACCCGCAAGAGGGCGCGGTACGCGGCGGGCATATCCCGGGCGCGGATAATGTTCCCTGGTCCCGCGCCGCCAATGAGGACGGTACCTTCAAGACCGCCGCGGAACTGCGAGCGATTTACCTCGACGAGATCGGCCTGAACCCGGGACAGCCCACGGTCGCCTACTGCCGCATTGGCGAGCGCAGCAGCCATACCTGGTTTGTGTTGACCAATCTGCTCGGTTTCTCCGACGTGCGCAATTACGATGGTTCCTGGACCGAATGGGGCAACAGCGTCGGCCTCCCCATCGAAAAATAGCCGGGCGCAGCCGCTGGGCGCGTAATCGGCGAATCGTCCACAAGCATGCCGCGCTCACAGAAAATCACGAGCCCTCTCTTTGCATGAGCAAGGGGGCTTGTAAAATTAGTGACAGTGTCGGGCAAGGCGGAAGCGCCTTGCCCCGGCGCGCCTACAGCTTCAGCAGGTCTCCCGATGCCAGGATATCCGCCTAAACTTCAGGATTACCTCGACGATTTCGGTTTCATTTCGGCGCGGGATGAGCGCATCGACTTTTTGATCGCCATTTCCGACGAGTTTGAACCCGTTCCGGCTTCGGTCGCCACCAAGCCCTACGAGGAAGCGCATCGCGTGATCGGCTGCGAATCCGAAGCCTTCGTCTGGGCTATTGATCGCCCGGACGGCACGCTGGATTTTCATTTCGACGTGCTAAATCCTCAAGGTTTATCGGCCATGGCGATGTGCGCGATCCTCGACCAGTCCTGTTCGGGAGCGCCTTTGGAACAAGTCGCGACCATCAATGGCGACGTGGTTTTCACGTTTTTCGGCAAAGATATTTCGATGGGCAAGGGCCGAGGCTTGACCGAGATCATCAATGCTGTTGTATATGCGGCAAATCAGCGCCTTGCCCTGCCATGACTCGGTCTGGGTTCTCCAGGAACGATTCGCTTGGCGCGCCGTCGCGAAAGATCGCATCGGTGCCTAACAAACCTTTGTAGGCGTAAGACGGTTCGGATCCTGGAATGTTCACAGCGTTAACCGCCTTTTCGTAATAGGACGTGGGTCCTGCCCAGCCGATGATACAGTACATATAACCGGCGTTGCGCATCTCGTGCAGGCATTTGATCAACAGAGCGGTGCCGATCCCGCGGCCCCGTTCCCGCTCATCAACCCCCGTCGGCCCGAAGAACCCTTTGAACGTTGTATCGTAACAGGCGAAGCCGAGCAATTGGTCGCGTCGATGCGCCAACACGACCGTCGTCGGATGGCTAGAGAAACCGACACTGGCCTCGCTAGACCAGTAGGGGTTGAAGTGTTCATCGATCCATTCGGTGACGAGCCGCTTTTCCGGCGTCATACAACGTCTGATCGTGATCCCTTGATCGCGCTGAAAGGCGATCTCGGGTTCAAGCGGCGGCAATTCGTATAGTTTAACAAGCATATCAGGCATCGTTTATCCCTCCGTATTCGCTACCAACACAAGAAGGCAACCAAAGGAAGACACTCACATCCAGATTCTACATCAATCCGCTGAATTCGGCTGAAGATTTCGATCCATTCTGGCCGGGCGCAATGGCATTAACGGCTGATTGCCGCTATCATTGGCGCCGACGGAACCCCCGATAAAGGTTAAATCATATGCCACAGAGACCCGAAACGAATGCGGTTCACAATTCAATAATAGACCGTTCCAGCCGAGCAATTGTCCCGCCTATTGTCCTTAGCACGACCTTCCAATACGAGACAACCGGCCTGGAGCATGAGCCGGATGAGTTGATCTACACGCGTTATCAGAACCCGAATCGCGCCGCGCTGGAAGAGGCCATGCGCAAGCTGGAATACGGGGCCGCCGCGCATGCCATCTCCAGTGGATCGGCAGCTATGCTGACGATTTTCCAGGCTTTGCGCCCGGGCGATCATATCGTGTCCAGCGACGATATGTACTTTGGGATCCGCGTTCAGTTGAAGGAATTCTTCGCCCCTTGGGGGCTAGAAACAAGTTTCGTTGATATGAGCGACCTGGCGGCACTTCGCGCCGCTATGCGCCCGAAGACCAGGTTGGTGATCTTTGAATCGCCGACAAATCCGATGATACGCCTGGCGGATATCAAGGCGATTAGCGAAATAGCCCACCAACATGGAGCGACAGTTCTGGTCGACAACACGGTAGCGACGCCGGTCGGGCAGAATCCCTTGCAACTCGGCGGCGATATTGTCGTCAATTCGCTGACCAAATACATCGCGGGCCATCACGATGTGCTGGGCGGCGTCATTGTATTCCGCGAGAATGACGAATTGGCGCAGCGCGTCATGCGCTTGGTGAGAATCGGCGGTTCGGTCCTGTCGCCGATGAACTGCTGGCTGACACTGCGCGGCATGCAGAGCCTGTCCTATCGCGTGCGCGCCCATAGCGAAAATGCCTCGGAAGTCGCGTGTTTCCTGGCGGAACACCCCAAGATAGAGCGCGTGCTCTATCCGCATCATCCCAGCCATCCCCAATATGATCTGGCCCGGCGGCAAATGCGCGTCGGCAGTGGATTAATGTCGATACAGGTGCGCGGCGGTCGACAAGCCGCCATCGACGTGGTGAACAACCTAAGGCTCTTTACCAGCGCAACCAGCTTTGGCGGCACACACAGCCTCATTGAACATCGCGAATCGATTGAAGAGGATTCGAATACACCGTCCAATCTATTGCGCGTTTCCATTGGCCTGGAGCACCCGGCCGATCTCATCGCCGACCTCGATCAAGCGCTGCGATGATTTATCACATCACCGGCACTTCGAACTGGGCGGAGGCCCAAGCGTCCGGGCTCTATAGCGCGCCTTCCCTTGAAACCGAAGGCTTCATTCATTGTTCTTCAATAGACCAGATCTTGCCTGTCGCCAATAGCATGTTTCGGAGCGAGCGAAATCTGCTGGTCCTGTGCATTGACGAATCAAAACTGGGGGCTCAAGTATTGTGGGAGGCGCCGATTCATCCCAACCCGTCAGCGACCGACGATGTCTTGTTTCCGCACGTTTATGGACCCGTTGAAGTGGCGGCAGTCAAATGGGTTGCAGATCTGGCCGAGGGCGATAGCGGATTCGCATTGCCCGCAGAACTGCAGAATTAGTGCCAAGTTAGTCATGCGAAAAAGTGATCTGTCCACACAACCTCTGTAGTGGTCTCGAAAAACTGGACACCTAGTTGAGAGAGTATACTAGTGTGACAG
>JAPOWG010000032.1 GCA_026707745.1 Chloroflexota bacterium
CAGCCGACTATTATTTTGGAGTGCATTAGCATAACTTAGTGGGTCCTACTGAGGGGCGCGTGGGTCGCGTGGGTCGCGCAGACACTGACCGCCGACAAAGCCCTTCGGCACTGATCGCCGGTTGTGCCTAGATGGTTTGTTTGTATTCAGTGCCGGACATGACTTGAACCGGCGTTGGCGCCGTTCGAAACAGCGATTAGCGCTATGTTTGACCTGAATGATGTAATATCATTGCGCGGGGTTATGTATGGCGAAGCAGGACGAGACAGGGGCAGGAGACGCGGAAATATGCCAAAGATGACAATGGTGCATGGGCGTGAAGTGTTGGATTCGCGCGGCAACCCGACTGTCGAAGTCGAAATTCAGTTGTCGGACGGGACGATCGGCAGAGCTATCGTTCCGAGCGGCGCTTCGACGGGTGAACATGAAGCCCTGGAAATGCGCGATGGAGACAAGGCGCGCTACCTTGGCAAAGGCGTACTAAAAGCGGTTGCTTCCGTCAACGAGATCATAGCCCCGGAGCTACTGGGCCTGGAACCCTTCGAGCAAAAAGCCATTGACGAGCTCATGTTGCAGATCGACGGTACGGCAACAAAGAGCAAGTTGGGCGCAAACGCCATTCTTGGCGTATCGCTGGCGCTGGCCCACAGTGCTGCAAACTGCCTGCGCATCCCGCTGTACGCCTATCTGGGCGGCATTCACGCGCACCTGTTGCCAACACCGATGATGAACATCATGAATGGCGGCAAACATGCTTTGGGCAGTACGGACTTCCAGGAGTTCATGGTCATGCCGGCGGGCGCGCCCAGCTTCCGAGAAGCGCTGCGCTGGGGTACGGAGATATATCACAATCTGAGAGAGGTCTTGCACGACAAGGGTTTTCCGACCACTGTGGGCGATGAGGGCGGATTCGCGCCGAGCCTGGGCAGCAATCAAGCGGCCCTGGACGTCATCATGGAAGCAATTGAAAGAGCCGGATACCGCGCGGGCGAGGACATATTCATCGCGCTGGATCCAGCAGCGTCGGAGATCTATCGCGACGGCTTTTACAACCTGGAGATTGAAGGGCGAAAGCTGTCGGGCGAAGAGATGGTTGCATTCTGGAGTGACTGGTGCGCTCGCTATCCCATCATTTCGATAGAAGACGGCCTGGACGAGAACGACTGGGAGAATTGGTCGCGCCTGGTGGCGGAGGTTGGCGATCGCGTGCAAATCGTCGGCGACGACCTGCTGGTTACCAATGTGGAAAAAGTCAAGCGCGCCATCAAGGAGCGCGCTGCAAATTCCTTGCTCTTCAAGGTGAACCAGATCGGTTCTTTGACGGAAGCGTTTGCGGCCGGGCAGTTGGCCCAGCGACACAACATGACCGTCGTCACCAGTCACCGAAGCGGAGAAACAGAAGACTGCAGCATCGCCGATATCGCAGTGGCGATGAACAGCGGACAAATCAAGACCGGGGCTCCCGCTCGCACGGACCGGATCGCGAAATACAATCAACTGTTGCGGATCGAGGAGCAATTGGGGGGCGCGGCGCGCTACGCCGGTTCAAGCGCATTCGCGAACCTCAATCTGGATGTACAATAGTGTCAATCCGCGAAAGGTTGGGGGCGTGCGACTGACTCTACATGGCAAGCATACCAAGATTGTAGCGACGATCGGGCCCGCTTCCGGCGATGCCGAGACGCTGCGGGCCATGATCCGAGCGGGCATGAATGTGGCGCGGATCAATTTTTCGCACGGCGATCATGAGACCCACGGAAAGGTCATCGATACGGTCCGGCGCATCGCCGAGGAAGAGGATACTGTCGTCGCCGTGCTCTGCGATATTCAGGGTCCCAAGATTCGAATTGGCGAGCTGGCGCAAGAGCCGACGATGCTCTACCCCGGGGAGTCCATCACCCTAACCCTGGATGAGGTTGTGGGAGGCAATGGTCTGGTGTCCTTGCCCCATCCCGAGTTTCTGAAGGACATCACCCCCGGCACGAACTTGTTGCTTGACGACGGCAACTTACAGTTCAAGGTGAATGGCGCCAGCCCTCGCGAACTGGTCTGCGAGGTGGTAGTCGGCGGTCCGCTGAAATCTCGCAAGGGCGTATCGGCGCCCAATGCGCAGTTGACGCTGTCGGCAATAACGGATAAGGACCGCGAAGACGTCAAGTTCGCCCTGGCCAAGAAGTGCGATTATTTGGCGATGTCATTTGTACGCTCGGCAAATGACATTCGAGAGATGCAGAGCTTGATGAGGGATTTGGGGGAAGAAGCGGCCATTATCGCCAAGATCGAAATGGGAGAAGCGCTGGAAAACATAGAAGAGATCATTGCTGTCTGCCAGGGGATCATGGTCGCGCGCGGCGATCTGGGCATTGAAACCCCGGCAGAAGAGGTGCCCTTCCATCAAAAGCGGATCATCAATTTGTGCAACGACGTTGCCAAGCCCGTGATAACGGCCACACAAATGCTGGAGTCGATGACGGAGAACCCGCGACCGACCAGAGCCGAAGCCAGCGATGTTTACAACGCCATCATTGACGGCACCGACGCCATCATGTTGAGCGCGGAAAGCGCCAGCGGCAACTATCCCGTCCGGGCCGTTGAAGTCATGACCAAAATCGCCTATATTGCCGAGGAACACCTGAAGAACCTGGCGGAAAAAGCCAACCCTCCCGCCAAGATAAGCGCTAACGGCGCCAAGTCGCGCGAGTTCATTTCCGACGCCATTTGCCGGGCGACCTTTGACATATCGCGTTTCATCAATCCAACCGCGATTGTCACAACCAGTTTGTCCGGTTATACCACGCGGCGGGTCGCCAAAGAGCGGCCGCGCACACCGATCCTTTGCATGACCCCCAGCCCCACCACGCAAAGGCGCATGGCGCTGGTCTGGGGCGTCATTCCCCTACTGGTACCGGAGTTTGGTTCCATCGATGAAATGATCAGCATCATCATTCGAGCGGCGCACGACCGGGGACTGGTCGCGCGCGGCGATCGCCTGGTGATCATCGCCGGCGTGCCATTTGGCATTGACGGGCAGACCAATCTCATCAAGATTCATACTGTGGGACAAGAAGGCGAAATCTGAAGCGGGCCCGGCGCAATCTCGGCAATGTCTAGGATGCGACCCACTTGGCGTCGATCGGCGGGGGCTCCGATGGTTTGACATGCCGGGAACCGGTGGCAATGGTACCGTCCGAGGTATAGCTCACCTGGCTGGTGGTACATCGCGGGCAGATGTTCCAGGCCAAGTCCAGAAGATAGTCACATTCTACACAGGCTTTTTTCAGCCGGGCGTGGCAATAAGGACAAGCCTGCCAGTCGTGTTGTACGCGCTGCGAACAATTTGGGCAGCCGGGCTTCTCTTCGATCTCCTGCAGCAGGGCTTCTTCTTCCAAAGACCGCTCATATACTTCTGAAAGCGTCTCTCTTGGTCGGAGCAAAATGTAAACAAATATACCGGGTACGTTTAGCAACAGGACCAGCAGGGCGACCAGCGCACCGGCCAAGGGATCGCGGGAGCGCTGACGCATGTCGCGGTAGGCCCACATTACCAGGGAGAGCCAAATCGATGCCACGAAGACAGCGGCAAATACAACAAGGATTAGGAGGATGTCGTCGAAGCCTTGGGGCATCCAGTTTTTTCCGGGAAGCTGTACCTTACAGAAAGCACACGGGCGCATTAAGCGGCAGGCGCATCCACGCTCGCCTGCGCCTCGCCCCTTGGACAATTAGTATATCAGCGCCCCAAAATACGCGCAATTCAGTTGGCTGGGGCGACAAGCAGTTTGTGGCAAGGAGAATCGATTGAGCGAAGGTAGCAAATGATTGACGGGCGTCGCCGTCAACTGTTTTGCAATCCAGGCAAGAAGCTTGCGGCTAGCTTTCGCCTTCGGCTCCGGCTCCGTTGCCGTTGGCTTTGTCGACCAGGAGAAGAATCTCGCTAATGATGGTATCAAACTGATGTCCCGAGGCTTCAAGGGCGATCCATGACAGACTTTCGGGATGATCGTTTGCGCCTATCACGCTTAAGAGGTTTTCTGACTCAAAGGTATACCAGGCTTGTTTATTGATGATCTCGTGTTCCTGAATGCAAGTGCTGCACAGGGTTGGGTAGTCGGTGATGACTTCTTTGTCAAAGTAGAATCCACGAATCCAAGTACGGCCTACGGACAATCGATCCTCATATCTTAGTCGCAGCATAAGCGGGCATTCGCTGCCAAGAATCCCGCATTGGCTCAAAGACTGAGAACTCACATAAAAGGTTACGATGACTTTGATCGAATCGTAGTCACTGACATCTATGCCGTCTTCGCCAAAGGGTTGCGTACATCGGATCTCGCCATGAGACGTAGCATTGTCAAGCCTACGCAAGCGCAGACCCAGTCTGCCGTCGAATGACTCAAGCGAGAATCTTCCGCGCGGGTCGCTATCTTGCTCGACAAGGCATCCCCAATTTGCGGGCAAGACCAATTCATCCTGGAAGGGACTTTGATCATAATCTTGTATGCTGAACAAGGAACCGGACAGCACGTTGCGGATCGTCGCGCGCGGTTCAATCGTCCGGTTGCCGAGTCTGACAACCAACTCCTGTCCGGCCGGGACAGTCCTCTGGCTTGACATATCATCGGCGAAATAGGCGGAGGCGCGGCCCACAACGTTGAGAATGCGCACTTCATCATCCGTTGCCGAAACGCGATAGCGGCCGTCGTCAAGAAACTGGACGGACAGGCCACCCGCGGTACCCACGCTTAGCAAGAATGGTTTGTTTAGGGCGCCGGTGACAAAAACATCCAATTTGCCCTTCAAATTGGAGAAGCTGATACGGTGTTGATTCAGGCTCCAATCAAAGCGCGGTCGGGAAGCGCGTTCGAAGGTGATTAAGGTGTTGCTCTGCAAAGCCACTGCGGCCAGCAACCTCGAGGGCGCTCCTTCAAATGCGGGCACGTCGCGGAACTGAATTGTCGCCTGTGACAAGGAATCGGTGCTGATGCTGGTCTGCGTATTTGTAAGGCCTTGGCGTTCGCGTTGCACGGTTTCGACGAAGTCCGAACCGGTGACGCCTACTGTGCCCTGTGAGACTTGCAAAAGTGCCGGTATCGCTTCTGTAGACTGAAACAGATACAGATAAATTGCCAAGCCGGTCGTGATGGTAAGAACGCAGAACATCCCAAAAGCGAGCAAGAGAACCAGCCAGGCCATTCGTCCGGGCGAGATCGCGGAGCGGTATACCTGGCCGGGCGGATTTTCAGGCGTGTCTTCGGGAAACTGAGTCACCGTCGCTTGTTCTGCTTCAGTCAAATGTCTACCTCGATAGAACGAAAACCGCGGTGCGGCAACAGGATAATTATAGCATCTGCACACTGTATTGTCGCTGAAGATTTCAGGTATAATTGCGTAATAGCCAAGGATACATTGGGGAAATCGGGGCATGTCCGGTCACAGCAAGTGGTCCACCATAAAGCGCAAAAAGGGCGCCGAAGACGCCAAACGCGCCAAGATATTCACTCGTCTGGGGCGGGACATCATGGTGGCGGCCCGCGAAGGGGGCGGCGACGAGGGAAGCAACGCGAGACTCAAATTGGCGGTAAGCAAGGCGCGCGCCGCAAATATGCCCAAAGACAACATTGAGCGCGCCATCAAGAAAGGGACCGGCGAAATCGCCGGGGGCGAGCTAGTCGAAATCGTATACGAAGGCTATGGACCGGAAGGCGTCGCCTACATTGTCGAGATAATGACTGACAACAGGAATCGAGCTTTGGCAGAGATCAAACACGCGTTTAGCAAGCATGAAGGGAGCTTGGCAACTTCCGGCGCCGTCATGTGGCAATTCGACCAGAAAGGTTATTTGACAATCAGGGGCGAAGCGGATTTCGACGAGGTATTCATGCAGGCGGCGGATGCGGGCGCCGATGACGTGGTTGAAGAAGACGGCATCATCGCCGTCTATACGCCGCGCGACGGGTTCAGCAGCGTTGAACAAGCCCTTATAGCCGCCGGCTTTGAATTCGAAGACAGCGAGTTACGCTGGTTCCCGCAGAACGAGATAGATGTGTCCAGCGGCAAGGCGCTGCAAAACATGCGCCTCATGGAGCAACTGGAGGAGTCCGACGACGTCCAATCCGTAGCTTCGAACCTCAACATCACCGACGATGTTTTGGCGGCCTTCGAGTCCTAGGATGATATCGCTTGGCATAGACCCTGGGACGGCGAGCCTGGGATACGGATTCGTCCGCGAGCATGGAGACGGCGCACTGGAGGCGGTGCGTTTCGGGGTTATCCGAACGCGATCCGGCACAGCCATGCCGGAACGACTGTTCAACATTTATGAGGAACTGGGGGGACTCATTGCCGAGTTTGAGCCGGATCGCGCCGGGGTCGAAGAATTGTTCTTCTCCAGGAATGTGACGACCGCAATAACGGTGGCGCAAGCGCGGGGGGTGGTTCTGTTGACCTTGCAAAGCGCCGGCATCCCGGTGGCCGAATACAAGCCGAATATGGTCAAACAAGCGATAACGGGATATGGCGGCGCGGACAAATCACAAATGCAGGAAATGGTTCGCCTGCTGCTCAACCTCGACACTATTCCGAAGCCGGACGATGCGGCGGATGCCTTAGCTGTCGCAATCACGGACATTCATAGTTATCGCTTGCGCACAGTTAAGCTTCTTTGAGGTATCCCTTTGCGATGATTGCGACCCTGGAAGGACGCGTTGGCCTCAAGGACTCGGAGCGAATCGTTGTCCTGGTAGGCGGTATCGGTCTTGAGGTGCTGGCGCCGTTCAGTACGCTGGAGAAAGTAACCGGAGAGCAAGTCTTTCTTCATACACGGCTGGTGGTTCGTGAAGACTCGTTAACCTTGTATGGTTTCGCAAGCGAGGCCGAGCGCGACCTTTTCGATAGCTTCATAAAGATCAGCGGCATTGGTCCCAAGTTGGCGATTACAATTCTGAGTTCGCTCAGTGTTGACAACGTGCGTGGCGCAGTGACAAACGATCGGCCCGAGGTACTCAGCCGGGTGCCGGGTATCGGAAAGAAAACGGCAGAGAAAATCGTGTTGGAATTGCGGGACAAATTGGCTACAGTCCTGGATACTGCGCCTTTCGACGGCGCCAGTACTATCAACGCGGATGTTATTGATGCATTGACAGCCCTTGGCTACAGTGTGATTGAAGCCCAAACTGCGGTACAGGCGCTGCCGCTTGACGCCCCGGAAGACGAGGAGTCTCGCGTTTTTCTGGCGCTGCAGTATTTGGGCGTTTGAGTTTACGCCAATGCGAAGCGCTGATTCTGAGTAATCAAAAGCAAGTCATGCAGCATATGGTTGTTAATCTACGGCAATTGTGGGCGAGCCAAGGCTCGCCCCTACGGGTTTCGTTGTGAATGGATTTTGCAGGGGTCGGCCTTGGCGAGCAGATTGTATTTGTCCCGTTTTCTAAGGTCGTTGGGGCAATCGATGTTAAGGACGGCGGGCGGCCCCTACCACCGACATTTATTTTGGAGTTGCATAAGTTGGCTGGTCATACTTCTGTATAGCCATGATGCATAAGACCGGGAGCGATGAATGTCCCAATCTTTGATAGGAAAGCGCGTAAAGGTCCTCGACAAGGGATGGATAGAACTTGTCGATATGATGCCGCATCCCGACTCAGACATCTCCGGCGATCTAGCCATTGTCAATGCCGCGCGCGTCAGCTTCCTGGGGGAAAGCAAGGGAGACGATCGCGACAAGAAGCTACTGTTTTATTTGCTGAGAAACCGCCATACGTCGCCCTTTGAAATGGTGGAATTCAAGTTTCGCGTACGAGCGCCGCTGGTGACCTGGTGGCAGTGGGTGCGTCATCGCACCTGGAGCATGAATGCGCAATCGGGGCGCTATACGCCCTTCCAAGAGAGCGACTTCTATGTGCCAGATGCCTGGCGCAAACAAAGCAAAGACAATAAGCAAGCCAGCGAGGGCTTTCTCGATGGGTTAGAAAACGACGAACTGACGGGCAAGCTCCTCGCGCATTATGACGAGGGATACCGGCTGTATAGCGAAGCGCTTGACAAGGGCGTTTCCAAGGAAATGGCTCGTCTGTTCCTGCCGGGCTTCAGCGTATATTACACTTGGGTCACCAAGATCGACGCGCACAATCTCATGCACTTCTTGCGCCTGCGCATGGCGCGGGACGCCCAATATGAAATCAGAGTATTCGCTGCCGCCATCCACGAGCATTTCTTTAAGCCGGCTTTGCCCTGGACGGCCGAAGCATTCGTGAAATACATTTTGAAGGCCGAATAACGTTTGGCTATTTTGGGAGTTGAATATCGTCGTGCCGGTTGATCAGAAATGCTGAGGCGCGATCGAAATACTCGCGCATTTGCTCGCGCGCCAAGCCGTCGATGCCGGCTTCATCAATCGCTTCCAACATGTGCCCCAACCAATGATCGCGGGCGCGGCGATCGATGGCAAAGGGGAAGTGACGCATGCGCAGTCGCGGGTGTCCGCGTTCCTGCGAATACAGGCTGGGACCGCCAAAGAACTGAATCAAAAACAAGAATTGGCGACGTTTGCTCTCCTCCATGTCGTCGGGGAACATGGGCCGCAGCACGGGATCCTGATAGACCTTGGCGTAAAAGATGTCGACCAACTTGCGGATCGGTTCTTCTCCACCGAGCATTTCGTAAACACTCTGAATTTTAGCGCTCAAGATCACTTGGCCTTTGTATTGCTATTCAGCAATGTATCCTTTTCGTTTGAAACAGAAAATCCTAAGCACCGAGAACACCGAGAACACCGAGATTTAGGCACTTGTCTGCCAAAAGAAGACAATGCAAGGCTTGTCCCGTACTGGAGAAAAGTGTTCCATTTCCACATTATAACGGCGGTAATCCAAACGCTCCCAGCCGGAACGCGGGCGAGCCAAGGCTCGCCTCTACATTCACCTTGCAATTTGTTGCATTATTCTCTTGGAATTACTCCTGTGGTGAAACTGAATGTGGCACATTTGAATTTCAACCGAATTCGATACAGTACCCTCTTCTCGCTGCCCGCGTCAAGAGCTTCATAAACTATGACTTTACAATCGGCACCCTAACTGTACAATCCTTCGGATAACTTATGGAACGGGCCAGGAGTTCTCGCTCAATGAGAGTTTTTCGCAATCGCCTCGCTTTGCTTTGCCTGCTTACGCTCTTGTGGTCGGCAATCTTCTCCAGCGCTCAAGATGACGACGCTATTTCGATTGTCGGCTCGAGGATCTTGAGTGATGTCTTGGTATCCTTGGGCGAAGCCGCAAACATAGAGTCCCTCGATATTTCTGCGAAAGGCACGCCCCGAGGCATCGATATATTCTGTAACGGCGATATTGATATCGCTGTGGCGTCGCGCGCGATCAGCGCTGCCGAAGACCTGATCTGCGGGGCCAATGAAGTTGTTCACAGCGAATTCCTATTCGCGCACAAAATCGTGGCGTTCGCGGCGCATAATGCGGTGCCTGTTTCTTGTATTTCCAGCAGCGAGCTGGATTCTCTTCTGAAACCGTCCTCAAGCAATCAAGCTTCGGATTGGGCAGACTATGCCCCGGAAACAGATACGCTCCCGGTCGTGATTTTTGTGCCACATACAAATACGCTTGAGTACGCCATTGCTGACAGCAATATCGCGGGCGATCGGCTTCGCAATGATGTCGAAACTTATGAGTCAGTCGACGACGCGGTGGCAAGAGCCGGCGACGCCGAAGGCTCGCTGGCAATTCTGCCTTTTATGCCCGGCTTGACCAGCGACGAGCCAATCAAAGTGATCGAGACCAAGAGCGCCGATGATTCCAATTGTGTCAGCCCGTCCGCAGAGAATGTCGAGTCCGGCCTTTATCCATTCGCGCAATCCTATTTTTTGTACGTGAATAGAGCGCGCATGTCGGAGAAGGAAACCCTCGAAGCTTTCGTGCAAATGTTGATAAGTACGGAATCCGCGGACACGATCGAGCGTTTTGGATTTACCCCGGCTACGCCGGAGGCCTATGACATAAACGCGCGAATGCTAAGTAATCCCGATGCGACGCTTGCCGTTGGCGGTGGCGAGACAGCATTCGAGATTCCTGAAGGCTTAACCGGTGATGTCAACATCAGCGGTTCAGCGAACGCCTATCAGTTGCTGGACCGCGTCTCATCCCGCTTGTCCCGAGATAGCGTGCAACTTCAAGTCAGCATCAATGCCGTTGGACGGTCAGCCGGCGTCGCGAGCCTTTGTGCCGGTGAAGTTGATTTAGCGGTCCTCGACTCTCCGCCGGATACGCTCGATATGAGCGCATGCGATGAGAGCGAAGTCGATACAGTTGCCATCGATATCGGCAGTCATACAACGGTTCTGTTGGGTAATGAGGCAGATCGGCACACTATGTGCTTGACGTTGGAACAAATCGATTCGATTTGGAACGCATCTTCCACAAACAGGATCACGGCCTGGAACGATATCGACGCGTCTATGCCGGAACAAACAATGACGCTATTCGGCTTGACGTCGGTCGATCGCTATGCGGATATCCTGCTGCAGGGCATGCAAGAAACAGCGCCGCCTATCAGGCGCGATACTGAACAGGATTTCGATCACTTATACCGGGCGGCCGCAGTAGGGAATGTGGCAGGCTCGCTTACCTATATGGCATGGCCGGATTATCAGGAAGTGCTGGACATGCAACAATCCAATGTGCGTCTTGTCGGTGTTGACGCCGGCTCTGGCTGCGTATCGCCAAGCGCCGATACCATAGTAAACGGCACATACCCGCTGTCGCGTCCAGCCAGCCTGCTGGCAAAGGAAACGGCATTGACCGACATTAATGTTCAGTCCCTGCTTTGGAGCTTATTCTCCGACGATAACTGGCAACTCCTCGAAGGCGAAGAATTCGTTGGCATCGAACGAGCTGACCTGCCCGCCCGGCGCAGACAACTGGAGACGCTCTTCAGGCAGGCGGAATCCAAGGTCGCTGCAACTGAGGAATCCGCGGAACAAGCGGACGGCGACGAAGCAAGAGAAGACTCATCCGAGTAAGTGTCGCGAGCAAATCTGAGCAGCCGCTGGGCGCGTAAGCGGCGGATTTGGGCTACCGCGCTCACAGAAAATAATAGACTTGCTCGGCTACCGCAGATCGCGGTTATCAGAAAAGAGACACAAAGTGCACAGAGAAAACTTAAGTAGATGTTTTCATTTTGCGGGCGACCCGCAGGGTCGCCCCTACCGCCGACTTTTATTTTGGCGTTGCATAACTTAGTTGGTCCTACTTCCGTGCCAATGTGGTGAATAAAAATTTAATCCGATTGCCCTGTGATGACAGGCAGTGGACAGTTCTGCTCGTTCCCGCCTGTGCTATACTTTAGCGGCTCGAGAGCCGCTCGGCGGCAACGGACTTGGGCTACCGCGCTCACAGAAAATAATTAACCTGCTCGGCTACCGAAGATCGAGGTTTATCAAAATAGAGGCATTGGATGGGAGGCACCCATGCATGGCGAATTGATCGCCTTTGATCTGGAGACGACAGGCCTTGACGTCGCCAGAAGTGAAATAATCGAGATTGGCATTGCCAGATTCGATGACGGGGAACTCATCGACAGTTATCAGACTTTTGTCAAGCCTAGAGGACCCATCCCGGTAGAAATCACACATTTGACAGGCATTCACCTGGACGACGTCCAGGGCGCGCCGCCAATCGAGCATATCCTGGAGGAGCTTCAAGCCCGGTTTGGAAGCGCGCCGGTAATCGCTCACAACGCCGGCTTTGATGTGTCTTTCATGCAGAAACACGGCTTGCTCTCGGAAAACGCAGTCATTGATACTTACGAGTTGGCTTCCATCGTATTGCCTTCCGCCCCTCGTTATAATCTCAACAGCCTGGCTACGGCTGCCGGTATCCAGCTTAAAAACGCCCATCGCGCCCTGGATGACGCCACCGCCACCGGGCAGCTATACTGGACCTTGTGGCAGAAGCTGCTGCGGCTGCCCTACAAGATTTTGGCCGAAATCGTCAGCGCAGCCGGCGCAAAGCAATGGGATCTATTGCCATTGTTCCAATCGGCGCTGTCGGAATCGCTGCAGTCAGGAATAGACGGGCGCATGAACTCGCCTTTCTTCACGGAGGAGCTTTCCGGAAAGGCGCTGAAACCTTCCCAGGCGTCCCACAGCAAAGTAGATGTGGAGCTTGTCCGAAGCATGTTTGACGCAGGCGGTGATCTTGGATCCAGCTTGTCCAACTATGAAGCGCGCGGACCTCAGGCACAAATGGCTTGTGAAGTCGCGACTGCTCTGAACGAAGGCGAACAGGTTTTGATTGAAGCCGGCACCGGCACCGGCAAATCGCTGGCGTATTTGATTCCGGCGGCGCATTGGGCAACCTGGAACGATCAACGCGTCGTGGTCTCGACCCATACTATCAATTTGCAGGAGCAGTTGCTAAACAAAGACATGCCGATTGTTCACGAGCTTATCAAGCGCGATTTGCGCGCGTCCATCATGAAGGGGCGCGGCAACTATCTTTGTCCTCGCCGACTTGATACATTGCGCCGGCGCAAGCCAGCGAACCTGGAAGAGTTGCGAACGCTGGCCAAGGTTCTGGTCTGGATGCAGAATGGTTGCAGCGGGGATCGCGGAGACTTGAGCTTGCGAGCCGGCGAGTGGAGTACCTGGGCGCGCCTGAGCGCCCAAGACGAAGATTGCACGACCCTGCGATGCGCTTCGGAAATGAACGGCGTTTGCCCGTATTATAGAGCGCGGCGCCGTGCGGAAACGGCACATATTCTGATTACGAATCACGCCTTGCTGATTGCGGACGCGAATATCGAAAATCGCGTACTGCCCGAATACTTGAACCTCATCATTGACGAGGCGCATCATCTTGAAGACGCGATCACTGACGGACTCAGCCGACGGATAGACGAACAGCTGATACTTTCCCGACTGCGCGAAATCGGCGCCGGAAGAAGCAGCACATTGAGAGAATTGTTGTCCGATGCAAGAACCGTCGTCCCGGCGACGGATCTCGCCAGGCTCGAGCGATTTGTGGAAAATACGGCGGAAACGCTTGGCGTCATGAATACGAAGGTGCGCAAGTATTTTCGCGCATTGCATGATTTTGCCGCCAGCCACGACCGTGGCAGCCGCTATCAAATGCGCCTGCTGAACTCCCATCGCGATTCCGGAGGATTCGCGAACGCGCAAAGTGCCTGGAAGCAACTCGCCGAGTACTTTCTGGCGCTCGCTGACGCCCTGGGTCACTTGGCACGCGCCTTGCCACGTTACGAACAATACCGGATCCCTGATCTCGATGATTACCGAGGTGAAATTCGTTCGCACTTTCATTTTCTAAATTCGCTGCACGATCAGCTTGAGCGCTTCACTTTCGATCCAGACAGCAACATGGTGTATTCCATAACGCCCGGCGACAAAGCGGAAAAACTGCGTATCCACATTTCTCCACTGCACGTAGGGCCTTTGATGGAAGAATTCCTGAATCAGCGCAAAGAGAGCATCATCCTGACGGGCGCTACTTTACGGACACAGGGCAATTTCGATCATATTAAGGAGCGTCTCTATGCGGATCACTACGGGACGGTGGCTTTAGGGTCGCCATTTGATTACAAGCGTTCGACACTGGTATACGTTCCGGATGACATACCGGAACCGAACCAGCGCAGCGCCTATCAAAAGATGGTAGAGCGCGGCATCATTGAGCTGGCTGCTGAATTGGACGGTCGCGTACTGGTGCTCTTTACCAGTTACGCGCAATTGCGCGAGACATCGAGGGCGATCACGCCCAGGCTGAAACTGGGCGATATTGTGGTCTACGATCAGAGTTTCGGAACGAGCCGCGACGCTCTTTTGGAGAGCTTCAAGTCGGCAAAGCGCGCCGTGCTCATGGGTACGAGAAGCTTTTGGGAAGGTATTGATATTCCAGGCGAAGATCTAAGCGCAGTCGTCATAGCGCGGCTGCCTTTCGCGGTGCCGTCCGATCCGATCTTCTCGGCACGCTCGGAGGCATACGAAAATGCCTTTCAACAATTTGCCATACCGGATGCTATACTCCGTTTTCGGCAAGGGTTTGGTCGTTTGATCCGCAGCAGCAGCGATCGTGGCATCGTGGCCGTATTTGACAAGCGGGTCATCAGCAAGAATTATGGCGCCAGCTTTCTTGAATCGCTGCCAGATTGCACAATGCGATATGGTTCCCTGGACAACTTGCCGCAAACTGCGAGGCAATGGCTTAACCTTATCTGAGGGATTCCTATGATAACCCCAGCAGGGCGCGAATGTCCGCATTTTTATGCCGATTACAATCGGCATACACGCGATGTAGAGGAGTGCCGCCTGGCAAAACAAAACCCGGACTCGCTGGATTGGCATGCCAAAGATTGCGCCAAATGCCCGGTCCCGGATATCCTTTTGGCGAATGCCAGCCGCGACACCGAACTGACACTTACCATTCGATCTGGGCTACTGGGATTGATGCGCCGCATCGAAGTCGAAGCGATCTGCTTGAAGAATGGAGAAAAAGTCGATCCCTATGTAGGTTGCCCGGACGATCATCCAAGCTTGGATATTTTCCGCAAGGCGCTGGAAAACGGCGATGATTAAGGCAGTATTGCTTGACCTCGACAAGAGCATGCTGGACCGCCCGGGCCATCAGTTCGCCGCGAGCTTCCGGCGCGCCGTCGCACAGCATTTGGAAGAACAAACAGGCATCAAAAGCGCGGATGGCGTCTTCCACAGGGCAATTCAGAAGCTGAATGGCCAGCGCGACATAGTCTCCTCGAACGACGAGGTCATGACGTCGAGCATCGCCGCGGAGGTGAATGCCTCGGTCGGTGACATTCATTTGATGCTTGGGTCACTCTATCAATCGCTATACGAGCGGCCGCGCAGTGTAGCCTGCGCCCCGCCAGGCGCGCGGCAACTGGTGGAAGCCCTGCTTGAGCAAGGCCTGGCAGTTGCCATCGTCATCAATCCCATTTATCGGGAAGCGGCTATCGTTCAAGGGCTGAAATGGGCCGGTCTGGGCGATTTCATCGAGTCTTTCGCGTTTCTTAGCTCCAGCGAGCATATGCATTTCGCCAAGGCTGATCCGGCGTTTTACGCCGAACTGATCGCTCGTATCGGCATTGAGCCCGACGAAGCTCTTCTGGTAGGCGACAACCGGCAAAAGGATAATCTGCCTGCCGAGACCGTTGGACTTCACACTTGGCCCCTTGAAAACGCGACCGGGTTAGAAGCCTTGCTCCAACATGTTCAATATTCCGGATGGCAGGACCGCTATAGTGGAGGCCCGCTGCGGGAAACGATGTTAAAGCCGCAGTTTTTGGGCAATCTTGGCGCCCTTTTCGGCTTGCTGAGCGAAGTGAAAGCGCAGCAATGGCATCAGAAGCCGGATCCAAATGAATGGTCCATCGTACAAATACTTTGTCATTTGGCGGAAACGGAAACCGCAGTTCATCAGAAGCGGTTGCAAAAGATCCTGAGAGTCGAGAATCCCTTTATTCGCGCGCTTCCGCCGCCGGGACCCGACGTGCCAACCTGCAGCGACCGCCCCCTAGATGTAGCCGAGGAATTCCGAGAGAAGCGCCTGTCTACCCTTGAACTGATCGCGGAGTTGACGCCAGAGGACTGGCAGCGACCAGCCCGGCATAGCATTTTCGGCTTAACCAATTTGCTGGAAATGGCGTATTTCACGGCGCAGCACGACCGGCTGCATATTTCACAGCTGTGCCAGACGCTTGGCAAGTGTTTGGACCCGATCTAGCCTTCTGGTTCTCGCTAGTATCAGGAACGAGAATTTCAACAGGGCAATTGCATCAAAATGAGTATGCGCTGTGACGAACATTGCATACACTGCATTCTAACCACAGCAGCTCGGCGGCAGCGAAAAGGTCACAGGAATGCCGCGCTCGCGCAAAATCGTAAGCCGACTTATCGCTTGAGCGATGCGGTTTACGTAAACAGAGCACAGAAGTAAATCCAAGTAAGTCGTGCAAGAAAATCTGAACACAGAGGACACAGAGTGCACAGAAGTAGTTGCACGTAAGTTATGGAAGAAAATTAACCACAAAGGACACAGAGGGCACAAAGAAAAAGCGGCAGAGGAATATATTTTGCGGGCGTTTCGGCGAAACGCCCCTACAATTGGTTACTTTATTGAGAATTTGCATTACTTTGTTGGTTTGACTTCAGCAAGTGCAAGTAAGTCATGCAAAAAAAATTCCTGTGCTGTAGGGGCGGCACGCTGTGCCGCCCGTTCCTTCACTAATTGTTTGCGAGCGTTTCAGCGAAACGCCCGCAAACTTGTCGCTTTTTCAGAGTCTCATTACTTTCTCGTAACTACATCTATGGCAATGTGGTGAAAAACAATTTGATGCGATTGCCCTGAAAATATCAATCAATCCGTTGCAAAAACCATCAAAAGCAGGCAAACTCGCCGTATCAAGCGCTGATGCCGTGTAATTTGCTTGACTAATTTCGTTCTTTTTGTACAATACATTTAGATAGTTCTGAAATTCACAATTGGTGACTTGGAGTCTTGACATGACAGCTTGGGCGGTGGATCAAGCAAGCCTTGGCGAGCTTGTCGATGCAGGGCTGACGTCTATCGAAGAAGCCATGTATCAGGCGACGAGCAGCGAGGTAGAGGTCTTAAGAGACGCAAGCCGACATATCTTGAGCGCCGGAGGCAAACGGATTCGTCCGCGCCTCTTGCTACTTTCATATCTTGCGCTGGGCGGCAATGATCTGGAACGTGTGGCCAAACCCGCGGCCGCAGTCGAGCTTATGCATACGGCGAGCGTGGTGCACGATGACATCAACGATCACGGGATCGTACGGCGTGGACGTCCGTCGGTGAATTCCATTTGGGGGCGCACATTCGCGCTTTTGACCGGGGACTTTCTGTTCACCGCCGTCTACGAATTGATGGCGCCTTATCAGCATCTTAATGTTGACCTGGCCAGGGCAGCGACCGCTCTTGTTGAAGGTGAAACCCTCCAAGCAAGCGCCGTAAAAGACAAGATCTTCACCCGCGACATCTACATGCGCATTATCGCGCTCAAAACCGCGGCGCTCTTCCGCGCAGCGGGAACTATCGGCGCCAAGCTGGCAAACGGCAGCAGCGATGCAGTGGCCGCGCTGTCAAGCTTCGGCTTCAACCTTGGCATGGCCTTTCAGATAGTTGATGACATATTGGATCTGGTCGCCGACGAGTCCACACTAGGCAAATCTACAGGTATCGATCTCGAACAAGGACGAGGCGTCGCGGTCGCTTTGAATGATGCCGGAAACAGTTCGAGCAATGGTCGTCACGATATCGCCGATCCGATGGATCAAATCAAGCGTCGGTTGTTGGAAGGCAACACCATTGCAGAGGCGCGCGAACAGGCTGAATTGCTTGTGCAAGACGCCATTGTCCAGCTTTCTGTCATTCCGAATTCGCACTACAAAGAAGAATTGGTCGGTCTAGCCAATCTTGTCATCGAACGTGACTACTAGAAAGCGACATCGCCCTCATTTCTCATGACTGTTTCACTACGGTAGACAGTCCTTAGCTGCGAAACTCCAAATCTCACCGGATGAGCGACCACCGCGCATGAAGGTAGTTTCAGTCGAAGAAATGCGGCAGATCGAAGCCGCGGTCGACGCCACGCTGTTCAGTTATGACCAGATGATGCAGAAGGCCGGCGGCTCGGCGGGAAGACATTTGCGTCGGCGGATCGACATCGACGACGGGACACGGGTCACCTTTCTGATCGGCAAGGGCAACAACGGCGGCGATGGTTTGGTCATGGCTGTTGACATGGCACGGCATACATCGGCGCAGATTCGCATTTACCTGCTGCAACCGCGGCCTGAAAATGATGAGGTTTTCCTGCGGGCGCTGGAAGCGGGACTTTTTGTCGCCAAGGCGTCCGACGACCATGACTTCCGCTTGCTCAAGAGCCTGATCAGGAGCGCCGATGTGATAGTCGACGCCCTCTTCGGTATCGGACTAAGATTGCCGCTGCGCGGCGTCGCTGGGAAAGTTTTGCGAACCGTCAATCTGATGATCGACCGTTCCGCGTCGTCCGTAGCAGCCGGCGCGCAAAGCAGTGCGGAACATGCGAAACGTCGCCGTCCCTTTGTCTTCGCCCTCGATTGCCCTAGCGGGGTCGATTGCAATACCGGGGGAGCGGACATTCACACGCTCGTGGCCGACGAAACCATTACGTTCATCGCCGCCAAGCCCGGGCTGTTCACCTTTCCCGCCGCAAGCTATGTAGGCGATCTCATCATTTCGCCGATTGGCATTCCCGAGTCCTTTCCGGCGTTGAAAGCTATAAGCAAATCGGTATTGCTCGAAGATAGGGCGCGGTCAATATTGCCGCCAAGACCTCTCGATGGTCACAAGGGCAGCTTCGGCAAATTGATGGTGGTGGCGGGCTCCCCGAACTACATCGGCGCGCTTGCCCTTGCTGCCGAATCCGCATATCGTTCAGGCGCCGGGTTGGTAACCGTGGCCACGACCGGGGATCTAGCCCGGGCTGTCGCGAGCCGCTTACGCGAACCCACATACCTGGCGCTGCCGGATACTGATGGCGCTATCAACGAAGCGGCTGCCGACCTGATAGTCGAGCATTCGCGGGGCTATGACGCTCTTCTGCTTGGATGCGGCCTTGGCAGACATCCTTCCACAAAGGCGTTTGTCCAAAAACTGCTTGAAGCAAGGGATCTGCTTCCGCTTGTTATTGACGCAGATGCCCTCAATATATTAAGCGAGATTCCCGATTGGTGGGAAAAATTGCCGGCGACGACCATTATCACGCCCCATGCCGGCGAGATGGCGCGATTGAGCAAATCATCTACTACCGAGGTGAACGCAAATCGCTGGGAGCTCGCCGCCCGCGCGTCAGCCGACTGGAACCTTGTAGTCGCGCTAAAAGGAGCCCACAGCTTGATTGCAGACCCGACCGGCAAGATGTCGGTCAACCCGTTCAAGACTGACGCCCTTGCTACTGCTGGCACTGGCGACGTCTTGGCGGGCGTGATCGCCGGTTTGCGCGCTCAAGGAGCGGCCCCATACGATTCCGCACGCTTGGGAGCTTACGTGCACGCGCTCGCGGGAACTATAGCCGTCGACAGAGTCGGCAGCAGCCGAAGCGTCATCGCGGGCGATGTATTGGAGGCCCTCGGGTGGGCCTTCAATCAGATTGAAGCCACCTGACTGTCGTCTTTCAGACGCCCTCTGGCTTTCGCTTTGGCATCGTGCAGGCTAGCCTCAATCTCCAATTCGAGGCTGCCGCCGCCAATCTGAGCTACATCTTTTCGCCGCACGGCGCCACTCTTGCCGATATGCGTGATCGCGTATAGCGCCCCCAAGATCATTCCCAGCAGAATTGCCAGGCATGTCGCGTTTTGATCAAGCGTCGCATTGTTACGAGACTTCGTCATCTTGCTCCTCGGCGGGATCTGTCTGCAAGAGAGCGCGAATGCGAATTATCTCGCGCAGAAAGCCTAACAAGCCCGAAATGAAGCTCTTTATCTGTATCAGGGGATCAACGCTGTTTTGGCTGACGAATTCGGCGGTTGCTTTGGTCAGTCGGGTAGTCTCTCTGGCATTGTCAAGGATCGGCTTGATTTCGGTTTTCAGCATGATTATGAATCCGGCGGCCTGCAAGATCAGAATTGCAAAAGCGGTGACGATCAAGACCGCTTCTACGACTACGATGATAATCAGAACGTCTCGGAAAATCTGAACGAATGGCGCCCAGGTCTCCGCAGCAGTAAGCGCGGCAACCAGCGCAAAGGCAAGCAAAGCCAGAATCAACAGTATGAGGAGGGCGGCGGACAACTTAACTATCAGGGAAATGCTTCTGCCAGAGCTGCTGCCGCTTTCCTCTGGCGGGGGCGCTAAGCTGCCATTGTCGTTTTCCGCCATGGCTTAACGCCGCGTCACCCTGCCCTGCGTTTCAGCCGTAATCAGGTGCGCGAATATCAGAAACACAAAGGCAGAGACAGTAGCAGGCAGCAGATGGACGATGCCAATCCGGAAAAGGTCAATTCTTATGAAGTTGCCAATGTATTGACCAAGCAGGAAGCCTACCCAACTTGTCGTGACAAACAAGACCATGCGCCGAGCCGAACCGCCCATCGCGACGTGGAAACCGAGACCATACAAGGTCGCAAGTACAAAGCCGAAAACGAACACAGGGTTGGGCATTGTGGTTGCGATTCAATCATCCAGTGGTAAAATCCAAAGTTAGTGTAGCATAAAGCTACGGTACAGTCACGTCTTGAAGGCGCGAAAGATGCACGTTATCGATCTGGAGATCATGATTCCTGCATCGCCGGATTTCATATGGCGTTTTCTCGGCGACATCGCCTCATCTGCGGACTGGCAAGCAGGTGTAACCGCAGTATCGTTCCTCACCACACAACACGAAGGCAAAGGCGCGCGCTGGCGCTATTCTTATGCCAGAGGCAGCGATGTCATCATTGAGGCGGCCGCCTGGTATGACACTTTGGGATACGAGTATTCTATCGTTGACGGGGCCGGTTATGGCAACAATCAAGGCCGGATTCGCCTCCAGGAAGTCAATGAAGGCACCTTGGTTCGATGGACGTTCAACTATGAAGCGGGCGGCATGTTAGGTGGCTTGCGCAATGCGATGCGTTTAAAGCGCAACACCACCAGGCAGATTCAAGACAGCCTGCGCAACTTGCACAACCTGGTCCAAAAGGAATCCGGCGGGATCGCCACGCATTCGGCGCGCGCAACCGTCCGCGAAGCGCCGGGCGCCGACGAGCGATCCAGTTACCAACCGCGTCATCCGTCAAACTTTGTTGAGCCGGCGTCCGAAGCAGCTGACGAGGATGGCTTGCCCGAAGACTTGCAGCCGATCGCGTTTACGCTTGACGAAGAGCCAAGTCCGCCCAGCGGACAAAGCGACGGCGATACCAAGCCCAATCCTGTTGTGCTGGGCGGCGACGGCATGCTGGATATGGAATTGCAAAAGAATGAGATAGAGGCAGCTACAGAACCGATAGATGCCGAAGTGGTCAGTATTGAACCTGATATACGGGAAGAAGTCACCGAAGAACCGCAAGTGCCGGAAGAGCCCGTCGAAGCCGTCCCGATCGACCGTCCTGTGCCCGCCCGCGCGCAGCGAGGCGCTGTGGACACGTCGATGCTAAGTGTCTTTGAGATTTTTGGTCTGCCGAAGCCCAGCGAGATCAGAGATGTGGGCTCAGGTCCAGATGACTCCCTCGTGGATTCGTTTTCCGCGGAGCGAGATGACGGTGTCCTGAGCGAGAGGGTCAGAGATCTGTCGTTGATCTTCAATGATGAAGACGCGCCGTCTCGTGACCAGCCCGAGTACCTCGGCAGCGGCCCTATTTCTGGAAGTCCCGCGACACTGGAAGCGGCGCCAATGCAGGCTCCTCAAGTGCGGGGCATGCGCCGCTTGAACCGAAGGCTAAGCCGCCCGCTGCGCAGTCACAACTGATTGAAGGCTACCCTGACAAGCCAGTTAGCCCTCTCGCGAAGCACAACTGATCACATATAGCTTTTCATTTTCATCGGAGGTTTGTTGCAGAGGTGGGTGGATGAAGGGACTCGAACCCTCAACCACCTGAACCACAATCAGGCGCTCTGCCATTGAGCTACATCCACCGCGACAATAGCGACCAATATATCATGCTTGCGCAGCAATTGCCAGACCGTTACAGTCGCGATTTGGGACTTCTGGCATCAGTTTTCGCAGCACTACCAACTGCACGACGCTGCCCTTGCATTCGACATCAATGGGCTCGACCGACAATCCATAGCCTTCGAAGGCGCGCTTGTAAGCAGCGCTAGAAACGACGCCGGTCGACTGTCCCGTGATTCGATACAAGAAGCGAATGAAAGCTCTTCGCAATCCCTGCCCCTCGAGGCCGGCGGACATGACAATTATGGCTCTTCCTCCCAACTCCAGGACGCGACAGATTTCCACAAGGCAGTCCTTGTCTAATATGAACGATGTCGGGAAAGTAGAGACCACCGCAGCAAAGGAGCCGTTCCCGAAAGGAAGCGAGAGAGCGTCAGCGCGAAGTAAATCTGTTGCGAGTCCCTCTCGTGATAAACGCTTTTGGGCGATGCGGCCCATGTTCGGGGACAAGTCAATTGCCACAGTTGAACAGTTCGCACGAAGCAAATCGACTTGCAGCGCTCCGGTACCATGCGCAAGCTCCAAAATGACGCCGGAACTGATGTCATCCAAGTATGGCAATACAGAGCGTTGCCAGTTGCGCCACTGGTCCAAGGAAACCAGTCGACTGACAATGTCGTAAGTGAAGGCGAATTCGTTATATAACAGGTGAAACGCGAACTGTAACAGGCGATTTCGGATACCTGGCTTCATGGCGAGAAGGCGTCGACCAGCATCTTAGGATCGTTCGAGATAATCGCGTTCACGCCCAGTTTCCGGAGTTCCAGGGCGCGCTCCAGTTCATTGACGGTCCAGGTATTCACATAATAGTCGTTTTGCCGCGCCCAGCGCATGTAGGCTTCATCGACCATATCGTGCCGGGGATGTCTTGCCTCGTGCGATAGTTTTTTTAGGGGAATCAAGTATTTGGATGGCAGTTCCGGATCGTACAAGAATCCAATCATGACGTTTGGCATCAGCAATCGGAAGTTAAGCAAAACGTAGGGATCGAAAGATGATACGAGCACACGGTTAGCCAGAGAAAAACGTCGGATGCAGGCCGCGACCTGCTCTTCGACCAGGCCCGAGCCGGCGCTGCCAGATTTGATTTCGACATTGAATAGCGTTCTGCCTCCCAACGAGGCAAAAACTTGATCCAATGACGGTATTCGTTCGCCGGTGTAATCACTGGAGAACCAACTGCCTGCATCCAACTCCCGCAGTTCCGGCAAGGATTTCTCGGCAACGGCGCCGCCCCCGTCGGTGGTGGCATCGACCGAAAAGTCGTGCAGTATCACGGCGTGACCGTCGCCCGAACGCTGTACATCAAGCTCGATGCCGTCCGCGCCTTGTTCAAGCGCCAGTTCAAATGCCGCCATGGTATTCATGGGGGCCGACGCCATGGCGCCGCGGTGCGCCATAACCAGCGTTTCGCCCGACGCCATTGCCTCTTGAATCGACGTGAACTTAGCCGACATATGCCCATGCGCCCTCAGGCATTGATCTGTACCTGTATTTGGTTTTCCACTATGCGGGTTTGGAACCAGCGAACATCAATTTCCGCGGGGCTTCTGGTCGCCTTGCCATTGCGAATGTCGAAGCGTCCGCCATGTCGCGGACATTCGATTTCGTGGCCAAGAAGCGCGCTGGGTCGATCATCGCGGTCAAAGGCGAGCACATTGCCATCATGCGTACACAGATCTTCTATGGCATAGAGTAGTCCGCCAACGTTAAAGACCGCGATCCACAGGCCGTCAACGCCAAAGACCTCGCGCTGACCGTCGTTCAGTTCGTCGCTCGGGCAAAGCGTCACCCACGTGGCCACTAGCCCTCCTCTCCGGACTCGATCAAGATCCAGCGTTCGCTTCCTTGCTGACCATAGGCGCCAATAACCAGCACCTGCAGCGGGAGCAATGCGCATTTGACACGATTGATGCTCAAGGGCAAGCCTATGTTGTCCAGGAGATCTTGCTTGTTGATCGCCCTCGCTTCATCAAGCCGCATGCCCAGAATCTGCTCGCCAAACATCGACGCCGACGCTTGACTAATGGCGCAGCCCTCGCCGTCCCATCCTACTGCGGTAATGACGTTATCCGAATTGAGGCGCAATGTCAGGCGCAGCCGGTCGCCACAGAGTGGATTTGATTCTTCGTGATCCAGATCATTTGGATCGAGCAAGCCCCAATGACGCTGGTTACGGGCGTGGTCCAGAATGATCTCGCGATACATGTCTTCCATGAATGACGCGCATCCAAATCGGCCGTTGAAGAACGAAGCGCATCACTTTGATGCGCTGCCAAAGTCAAGTCTTACAGAATTGACGAAGGGGAGAAACCACACTGATAATTCACTACAGAGGTACAGAATCGAGTGCAAGCAGGTCATGCAAAAAATCTGAACACAGAGCACGCAGAGAGCGCAGAGGAAAAGCGAAAGAGGAATATTTTTTGCGGGCGTTTCGGCGAAACGCCCCTACAATTCGTCACGGTGCTTGATTCTCATTACTTACTGGCACATGCTGTGGGCACAAAAAAAACCAGGGGAAGAGTATGTTTTGGGTGTGTCTCAACGAATCGCCCCTACCAACGTCTATGTTTTGGAGTTGGATAACTTAGTTTGTCCTACTGAGAACAGGATAGGTATACATCGGGCATGAAAACTCTGCTGATATCGACGTCATTTCGTCGATTTCAGGCGACCTGATAGGTCGCCCCTACAGATCTCGCTTCAAATGAAGCTGGCGGGGTTCAGCTCTCAACTGACGCTTCGGTTTCTTACCTTGCTGCTTCAAAGCTGTCCGGTCCTGAGCGCCTAACGGTGGAGGTATCCCCTATTAGCGGAGAGGTGGAGAGAAGTCGGGCGAATTTCGAAATTATCTGCAAGTAACAGACAAGCCGGGCAGGCTGTTTTCTCAGCCGATGATTTTGGCTTCGATTTCGTCCATCAGTCGTCGCCGCACGCGGTCGAAGGGAATACGTTGCAGCAGTTCGTCAAAGAAGCCCTCGATGATCATGAGTTGAGCCTGTGGCCGCGTAATGCCTCTGCTCATCAGATAATAGATCGGTTCTTCCTCCAAAGTGCCAAAGGTAGCGGCATGAGAACAAGCCACATCATCGGCCTCGATTTCCAGGCCGGGAATACTATCCATTCGCGCTTCGTCGCTGAGCATCAGGTTACGGCAGACCTGGTAGCCATCAATCTTCTGCATTTTCGGCAAAGATTTGATCATTCCTTGCCAAAGCGTACGGGCGTTGTCACGCGCCGCGCCCTTGAACAAGAGATCGGTATTTGTCAGCGGCGCATTATGATTCTGCTGCGTATCAAGGTCAAAGAATTGGCCGTGATCGGCAAAAAAGAACCCGCTGACGCGCGCATTGGCGCCCGTGCCGACAGCGTCCACTTCAATAAACGCCTTGGTAAGCCGGCTGCCCATCACGCCGTTGACCCAATCCAACTGCGCGTCGCGGCCCACCAGGCCACGCTGATGACTGAACTCAAAGGTTTCGCGATTCCAGTCTTGAAGCGAAACGAAACGCAGATTGCCAGCATCGCCAACTATCAGTTCGGTGGCGCCAATGTAGGATGCATGCTCGTCGCCACGGCTAGAGGCATATTCGACCTGTACAGTCGCGCCCGCGTTTTCCTCCAGAACCACCAAAACGTGACCCATTGCCGCGCCAGACCTCGAATTGTAGCAGACGACGTGCAGCGGCAGCGTCGCCTGGCGATTGCGCGGAACAAAGATGAAGGCGCCATGATCCCATAGCGCGGCGTGCAGAGCCGCAAACTTGCCTTCACTCGCTTTGACAGCCGCGGTCATGAAGTGCTCCCTCAGCAGCTCTTCATGTTCACTTAGCGCTGTGCGCAGGTCGGCAAATACGATGCCCTGATTACGCAACTCGTCGGCGAGCTCGCGACGTACCACTTTGCCGTCGACCAATACCAGCAAGCCGCCCTGCTCATCTCCGGTGAGCGGCTCCAAATGCTTTGCGGGCACTTGTTCCGCGCCGGCGCCGTTGGCCGCGACCATCGTCGAAGCTTGATCCCAACGGATGTGTCGATAATCCGTGCGCCGCCACTCTTCTTCCATGTATGGCATTGGCGTGTTTTCGTACAGTTCCCAGGCTTTGACGCGCCGTTCGCGCATCCAAGCGGGTTCATCATGTTCGTCGCTCAGCGCTTCGACATCCGCTTTGGCATATACCGGCGCTTGCGGGAGCGTAGACCGTCGTCTCACAACAGCCACGAATCGTCTCCTTCTGTGACTTCGTTTGTGCTTATGATTGCGATTTGCGCCTAAGGCGCCTGGAAATGACTAGCCGATGGAACCCTCCAGCTGGATCTGAATCAGTCGATTCAATTCCAGCGCGTATTCCATTGGCAGTTCTTTGACCAAAGGCTCGAGGAAACCATTGACGATCATGGCATTGGCTTCGTCTTCACCCATGCCGCGGCTCATCAGATAGAACAATTGATCTTCCCCGACCTTGCTCACGGAGGCCTCGTGGCCCATGGTCACGTCCCGGGCGTCTATCTCGATGGTCGGATAGGTATCCGACCTGCTGAAGTCGTCGAGAAGCAAGGCGTCGCAGACCACGTTGCTCTTGCTATTGCGGGCCGCTTCGGCAATCTTGAGCAATCCGCGATAGCTGGCGCGCCCGCCATCCTTGCTGATTGATTTGCTGATGATCTGGCTGGTGGTGTTGGGCGCAAGGTGGGTGATCTTGGCGCCGGCGTCTTGATGTTGTCCCTCGCCGGCGAAGGCGATCGACAGCACTTCGCCATGCGCGTTGTCGCCGCGCAAGATCACTGCGGGATACTTCATGGTAAGCCGACTGCCAAGATTGCCGTCGACCCACTCCATGGTGGCGTTCTTTTCGGCGACAGCGCGTTTGGTGACCAGATTGTAAACATTGTTGGACCAATTCTGGATGGTGGTATAGCGGCAGCGGCCGCCTTCCTTGACGATGATCTCGACCACGGCGCTGTGTAAGCTGTCCGAGCTATAGATTGGCGCTGTACATCCTTCGACGTAGTGCACATAAGCGCCCTCGTCAACGATGATCAGCGTACGCTCGAATTGTCCCATGTTCTGGGTATTGATTCGAAAGTAAGCCTGCAGGGGCATTTCCACATGAACGCCCGGCGGCACATAGATAAAGCTGCCGCCCGACCATACAGCGGTATTCAAGGCGGCGAACTTGTTATCGTTGGATGGGATTACCGTCGTGAAGTACTCTTTCACGATTTCGGGATGTTCGCGCAAACCGGAGTCCATATCGAGGAAGATTACACCTTGCTCCTCGAGGTTTTCCTGGATCTTGTGGTAGACCGATTCGCTGTCATATTGGGCGGAGACGCCATGCAAGAACTTTTGCTCTGCTTCGGGAATGCCCAGCCTGTCAAAGGTCTCTTTGATCTCCTGCGGCACTTCATCCCAATCTTGCTCGGTCTTGTCCGTGGCGCGCACGTAGTAGTAGATGTCGTCGTAGTTGATTCTGTTGAGGTCCCCGCCCCATTGCGGCGTCGGCTTGTCCATGAAGATGTGATATGCCTCAACCCGCAGATCGGTCATCCACTGAGGCTCATCCTTGATCGCGCTGATTTGACGGACAATCTCCTCGTTGATGCCCTTCTGGCTCTTGAAGGAGTATTCAACATCGTCGTCATGGAAACCGTACTTCTCCGCGTAGGTTACGCCGACTTCCTTCAGCGCCTCTTCCTCGAAAGTGAGCTGCTTATCGCTTTTGATTACTTCGGACATGTTGCTTACCTCATTGGGCTAAGTTTAGGCTTCGGCAGCCTGCAGCAGATGGTGCTTTTCCCGCACCCATTCGTAGCCTTTTTCTTCCAGCTCGAGCGCGAGCGCCGGCCCGCCGCTTTCCACGATACGACCATCGTAGAGGACGTGAACGAAGTCCGGCTTTATGTGATTGAGAATACGCTGATAGTGTGTGATGACCAGGGCGCCCATATCGGGACCGGTGAGCGAGTTGACCCCGTCAGCGACGATTCGCAGGGCATCAATATCCAGGCCGGAATCGGTCTCATCAAGCACGGCGATCCGGGGTTCAAGCACAGCCATTTGCAAGATCTCCGCGCGTTTCTTTTCTCCGCCGCTAAATCCTTCGTTGAGGTAGCGGCCGGCAAAGGACTGATCAATCTCCAAGGCGCTCATCTTTTGGCGCATCATACGCGCGAATTGGGGGATCGGGATGCCTTTGCTCTCGGGATCTTCGGCCTTCAAACGGGCGTTTATGGCATGGCGCAAGAAGTTGCCCAGCGTCACACCGGGTATCGCCACCGGGTACTGAAAGGCCAGAAACAAGCCAGCGCGACTGCGTTCGTCGGCATCCATCTCTAAGAGATCTTCGCCATCAAGCAGTATTTGCCCTTCGCGCACAACATAGGCGGGATTGCCCATCAAAACGTTGGCCAGCGTACTTTTGCCGGAGCCGTTTGGTCCCATAAGCGCGTGGACTTCACCCTGCCTTATGGTCAGGTTGACCCCGTTCAAGATCAGATCGTCGTCCGCGTCCACGCTGGCATGGAGGTTGCGTATTTCCAACGTCGCTACCATTCCTGGCGTATCTCCTCTCAAAGTAGTTTAATGTCGGTTAAATTTACTCTATAACCGACTCGAACTTGTTCGCAGTATAGCAGCGCCCTGTTATCATGTCAATGCGATAGAAGGCAGGGTCGTATAAGCAAGGTGGTTGAAAGAACAAGCAAGACCACCGAGGGCACCGAGAAAAACTCTAGCGCATAGTTGCTGGGCAAGCGCAAGTAAGTCACGCAAGAAAACATGAACACAGAGGACGCAGAGGGCACAGAGAAGAACCAAGGGAGGAGTATGTTATGCGGGCGTTTCAGCGAAACGCCCCTACAGCCGCCCGAATGCAAGGAATTGCACGACTTACTTACACTTACTGAGGGCACAGAGTAAGCATTGGTAGATGTTATTGCTTTGCGGGCGACCTGGTAGGTCGCCCCTACAGGCGACTAATATGTTGGAGTTGCATAAGTTTGACGGACCTACTGAGCGCACAGGGACATGGTTCATTTACTTTGGGTCTTTGTGTCTATAAGGTTTTCATGCTATTGACCGGGCAGAATCGTGTGACTTGCCAATAATCTCAAATGCGTATGCGGATTCGGGCCTGATTGACAAGGAGGGGACGCTGTACTATGCTAGATTCGTTGAACGCAGGGCACATCCACAGCGTTGGTTTTCCATAGCTTCTCAGCTAGTGGTGTCTGGGTGAATTGAGCAGTCTTTCGCGGATTTATTGTCTCAATGTATAAGGGGGGCAAAACCATGCAGGAAACGGTTGAAAAGGAAGCTGGACTCTACGAAGCCTTGCGATCCGTCATTGATCCGGAAATCGGCATGAACATCATCGAGTTGGGTCTTGTCCGCGGAGTCGACATCGAAGAGGAGCGCGCGCATGTCAACATGATCATGACCACGCCATTTTGCCCATATGCGCCTCAATTGTTGGAGCAAACGCGCCGCACAGCGCAAGATTTCCTGGGCGTGCCAACGACCATCGAAATGGGTATGGAGATGTGGGACCCCAGCATGATGGAAGAAGGCGCGGCGAGCGACTGGGGCCTGTTCTGAGCTTGCCGCGCCTCAGCCGCGAAGGAATCTTGGATGCATGCGGCGGTTACGGTCTATTCCTCCGGATCCACTGCAAGGGATCGATATAATGGCTCATCAGCATGTCGTAGTTGAGCTTGGGCCAGTTCCCGGGACGATTCTCGAACATCGTGGTTGGGCTGAGATCAAAATGTAAGTGTGGCACAAAGCGCCCGAAGGCATCGCCAACCTCGCAGATTCGTTCCCCGCGCGCAACCCGCTGTCCCACTACCACACGCATATTCTGCACGTGCGCATAGCGGCTGTATATCACCGCCCCGCCGGGCTGGTGCAATGGGTCGTGCTTGATCACGATCAGATTCCCCCAAATGCTCAATCGCGCCGCAAATGTGACGACGCCGCTAGCACAAGAATAAATGGACATTCCTTTGTCTTCATACGGGCGGCCGAAATTCAAATCGGCGCCGGTATGATATGCTTCGCTGGGCGTGCCGATGAAATAGAGCTTGCCAAAGGGAGAGGCATCCCGCCAACCGCGGGGCCAGACATCGGGGCCTTTACGCTGTTCGCTGGTGCCAATGGGGGAGTCGTATCCATCGGCGACATATACGCCGTTGACCACGCTAGGTCTGTCTCCACCGCTGGACGGTGGCGAGGAAGGCTGATTGTCGGGGTCCGGGGCCGGCGTATAACCTGGCGGCGTTGAAACAATTCGGCGAAAACGCACGGCATCAAAAGCGATCGATTTGCCCTCCTCACCGGTTACGTCATTCAAGAAGACGCGCCCGGCATTGGGCATGCGGCGATCCAGATCAAAAATGCCCAGGGGCACCCAGGTATTGCGGTTGATATTCTGATTGATATCGATAACGACTTCGGTGTCGGTGCCGACGATGCCGTGCACCTTGTAACGCGCGCGCGTTGTAGTTGAATATCGGCTGGGAATGAAAGCGGAGATCTCGTATAGGCCGGACTGTGGCAGATCGTCCCGCCATTCCGCCCAAACTTTGCTCGTCCGTACTTCCGTAGTTGTATGCAGGTAGTCCCAGCCCCAGGTATTTTGCCGCACATTGAATTCAGGCCGGCCGGTATAGGTACCGCTGCGGAATCCCTGACCAGCGGGCAAAATAGTGACCTCATCCGTGAAGTTCTCAATGTTTTCGAGGCTCGTGTCCGCCGGGGACTGCGTCAGTTCAATTGTCGTATTGATCGCCGTCCAATGAGAGATCACGCCGTAACGCCACCAACTCAATCCCTTTGCGCCGTGCTGCTGAGTGGCAAGCGTATGCGCCTCCGTTTGTTCCTGAACGGGCGCCGTGCCCTGCAAAGCCGGGATTATCGGTTTGCCGTATCCGCCCCAGGCGGCATACATATCGCTTAGCGTGTTCTCGACCGACCTGCGGAAGGTCGTCCAATAAGTCTGTGGATGTACGCTATCAACAAAGGGACTCCAGGCGTCGGGGAAAATCGCCGCCTTATTGTGCTGACGCGGATCAATGCTTATGCCAATATGAAAACCGGCGCCCAGCCCGCGTCGAAGCGCGAGCATGAAGGGACGTACACCCGCTTCTCCGCCCTGCCAGTAGCCTGGCGGCTGCTCAATATCCAGAATCAGCGAATGAACACCGGGGCGCTTGCAGGCTTCGATTAGAATGGCGCTTTCCGCGTCCGCGTCCAGGCCATGTGGCACGCACCAGGCATGAAACTCGAGTCCGGCATTTTGACAGGCGCTTACCCAGGTATCGATGGCGCTCGCGCCTGATATCGCAAGGTCGCTGCTATCGAACTCGCCCATCCAGTCGCTGCCTTCGGTGATCTTGACCCAGATTTGGTTCAGGTTTGGCGCGCGAGACTTGATATTGGCAAGCAGTTGTTCGATTGAATCCTCGGGAATGGCTGTCCCCTTCCAATGCCAAACCGCAACTTTGCCGTCATATGGCGTCGGTGGATGTGGAGAGGGCGCCGCGCCAATAGCGGGAATGAACTCGATATAGCCGGCATAGACCCATCCGCGCAAACCCGCCTTTTCCACCCAGACCCAATTTCCCGGCGTCTTGGTATCGGGATAGTAGACGATCAGCGCATTATCCATCAGATCTCCAACGTCTTGATAGTTAATGCCAGGGCCGCGGCGGACGTTACTATATGCCGACTTGGTATTGGCGATTGCGACGACTGGGTTACCTGGCTGGGCAGGTTTTGGCATTGATGCGATACTGGACATGCAGCGCTCCCCTAGCAGTTGATGGTTATGTCTTTAAGGGCCCAATGTATAGCTATCGATAATGGGCGAATCTCGCGAAACTCGCAAGCCAAGACTAGCATAAATCGGCCGCGGACAGGCGCAAACTCAGTCGCTTGATCCCGCATGCAAGACGCGGAAACGGCATGTGAAATCGGTCAAAGGGAACAGGCGCCAGCGACTCCTTCGTCGCTGACACCGATCTGTTCCCGGTCTCTACAGGTTATTCTGGGGACTAAATCGTGAAGGCGCCGTTTTCGTAGAAGAGTTCGTCATCGACGGTGATTGAGCTATCCGTCCGCATGTCGCAAATCATATCCCAATGGACGGCGCTGGTATTGCGGCTGCCCGTCTCCGGGTAGCCCATGCCGATCGCCATATGAACAGTACCGCCAATCTTCTCATCATAGAGGACGCTGCCGGTAAAGCGGTCGATCCCGAAATTTGTGCCGATTGCGAACTCGCCCAGGTAGCGCGCGCCGTCGTCGGTGTTTAACTGGGCGTGGAGCAGATCTTCGTTCATCTCGGCTGAGGCGCGGGTCACCTTGCCGTCAGCGAAGGTCAACTCAATACCGCTAATGGCTCGACCACTGACAATCGCGGGATAGGTAAAGCGCACCCAACCGTTGACGCTGTTTTCAACAGGACCGGTGAAAATCTCGCCGCTGGGCATATTGCGCTTGCCGTCGCTATTGATAAAGCGACGGCCTTCAATGCTCAATGCAAGTTCGATGTTGGGCCCATTCAACTGAATGTGTTTCTTGCCGAGCAAGTAGTCGACCTTGTGCTGCTGCATTGCGCTTAGCTCCCGCCATGCTTCCGCCGGGTCACTATGATCGCAGAAGCAAGCTCGATAGACGAAGTCTTCATATTCTTCGAAGCTCATATTGGCTTCCTGGGCCGATGCCTGGGTCGGGTAGAGCGTTCCCACCCAACGGAATTCTCCCTTCGCCGCTCGCTGCAATCTCGTCTGAAGTATGTCGCTTTGGGCGGCGCGCTGCATCTGCAATCGCTTCGCATCAATGTCCGTCATCGCTCGCGTATTTTCTTCAGCCACCGCCCGGATGTATACATCGGCTTCATCAACATACAACCGCATGCGGGGATCTATCCACTGCATCTGATCGTCGTTGGCATTGCGCAAGAAATAGCGCCCCATCTGATCGTCGTCGACAAAGAGGCTGGGGAAGCCGCCAGCGTCGATTACCGCCTCATAGATATCGCGCAAAATCGGCAAGGATCCAAAGTTGCCAAGTATCCCTACCCAATCGCCCGGCCGCACCTGGGTCGAGTATTCAACCAGCAAGCGCGCCAGCTTTCGACGTCTTGTATCGCTCATCGTTTTTCCAATGTTCTGGCGCCGGTTTAGCCGGAAGCCAACTCGCGCGCCGTCGCCAGGGCAGCGTCGTAATCAACTTCGTCGCCAATGACGTCGACGTATTCCGCGTGCTTTAAGACGTTGTTTTGATCGATCACGAATACGGCGCGCTGACAAATCCGCCATTCCGTATCGTGGACGCCGTAGTCATCGGCAAACTTCATGTCCCGCTGCGTTGATAGCGTCTCCGTGTTTTCGATGCCTTCCGCACTGCAGAAGCGGCCCAGCGCGAAGGGCATATCCGCGCTCACGGTCAAGACAACTGTGTTGTTCAAGGCGGCCGCTTCTTCGTTGAAGCGCTGAGTCTGGATGGAACAAACGCCGGTGTCGATGGATGGAATCACACTTATGATCTTGACCTGATCGTCATAGTCGGCGAGGGACTTCGAACTGAGGTCGTTGGCAATCAGGCTAAAGTCCGGCGCGCTTGTTCCGATTTCAAGCATCTCGTTTTGGACAGGATGTTCGCTGTCTCCAACCATTAATCCTTTGCGTGCCATTTCTTCCGCTCCTTTGTTTCTGCTAATGGGATATTTACTTTGTATCGGTTATCATGAGAATTATAGACTGATCGTAATATGTATCAAGGTGATAGAGTATGCGCCAATCTCACAGCGGACGTAAGCGGAATCCACGTCAGCCCAAATGGATCATCATCAGCATAGCCGTGATCATCGTTGTTGTCGCGGGTCTGGTTATTAGCAAACCGTGGCTCTACTTCGTAACGAACGAAGTAGACGAGGCTTTCCCCGGATTGAGCTCCGAGCAGCGCGATGCCGTGCGCAACATGCCCGAAGAGGAAAAGGACGCGCTCGTGGCCATGGCGAAGGAAAACAAGGATATGGCGAAAGAAGTCGCCATCGCCCAGACCGGGGCTGATGTCGTTGTGCCACAAGAGCAGCAAGCGATGCCGACCGATATGCCAGCCGAGCCGCTGGTGCATTCATCGGGCTCGTTCATCGACATCGATCCCATCCACGGCGCTGTGGGCAGTGCCACGATCTACGAATTGCCCGATGGAGATCGCGTCTTGCGATTTGAGGACTTTCGCTCCAAGAATGGACCGGATCTGCATGTCTATCTGTCAACCGAGAACCCGACGAGCACCTTTGCCGGTCTGGGCGACAATGAAGTACACCTTGGCTCACTTAAGGGCAACGTCGGCAACCAAAACTACGAGATTCCCGTTGAAGTCGATTTAAGCCAGTACCGCAGCGTGGTGATATATTGCCGGCCATTTCGCGTTATCTTCAGCTCGGCAGCGCTGTCGTAATTCGCCGGCGCTGGGGGATCAAAGTTCAATCGAAGATGCGGTGCCGCCATTTCCCGTCAACAATTGTGCCCAGTACCTTGACTGAGGCCAACTCTTGTGGCGGGAGTCCGTAGGGATCGCAATCTATGACGAGCATGTCCCCAAGGTAGCCGATCGCCAGCTTGCCAAGCCTGTCTTCCATGCCGGCGGCGTAGGCTGGTCCTTGTGTGAAACCGAGCAAAGCCTCGTGCAGGTCAAGTCGCGCTCCCGGGCGCCAGCCGTCTGAGGGTTGCCCGTTGCGCTGGCGGGTAACGGCTGCGTGGATACCCAGCCAGGGATTAAAGGGCTCCACCGGCGCGTCCGAACCGAATGCGATCCGGGCTCCATGATCCAACTGCAAACGCGGATTGTACGCGTACGCCGTGCGATCGCCCCAGTATCGATCCGCAGTGATCATGTCCGAAGTCGCATGAATCGGCTGCATCGAGGCGATAATATCCAGTTCAGCCAATCGACCCGCGTCCTGCGGGTGAATAATCTGTACGTGCTCGATTCGGTGTCGGCGGCTTGTTCGCGGTTCGCCTCGCGCTTGTTCTTCGCGGCGGACGCTTTCGTAAACATCCAGCACGTCATGAACCGCTTTGTCGCCTATAGCATGAATCGTGGAAGAGAGGCCCAGCGCGCTCGCGCGGCTGACATGTTCGACCATCTCTTCTTTATCCAGCAAAGCCATGCCGTAGTTTTCCGGTTCGCCAATGTATGGCTCAAACATGAGCGCGGTTTTCGGTCCCAAGGCGCCGTCCGCAAAGAGTTTCAGCGCGCCGAACCTGATCCAGTCGTCCCCGAAGCCGCTGCGGATTCCCGATTCTATCGCCGCGTCCAACCAGTTCAGATTGATATGCTTGAGCGCGCGCAAGCCCAGACGACCTTGCTCGCGCAGCAGTTGCAGCGAAACCAGACAGGACGGGTCGTCAAAATCATGGATCATGGTGATGCCACAGGCGAGCGCTTCCTTCTGCGCCTCCGCCATCATATCCGCCAATTGCGCGCTCGTCGGATCTGGCACCGCTGCCTTGACCAGGTCGCCCGCCGTTTCGAGAAGAATTCCGGTAGCCTCGCCGGCGCTATCGCGCATAATTTGGCCGCCCTCTGGATCGGCAGTTGACGCCGTGATGCCAGCGACTTCAAGCGCTTTGGAATTGACCCAGTCCGCGTGTCCGCTCTTTGCGAACAAGACCACCGGATTCTCCGGGGCGACGGCATCCAGATCGAATCTTGTCGGGAAGGCGCGATCCGCCCATATATCTTGAGCCCAACCCTGTCCAGTAATCCATTCACCAGCCGGGGTTACAGCCGCGCGATCGCGTACACGCTCCAATGCGATCTCTTTGCTGGCCACTTCAAATACATCGACAGAGCGCAGGGCGCGCGCTTGCCACTCCCAGTGAAGATGAGCGTCGGTGAAGCCGGGAAGAACCGTTTTCCCATCCAGATTGATTTCGACCGTATCTGGCCCGGCCAAGCGACGAAGCTCTTCCTCATCGCCGAGGGCTGCTATGCGTCCATAAGCCGTCGCTAGCGCAGTGACGCTCGGCTGTCGCGCGTCGAGCGTGATTATGTTTCCGTTGAAGAGAATCATATCAATCAAAGCTCACCCTCCTTGAACACGCTTGACTTCACCCGCGATTTCGTCGGCGATTTCCTCTGCAGTGGGCGCGCTGTCAAGTCCGCTGCGGGTTACAGAGTACGCGGCCAGGCGCCCGGCAATGCTGATTGCCTTTCGCACATCGTTCTCGACAAAGGGCAGTAGGCCGAGTAGCGACGCGGCGAAGACGTCGCCAGCGCCGGTCAAATCCTGCGGAATGACGTCTGAACTCGCATATGCCATCTGCCCTCCCGAGTTGTAGTATGTGCCGCCGTTTCGACCGTTGGTAACGATCAGGTGCTTGCACACGGCGCGCATTTTCTCTGTCAACTGAGGATACTGCTGTATATCTTCCTGACTATAGACGACGATGTCAATCAATCTTAACGCTTCGGCGTCAAACCAGGGTCGGAAGCGAACCAAGCCGTCTTCACCCCATTGTCTCATCAAACCCTGCAAGGTCAACATCACTGTAGCATTTGGAAAGTTGCGCGCCATTTCCAGCGGGTCAAGCTCGGCCGCCAGGGGACCCAAATGCACATAGGGAGCATTAAGCCAAGCATTGGGCAGGTCGCCGAAGCGGATATCGCATGCCGTGGCGCGGACAAACTGCTGTCGCCCGCGGTCGCTGTATACATTTTCGTAAGTCAACGAGGAGCGTGCTGGCAGTGAAACTACTTTGCCAAAGTGCAGAAGATGGCCAAGCAAGGACTCGTCATAAGCAGCGCTGGTCAAAACGCCGACACGGTGCCCAAAGGCCGCGTATGTCGGCGCGGCATAAGAAACGGTGCCACCGAGCATCTTGCCACAAGGTACAATGTCAACCGTCATGTGGCCAACTACCAAGACATCAATATCAGCAGTCGCGGTCATTCGATTTCAGGCTATTGCAGCCGCTTGGCGATAGCGATAAAGGCCGCAGGCATGTCGCGCTCACACAGCCGCTCGGCGGCCGCGAATTTGGGCTAACGCGCTCCCACAAAATAATAAACCTGCCCGGCTACCGCAGATCGCGGTCCATAAAAGAATAGCAACAAGCCTTCCCCTTGCAATAGCAAGGAGGTTTCTCAAAAGAGAATAAAGACGCAGTAACTGCGTCTCTACATGAGTTCGGAATTGATTGCCGCATCCTACTATTTGGGAACGATGGTAACTTTGCGGGTACGTCCCTCGCCGATGCTGCGCGTAGTGACATCTTGACGACCCCGCAGCGTCAAATGGATGATGCGGCGTTCGTTCGGGTGCATGGGCTCGAGCGTGATGGTGCGACCCTGCTGTACAGCTTGCTTTGCCATTCGATTAGCCAGACCACGCAGGCGTTTTGAACGGCCGGCTTTATACCCGGCGGCGTCCACGATAACGTTTGCGCGCCGCTGCAAGCGACGGCTGCAGATCAACCGAACAATATATTGCAAGGACGACAAGGTTTCTCCACGTCTGCCGATCAAGCGGTTGATGCCTTCGCCCGTCACGTTCAACATCCAATGGGGGTCTTCACCGTCCGCATCGTCATCGGTCAGGTGTACGCTGATGCGTCCGCTAATCCCCATTTTATCGAGCAATTCTTCGAGAACCTGTTTACCGACGATGGCATCTTCGCCGAGTTCTTCCTCGGATACAGTTTTCAGGGTAGCCTCAGAGGGGAGATCTTCGCCGGGACTTTCGTCTACGCCGGCAACTTCCGGCTCTGCCGTCTTGCGTCTTCCAATCAACACCATACGGACGCGCGCTTCCCTGGCGCCAAAACCAAAAAGTCCCGTATTCGGTTCTTCCAGGACTTCTATCATCACGTCCGCGGGCGCCGCGTTCAATTCGGCCAATCCCTTGCTGATTGCTGATTCGACCGAGTTACCGGTCACTTCTATCATTTCCATGTTGTCATCCTCTGTCGTCGATGCGCCCAATGCAACAGCTTACTTCTTGCGAGGTTTCTTTTTTCTTGACCGGCGCGGTTTCTTTGCCGGTTGGTCATCATCTAGTTCAACATCGACAATCACATCGTCAGTCTGCTTTTTCCTAAATACCTTATCCAGCAATTGCCGCCCTTGCGGACTGTATTGAACAATACCAATCAAATTGGAAGTGACGAAATAGATAGACAAGCCTACCGAAAAGGAAAGTGAAAAGGCGCCAAACATGATGGGCATGATAGTTGTCATGCTTTTTGTCATGGCTTGCGCTTGGCCGCCTACGCCGCTGCTAGTATCGTCATCGTCGTCGTCGTCTTTCTTCTCGCTCTTTCCCTTGGTCGTAGCCATAGTCAGCTTGGACTGCGCCCAGGTCGTAACAAGCACCAGGAGCGGCAGGACCAGCGCGTAAGACGGGTTAGCCGTCGGAGGCAGCGTCAGATCCATTTCGGGCAAAAGCTGCGTCAGCCCCGGGATCGGGCTCCACATTCTTTGCAGCGGAATCAAGGAATCCAATCCTGGGATGAGCAAGCGCTCGGACAGATCAATCAACTGGAATGGCGTCGCCGCCAGGGCAAAGAATATCGCCTGATACAAACCTATCAATATGGGGAACTGGATAACCAGCGGAAAGCAGCCGCCTACCGGATTAACTTTGTTCTCCCGATATAACTTCATTTGGGCCTGGGAGAGTTTTTCCTTATCGTTTTTGTATTTCTCCTGCAGCTTCTTCAACTGTGGCTGAATCTGTTGCATCTTGCGCGAAGACTCTTGCTGTTTCGCCAACAAAGGATAAGTCAAGAAACGAATAATCACTGTCAAGACGACAATTGCAAGAACAATATCCTGATTAAGAAGCGCGTATAACCAGGTCAGGATTGTCACGAAGGGGTTTAGGATGATATCCCACATGCCAGAGTGCTCCTGTCGAAAGGCTAACGGGGGTAAACCCAGGTTTGGCGCCCATCGACTCCAAAGGCAATTAACAGCTTGCCAGGATCGACTGAACTTACAATGATCAAGGGTTCGTCGATATTCATGGTCGCGCTTGGCTCCAATAGTAGCAAATTGCCAAGCAATTCGGGCGCTCCTTCGATTTCGCGCGCGTTTATCAACTCGCCATCACGGCTATCTAGCCAATAGACCTTGCCATCACGCGAAGAAACGATGACGCGCTGATCATAAAACAGCGGGCCCGCCTGAATGCCTCTTTCCGCCACCTGAACGGACCAGCGTTCAGCCAAGGCATTGTGCGTATCAAGTGCATGCACATACCCGCTGAGGTCCGCGACGTATATGACCCCATTCTCGTCAATCGCCGGGGTTCCCCAGACCCAATTCTGCGTGTCGTATTTGCTCAGGATCTGGCCATCAAGCGATATCTCAAAAAAGGACTTGTTGAAGCTTCCGACGTATAGGCGGCCATTTGCCAGTAAGGGAGTAGAAGCAACACTTCCGCCCAGATCGACCGACCACAACCGCGCGCCACTGGCCCGATCAAGCGCGTACAATTGATGATTCATCGAGGGTACAACGATCATATCGTCTACCAATAGTGGCTGGGCCCAAATGCCCCCGCTTGTGGGGAAAGTCCACAGTTCGCTGAAGTCAATCTTTGAAGTCGCTCTCAGACCGCCATTCTGGTAGGGAACGTAGATGACGTCCCCGACCTCAAGTATGCTGGCTACGATCTGGTCGGCAACGGGTATGGTGCGCTGTACTTCCGCCACGACGGCATCGACCTTCAGTAGCCTTTTGTTATGGTCGGCGACCAAAAGCGTTTCCGCGTTCAGGCGAATGGGCAAAGCGTAAAACTGCGCGTTTTCATACGATGCGCCGGAAAGCACCCAGCTACGGGGATTGTTCTCGTTATCGCGTATTGGCCTGCCGCTATCGGGATTGATCAATCTGGCCGGCACGCCATTTGCCGGGCTCAGAATTGCAACCTGGTCGTTGTATGAAAGTGAGATGTGTTCCTGGCCATTGAGTTCAATCAGTCCGACCGATGGCCAACTGACGCCCATGCGCGTTCCGACACAAGACGTCGCGGCCAGCGCAACAATCAGCATGATTATGCTTAAGCGAATTCGCCTATGTGTCGTCAAGTTCAAACATCACTCCTTGGGGGAACGGGATCATACCCACCTGGATTAAGCGGATGGCATCTCAATATCCGCCGCAATCCCATCCACATGCCTCGCGCAGGTCCATAGACCTCGATTGCCTCGTAAGCATAGGCGGAACACGTTGGCGTGAATCGACAAGCGGATGGCAATACAGGCGACAAAACTCGCTTGTAGCCACGGATCGCTCGCAGCAGAATCCATTTGATCACTTCAGCCGACCTTCAACAGGCGCGCGCGCTGAAACAAGACATTCACTATACGCCGCAATTCGCTATAAGGTTGCTGAAGCATCGCGGGTTTGGCAACGATCACGATATCGTAGCCCTGCCCCAGACAATCGTGAATGCCGTCAATCAAAGCTCGAAGGCGGCGTTTGCATCGGTTGCGAGATACGGCGGCGCCTGTGCGTTTGCCAACGACGAAGCCATAGCGATTCCAGGGCAAGTTGTTGTCGCGCAAGCTGAGCAGCATTACAGGATGAGGATAAACTTTGCCTTCTCGCCTCACACGAGCAAAATCGCTAGACTGCCGCAGCCTTAGGGCAGCTCTCATCACTTAACTTGCATTCCAGTTGACTTTCTTGACATGGTTGGGTGTGACGGCAAGCTGATGACGTCCGCGCCGCCGCCTGGCCTTGAGGACACGGCGACCGTTCCTGGTGCTCATTCGCTTACGGAATCCATGCACGCGTTTACGGCGTCGCACTTTTGGCTGCCATGTTCGTTTGGTTGACATCACACTCGCCTTTGCATTTGCTGCTTTTTAATCCACAAAGGGTAAGTATAGTCGAGCAAGAATTTTAGGTCAACAGTCGCCTCGTTCACATTGAATCCCCTACCGGAATGATCCTCCGAGCTAAATTTGGGCGCATCCAGATGAAGTTAACCTGGTCGATTCTCCCGTAATTCCTTGTCAAGAGCCAAGATTGGTACAAGTTGCGCTTGACGACAAGCGGCCGCTTACAGTACGATTGCAGCGTTATCGAGATTATCAGCAACTCCCCGGCAGTTTCTATGCTTGATATCGGACTAGCGGCAAAAAGATAAGGAGGCCGATGACCTTGTTACCGGCACAACATTGGGCGTACAGCTTCTCAATTGGTGCTGAAGACATAGATAGCATCACCAACCTCCTGCTGGAAAAAGAGATGCCCTTGTCCAGCGTAGAGCTTGCCACTGCGATAATCAGACAGCGCGAAGAAAACATCAAACGACAGCTTGAGCAACAATACCAAGGCACCAAGGTTTACCAGCCTTGCGGGAGCTTCGCCGTTGGAGATCGTTTAACCTTCTCGCAAATGAACTACCGAACTGCCACCGTTGTCGGATTACGAGAGGGCAAGAATGACAATGTGGGCCCGTTCAAAGTTGCATCCGTTGCATTTGACGATACGGCTTCCTTGCCGGATGCGCGACCGCGTGAATTTGCCACGGAGTATGGCGGGGAACACCCCCTCAACGAGCCCGACAACAACCATCACCCCGGTAATTCACACAGCGAATTCACTGTAGAAGACATAGTCAATGCCCCGGAAGTGACGATTATCCAACAAGTGAACGACGCTCTGGAAAAGAACCCCGATCTTGTGCGGATCGCGGGAACCTGGTTTGTGCGCGAACTTATGCAAGAGGTTGACATCGGGCACATGCACTTGTCGGAAGCAGTTTTGGACATGCACGGGGGAGGACCGTTAGGGCCCGATGAAATCCTGGAACAGATTGGTGGACTTGGAGATTCACCGAAACCGTTGCAAGTCTTTTCCTTGAATTACGCCATGAACCGGGATGAACGATTTGACGAAGTTGGACCCGCCGGCATCATACTTTGGCATTTGACGCGCCTGCTGCCCCGGATGGTGCGGCAGGTACCCAAGATTCTGCAGTACCTGCCGGTCGAGTATGATCGGAGTCTGCTCAAGAACGAAATGCTTCAACTGGAATATGATTTGGACGACGAGCATTCGCCCTTGAAATCCGCCCCACCCGACGATGAGGTCAGCATTACCTTGACATACCCGCATCGACGCGTAGGCACATTGCCCATCAATTCGGAAACCAAGCACGTCTTCCCGGATGCCAAGACACCGCGCATCGCGATAACAATCGTTGACACCCTGGATAAAGAGGAATATCCCTGTTGGGTTGTCCACAGGTTCAAATATGTATATGGCCTGGCCGCGCTCTATCAAAAGCACCATCTTCCCGTCGGCGCCTACGTTTACCTAAACCGGACCAGAGACCCCAGTCGGTTCGAAATTGAGTTTGACAATTATCGTCCGCGCACCGAATGGATTCCCGTGGTCGAAAGCACAGAGAAAGACCAACTTCATTTCGGCACGGCAAAGCGCGCTATCGGCGCTGATTACGATGACATGATTATTGTTGGCGTCAACGTGCTTTCCGAAGTCGATCGCTTGGGTAAGGATGTGCAAAACAAGCAGTTGCCACTTGCGAAGCTATTGCGGAGCCTGATTTCCGAATTAAGCAAGCAGAACCCGCAAAAGTCGGTACACGCCAAGGTGCTTTACAGTACGATAAACATTTTACGCCGCTGTCCGCCGGGTCCCATTTGCGCGACGCTCGTTGCCAATCCCGAATTTGAATATGTCGGCGGTAATTACTGGAAACTCAGCGAGTGATCCGAAGGCCATCCAGATGTCTCTGAACTATCTGATCAAGCCCAGCATAAGAACCAAATTCCGTATCGACTATGATTGGTGGGAGTCAAGTCGAGACGATTTACATATTTATCTGCTTACGCACCTGACGCGCGAGCAACAGACAGAGCTTGAGCAGAAAGACTTATACGAGTCCTTTGACTACGTCGACCCACAGACTGGAGAAGTTTTCCAGTTGGACACATTGGGGTTGGCGATCAGAGAGTCATCGCAAAGGGAGGATTTCATTAGCGAGCACATTGGCCTCATTGATAGCGTTTTTCGCGCTCTGCTCGTCAATGGCAATCAACCCCTGAATCCGCTCGAGCTTGCGGAAATCACCGGAAGGGACGCGGCCACAATACTCAAGACCATAGGCGGTGTGCGCATCTACCGCGGTATTCGCCCCCATCACCCGACAGCCGGGGAATAGTCCATGGCGCGGGTGATCAACACTAACAGTCCTGGCAAGCGTCGCAACGCACATATGAGAACCGTCGCCGAGATTCTGCGACATCTTGGGCAAAAGACAACGATAGATGACAGTTCCAAAGATTATGGTAGCCGCAACCATTTTCAGTTTGCGAGCTATTGAGTCTACGGTTGAGGAATCGGCCGTCGCCTGGGAGAAACGTGGCTATTGGAAAAAAGCTGATGACTTCCAGCAAAAATGGTGGTGGTGTTCACTTTCATCGATTTCCCTGGAAAAACTAGTCAGAAGTGACAATTGGGAACAGATCCCGGAAGCCATGGTCAAGCTTTTCCCGCATTTTGCCGATATCAAGATCAACAGACTTACGCGCGATCCAAAAGACTGGATCGGTATGTACAGCAAGCTCATGCGCGAGAAGACGCATTAAGTAGCTCGCAGCCCGGTGACTTCCCCGTCGGCCGGGCAATAGCAAGATAATCCTCCATTGCTTCCCAAAATAGCCGCTCGGCGACAGCGAAAAAGTCCGCCGCGTTCACGCAAAACAGCAAACCTGCCCCATGTATGAGCATGGGGGTTTACAAAACAGGAGCGAGACACTGTACTGATTCCTTGTTGAAGCGCCACTATATGGGCAATATGTACAAGCCTTTGTAGATAGTATATAATTCAAATTAAGCACGGTGGCACCCGTCGTCAATATGCAAACCGTCGTAGGACTGGACTCAAGGCTTGTCATGGCAGCAGAAGAACCTGTTCTGGCGAAGACCAGCGCTGAATTGCGGATAGAGCGCCTAACTTGGTTTGGATTGGTCGGTGTTTTGGTCGTCCCGAGCATCGTACCAGACTGGCTAACGCTGCATAACGCGCTTATCCCGTCTTTTGCCGGACTCGTGCTAATCACCTCTGGAATATACCAATATCGGCAGAAATGGCGTGTTGGTTTCTCGACCTGGGTTGCCGGAACAATAAGTTTCGGGATGGCAATCTACAGTCTGCTGGAACGACCGGAACTGGACATGACATTTCCAGTCGTCTTGCTCGCTGTTTTTGTGATCGGGATTGGCATTTTTGTCAATGAGACTTAAGCAACATTTAATTGCTGTTAGCACTGGAAGGCATCATGAGTAGACCTGGCGCACAAGAGATCACGGTAGAAGAAGTTCGCAAGTTGGCGCTACCGTTGAGCACGTATATTCTGTCGGGCGAAGGTCTGCTGGATCGCCCAGTGACATGGACAACGGTAATCCATCCTGAAGACGACATCTCCTCCAAGCAAGTGCAAAAGCGCGAGCTTGTCTTGATAGCGCCGGTTAACAATCCGCCAAAGGCGCATGGAGACACCGAACTGATTCAGTGGTGCGCCGGAGTACAGGCCTCCGCGGTTGCGTTTTGCGGCGCGGTTAGCGCCTCCGCCCTAGCCGAGGCAAAAGCCCGCAACTTGCCAGTCTTGAACGTAACCAGCAATGTGCGCATTCGCGATGTCGAGAAGACGATTATCAGCCTGCTGGTCAATCGCAAGGGACAAGTTGAACGCCGCGCGACCCAGATTTATCGTCAATTGACCCAGATATCTTCGCGCAACGAAGGAATGAACGAATTGATCGCTGCTATGGCGCGTTTGACCAAGAAAGCCGTCGTCATTCACGACAAGCGCTTGCATCCGCTTTCTCATAAGATCCAGCCCGAATTCGTTGAAATTTGGGATGACATCGAGTTCTTTTTGAAAAAGCAGGACAATCTGCCGGTCGAATTGCATGATCGGCACCGCGTCGTCGAGATCGATCCGCCAGTGCTCATGCAAGCGCTGCCAATATCCGGCGTTGCGCGCTTGGTTGCGCCGGTGATCAACAAGGGCGTTGGCCGAGGTTACTTGTCAATCATCGGCCGCGAGGGCGATCTCGATGAGATTGATCAGTTGGTTTGCGAGCACGGCGCGGCTGCCTGCGCTTTGGAAATGGCAAAGCAGAAAGCAGTAAATGAAACGGAGAAGCGTTTGCGCGGTACCTTCCTTGATCGACTGTTGCTTGGCGATGTTAGTCAACAGGAAGCGGTACGCCAGGGCGAGCGGTTCAATCACGAGATGACACAAACACATATCGCCTTTGTTCTGTCTTGGCGCGGCGATAACCGTCCCTCGCTGAGGCGTTTGGAAACCACGGTGAATACCATCATCGCAAGCCGCAATTGTTCCGCGCTTGTCTGGACCAGAGAAAAAGAAGGGCAAGTCGTCGTCTTCCATGCGACCGATTATACCGACCCTGTCGATCAAAGTATGGAACTGTCCAATACCTTCAGTAAAGAGTTGAACCGTCAGTATCCACAATACCGCATTGCCATTGGCTTGGGCCAGATCGCGCGGGATATCAACGGCTGGCGCAGCAGTTACCGGGACGCCGTACAAGCCATGGAGTTGGCCGAGCGCCTGCAAACCGACTCGCCACTCTATATAGGCGACCTGGGCGTATATCAACTCATCCTGAGCCTCTCCGACAGAGACAAGCTAAGCGACTTCTGCGAGGATACGCTGGGTTCCTTAATGGACTATGATATGCGCCAGAATGCGGACTTGATCAAGACATTGGAGGCGTTTTTCAATTGCCACGGCAATTTGTCACAAACGGCGGAATCCCTTATCGTCCATCGCAACACGCTGCTTTATCGCATGAATCGCATTAACGAAATAGCCGGTATTGACCTGAACAGGCCGGAAACGCGCCTGGCATTACACCTCGCGCTGACCATCAGGCGACTGCTCGCGCTCAGTTAATTCACGCAAGTAATGAGTCCATATCGGTCGCGAGACGTCGTCTGTGTACTGAACTGGCTCCTCAGTTTCTGGTTGTCCATAACAAGTTTGAGCCCGCACTCTTTGTATATTTTACCCAAGCGTACGGCGGAATAGTCCATAATTTCTAGCAATAGTGCCGTCGATCAATTCTGGTATAATGTAGCATACATAATGTGCAAAGTGACAAAAGTCTAACAACAATTTTACTGAACTGGATTCATGATAAGTCCTCAAAGACGCTTATTCTGTTGTGCGACGACAGCAGTCGTTAGGAGGAAATGAGATGACTCTTTCCCAGAACGATAACTTTGCCGACCTCCATCGCATCGATCGCGATCATCGTGACGCGTGCGCGCTTATTTGTTCCGTGCGTAAAGGCGGACAGGCCACGCATGGCAATGTAAAACGAACGATAGAAGCATTGACGCGAATGGGCCATCGCACAGGTTACATCAATGGCGAAGGCGATGGCGTCGGCGTATTGACGGATATCCCTCGTCAGCTTTGGACGAAGTGGCTAGCGGAAGCCGGGCTAAGATCTTCATTGGCGACCGACCGCAATTTCTGGGTTGCCCACGTGATGATTCCCGCCACTGATCGCGCGCGATCCCAGAACATCATTGATCACATCTGCCGACATATCAGCGAAGCGGGTCTGCACATATTGATCGACCGCAGCAGCCGGGTGAATTCCCAGGTTCTAGGACCTAATGCGGAAAAGAATGAACCGGTCTTTTGGCAGATCGCCGGTATCAACGGACAAGTGCCATCTGCAAAGCTGGATGCTACGCTTTTCGAATTGCAGGTCCAGTTAGAGGCCGATCTTGGCGTGCATTTTCCATCGTTTTCCTCGCACAGCGTGGTCTACAAAGTGCAAGGCACCATCGAGATTCTGCGACGCTACTACCCGGAATTGCGTGATCCTGACTACGCTTCGTCGCTCACTATGGGGCACGCTCGATACAGCACAAACACCAATCCGATTTTTGAACGCGCGCAGCCCTTCTGTCTGATTGGACACAATGGCGAATTCAATACCATTTCCCGTTTCCGGCTGGAATCGGAAATGCTGAAGATACCTATGGTGGAAAACGGATCGGACTCCCAGGATGTCGACCGGACTATCTACGCATTGTGTATGCGCCACGGTCTCGACCTGATTGAAGCCATGGAACACGTTTTCCCTCCATTCGGCCACGATCTGATTCAAGACGCGCCGGAAATCCACGATATGTACGACGAAATCCGGCAATCATTTGGGCCCTTCGCTCAAGGTCCGGCTGCTGTCGCCTCTCGATTGGGCAATCTGGCAGTATTCAGCGTTGACGCGCTGGGATTGCGGCCGCTCTGGTTCGGGGAAACCGAGAAAGAATATTTTGTTTCGTCGGAACGCGGCGTTTATCCTCTGGACTCCATGTCCGTCAGCCCGAAACCGATGGCGCCTGGCGAAAAGATCGCTCTTGAGATCAACACTGGTCACTCGATTCAGGTTCTCGACTATCCCGCTATTCAGCGCTACGTCTACAACAAGTATCGGGACCGCAAGCCAGGGGGAATGCCCGGGTCCGACATATGGATTTCCGGTTCAGACACTGCTTTTACAGCGCTAGGCGGCAACTACCCAATGCCCCCGACACCGGACGGCGGCCGACAGTTACAAATGGAGACGGCGCCGGTAGCGGTGTTGGAGAAGGCGCCCGAAGCTCGCAAGACTGCCACGAAGTTGCCTTGGTCGGATTCACCGGCCAAAGTCAATGCCGCTGTCATGTCCGGCTTCGGTTGGGAACGTTACCACGTTGAAGTCATGTCTTCGCTGGCTGAAAACGCTAAGGAGCAAATAGGCAGTCTCGGTTGGGATGGTCCTGTGGCCGCCCTGAGCAACCTGCGCGTCAATTTGGCAGATTATTTCAAAGAGACAATCGCCGTCGTAACCAACCCGTCAATTGATCGCGAACGCGAGCAATCACAGTTTTCGTCACAGGTACTCATTGGCGCTCGCCCAGAAATCGCTCTGGGACGAAAAGATGAAGCGACCTTGATCCGTCTGGAAATCCCGCTTCTTCTTGAATCAATACCCGACTTTGAAGATACTGCGCTGGTCCGCGATATCGCGTCGCAATATGGCACTATGATGATCGAAGATCTTGCCGAGGTCTTCGAAGATCGTGTCAGTTACCTATCTATGGGCTGCCCTGAAGACACTTCAATCGACCAATCCATCGAAATGCTTCAGCAACGGGCGGTTGAGGATGTGCTGGCCGGCGTTCAATGCATCATTCTCGACGACAATAAGGTGGCCTCGGGCGAGCAATTGTTCATTGATCCATTGTTGGCGACGGCTGCCGTGGACAAAGCATTGAGACTGGCGGACCATTCGCCGAACCTTCGCAGACGGGTTGGATTGGTGGTTCGCTCGGGCGCGCTGCGCGACATGCACGATTTGTCAATTTGCCTCAGCCTGGGCGCGAACGCCATATTGCCTTATGCAATGTACGCCGTCTGTTTGGGCACTGCCCCCCGTGGCAGCAAGAATCCGCTGACAAATGACCATATCAAGACTTATCTGGGCAATTCGCTGAAGGCGATCCATGCCGCGCTCCAGAAGATCACGTCCACGGTAGGCTGTCACGAATTGCGGGGATACGGACATAGCTTCAGTTCGATCGGTTTATCCAAGAACCTGGTCAACCTGCTGGGAACGCCAAACTACTTCGGCTCGACTGGGCGAGGCTTAACCTGGACCGCGCTGATGAATGACGCCGAAGAGCGCGCCAAAGAATTTCGTGGCGAGGTGCGCGCCCGCTTGAAAAACCCCGAACGCTTTTATCCAAAGATGTGGAAGAAAGCGGAGGCGGTAGCTCACGGTGAATTGGCATTCGAAGAATACACTGACACGCTCATGGGTCTGGAAGACAGAATGCCCGTGTCGATCAGGCACATTATGTCATTGAAAGAGAGCCCGACGCCGTTAAACCCGGACGATGTCGATATCAGCATCAAGGGATATGACATGCCTGTTTTGATCAGCGCCATGTCCTTTGGGTCACAGGGTGAACTAGCTTATCGCGCCTATTTTGAAGCGGCTCACCAGCTCAACATTATCTGCATGAACGGCGAGGGTGGTGAGATTCACGACTTGCTGGGCAAGTATCCTCGCAATCGCGGGCAACAAGTGGCCTCAGGCCGTTTTGGCGTCAACATCGCTTTCTTGAACAGCGCGGACTATATCGAGATCAAAATCGGACAAGGGGCCAAACCAGGCGAAGGCGGCCACCTGCCCGGCTACAAGGTTACCGAGCAGATTGCCGCCGTCCGCAGCACGACACCGGGTATCGGTTTGATCTCTCCCAGCAATAATCACGATTTGTACTCAATTGAAGACTTGGCGCAACTGATTGATGAACTCAAGACCGCGAATCCACACGCCAAAGTTTCGGTCAAGCTGCCAGTCGTGCCCGGCATCGGCATTATCGCGGTTGGTGTAGCCAAGGCAGGCGCCGACATCATCACCATCACGGGTTATACGGGCAGTACTGGCGCCGCGCGCGCGCACGCCTTGCGTCACGTTGGCTTGCCCGCCGAGATCGGTGTCTGGATGGCGCATCGCCATCTCATCCACAGTGGATTGCGCGACGATGTGGAAATCTGGGTTGACGGGGGCATGAAAAGCGGCCGCGATGTGATAAAGATGGTCTGCCTAGGCGCAAATCGCGCAGGCTTCGCCACGCTGGCAATGGTAGCGGTCGGTTGCACCATTTGCCGCGGTTGCCACGACGGCACATGCCATGTCGGTATTACAACACATGTCAAAACCAAGGAAGAGGCTGAAAAGCGCAATTTCAAGGCATTCCGCCCCTTTGAGGAACGCGGATCGGCAGAAAGCATCGTCACCATGTTTGACGCCCTGGGTGATGACATCCGCAAGTGGCTGGCGAAGATGGGCGTCAGCAATTTGCAGGATATAGTCGGCCGAGCCGACTTGCTAGTGCAGCGTTCGC
>JAPOWG010000093.1 GCA_026707745.1 Chloroflexota bacterium
CGAACCCGTACTGACACCTTGGAAGGGTGGAGTGCTACCATTACACCATACCCGCGAGTTCTGTCTTGGGAAGTCGGGGCGCCCGGATTCGAACCGGGGACCTCACGGACCCAAACCGTGCGCGCTACCGGGCTGCGCCACGCCCCGAACGCTGACACATGCTACAGCGATACGCGGCCAAAGTAAAGTCACAGTTTGACAGCTCCATGCGCTCGCGCGGGGCGCAATCACGAGCTGTCAGCCATTTTGCCTGAACTGGGTCGGGACTCGCCGCCGCCGAACAGATCCATCCATTCCTCCACTTCCGCATCACTTATCTGTATATCAACTTCCTCGCCCGGGGCGTCTTCAGCCGGGCTTTCTCCCGCAAGTTTCTCAACAAATTCGGCTGAGGTCAGCCATTTCATCTTGTGTGCCCGGGCGCAATCCAGCACGGCCTGGTCAGAAGACACAACTGTCCAGTTTTTTGGATCTCTAGTGCGGCGTATATGCAGTTTGAGCAAACGGTCCGCATCCGAATGTTGCATCGCGGCAAAGATAACCTGAACGGATTTGGTCGACATGGCGGAATACCCGCCGGGGAGGCCGCAATCAAAGATCACAATACATTGCATGCGACCGCGCTTCTTCGCGACCAAGCCCTTAAGCTTTGTTACCAACTTGGCTTCGTCGTGGGGATCGGCCAGGTCAATATCCGGCAATCTGGCGATCAAGTTATGTCCATCAATGAGATAAGGCATTTCAAACACTTTTCCGCTTGCAAGGGCGGACGGGCATATCGCGCATACGCCCCTTCGGCCAGTGACCCTGGGCCTGCCATGGTCGCCGGCTTATCCATATAGGGGCAATCCCATCGTGAAGGCGCTCCCGACATTCAGGCGGCTGCGGACTTGCAAGAAACCGCCATGTACTTCGCAGATTGCCGTCGCGACATACAGCCCCTGTCCCAAGCCCCGCCGCGATTCACCCGCTTCAACGCGGTTGTTGTCGCCGCGGTAGAAGCGCTTGAATATATGCGGCAGGTCCTTTTCGCCGATACCGACGCCGTTGTCTGTGACGCGAATCGAGACATATGCTCTATCGGCAATCGCGCTGGTCCGCGCAGCCAAAGCGACATATCCGCCACGAAGATTGTATTGCGCGCCATTGCGGACCAAGTGTCCCAGCGCCCATTGTAAACGCTTGTCGTCGCCGCGAACCTGCAATCCGCTGATGCCGCTTGTCATCACCAACAAATCAATGCCTCGCGCCTGGAGATCCACACTTATGCCGCGGACGACCGACCATAAGAAGTCTTCGACCGAAACGGCTTCGCGCTTGACATCAAAACTGCCGGCATTCATCTCGGCAATATCCAGCAATTCCAGGACCAATTGGTCGAGCAAGTCGACATTGAACAGCAATTTGTTCAACAATTGCCGGTTGACCGCCGCATCTTCCGGCCGGGCATTTAGCAATTCTCCAGCCAGCTTGATAATGGACATCGGTGTTTCAAGCTCCTGTGCGAGCTGTGAGACATAACCGTCCTTCAGGCGCTGCGCCAGCGCATCATGCGTGACGTCGCGCAAGATTATTACGCTGCCGATTCGTCTCTTGTTCTCGTCGCCGATGGCGACAACTTGCGCGCGTACGATGCGATGGTTTAGCGCTATCTCGTCCGATTCGCCGAGAGGCATTAATTCGGCGTGTATCTGGGTCACCGCGCGATACTGCTCGAAGAGCGAACCCAGCGCGCTGTCCCAAAAGGCCTTTCGGCCCCCTAACATGATCTGGGCGGCCTGGTTCATCATTGTCACCTTGCCATTCAGGTCCTGCAATATGATGCCGTCGTTGACACTGCCGAGGACAGCGTGCAGCCGCTCCAATTCACTGGCCCGCGAGTGCAAGGCGCGCTGCAAATGCCGCTGTCGCCTGTTCAGTTCTTCGTTCCGCCTGGCTTGTTCCAATAACAGTTCTTGCTGCTGTCGCAGATGTTCTTGCATATCGCTTCGCCTATGCAAGCCGCGATAGAGCCGGCGAAATACCGATTCGCTTGCCGCGCCGAACTTATGCACCTGCGCTACTGTATGGCCGATTTCAGTTGGAGTCGCAGAAGGTATTTTGCTCATCTTTGTTTCGCTGGCCACATCAACTGATAACGGATCTGGTGGATGATGTAGATGATACCAACTCAGCCGCAATGGCCCCGCTATGAAGTCCCTTAACTATAAGGATTATAGTCAAATTGCCAAATGGGCGCGAACCAGCCGCCAGAGTTTGCGCCGGGGAGCAATAAGCTTATGATGGTAAGTATGAATCCATTGACTGGATACAAGGCCATCGAGACGGACTGTCGAAAATGCAAAGCATAGCTCCAACACGCCGGCTGAGCAGGCGCTCGCGCGACCTTTTGGTAGCTGCCGCCGTCGTTTTTCTTCTGGGCGCGCTGGTGATGATCGCGGGAATCGCGCTTCATATATTCAATCTGGTAGTCCCGTTCAATCCAGGCTCGCAAGTATATGATCTGACTAGAAAAGGAATACTGTCGCTCGGCGCCGGAATCGTGTTCGCGTCTTTCTTGATGGCCTTGCGCGCGATCACCTGGAAGACCGACAATGCCCTGGCGCGTGAACTGGGTACCTTGCTTATTCACCATCTGGATCGTCAATTCATCTATATACGCAATATCAGCAAGCGCCCGATCGGTTACCTCGATGCGGTGCTGGTCGGCAAACACGGCGTGCTGATCTTTCGCATTACCAAGCGCAAGGGGCTCTTCTGTAACGACAAAGGGGACTGGCTCCGTCGGCGGCCGAAGGGCAATTGGAAACCGATGCGCTGGAATCCTACGCGCGAAGTCGCCGTTCAAGTGTCGAAGCTGCGCCTGTTTCTTGAGGATTTCCAACTGGCCGCTGTCCCCATTCGCGCTGTGATAATTTTCACGCGCGAAAGCCCGCTGGTACAATTGACCCTGCGCGATCCCGCGGTTCCCGTCGTGCACAGCAGGGAGCTTGTGCAACATCTTCAACACAACTATCTTGGGCGCGATCACTTGGATGCCGAGACGGTGCAACGGGTCGCCAACCTGCTTTATCGCTGAAGGTCGAGTATGCCTGCCAACTTGTATCTGGCGCCGGTCGGCGCTGACAAGACCGCAACCGTAGTGGATGGCCTCCTTGACGCCATACATATTCAGCGGAGGACACTGCCAAAAGTCTGGGTGCTGACGGCAAATCGGCGGCAGGAAATGAGTTTTCGCGGGCGTCTGACGGACCAAGGCGACGCCGGGTCGACAATCTTCAACATCGAGTACTTCAGCTTCTATACGCTAAACGAGCGTTTGCTCAACCTGGCCGCGAGGCCTGCGCGCAAAATCACCGGGCAGACGCAATTGGCCTTGCTGCGCAGCCTGACAGGCCGCATAAACGCCGAAGGCGAACTGCGCTATTTCGACAGAATCTCAAGCACCCATGGCTTTATCGAGATAGTAGCCGACCTGATCAACGAGTTGAAACAGAACGGCGTCGATGTTCAGCAATTCGCGCGGGCGGCAAGCTCCGACAAAGACCGCGATATCGCGGCGATCTATCAACAGTATCAGAACCTGCTGAAAGAAAGCAAACTCGTTGATATCGAAGGTGAGGGATGGCTGGCCCAGGCGACTCTTCGTCAAAAGCCGGATATTGTAGGAGATGTGGATCTGGTCATTGTCGACGGTTTCGATCAGTACACGCCGGTGCAAGCGCGATTGTTGGGCGAACTGGCTCGGACGGTTCCGCGGATCGACATCACCCTGACGACATTGCCGGAAAAAGCCGGCATGTTTTCCCGGCGGGGTCAACTCACCCGTTCGCGCCTGGAAGACGCTCACAAAAAGGCCGGAGCGAGTCTTCGTATAACGACGCTGTCAACTCCGGGCAGCGACCGTCATGCGGACCTTGCGCAACTGGGCGAAGTGATATTCCAGGCTAAGCCCGCTTCCTCTGGGGGCGGGGCGATTCGATTGATCGCCATGCCCAGCGAAGCCGAAGAAACGAGAGCTGTCTTGCGCGCGGTCAAAGAGCACTTGCTCCAAGGTGTGCGCGCCGGCGATATTATGATCGCCCTGCGCGACTGGGATCGCTACGCCCCCTATTTCCGGGGCGGGCAAGACGAATACGATCTGCCATTGCTGCTGCACAACCAGCCGCTTTTGCATACGATTCCTGTAATTGCTGTCCTGATCGACCTGCTCGATCTGGCGCCGCATTTTCGCCGCGCCGACCTCTTGGACATTTTGCGTTCGCCCTATATCGATTCCGGCTTAAGCGCAGCAGACATCGACCTCCTGGACAGAATCAGCCGAGAGCAACTGTTCTTGCGCGGCACGCAACACCACTGGATCGACATGATCACATTGGCTGCCGACCATCCTGGTAATGATGACGACGAGGCAGCCGTCGCGGTCTCGCGGGAACAAGCCGCCGACCTGGCGTGCAAACTGGCCCGTTTTCTGGCTGGCATCACGCCTCCGGCATCGGCGGACGTCAACCAGTATGTCGATTGGCTGGAGCGTTTGATCAACCGGCATACCGATCTTGAAGACCAGGTGTCCAACGCCGAAGGCACATTTTCGCTCGAGATCAGCGAGCGCATAACCGACGGCTTGCGCCCAACTGACGCTATTGTGCAACGAGATACTGAAGCGCTCAGAAGCCTCAGCCATATCCTGCACGATTTGCTCGTCTCCGCTCATATTCTCCATTCGGGACTGGGAGCGCCCAGCGAAATCGAATGGACTCGCTTCTGGTCCGATCTCAAATATGCCTTGGGTAACTCCTCCGGGCGATCTTCCGACGCCGCCCGCGACGGACGCGTGCTGGTGACCACCGCTACGGAAGCACGTGGATTGCCGCACGAGCACGTTTACATTATGGGCTTGGCGGAAGGCCTGTTCCCGGCCGAAACACCGGATGATCCAATTTATCTGGATTCAGAACGAGAGCATTTACAGTCCAAAGGCATCCAATTGGCGACGCAAGCGGAGCGGGTCGACGACCGCGGCTTGTTCGTGGAGTTGATCAGCTTGCCGCGGCAGTCCTTGACCTTGTCGCGCCCGACCTTCAAGGATGGCAAAGTTTGGCTGGAAAGCTATCTCTGGCGCTCGCTTATGCAAGCGTTCCCGAACTTGCCGGTTGAGACGGCTGCTGTTGGCCAAGTCGTGCCGATGAACAAAGCCGCATCGGGCCCGGAACTGATGTTGGCAATGGCCGATCAGCTCCCCATTGATCAAGCTGGGGGCGCGGACACTGCATTGACCGGGGGGACTTGGCTCGACGGCCATCCGGAACAAGCGCGTCTCTGGCGCCATATCAGGCGCGGACAAAGAGTCGAGTTGAGAAGGCTGTCGACGAGCCCTTATGACCAATATAGCGGTCAAATCACGCGTCCAATCCTGCGGTCGGAGACGAAGAAAAGACTTGGCGCGAGCCGAGTTTGGAGCGCGTCTCAGCTCAAGGATTACGGCTTGTGCGGCTTTCGCTTTTTCGCCAAGCGCCTGCTAAAACTGGATGACCTCAAAGAACCGGAAAGGGGTTACGACAGTCGCCAACTTGGTCTGCTTAACCACAAAATACTGGAGGACAGCTATCGCCACTTTGGCGAAATCGGGCTTGCGATCCACGCCGACAACCTGGAGCGGGCGCTGGAGGCTTTCGAGCGGATCGCTTTAGAGCGACTCGATAGCGCGCCGCAGGATTTTGGATTCCTGGCCGGGGCCAGTTGGCAAGCGGAGAAAGCGATGCTGTTCAAGCGCTTGGGTGCCTTGATCAAGCTGGACTTTTCCCCCGAGAGCCCGCTCAACCGCATCGCGGGAGATCGCCGGATCTATGGTGTTGAGCATCGTTTTGAACGTGCGGAAATCGATTTGCCCGAACTAGACGAGAAACTGCGCCTGCGCGGCACAATTGATCGCATTGATGTCGTGAATGGGCAATTGATATTGCTGGATTACAAGACCGGCGCCACGCCCATCGACAGAAGCGAGATGGATGCCGGGCGCGACTTTCAGATGATGACCTATGTATCGGCGCTGGAAGCCGAACTGAATAATGCGATCAACCCTCCGCAGATAAAGAGGGGCGTGTTTTGGCATCTGCGCAATCTCAAAACGAGCGGCGAAATCGACTTGGACAAGGACGAAGATGCTGAAGCGATTGCAGCGGCGCGGTCGCGCGTTGCTGAGCATCTGCATGACGGGCGCAACGGCCGTTTCCCGGCGCATCCGACAAAATTCGAAAACGGCAAATGCGCTCGCTATTGCGAATACGCGCATCTATGTCGCGTCAACGTTACCAATCGCTACAAGAAACCGAAGTTCTAATGGACGACAAAACCGCCATCGGATCCCAAATAAGCTTTACGCCAGAGCAGCACGACGCTGTTCACATCCACGACAAGAACCTGATCGTCGTTGCCGGCGCCGGGTCTGGCAAGACGCGGGTCCTGGTAGAACGATATTTGCAATTGCTGGAAGCGAACCCGGAATGGCCGATCAAGTCGCTGGTTGCCATTACATTCACGCGGGAAGCCGCTTTCGAGATGCGTCATCGCGTCCGACTTGAATTGGAGCGGCGCGCCACACCCGCGGACGAGGACGTCTGGCTGCGACATTTGTCCGAACTGGACAGCGCGCGCATTGACACCATTCACGGCTTGTGCGCGTCGATCCTGCGCGCCAACGCCGCCCAAGCCGGTATAGATCCCAAATTCGATGTGCTGGACGAAATCGAAGCCTCGATTTTATTGGAAAACGCGGTTGAAGAGACGCTTGCAAGCTTGGATCCTGAGTTGCTGGCGCTATTCTCTTTCTATGACTCAGACAAAATCCTCGGTTCTATCACCCGACAAGATCTCGTCAGCCTCTCGCTTCCCAGCGAAGCGCCCAATCCCGGCGCCTTGCTGAAGACCTGGCGGGAACGATGGTCGGGGGAAGTTCTGCGGGCTCGCCAGCAACTATGCCAAAGCGAAGACGTCCAAACAATCTTGAGTGCCGCCGGGTACCCGAGCGACGACAGGCTGGGCATGCTGTACGAGCAATATCAAGCTTATTTGACGAGCATAGCCGCGGAAGACGATGCCGAAGGCATCTGGCAATTGATAGCCGAATGTCATAGCCGGGGCGCGGTAGGCAATATCGGTTCGGCAGCATCCTGGGGCGGCGCGGAAGCCAAGAAAGAGGCGGCCAGTCTGTTGCGCCGCGCCCGCGATCGACTGAAAGGGCTGCTGGACGAAGTCGGGGAACCTTTGGGCGAACTGGATGCGCAAAGCGCGCAATTGCTGCCGCTTTGGATCCGACTTCTGGGCGAGATTCAGGGTGCATATAGAAAGCTTAAGGCGGAGCGCGCCCTGGTCGACTTTGACGACCTGGAACGCTTGACCGCACAGGTCTTGTCACAGGACCATATCAGACGACGCTATCGCGAGGCTGAATTCAATCACCTGCTGGTCGATGAGTTTCAAGATACCAATGACCGGCAATGGCAGATCATTCGCGCTTTGGCGGATCTCGACCGCGGCGCTACGCTCTTTACCGTCGGCGATCCTAAACAGGGCATCTACGGGTTCCGCGGAGCGGATGTCAGCGTTTTCAACCGCGTCCGCGACCAAATCGCAAAGGATGCCAACGGAAAAGAGCTGGCGCTGTCCACTTCTTTTCGGGGCCATCGACGGCTGATCGAGCAATTCAACGGGATCTTCAAAGGAATTCTTGTCCGCGCAGACGACAGCCCGACCGCAGATTTCCAAGTGCCATTCGACAGGCCTATGACCGCCTTTCGCGAGAAATCGCCAGGCGACCCGCCCATCGAATGTATCTTGCTGGATTATCAAGCCCGAGGCGAAAACGGACCCCATCCTGCTCCAAAGCCCCGACGAGCAAGACGCATCCCGGCTGACGAGATGCGGCATTGGGAAGCCTTCGAGATCTCGGGGCGCGTCAAAAGGCTAATCGATTCGCAAAGACTTGTTTTCGATCGCCATCGCGGCGGATGCCGCCCCATCATGTACGGTGATATCGCTGTCCTCTTCCAGGCGATGAGCAAGGTCAAGATCTACGAGGACTGTTTCAAGACCCGGGGGATTCCCTTCCTCACAATCGCCGGACGCGGCTACTACGACCGGCAAGAAGTTTGGGACATGCTGGATCTTTTGCGCTGCCTGCACAATCCACTCGACAATCTGTCTTTGGCTACGGCTTTGCGTTCGCCATTATTCGGATTCAGCGACGATCTGCTCTTTGCCTTGCGCCTTATGAAAGATCCGGACCCCTTGTCAAGCAATCCCGTGCCCTTGTGGACTGCTATGCGGATCGCCCAGATCAGCGAAGTGCCAGGCATAGCTGACGAAGATCAACACCTGCTCAAGTTCGCTCTGGATACGCTGGATGAACTGCGGCAAATAGCCGGGCGCGTCACAATCTTTGAATTGCTGGGGCAAGCGCTGACCTCGACCGGTTACCTGTCGATATTGACAGGATTGCCAGACGGCGCGCGTCGTCGCGGCAACGTAGAGAAATTGCTGAAATTGGCTGAGGACAGCGGCAAGATCACGCTGGGCAAGTTTTCGCGCTATCTGGAAGACTTGAGCGCGCGCGAAATTCGCGAAGGCGAGGTTTTGGTCGAAGCCGGCAATGCCATACGCTTGATGACTGTTCACGCCAGCAAAGGGCTGGAATTCCCGATGGTCATCCTGGCGGACGCATCCTGGACAAGAGGCAGTGGCGCCGCGCCAATCTTGCTCAACGATCCGGATTATGGCTTGAGTTGCCAGGTTTTTGATGTCGAGCAAAACAAGACAGTGGCGGCCTTTGCCCACCGTCGCAACGCTAGGTTGCTTGCGCAGAAGGAAGCGGCTGAACGCAAGCGACTGCTGTATGTAGCGGCGACTCGCGCGCAAGATTACTTGCTTGTTAGCGGACAGATGACCTTTAGCAAAAGCGGCCAACTCTCCGCGCGCGGATGGCTGGGCCAACTGCTGGCCGCCTTCGACATGCATGATCTCGAACGGAAAGAGGAAGGATGGCACAGTTTCAATGGTGACAGGATCCGCGTATTAATCCCGCCTCTGCCCCCCTCTCATCGCGATCTGCAAGCTGGCTTTGAGGCCGGCATTCGTACATCGGACACCCTTGAAACCTCTGGTGAACTGCCGTCGCTGCCCCCGCCTCTGATCAAAGCCATACCTCCTCATAGCGGCTTGCGCCTCAAACATATTTCAGCGACACAGTTGGCCGACCTTGGCGAATACCGCCACAGCAGCGGTCAAATACGTGAATTCTACCGCAGACGGCTGCATAGTCCCGCGGGAAACGAGAAATCCATCGCGGCGCCTAACGCAGGCGCGCTTGGTCGTCGGAAGAATTCTCGTCGTGTGCTCGGCGCGATCGTGCATGATCTGCTGCGCTTCGGTCACTATCAGGCGACCGATGACCTCATTCGCTCCTGCGCCTGGCGAGAAGGATTGACCCTCAGCCACGATATCGACGAGACCGTGGACGCTGTCAAGCGCTTGCTGGCCGACTTTCGACAAAGCAATGTCTTCGGATGGCTTTCATCCGCCCGCGCCGGGCATCGGCCCGTTTATACCGAATTGCCCTTCGTCTATCGTACCAGCGGTCGAATTATTCACGGCGTCATGGATCTTTTATTGCAAGGGGCGGATGGGACCTGGGCAATTGTCGATTACAAAACAACCTCGATCCAGGGCACCCGCCAGACACACGTCCGGCGCTACACCCTGCAACTGGCAGTTTATGCCGCAGCTGCGCAGGCCCGCCTGGGATTGCCAGATCTCCCGGCGACGTACGTCCATCACCTGACGGACAATAGCACGCTGCTCATTGACAAACATGACTGCCTGGCAGAACTCAACGCGCTCGAAGCGCGCATTGTCGAGTTGGAACAGTTCCATGCCTGAACTGTGGAAGAGCTTGCTGCCCGACTGGGCGCATCCGGACCACCCGATCCTCCAATACGAGTTGGCGCAGCGACGGCTTGGGGGCTCGCGCTGGAAAAGCGCATTGCAGTTGTTCTTGTTGGCCCTGCTATTGGGCGGCGGCGGGTACCTCTATGCCAGCGCCACGTCGATCGACGCCGGCGCCGAGAGTCTCGCTGATTTTCTCTGGCGCTGTCTCTATTTCCCCTCGATATTGGTCCAAACGGCGACGGTCCTGGCCGCCCTGGCTTTCGGCATCGGATCGGTCGAAGCCGACCGTAGCCGACAAACCTGGGATAGTCTGCGGGTCACCGTATACGGCGCCGGGATGACGCTGCGCACGCGCTGGACGGCGATACTCTATCGCCTGCGCGCGCCGATCATAGCGCTGCTCCTGACGCGTCTGGCTTTGGCCTTGGGCATGATAGTTAACCTGACAGCCTTCGGCGGGGGATACCTGCGGATCCTCGGCAGCAGCATCTTGGACGCCCCCTCCGACCTTTGGATCACACTGCCAATGGTCGCCCTGCTGATGACAGTCCAAACGCTGCTCCCGCTCGCCACGGTGGGCGCCGCGAGCGCCTTCGGCATTTTGATATCGGTGGCGATCAAACAGCGCCTCTTCGCGATCACAATTCAACTTGTCTTGTCTGTGACGGTAATCGCGGCGGTCGCCGGAGGGCTGCTCGCCGTCACAAGCGCCTTGGATGGCGGGTTGATAGCGCCGGAGGGTCTGCGATTTTTCCTCTTTCTGGGTTACAGCGGCTTCGCGGATGGCGGCCTGCTTTTGGCTAACTTGGGCAGCCTTGGCGCTGTTTGGGAGACGCTGCCGCAGGGCGAATTCCTATCAATAGGTCTTCTGCTAATCCTTGCTTTGGGGGCATTCTCGATCGATGGATGCCTGGGTCTGGCAATTCGCCTTTCCGAACAGGGCGAATAACTAGCAGCACTGTCTTGGTCTAAGGCAAGCTGATATAATCGATGCGCCATACGTCACGAAGCTATCAATACAACTGCCACATCCACATCACACATGCCAATTGACAGCCGCACCTACAAGAACCTGACCGACTACCTGCAGCACCTCTATCAATGTCAGCCTTACTCGCGCAACGACATCGAGCATCCGGTGACGGTATTCTACCCGTCCGCGGACCAGGTTCACGATCTGGACAGCGTACTCGATCCCTATCCCCCGACTGTCGAGCCGCGCGACTACGCCGCATACGACTACAGCTATCTGCACGAATTGCAAAACCGCAAGCCCTTTTTGCACAATGGTTACACCTTTACCATGAAGCGCTTGACACCAGAACCGCTCAAACTGCGAGGAGCGCTCGGACGCTACTTCGACATGCTCGCTACTTGCGCTTCGCTGGAAAACGAGCTGCGCGCCGCCGCCGCCGACGGCTGGATGCGCGCGCCTTCACGCACCACTTACCACCGCGCGGTTGACCCCAAGGATGCCTTGCTGCGCGGGATCAAACGCTGCGCGGGCATCGGCATCGGCGCCCTGACCGTCTTCAACGACCGGGGCACCTACAAAGCGATGCTGGCGCGCCGCTCGGAAAAAACCGCTTACGACAGCGGCATGTTTCATGTGCTGCCGGCGATGATGTTCGGTCCAACGACGCCGGACTTCGCCAATCCTCAAGAGTGGAGCGTACGGCACCAGGTGCTGCGCGAGGTGCTGGAAGAAATGTTCAACATGCCGGAAGAATGGACGCCGGCGCGCTGGGACTTCTTTTATCAGCATCCGGCCCTCCTCTATTTACAAGAGTTGATGGATGCCGGCAAAGCCGAACTCTGCCTGACCGGCGTCATTATCAATCTGCTGACATTACGCCCGGAAATCAGTACCCTGCTTCTGATCCATGATCCGGAGTGGTACGCGCGTATTACCGCAAGGGATAGCGATATTCCCTTCAGAACAGCCGAAGAGACCTTGAGCCGAAGCGTCGTCGTCGCCCCAATTGCTGAGGACAGCGAGTTTCTGTCGTGCTTTCCCGACGAATTGCACCTGCAAATGCCCGCCCAAGCGACCGCGACAATGTGGCTGGGAATAGATCTGGCGCGCGACTTGATTGCCAGGCAATGTTGACCGCTGAATACAGCTTTGCATCCGAATTCACATAGACCGCGCCGCGCCATCGGTTATAATCTAACGCATCTTTGGACATTTGCGAAAGGAATGTGCAATGCCATCCGTAGGAGAGAAAGCGCCGGATTTTGAACTGTTAAATCAAGAGGGCAAAGCAGTCCGATTGAGCGACTATCGCGGCAGCAAGGTCTTGCTATTCGCCTATCCCAAAGCCGGCACATCCGGGTGCACTGTCCAAGCCTGTGGCTTTCGCGACAACTTCGCGCACATCGAAACATCGCGTGCTGTCGTCCTCGGATTGAGCCCTGATGAGCCCTCCGCGCTGAACAAATGGATCGCCAAGGAAGACTTGCCCTACGACTTGCTGTCGGATCCGGATCACGGTGTTCTGGAGGCTTGGGATGCCTGGGGAGAAAAGTCCATGTACGGCAAGAAATACATGGGCGTAATCCGTTCTCACTGGATCATCGGCGAAGACGGTACTGTCTTGGATGCCCAGGTCAAAGTCAGCCCCAAGAAAAGCATCGAAAAGGCGCTGAAGTTCTTGGCAAAATCCCAATAATCCATCTGATCAGCCCCGCCCGGGTCGTCTAAGTTGTCATGCGCATACGCTTCGCTATTCTAATACTGCTATCGCTAGCGACTGTCGCCTGCCGATCGCAGAGGGAAACTGCGCTCGACGACCTTGTTGCTCTGCCAAGCGCCACCATCGAGATCGTCTATGTAACGCCCACTTCAGCGCCGACCCGCGTGCCGACCCTGGTCAGAATACAGCCGACCGCGATTCCTACAGCAACAGCCACGATGATTGACCGCGCAAGCAGCCAAGTCGGCAATGCCAGCGAACTCGACTGCATGGACACACTTTTGCGCGCCTATACGGAAGCCGGCAACCGTTGTCTCGGCGGTCCAAGCGGTCATTTCTGCAATGGCGGCGGACCGGCGAATACCGCGCCGGCGGAAAATCAATTGAAGGACCCCGGCGCTGTCATAGAGGCAGCCGCGCTTGATGCCCTTCGCTCGCTTGCCCTGGATAATGCGTCGGGAGGCGGCTTAATCTGGCTGCGCCTGGAAGAAAACATCCTGATGGATGCCCTTCTGATTGGACAGGTCAGCATTCAAAATGCTGTGTTGCCCGATAGTGAGTTCGCCAAATGGCAGTCCTTCACTTTGGAAAGTGGAAGGAGCAAATGGCAGTGCGATGGAGCTCCCGAGACCGGCGCCATGGTGATACAGGGGCTGTATGGGCAGACATCGCGCGTGGTTGTCAACGGCGTATCTCTTAGGATCGATGGCACAGTAATTGTCCTCACCCAAGACAGTATCACCAAGTTTATCGCCATAGAGGGACAGGTCCGTCTGCTTGCCTTCGGACAGTTCATAAACATAAATGCCGGCGAACAGCTCAATTTCAGCTATGCGCCGGGCAATTGGCGGAAACCCGAAGGTTCCATCGCCAGCCCTTCTCTTTTCGAATACGACCTGGTTAAGGATTTGCCAATTGTACTGTTTGACCGACCCGTACCGATTCCGCAACCCGGTTACGTGCAAACGCAAGGCGGCGTCAATATGCGCATCGCCCCCGATATCGAAGCCCAATTGCTCTTTCAGGTGCCGGCCGGCGAAACCATGAGCGTGCTCGGCATCAGCACCAATCGCGAGTGGCTGCACATCCGGCTGGGCAACGGTGAAACAGGCTGGATGAGCGCGGGCTTGCTCGCGAAGAATCTCGGGGAGATCAAGCAGGTTTATGATGTCACGCCTCCCCCGCCGCAACGATACGGGGAGCTTGGCAGCCGGGCATTTGTTAACGTCGCTGCGGGAGGAAACCTGCGCGAAGCCCCGGATACCGCCTTTCGCGTCAAAGGCACTTTGCCATACGGCACCCAGGTGAAGCTGCTCGCGCGCAGTCCATACAGCCCCTGGGTAAAGGTCAACTTCGGGGGTGAAGTCGGCTGGATGGCCCTGTTCACGCTGCGATCAGAAGCGGTGATCGCTTCACTGCCCATCGACTACAACGTACCCTTGCCGCCACGCCCTACTGCCACGCCCGTATTCAGCTACGGAGGCGGTCATGCCTATCCCGACCCCAGCACCGGATATTAGCCGGCTCCGACGCGAATGGTGGTCAGCGGGACACTGTCGCCAATAACAGCGCCAGTCTCATCCCTTACCCGGGGACGATAGCCGTTGCCGCAATCGTCCGCAGGCATCAATTCGCAGGTATACAAGCCGACAATGAGCTGATACTCGCCCGCTGATAGCTGCGCCGGCAAGCGCAAATCGTAAGTATCCACGATATAGCCGTCGGGTCCCCACCATTCGCTAATTGCCCGGCCCGCGGGGTGCAACTTGTCAACTTGCGCCTGGGGCGGTCCCCCGGTCGAAAGATGCAAGAAGCTGGAAAAGTTGACATCAATTTCTTCCAGCGCATACCAGTAGACGCGCAAACGCAAGTGATCGCCCGGGCGCAACTCTTCGGCGCTGAGATCATAGCCAAGCACTTGCAAACTATCGTCCAGCGTGAAGCGCGTCCGAAACTGTGCTGGCAAGGCTTCTCCAGGCGGAGAGTTGTGCCAAGCCAGTCCTTCCTGAAAGAAGACGAGGACGCAAAGCAGCGCGATCCCGCCTCCCAGCAAGGGGCCAACGGTCGAAGCGCGCGAAAGCGACGCGATATGCCAGTATGGACGCGGCATTGTCCGGCGTCGGCGCAATAGTGCCGCAGCGCCGACGGACAACAATATCGACAAGAGCGAGGCCCACGCGGCTAAATCGCGGGCGGGCGTCGAACCGAGATACACGCGCACGTTATGCTCGCCAGACGGCACGGGAAAAGTGATAAAGCCGTGGTGCGGCGACGGTGTGATTTCCACCGGTCTCCCACCAATTTCGGCGCGCCATCCCAGCCAATAAAAATTGTAAATCTCGGCGACAAAGTCTTTGCCGACCTTGATACGCCACTCGTGCGATTGCGGCGAATTGTGAATCAGGTCGGCGGCGGCTCCCTCCGGCAAGATCGAGTGATTCAGTTTATCTATCGGATAGCCATCGGCGTAGTCCAGCAGCAAGTGCGCTGTAGGATCGGGAACGGAATGGACATGACGCGGCCGATACTCGCCGGTGAATGTCGTGCCGAGCTGCCGCCTCGCCGCCTCTTCAGCGTGGTAGGCTTTGATCGACGTATCCAGCGTTTCATGACGCCATTCGGGTACATAGAATAGGGGAATCGCCAGCACGATGGGGAGCGCGACCAACGATCCCGCCAAGCTGATTTGCCAGCGTGTGTCGAGCTTCTCCAGCCAAATACCGTTGGCCCCCCCGATGATCGCCAGGCAAGCCGCGATCGGTCCCAGCAGGCGCCACGGGAATTGCAAAAACTGAATTGGTCGCAGGCTGTCCCAGATCGGCAACGAACTTGGCATGACCAGAAGCAACATCGCCAGAGCTACAATGGCAAAATACAAGATGCCGAGGAAGCTCTGCGGGTGCGGCGATCGATAACCGCGAATGTACAGCGCCGCAGTCGCCGCCAGAGCGAGCAGCGCCAGCATCCACTGCGCGACGCCGAGGACTTTCAGTTCGCTCAGTCCGTTTATGGCGCCGGCGTCATGGGTCGGCGCTGCCGCCAGCAAGTCCGGCAGCCTCACGAAGGCCTCTCGATAGTCCAGCAAGCCGGCCACAGTCAGGTTTTGCAAATGCACGGAATCGCTCTCCAGCAGGACCGGCAACCAAAATGCCGCGGCAACCCCGGTGCCCAGCGCCACCCCCAGCAAAGCCCAGGCAGCGCTTCGCCAATCCATACGACTGGCTTCGCGATTCAAGTGCTGCAGGATCGCTTCAAATGCGATCCAGGCTACTGTAATGCCGGTCAAGACCAGAGCCATCAGGTTATGTGCGTTGATCAGCGCCGTTTGCAGCAGAACCAGGGACAAGAAGTTGACCGGTGAAGCTTTGTCCCGAACCGCGTCGACGCGCCACAACAGCCAAGGGAATAGCGCGAAAGACAACAGTTCGGGATAGGTTCCTCTGGCGTAGGCTTCGGTATACATCAGATAAGGACTGTAAACGTAGAGCAGCCCGGCGATGATCCCGCTCAAGCGCCCGAATCGCCGCTTCGCAAACAGATACATCCCGCTGCTGCATCCCAGAAGGCTGAGTGCCAGCAAGGCGCGCAAAGCGTCAAGCGCGCCCAGACCAAGTACGACATGGAACAAACTGGTGACGACGTAGGTCAAGCGCGCGTAGAAGTGAAACAGGGGCGATCCATAACCAAGGTAGAAACCTTCCGCCCAGGTCGGGAATAGCAGACCGTGCGACCAACTGCGGTTCATCTCGGCCACGCGGTAGCTGTGATAGAGCACATCCGGTCCATTGGGTAAACCAGGGTTTCTAAGCAGGGGAATGACGGTGAATAGCGTCAAAGCCAAGACGAATAGGAGCCCGGGATCAATCGATTTTCGGATGCCGCTCAAAGAGGGGAAGCTCATGTTTGCCGTTTGGGAGCAAGATCCGCCAACAGTCCATCAGTATACAATGGGCTCAAGTGCCGGGCAATTTCGAGTCCCGACGATAGCGACCGCCATCCACCTATGTTAAGCTTGACGTTTCGATGTATCTTTAATTAAGAATTATTAGCTTACCGGAGAACACGCCATGTCGAGCCAACGAGCGGGGCAGGAAGATTCCGCCTACAGGCGTCGTATCAACGCTTGGGCGATGTACGACTGGGCGAACTCCGCCTTCGCAACCACGATTCTCGCTAGCCTGCTGCCGATCTACTACAGCACCGTCGCTGGCGCCACCTTGCCTAGCGAAGCGACCGCCACCGCCTATTGGTCGCTGACGATCAGCCTGTCGCTGTTTATCGTCGCCATCCTGTCGCCCATACTGGGAACCGTCTCCGATGTCATGCGCAGCAAGAAGCGTTTTTTGGCCTTCTTCATCGGCGCGGGCGTAGTCGGTACTGGACTGCTGATCTTTGTCAGCACGGGCGACTGGCTGCTGGCCTCCCTGTTTTTCGTATTGGGACGCATCGGCTTCGGCGGATCGCTCGTCTTTTACGATGCGCTGCTGCCCCACGTCGCCCGGGCGGGGGACCGTGACTGGGTTTCGAGCAGAGGCTATGCCCTGGGTTATATGGGTGGCGGCATTCTGCTGGCGCTCAACGTTGCGATGTTCTGGTTCATCCCCGACAGCTTGTTCGAAAACGCCGGTGTAAGGCTATCCTTCTTGAGCGTCGCCATTTGGTGGGCTCTGTTCTCCCTGCCGATATTGCGCCAGGTGCCGGAGCCGCCGTCCGTGACGGCCACATTGAGACGCGGCGAGACAGTCATCGGCGTCAGCTTGCGCCGCCTGCGGGATACTTTCCGCAACATCACGCGCTATCGGGAACTGTTCAAATACTTGGTCGCCTTTCTGATCTACAACGACGCCATCGGCACCATCATCGCGATTGCGGCAATCTATGGCGCCGAACTCGGTTTCGGCATGATCGAACTGGTATTGGCGATCTTGCTGGTCCAGTTCGCCGGAATCCCGTTCAGCATCATATTCGGACGCCTGCCCGCCCATAACGACGAGCGCGCGCCATTTTACCTGGCATTCATTCTGATCAATGCGATTGCCCTGCCCCTGCTCGCTTTGGCGCTGGTCAACGCCCTGCCCTCCGACGTGACAGGCGCCCCGCCCTCGCCCTATGCGACCGACGGAGAGTATGTCGGCGAAGGCGTATACTCTGTCGGTGAAGCGCCCTTCGCCGCCTCCGGCAACTGGAATAGCCTGTCCGTGACCGGGGACGATCTGATCGGCGACGGCGTCGCCGGGCGCTTGACCGCTCTGCTGGCAGGACGACCCGAGGATCTTAACTACCGGATCACGGATGAAGAAAACGCCTCCCAGACCTTGACCTTCAACGGGAAAGCGATCGAGTTGGAGTACCGTTCCTCTCCCGACGGCGGCGTCATCGCTTTCCGACTTGATGGCGACGTCTTGACCGAAGCAGCAATCAACGGCGCTGACAACGCGGTCCTGGCTCCCATTACCGTCGACACATCAAATGACACCCTGCGCTATGGCGAATCCTTCACCCTTGAATTGGACGAGCCGGGTCTACACAGCCTCACGATCGTCCATGTCTCCGACGGAAGCGAGAGCGGCGCCCCCAAGACAATTGCGCTGGGTCATGTTGAAGTCTTGCCGGCAGCGCGGGTCAGCAGCTTGCCGACCATCATCGGCATTATCGCCGCCTTCGAGCTCGTCGCCTTGCTGGTGGCATGGCTCATCCGGTCGCGTTTCGTGGCGCTATCCAACTGGTTGGATACCAGGCGCAGCATCCTCCTGTCTCTGACGGTGTATTCGATCATCGCCTGTTGGGGGTTCTTCTTGAACGCCACTTTGGAATTCTGGATGCTGGCGCTGATGGTGGCGATGGTGCAAGGGGGCAGCCAAGCCCTCAGCCGCAGTCTGTATGCCAGCCTGTGCCCCGCAGCCAAGAGTGGAGAATTCTTCGGCTTTTACAGCATCATGGAAAAATTCGCATCAATAATCGGTCCGCTGATCTTTGCCTTTGCCGCCATCGTGCTTGGCAGCAGCCGCCCCGCCATTCTCAGCTTGATTCTGCTTTTCATTCTCGGCGGATACTTGCTCAGCCGCGTCGATGTCGAAGCAGGGCAACGCGTCGCCCGCGAAGAAGATGCCGCGCACGGCCATGTTAGTGATTGAAGAAAATCCGTCTGCGCTAGCAATCTGCAGCCGGATCGTCAAGCACATCGGTCTGCTCCCGCAACAGATCCGCGACACGGCTCAAATGACGAACGCCCGCCAGCGACAAGCGGCGCGGATGCGCCCCTGATGCGCGCATATCCTCCGACTCGTCGCGAAAGAACGTGATGCTTCCCCGGCCCTGACCTTCTTGCCGGATACGTATCGCGCTCAGCGTATCGAGACGCATGTAGCGAACGATCCTGTTCTTGTGCATGTCCGCTACCAGTACCCGTTGGTCGGTGATCGCGTTAACCCCGCCGGTCATCAGCCCGAAGGCGAAATAGAGCAAGATGAACAGCAGACATATGCCGTCCACAATCAAAAGCGGAATCATCAGCCAACCCATCGAGCCGGAATCCGGCAACAGCGACGGCGCGAATACCAGAATCAGGATTGCCGCGTTCACGGACAAAGTGAAAAACATCAATATCTTGCCGAATCCGCCGACCAGCGACTTGTCGCTCAGTTTGTCCCACCAGAGCAGCGTCTCGCCCTCAACGAGCAGCGCCTGGATCTGCTCTGCCAAGTCCTCGTCCACCTTGCCGCGTGTCGACATAGAGAAAGCAGCCCTAATCACCATTTGGACCGGCCGATATTATACGATAGCCGATCTGATATAATCAGAGTCTAACCCGTCAATCGGAGAAACAGGCTGCGGCATACAGACTTGAAATGCCTTAGCCTCGTTTTTCGGGAGGAATACACCATGCCCGATATCGGAAAGATAGCGCCAGATTTCGAGCTCAAGAACCAGGACAACGAGCTGGTTCGGCTCAGCGACTATCGCGGCAAAAGAGTTATCATTTTCGCCTTTCCCAAAGCCAACACCATGGGCTGCAATAACCAGGCCTGCTCTTTCCGCGACGTATTCCCGCAGATCACTTCCAAAAATGCCCTTGTCTTCGGCGTCAGCTCCGATTCCACTGCCACGCTGGCCGCCTGGAAAAAGCGCAAGCAACTGCAATACGATCTCTTGTCCGATCCCGAGCACAAGATGCTGGACGCCTGGGACGCCTGGGGCATCGATCTCAAGTTGTTCAAGTTGCCGCTAGGGGCGACGCGTTCCTATTGGGTAATCGACGAAAAGGGCATTCTGGTGGATCAACAGATAGGTGTAGGCCCGGCGGAAAGTGTTGAAAAAGCGCTTGGGAGCGTCGAAAGAATCGCGAGCGCCCAATAAGTCAGACTACCCCCTTCTCCTCAACGCCTTGTATCATTGTGCGCCGGGCAAACCAAGCGTGAAATGGACAACACAATGAAACTCATTCTGATCGGATTTGGCGTGGTCGGGCAGGGATTCGCCAAAATTCTACTGGAAAAAGGCGACGACTTGGGCGCCAGGCATGATTTCTCAGCGCAGATCGTCGGCGTCGTGACCGCTTCCAAGGGGCAGCTTTACCACCCTGACGGACTGGATATCGCGCACTTGCTGCGGACAGCAGAGACCGGCTCGTTCGCGGATTATCCCGAAAGCGAGCTGCTCCAACGTGACTGGGACGCAAATGACATGATCCTGCGCGGCAGCGCGGATGTCTTGCTAGAAGCCAGCCCGACCAATCTGCAGACCGCGCAGCCCGCCCTCGCAACCTGTCACCTGGCGCTCGACCAAGGTTTGCATATCGTCCTCGCCAATAAGGGCCCTGTAGCGCTGGACTACGGGGGTCTGCGGGCAAAAGCCGACGCCAGGGGACTCCACATGCGCTATGAAGCGACAGTGATGGCCGGTACGCCAACCATGCATCTGGCGCAAGACGCGCTTGCTGGCTGCGCTATTCGCTCCGCGCGCGGTATCCTTAACGGCACCACCAACTACATCCTGACGCAAATGGAGAGCGGAATGACTTATGCCGAGGCCCTGGCGCAAGCGCAGGCCTTGGGCTATGCCGAGACCGATCCGACGGCTGACGTCGAAGGCTGGGATGCGGCGGGCAAAGTCCTGATCCTGGCCAACGCCCTCTTCGGCAGTTCATTGACGATGCGCGACCTGGACGTCCGCGGCATCACGGATATCAGTCCGGAAGATATCGACCAGGCCCGGCAATCGAGTCTGCGCTATAAGTTGATCGCTGAAGCGACGCCTGTTGGAGGCATGGTGTCTCCACAGCGACTGCCTGTGAGCGACCCTCTGGCCAGCGTCGGCGGATCCACCAACGCGATTACCCTCGATACGGATCTGCTGGGGGAGATCACATTGATTGGAGCGGGCGCCGGCAAGTTGGAAACGGGTTATGCGTTGCTTTCCGACTTGATGGCGATTCAGCGCGAGACATGAGTTGCCGCGGCGCCTGAAACTCGCTCGAGAGAATCGCGTATAGTCCTATACTTGGGGCCATTACGCTTTTGATATTGTTGAAGCCTCTATGCTATACTGAAGTAATTGCGGAAAACTCGGCAACATTAGGTCAATAAAGGGAAGATTCAAACATGCCATCAATATTACAGAAGGTTCAAACGCTTTTCAGCGCCAATATGCACGGCATGATTGACCGTGCCTTGGAAACCAACTCGCTGAAAGTCATGGACGAATACATCCGACAGGTTGAGCGCAACCTGGAGGCCCTGGAAGACTCGGCCGCGACCGTCGGCGGTTCTGTACGAACATTGAAGCGCAAGTATGAAGAGTTCTCCAATCAGTCGGACAAACTGGACCGCGATATCGATACCTTAATCTTGCGCGGCAAAGATGACCTGGCGGCCGCGGCCCAGGCCGAGTTGAATACCAAACAGGAACTGGCGCAGGAATACTACGAGCAGTGGCAGTCGCAAGAAGAGCAATATCAAGGCATGTTGAATATGCGTTTGAAGCTGGAAGGTCGCTTGACCACCATTAAGCAAGAGCGCGAAAAGATGCGTTCCCTGCTGGAACTGGCGGAGACCAAGAAGGTCATGACGAAGACGCTCAGAAGCATGGACAAGCTGGATACCTCCGGCGATCAAGAGATCGATACCCTGCTCGATTCCATCTATTCGCAGATCGACCAGGAAGACGCCCGCGCCGATTTGGCCAGCCGCAAGCTTTCCGACCAGATCGAGGACACCGTCGGCATCGGCCAGGTCGAACTCCAACTCGAAGAGCGCAGGCAGCGTTTGCTCAGCGACAATTGATCCTGTCAAACGGTCTGCGTCGATTGCAAAATCCATTGAACGAGTCGCCAAATGAAGTACCCGAGAGCCGGGGCGCTATCGTGAATTGAACCGGAGAAGCCATGTCTAGCAACGAAAACGCGAGACAAAAAGTCTTTGGTACGCTCTTGACAAACGCGCTCTTGCGATGGGAGACCTTGGTGACCGTCATGGTCACCGCTATTTTGTTTCTGTTCGTACAAGATGTGAACCTGCCAATGCTGGAGTGGCAACCCTGGTTTTGGCTGGTCCTCGGGGGCTTGGCGGAGACGGTGTTGATTGCCGCCACACTGAACGACCCGGAAGCGACGGAACAAGCGCTGGCGGAAGATTTCGAGCGCGAATACGACCTGCGTAATATCCGCAATCGCGTCTCCCGCGAGCGACTGCGCGATGCCTTCGAGTATCGCCGCAATATGCTCAAGCTGGCGGATCGCAGCAAGGGCGCCATGCGCAATCGTCTACGGACTTTGGTCAGTGACGTCAGCGACTGGATCACCTACATGTATAATCTCGCCGAACGCATTGACCTCTCCGAAAGCAACGATCTGGTGCTGCGCGATCGTCAGCAAGTCCCGCGCAAGATCGAAAGCGTCAAGGCGCGTATTAAGAATGAGCCGGATGAGCACGCCCGCCGCAGCCTGCAGGTTCAGTTGACTCACCTCCAGCAACAACATATGAGCCTGGAAGCAACCTTCAGCAGCATTAAGCGCGCCGAGATTCAACTGGAAAGCACCCTGTCGGCGCTGGGCACCGTCTATGCCCAAATGTCCTTGCTCGGCACTAAGGAAACCGATAGCGCCAAAGGACAGCGCCTGAGCATCGAGGTCAAAGACGAAATCGACAAACTGCAGGACACCATCGACGCCATGGACGAGGTGCAAATGCAAAGCCTGCGCCTGAGTTCCGAAGTCAAGGACGAGATCGACAGGCTGGTCAACGAAGCTTACGAAGAAGACGAACAACTGCTAAGCCAGCAACAATAGGCGAGCAAACCTCAACGCCATTACCCCAGACGCCATAGCGCATACTTTATACTTGCCTGATTTCGAGTTATTCTTGGCATGTTTATCTTTGCGCATCAAGGAGTTGAACATGTCCATCAATTGGTTCGAGATTCCGGTTTTGGATTTCGAGCGCGCCCGCGCCTTTTACGAGCAGGTTTTGGAAACGAAGCTCTATATTAACGACCAGCGCGAGAACATGGGCAGTATGCTCGGCGTTTTTCCGCATGACGGGCGCGTGGGCGGCAGCCTGGTGCATAATCCCCAGTATGGATATACCCCTTCGACTGAAGGCACGCTGGTCTATATCACCGCCACAGGTGATTTGGATCTTGTCCTGGCGCGGGTCGAGGCGGCCGGGGGCGAAGTCTTGCTGCCAAAAACAGCGCTGAGCGAAAACGCCGGCGGCGGTTTTGTTGGCTGGGTGCGCGATTCCGAAGGCAACAAGGTCGGTTTCTATTCAGAAGAATAAGGTTCAGTCGAATGATTCGACAATATGTTCACGTTTTTTCTTTCCTGGGACCAGGGACTGTAGGCCCTGGATAATACGGGGCGTTTCCCGCTCGATGTTGATGGTATCCTCCAACAAGTTGACCAGGGTCGTCGCCAAAATAACCAGGGTCAAATACATATACGCGACCACGGCATAGGTTTCGACGTAGCGGAAGGACCGTCCGGAGGTCGTTTTTGCTATCTGCGTGATATCCCGAATGCCCAGGAACGCCAGGAGCGACGAATCCTTGATCATAGCTACAAAGTCGTTTCCCAAGGGCGGGAGCACATTGCGAAATGCCTGCGGCAATATGATCGACCGCATCGTCTGCCAATATGTCATCCCAACGGAATAAGCCGCTTCGAACTGGCCCTTTGGGATCGACTGGATGCCCGCTCGCACCGTTTCTGACATATAGGCGCCATAGGTGATGGCCAAGGCCACAATCGCCGTGCCCGCAGAACTGCCGCGCCAGATGAGATCGGGAATCTCCGGATCGTTCGCGAGGTTGCGGACGGCCTCGACCAGGTTCTCGTTGATCAAGTCGCGCAAGGCCGGTACGACAATGAATCCGGTTACCAACAGTACAACCAGAATCGGGATGCCGCGCATCACGCTAACGTAGACCGTGCAGACATTGTAGCTGCCAATTCGGATGACCCGCATCATCGCTTTGCGCGTCGACTCGCGCGATTGAGGCGGTTCCGGTGGATTCGAGCGCACGATCCCAACCACGATCGCAATCGAAAGCGCGCACAAGTAAGACGTAGCGCTGACGAAAAGCGTCATGCTGACGCCGTCCATCAACTGCTGGAATATATTCGAATAGATTTTGTCAGTAAGGATGCTGATCGCCAGCAGGATGCCCAGCGCCACCAGAAAGAATATCCAATACGGCAAGGTATAGAACCGCGCAAAGCGCATCGCCCGACCACGAGACTCGGCGATGATTTCCTCAAGATTCGGCTCTTGCCCTGCCCGATTTACTCGGCCTTCCCCCGATGATCTTGCCATGTAGTTTTCCAGTCAGCTCGTCTTCGAGAACTGTCAAATACGAAGTGGGACAGGCTAAACCTGTCCCACAACTGTATGCTTCAAGTAACCTACGGTTTCATCAGCTATGCGGCATCCCGACCAAACCATTTGTCTGTGATCGCTTGGAGCGAGCCATCCGCTTTCATGTTGGCCAAGACTTTGTTGATCGGCTCGAGCAATTCAGAACCATGCGGGAATATAAAACCCAGCTTTTCAACTGTCACAATATCCTCCAGCACTTTAGTTTGCTCGGCATGAATACCGGTGTACCCATAACCTGCCAGTTCATCAAAGATCACAGCGTCAACATCGCCTGCGACCAGGGAACCCGCCGCCGCTTCGGTAGAGCCGTAAACCACAATGCGCTCTCCGCTGACTAAATCCGCGGCCGCAATGTACTCGGTACTGGCGACCAGCACGCCAAAAACGTAGTCGCCCTCGACAAATTCCTCAGCGCTGGCAAAGCGATCTTCATCCAGCCGCACCAGTATCCGCTGCCACACATCGGCATAAGCATCGGAAAAATCGACGAGAGCGGCACGCCCGGGCGAATAGGCGATGCCATCGGCTGCCATATCATATGCGCCATTGGACACAGCGGCGATCATGCCATCCCAACTGGTCTCGATGTATTGCGGCGCGCAATGCAAGCGAGCGCAAATTTCCGCCAAGACGTCATAGTCCCAACCCGCTGCTTCGCCAGTTTCATCGTCGATGAAGTTGAAGGGTGGATAGGCGTTCTCCACCGCCACCGTAACTGACCGTCCACCGAGATTCGGCAGTCACATCTCGTCTTCGCCGTCACCCAGCCATTTGGCGTTGATCGCATCCAGCGTGCCATCCGCCCGCATGCTCTCCAAAGCCATGTTGAATGGCTCGACCAACTCCGAGCCTTGCGGGTAAATGAAGCCTAACTGCTGCTTGATCAAGTCATCCGGCAGCAGCTTGATCTTGTCGGCGTTCAGGCCGGTATAACCTTGACCGGCGACATCGTCGATGACCACCGCGTCAATATCGCCCGTGATTAAGGCCTGTACTGCCAAGCCGAATTCGCCATAGCCGACGATGCGCTCCTCATCAACCAATTCGGAGGCGGCAATGTAATTCGTCGTGGCCACCTGCACGCCGATGACGAAATCGCCCGCCACGAAATCCTCGACATCGGCAAAGCGGTCCTCGCCGACGCGCACCATCATGCGCTGAATGACATCAATATAGCCCTCCGAATAGTCGACGATCTGCGCCCGTTCTTCCGTTATCGTGATGCCGTCCGCCGCCATATCATATTCGCCATTGGAAACGGCAACGATCAGACCTTCCCAACTCGTCTCAATGTATTCCGGCATGCAGTTCAGCCGCGCGCAAATCTCGCCCAGCGTATCATAGTCCCAGCCAACGCCTTCCCCTGTTTCATCGTCTATCACGTTGAAGGGTGGATAGGCGTTCTCTACCGCAACGGTGACCGTCCGCCCGCCGAGATCGGGCAGCATCATCTCTTCTTCCGCTTCGCCGTCGCCCAGCCATTTGGCGTTGATCGCGGCTAGCGTGCCGTCCGCACGCATGTCCGCCAATGCCATGTCAAATGCTTCGACCAACTCCGATCCCTGCGGATAAATGAAACCCAATTGCTGCTTGATCAGATCATCCGGCAGCAACTTGATCTTGTCGGCGTTCAAACCCGTATACCCTTGACCGGCCACATCATCGATGACCACCGCGTCAATGTCGCCTGTGATCAGCGCCTGCACCGCCAAACCAAATTCGCCATAACCGACGATCCGATCTTCGTCAACCAGTTCTGCGGCGGCAATGTAATTGGTCGTGGCTACTTGTACGCCAATGACGAAATCGCCCGCGACGAAATCTTCCGCATTGCTGAAGCGATCCTCGCCAACACGGACCATCATGCGCTGAATGACATCAATATAGCCCTCGGAATAGTCGACGATTTGCGCCCGTTCTTCCGTTATCGTGATGCCATCCGCAGCCATGTCATACTCGCCGTTCGAGACCGCGACGATCAAGCCCTCCCAACTGGTTTCAATGTATTCCGGGACACAATTCAGCCGTTCGCAAATCTCGCCCAGCGTATCGTAGTCCCAGCCGACTCCCTCGCCCGTCTCTTCGTCGATCACGTTGAAGGGCGGATAGGCATTCTCCACCGCCACCGTAACCGTCCGTCCTCCAAGATCGGGCAAATGGCCGTCCGCTAGCACGGACGAAAATGGCAGCGCCAATAACAGAACTGCAACGATCAATAAGCACCTTTTCATCGCTTGATCTCCTCCTGAAAATCCTGGATGCCCGCGCAGTTCATTGCGCGGTGAACTCATTGTAACATGCCTGGATTTCTCCTCATAGAGTTCGGCCGCCGCTTGGTTAATCGGGCTAATGGCGTTATCATCTGACGGTAGTTTGAAACCTTTTGGCTTTGATCGCACCCGCGAAGCGTTGGCTGCCAAGTCGGCCCCCTGGCAGCGAGGCTTCTGAGAGGAACTACGGAAAGCGATAGTGATGACCGTTTCCCACTGGCAGAAAACCGAGCAGACACATCGCGAGATCGATTTTCTGGTAGTTGGCGCCGGCCTCGTGGGCAGCGCGGCCGCCTATTTTGCCCGGCGCGTGCACGATCAAGACGTCGTGGTCACCGATGCCCGCGATGTCGGTTTGGGCGCCAGCGGACGCAACGCCGGCTTTATGATCAGTGGTCTTGATGTCTATTACCATCGCGCCATTGAAGAATACGGCCACGACGCGGCGCGGGAGCTGTGGTCGCTCTCGAACCGCAGCATGGAGCTCTGGCGCGAATTCATCCGGGACAGCCCCTTTGATGTGCCCATAGACAACAGCGGATCCATGCTCTTGGCGGAAAGCGAAGAAGAAGCAAAAGAACTCGAGCTTGCGGCTAAGGCTTTGTCGGCGGACAAAATCGCGATCGAATACTATAGCAAAGACCCCTTGCGGCGCGGTTTTTATGCCGGAATCGAACAGCCCCTCGACGCCGGTGTTCAGCCCTATCTATTGGCCAAGTCCGTGATGATGCAGAGCGGCGCCGAACTGATACCCAACAACGAACTGTATCGTATTGAGCAGAATGATGACGACACGGTTCAGGTTTACACGCGACAGTTCGTATTTGAGGCGCGCCATGTGCTGCTCTGCACCAACGCCTGGTCGCCGACGATTGATCCATTCTTTGTCGGCAAAGTGATCCCCACTCGCGCTCAATGCCTGGTCACCGAGCCGCTGGATCATGTGCCCGTTCCTTATTGCGGCTATAGCGACTATGGCTATATGTATTACCGCAGCACCTTTGATGGGCGTTTTTTGCTGGGCGGTGGGCGGCAACACTACAAATGCGAAGAAGACAACACCACCGAAGATCGACTGAATCCAAATGTTCAAGCCTTTCTGGATCGCTACCTTGCCCGATATTTTCCCGATGTGACGGCGCCCGTCGCCCACCGCTGGTCCGGCATTATGGGCTTCAGCGTCGATGGACTGCCTCTAGTTGGAATCTTGCCGGGCAAGAGTCGCGTTGGATGCGCTGTAGGCTTCACTGGCCACGGTCTGGCAATGGGCGCCGCTTCTGCTGAACGGGCTGTGGACAAGCTGCTCAACCGGGTTTCTGCCGGAGCAGTCGATATCGCCCGTTTCACCTAATAGTTGCCACTCTTAGGACCGTCCATTAATTCATTTCTCACACAGAATTAGCTGAAGCAACATGCTGCAATTGCGGCGGGTCAGCCAATGCTGACCTCTACCGAGACCGGCAAAGTTTGAAAATGTAGGGGCGACCTATCAGGTCGCCCGAAAATCGAAAAAAACACAATTTATTGCCGATATCCAGCTTGATGAAGAGCTGCCCGCTCCCCCTCTCGTAGTGCGATGTCGGTGGGCTGTGTCTACGCGCCCTTCGCGACTTATCAGGTCGCCCGAAAATCACCGAAGTAAATTCAGTTTTGCGGCGATATCACCCGATGAAAACCGTCCGCTCCTCAGCCTGTTGAACGGGCATGTGGGCTTGGAAGTAAACGCCAGGCGACAATTGCCGGACAAGCCCTAAGCAAACTTCGCCGCGAAACGCAGCCGCTAGTCCTCTCTCAAGACATAGCCCACACCGCGCATCGTGTAAATTAACCGGCTTTCCTCGTCATGTTCCGTCTTCTGGCGTAAGTAGCGAATATATACTTCGATGATATTGCTCTCGCCCCCGAAATCATATCCCCACACCCGGTCGAAGATCACATCGCGTGTAAGGACTTGACGTGGATTGCGCATGAACAACTCCAGCAGATCATATTCCTTGGCAGTTAGATCAATCGCGCGGTCATTGCGATAGGCGCGATGTGTACCCGTATCCAGCGCCAAATCAGCAAATCTCAACACTTCGGGCTGCGCGCCAGTCGCCGCGCGCCGAAGCAAGGCGCGTACCCGCGCGATCAATTCGTCGATTGAAAATGGTTTGACCAGATAGTCGTCGGCGCCGGCATCCAGGCCCACCACACGATCACGAACGTCATCCTTGGCGGTCAGCATCAAAATGGCAACATCGCCAGCAGCGCACAACCGCTTGCAAACTTCCAATCCATCAAGCCCGGGCAGCATCCAATCCAGGATCACGAGATCCGGCGGATTGTCTCGCGCAATATTAAGACCGGCCTGACCATCACGCGCCACTTTCACGTGGAATCCTTCATAGATCAGCCCACGTTCGACAAATTGAGCGATACGCGCTTCGTCCTCGATGATCAGAATCCGTTCCTTCGCCATTATTCCCCCTCATAACAGAATCGTGTGCTATTATGATAACAAGGTAAGATTAGAAACAGTTTAAGATTGATTAAGCGCGATCTACCCTCTTCGTCTACAGCCCTTGCTCAGCATAGCCTTGTAGAAATCCGAATTATGAGTGACGCATGATCGGCCCCTTGGCCGAGCCGCCGCTCTCGACATCACCACTCCGCAACCGAGCCGTCTTCGCGGCGCAGCAAGGGGTTTCGCCAGCGATAGTCATGGTCGTTAGCCGCGCGAACCTTTTCCTCATCGATATCGATTCCCAGCCCGGGACCGGATGGCACATCGACGCTGCCATCGCGATAATCGAAAATGGACTTGTCGGCAAGGTAATCCAATAAGTCGACATCGCGGTTGTAGTGGATGCCCAAGCTCTGTTCTTGAATCAAGGCGTTATAGGCTACCGCATCGACTTGCAGACAGGAAGCCAGCGCGATGGGACCCAGCGGGCAGTGAGGCGCAAGCGCAACGTCATACGCCTCGGCCATGGCTGCGATGCGCAATACCTCGGAGATGCCGCCGGCATGTGACACGTCCGGCTGGATGATATCAACGCTGCCGGCCGACAGGATCGTCTTGAAATCCCAGCGCGAATACATGCGTTCGCCGGTCGCGATGGGAATCGACGTGGCACGCTTGAGATCGAGCAGGGCCTCGTTATGCATGGGCAATACAGGTTCTTCCACAAACATCAAATGAAAGGGCTCCAATTCCTGGATGAGCATCTTGGCCATCGGCTTGTGGACACGACCGTGAAAATCAACAGCGATGCTGAAGTCATCGCCGACCGCTTCCCTGGCAGCCGCCACCCTGGCGACCGCGTCGTCGATATGTCCAAATTCATCTACATAGTGCACGCCGGGCACAGCCCCCATTTTGATCGCCCGCAATCCGTCTCGCTTGCAGCGCAGGGCATGCTGCCCAACCTCTTCGGGACTCTCCCCGTGGACGCCAGCGTAGATCTGCACGCGATCCCTCACCTTCCCGCCCAGCAACTCGTAAATCGGCACACCGTGAAACTTGCCTTTGATATCCCACAGCGCCTGATTGACACCAGCTATCGCGCTCATCATCACCGGCCCGCCGCGATAGAATCTGCCACGAAACAAAGTCTGCCAAATATCTTCGATCTGAAGAGGGTCTCGCCCAAGCAAATAATCAGACATATCTTCAACAGCGCCGCGTACCGTGCCGGCCTGCCCTTCAACGATCGGCTCGCCCCAGCCGAAGTAACCTTCATCTGTCGAGACTTTCAAGAATAGCCAGCGCGGCCTTACCGTAAACAGTTCTAAATCTGTGATTTTCATCAGGCCCGACCTTCATCTTCTTTACCCAAAAAATTTGCTGTTGCATTATAATCAAGTGGGACCAATTCCTTAAGTGGAAGGCGAACTGACTTGAATCGATTGAGCGGACTACTTTCCCCGCGTCTGTTCATGCTCGCATTCATAATGATTTGGCTCCTTGGCGGCTCACAGCTTTCCGTCCTGGCAGCAAATACGGGCGATCAAGCCGGCGGCATAAACCCCTTTATCCCGCTGATGTTCGCTCTGGGGATCATCCTGCTGGCATCGCGGACAGGCGGCGCGCTGGCAAGGCGCTTGAATCAGCCGCGCGTCTTGGGTCAGTTAATCGTCGGCCTCGTGCTGGGACCCACTGTATTGGATTTCCTGCACTGGGACATTCTCCAAGGCGCAGACCTGCAACAAACCATCAAAGAATTCGCGGAGCTGGGCGTGCTGCTGCTGATGTTCAACATCGGCCTGGAAGTCCATTTGAGCGAATTGGCCAAAGTGGGCAAAGTGGCGGTATTCGGCGGTGTCCTCGGCGTCGTGGCGCCAGTGGCCTTGACTGTTGCGGTTCTGTTGCCGGCAGGCTACGCTTGGCAGCCGGCTCTCTTCGCCGGTGTGACGCTGGCCGCGACCTCCGTCAGCATCTCCGCGCAAGTCTTGCTGGAACTCGGTTACCTGCGGACGAAAGAGGGCAACGCCCTGCTCGCCACCGCATTGATCGACGACGTCTTGGCCATATTGGCGGTCTCGCTGACGCTGGTGCTGGCCGAGGGTGGAGGCGGCCAGAGCGACCTTAGCCAATTGCTGGTGATTATCCTGCAGATGGCGGGTTACATTATTGTCGCCTTCCTGGTCGCCTGGTACCTGCTGCCGCGCGCCTTGCAATGGATTCAAGGACGTCCGGAACTTGCGCAGGCTTACGGCATACCCATATTCGCCTTGGCCAGCGCCCTGATCTTTGGTTGGTCCGCGGAGTACCTGGGCGGTGTTGCCGCGATCACGGGCGCCTTCATTGCCGGCGTCGGCTTGAGCAAACTGCAAAACCGCAACATGAAACGCGAAATCGAGCAAACGATGAGCCACCTCGCCTATGTCTTTCTCGTTCCGATCTTCTTTGTCGATGTCGGCTTGGAAACGGACCTCAGCAGTTTCCCAATGCAAGCGGTGCCCTTCATGCTGATACTGTTGCTCATGGCCGTGATCAGCAAAGTCTTCGGCGCCGGCCTTGGCGCTCGCATGGGCGGTTTCAATCTGCGCGAATCGCTGCGCGTCGGCGTCTGCATGGTTTCGCGCGGCGAAGTTGGTTTGATCATTATCTCGATCGGTTTGTCCAGCGGCATCATCGACGGCGGCAGCGAACTCTACGCCTCATTGTTCATGGTCATCCTGTTGACCACCGTGCTCACGCCGCCTCTGGTTCGCTGGGTATTTCAGGGTAAACAGGAGCCAAGCGATGACTCTACGCTTTTAGCCGCTTCTGCAACAGGAGACTAACTGATGAAGCTAATCCTGCTAATCACGTCGGACAATGAAAGTGGTATGGAAGTCGCCAATCGCTGGCAAGAAGCGGGCGCGCCGGGCGTCACGATCATCAAGAGTGTCGGCTTGCGTAGATTGAAAGAGAAAATCCAACGCGAAAAATTCGAAGTGCCTTTGCATATTGCCAGTTCGATGAACAGTGTCATGGCATATGTCCTGCACGATATTGGCCACACCAATCACGTACTGCTTTCCGTGGTGCCGACAGATCTGATCCCGAAAATGTTAGATGAAGCTCAAGCCGTGCTCGGGGACCTGCTGGAGCGCGACCGCGGAGTCGTTTTTGTCGTGCCCTTGGATGAAGCGATCGGCGTTCATTTGTTTCAAAACGAGGGAAACGACTAGCGTTTCGCACTTGAAGAACGCCTCGATTTTGCTACAATGTCCGCGCACTGTTTACGCAAACCGCGTTGCGCATGCGACGAGCGGGATTGTGATTGTGCGTGAGCGCGCAAGTCCTATTCGCTGCCGCCGAGCGGCTCTAGCGAGGTAGCTCAATTGGCAGAGCAGGTGCCTTTGGAGCACAAGGTTAAAGGTTCGAGTCCTTTCCTCGCTGTGTCAAATAAGTCTGCCTTGGGGCAGACTTATTCTTTCCTTTTCCCGTCCAGCCGCCCGCCGGTCTAGTGATCGGACCTGAGGTGATAGTCAAAGGTCAGAATGCTGCGGATGGCTTGATGCGCAGCATCGATGGGAGAAATTGGACTCGCTTGATGCCACAGGCTCGCGTCCTGAAAGAGATAGCCATCCATGATGTCTTCGAGGCGAAAGCTGGCTAGCAGCAGCTTGTCGTCATCGTAGATCGACACATCGCCGCCCCGGGCGTTCAAGCGTTCCGCCAAATGCACCGAAACATACTCGGCGCCGTCACGGTGAATGCCTTCCGGCGTCGGATGACCCCGCTCGTCCGCGCTGGCAGTCACGCGGATGAGATGCGCCTGTACTTCCCAGACGCATTGCCTCTCTTCGAGACTGAGGGGAAACTGATCGAAGTCGAAGCGAATCAACTCGCGCAGGAAGGGATTGCCAAACGTGCCCTCCAGCATAGGCGCGAACTTGCGAATGATGCCGCCGGTCACGCGATTGATGTCGGCGCTCTGGAAATAATCGACATGCGGCAAAGGCGTCAATTCGCCGCTGGTAGGCAAGAACCGAAATCGTCCATAACGGCGAAATCGATACTTGCCGCCGCCGGGCAAGTATTCGTCGCCGGGCAAGTCAGCATAGTCAATCGAGAGGCTCAACCACGACTCCCGCAAGTCGTCGTCAATATCGATCTCCCGGGCGCGCAATAGGCTGTAACCCTGCTCCGCCAATTCCCTCCGTACGAGACGCTGAGTCCTGATGCCTGGCACAACGGCTTCACCGCCCTTCCAACTGTTTGATAACCCGTCCCAAAATCGAGATGCCGGTTTGCAGATCATCTACAGGCACATAACTAAATGATAGGCGAATATGATGAGCGCCGTCCTCGGGATCGACGAAAAACCCCTTGCCCGAGGCGAAATAGATATTTTCCGCCTTCGCCCGATCTTCAACTTCGTCGACAGTGACGTTTTCTGGCAATCGCAGCCATATGAAATATCCGCCTTCGGGTTTGGTCCAATGGGCTGAATGCGGCATGGCAGCGTCCAACGCAGCCAATGCGCAATCTCGACGGTCCTTGTACTGATTGCGCAACCAGGCGACATGCTCTTCCCAGTTCCCGCTGCTGCAGAAATCCGCAACGATCGCGGCTGTAAAGGGATTGGCGCCGCCGCCCATGCGCAGCATGCCGCTATTGACGAAGCGCTTTACGGTTTCCGCGGGACCAATCAACCATCCGATGCGTAGCCCGGGCGCGAGCGTTTTGGAAAACGTACCGAGGCGCAATACCTTCTCCCCGCCCGACAAGGCGTAAAAACTGGGTGGCAAATCGTTGACGAAACGGATATCACGGTAAACATCATCCTCGATAATTAAGAAACCATAGGCTTTGCTCAAGTCGACGATCGCTTGCCGGCGCTCGCGCCCGAGCGTAATGCCAGTCGGATTTTGAAAGTTGGGCACCACATAATAGAACTTTGGAAGACGCTTCCGAGACGCCAAATCGCGCAGGCGTCGTTCCATTTCATCGACAATGACCCCTCCACCGTCTATTGAGATAGCCTGCGCATCCAGCTTTGCATCGCGGAAAATGTGCAAGGCGTCTCGATAGGAGGGCGCGTCTACCAGAATGGTATCCCCCGGTCCCGTCAAATGATGCGTGATCATCTCGACGCCCCAGGTCGAACCGCCGATGATCATCAAGTTCTCGCGGCAGATTGACAGATTCTCGCTGCGCTGCAACCGCGCCGACAGGAAATCGATCAACTGCTGATTGCCTTGCTCATCGCCGTAGTTGAATAGACGTACCACATCCGGCTGCGACCAGACAGAATCCACCAGTGTGCGAACAGTGGATATTGGCAGCAACTCATGCGCCGGATGTCCGGCGAAAAGCGGAATGCTTCCTGCGACAACGCCCTGTGGGGTCGGCTGCAAGTCCATCTACTTCGGCGTCGCCTCTGGCGGCAAGGGGCTGACATAGGCTCTGCCGGCGCGTACGCGTTCGAATTCGGCTTGCGCTTCCGCCAAGAGTTCGGGCTTGGTCACAAGATCAAATCCGGCCAGCGCCATCGCCTTGGCCGCGAAGATCATGCCTTTATTCCCGATGCTGGATCCGCACGACGCCACTGTCTGCCAGCTATGCCCGGGCGTGCCCAAGGGCCAGCAGGTGGTCGTGATCTGACCCGTCGGCGTGATCCAACTAACATCGGCCACTTCGGTCGAGCCGCCCAAAAGCGGTGGTGTTGGCGAGTGCGGCAGCACGCGCTCCCACAAGGGATCATCGATATCGGCTGGATCAAGCTGGGCGCTGCTGGAAATCTGCGTCCATTCAAAACCGCGTTTCACCGATCCTTCGGGAAAACTCGCCTGCAACGCTTTGGCGAATTCGCGTTCCTGCTCCGAAAAGCGCATGTCGTCGATCTCCGCCATCTTTTCATACAGCAAATCGGACATGACATCATTTGGCAAAATCTCGTAGCAGCCGGTGAGAAATTCGATCTCATGCCGGGTGCCGCTCATCAGCGCCGCTCCCTTCGCAATATCTTGCATCCAGCTATACATTTCTTCGACCTGTTCACGGTGGGGAGCGCGCACAAAATACCATACTTGCGCGAAGGCCGGCACAACGTTGGGCGCTTGCCCGCCACTGGTGACGACGCTGTGAATCCGGGATTCCGGTGGCACGTGTTCGCGCATATAGTTGACGCCGGCGTCCATCAGCATTACGCCGTCCAGGGCGCTGCGACCCAGCCAGGGAGATCCCCCGGCATGCGAGGCCACTCCGTAAAAGTTGACCCTGAAAGAATTCATCGCCAAAGAGGAGCCGTTCCAGGTGATGTTGCTATCCCCCGGATGCCAACTAATGGCCGCGTCCAAGTCGTCAAATACGCCGTCGCGAGCCATGAAAGTCTTGCCGACCAGGGTCTCTTCCGCCGGGCAGCCATAAAAGCGGATCCTGCCTTTGATCCCGATCTGCTGCATCGCCGATTTCAAAGCCATTACCGAACCCATGCAAGCCGTGCCAAAGAGGTTGTGACCGCAGCCATGCCCGGGACCGCCGGGGTCTATGGGCGACTTTTCGCTGGACAGCTCCTGCGACAAGCCCGGAAGCGCATCGTATTCGCCCAGAAAACCGATCAACGGCGCGCCCTCGCCCCACTCGGCGATAAAAGCTGTCGGCATCCCGCCGGCGCCCCAGGTGATCTCGAATCCCTCCCCAGCCAGTCTTTCCGCCAGAAGTTGAGAAGCGAAGCTTTCCTCCAACGCGACTTGCGGATGGTCCCAGATTTCTTTGGCGATGTAACAGAGCTCTTCCTCTTGCTGGTCAATCCGTTCCAGAATCAACCCTTTTGTATCCATAAAAATCTTCCCTTACGCTCAACCTCAACCTGCCACGAGATTAGCGCAATCGCCTTGCCTTGAGAATGTCCAATCAGAGGTGGAGGAATGGAAACGCCCCGCGGGAGCGGGGCGTCGGGGATGCAATAAATTTGCTTTCAATAAATCTATCTGTTGTATACAAGATTATGTCGACTTTGCAGATTTGTCAAGCAAATTGGCATAAATTCATAGAAAATCGTATAAATTCGTAAAATCGCAGAGATCACTTTTTCCTGTGACGAACTTGCTACCGCTTAGCTGCTGGCTTCGGGCGCCTGCTCGCTCTTTCCTAAAGCCGCCAGCATGTCCTCGACAGTCGTGAACTTCACACGGCTGCGACCGCTCTCGGCGCCGCGCTGCCGCTCGATTGCATCAAGCCTTTCCCAATCGGCAAAGCTGCAGTATGTCGGTTTGCGCGACTGAATCAGATCAAGAATGGTCTCGCCCCGCGTATCGATCGGTTCAAGAACGCGCTTCACCTGCAAGTCCTCCAGGAAGCGATTGGCCGACTCGATGGCGTCAGGCTTGTTAGTGCCGATGATGCCGCTGGGTCCGCGTTTGATCCAGCCGACGACATAATTGCCCACCAGGTATTCTCCGCCCTCATGGTCTGTCAACACGCGACCATGGTCATTTGGAATCGTGCCCCAGGGATCATAAAACGGGACGTCGGGCAGCCGGACACCGCGATATCCAACCGAGCGAAAGACCATATCGACCGGCAGGGTTTCCTGGCGCTCTGTTGCCCTGGGACGCAAAGAACCGCGTTCGTCCAGATAGAGTTCGTTGCGGACAATACGTATAGCCTCCACTTTGTCCCTGCCCAACAATGCCACTGGCGATACCAGAAATCGCATGATGATCCGTCGAGAGCGCCCGCGCAACTCGCGCGTGGCATAAGATCTCAATATATCCACATTGCGCGCGGCCGCGCGATCGCCGCTGGCTTTTAATTCAGCCGCGCTAAGCTTGTCCAGCGTCGCCTCTTCCAGCGAAACGACGATGTCCGCGTCCGCCATTTCCCCCAATTCCTTTATCTCCGGATTGGTGAATGCCGCCTGCGCCGGACCCCGTCGTCCCAGCACGATAATCTCTTCGACCTCGCTGCTCTGCAAAGATTTCAGCGCGTAGTCGGCGATATCCGTTTCATACAGCTCTTCGCTTGTGCGCGCCAATATGCGCGCCACATCCATGGCGACATTTCCCACGCCGATCACGGCAACGCGTTTGATGCCGGTCAAATCGAAGTCGTAATCGTGATAGTCCGGATGACCGTTGTACCAACCTACGAATTCTGTCGCGGCAAAGCTGTTCCCTAAATCTTCACCCGGGATTCCCAGCTTTTTGTCGGTCTGCGCGCCCACTGCGTATATGATGCCATGATAAGCTTTGCTGAGATCAGCTCTTGTTACATCCGTGCCGAACTCGATATTGCCGAAGAAATTGAATCGCTCATGCCTTGCGATCCGACTGTACAATTTTGTGACCGACTTGATCTTGGCGTGATCGGGAGCGACGCCCCCGCGTACCAAGCCAAAGGGGGTCGGCAACCGTTCGTACATATCGACGTGAACTAGGGGATCGCGCTGTTTGAGCAAGTGGTCCGCAGCGTAAAAGCCCGACGGACCGGACCCGATAATGGCGACGCGAATCTGTTCCGAAGCCATGTTCTCCTCGTAAACTACCTGTTCAGGTAAACCGCGCCGCTCATGCGACAAGAACTTTATCCTTTTGCCTGAGCGCGGCTGATCTTTTCGCCGGTTGCGCGCCGAGCGGCCCTCCGACAGGTCATTTGCTAAGTGGAATCACCAAATCCTTGCGAAAGGACGTCAACGAGACCAATGCGCCGCTCTCGTCAATGACAAAGAGGTCTTCCACCCGTACACCATATCCACGGTCAGGATAATACAGTCCCGGTTCAATGGTCAAGACATTCCCGATCTGGAAGACATCGTCCTGTCTTGTGTGACTAATAGATGGACTCTCGTGAATGTCGATGCCGACGCCGTGGCCGAGCGTATGGATATAGCCTTCCATCGTCCGCGGATCGGAGCGGATCGTCGGATGTCCTTTTGCTTCATAATGGTCCAATACCGCTTCCTGCATTAGATGGGTCGGCTTGTTCAACCCAAAGCTTTCTACTGAAATGTCAAAGGCCTCCATCACGGTGTCATAGGCTTCTCGCACCTCGGGCGGGGCATAGCCAATACACCAGGTCCGCGTCATGTCATGGTGGTATCCGCCGCCCTGCTCTCTCGGGAACAAGTCAAAGACAATGGCCTGGCCGATTTTTAATGGCATGTCCGCTTCGCCGCGGCTATGGGGAAAACCCGCGTCCCTTCCTTGTGCGAAAATCGTGTTTGTGTCTTCCAAACCACATGCCATAAGTTCGCGCCGTACCAGGCTCTTGATATCGCCAATGGTCACTTGCCGGCCAGATTCGTCGACAAGAAACTCGCCTTCAACATCCAGCCCGGCGATATAATCCCAAACCGTTTCCATCACCGAATTGGCGCGTTCCGCCACCGATTCAAGCCGGCTGATCTCTTGCTGATCCTTGGTCAGCATCGCCTCCTCAAAGAGCGTACGCTTTCCTTCCGCAAGGAATTCATATTGAGGAAGACCCTCCTGCAAAACGTCCAACTGCGCAATTGTCTTGTTGATCTGCCAAGTACCGTATAGTCCGACGCGTCCCCCGTTTAAGCCCATCTCCGACAGAACATCCGCCCAGAACCGCGCGGTCGCCGTATAGCTGTCTCCCTCTGCCGTCGCCAGATGCTCTTGATAGCCTAGCTCGGCATCTGTCCGCACCTTCAAGCCGCTCTTTTGCGCTTCTTCCAGTTCCATACGGCTGCAAACGAGCAGCGGCTCCTGCCCGCGCAACTTGAAAATCGATCCGTGGGTGATATGCGCGCCCTTGCTCAGGTAGAACCGAATCGCGTTGAATTCTTCGCCGCCCGTGACGACGAAGGCGTCCATGTCGCGCTCCTGCATCAACCGGTCCAAATCAGACTTCATGATAGCGATCCCTTCTCCTGTCTTCATCAAACGCGAGCCCCGACAAGACTCGCAACAAGTCCGCCTCTTGCTCGGGCAAAACTGTGCGCGGATCCAGCAGCACATGACTTTTCGAAACGCGGGCTATCACGGGTGGATCCGCTTGCCGAAGCCCCGCCGTAAAACGCGCCGGAGAGGCAGCCGCAAGCGCCAGTAGACGCGTGGGAAGATTTGTGCCCGGCAAACTGCCCCCGCCGACCGTCGATCGCCCATCCACGACCTTGCCGCCAATTTGCGCGGCCCAGCGCTCGGCTGTCGTCCCGATTTCGTCGAGCTCTCGCGCGATCATTCGCCAAATTGGAACCTCTTGCAAGGCCTCATCGCGAAGATAGTGTTGCAAGGTCGCGATCAGCGCGGCATAGATCAGTTTGTCGACGCGCAGTGCCCGCGCAAGCGGGTGACGCTTCAGTCTTGCGATCAATTCCGCCTTCCCGACAATAATTCCCGCTTGCGGCCCGCCCAGCAATTTGTCCCCGCTAAAACAGACCAGATCAAATCCGGCCGAAATACTCTCTTGTATTGTCGGCTCGTATGCCAATCCGAATTTTCTGGTATCGATGAGTGTACCGCTGCCGAGGTCGTCAACCGCCAGCAATCCATGCTGGCCTGCGCATGCGGCCAATTGACGCAAAGCGGGCTGTTCAACGAAACCGAGCTGGCGAAAGTTTGAGGCATGAACGCGCAGCAACATGGCTGTTCGCGCGTTCACAGCCGCTTCATAGTCCTCAATGCGCGTTCGGTTGGTTGTGCCCACTTCAACCAGCGTCGCGCCGCTCTCTCTCATAATGGCTGGAATACGAAATCCGCCGCCGATTTCAACTAACTGACCGCGTGATATTATTACCTCGCGCTCACTCGCGAGCGCGCTCAAGATCAGGATCAGCGCGGCAGCATTGTTGTTGAGCACAATCGCATCCTCGGCGCCCGTCAAGCCGCGCAGGAGTTTCGCGGCGTGAACCAGACGACTGCCGCGCTCCCCCTCTTCCATGTCGTATTCCAGCGTATTGTACGCCCCGGCGACGGCGATCATTGCCGCCTGTGCCGCCTCCGACAAAGGCGCGCGACCCAGATTCGTGTGGATGACTACGCCGGTCGCATTGATGACGGGACGCAGGCTCGGTTGAAAACCCATTCGCAAACCGTGAGTAATCCGATCCAACACCGCGGGTTCCGAGATGTCCAGGTCCTGCTCGGCGAGAATGCCGCGCCGCGCCGACTCCAGGTCATCGCGGATGGCCTCAACCACCAATCGGTGACTATATTCTTTGATCAAGTTTTGGACACGGTTATGTGACAGGAGTCGATCGACGGACGGCAGCTTGCGCAACCAATCCCGCTTATCGTTCATGCGCCAATTCTCGGTTGCGGAGGAAGATCTCTATAACCAGCAGAATCAGTACCAGGATCAGCACAAAGGGCAATGACAAAGCGCGTGGTATCAATAGCCAGGCGCTGCCTACAACCAGTATCCCGGCCCAGACGCTCCGTCGCACAATTACGCCGGCCGGCAACGGATCATCATCTACCGACGTAAAGCGCAGGTTGAAAAAACGCAGAACCGGAAGAACTGATCCAGTAATCGCAATCTGTAGCAAAATAAAAAACAGCCATAGTTCGCCGCCGATGCGGGGACGCGTCGTGGCTACCAACTGCAGCAAGCCGCCCCAGCCGACAACTGCCATGACAATCGCCGCCAAAAGCACGCCATGCTGTTCTGCGGAAGGCTTGCTTTCTCGGGCATTCCCGGACGAAACTGACTGCAACTCCGGCAATTGACTGGGCAACATCAACCTTTCCTGGGATGAATCCTGTTCTCTTCGACGGTATCAGTATATCAGAATGATAATAAAATGGCGATCACTTGACTACAGATCGCCAGAGCAATCGCACCAGAACCAATATGTGTGGCATGTCACATAAATCTAAGGAAATGGTGGCGCGGCTGGCGGGCGGTGTCTACGCGCCCCTGATGCTTCGGGGATTCCGCCCCCGTTGACCGGGGAGATCAAGGGAGAACAAAGGCATTTTCGCGTTCTCACTAATTTCTCGGAACTACTTCTGTGCCTCCGTGGTGAATCCCCCCGAACCCGCAATCGCGACTATTGCCCAAGAGCGCCAAGTAACGCCTGCGTTTCCTCCGAGGGCGCAACACCGAGTCTTCTCTTAAGCATGCGCTCCAAGAAAGTGTACTGCTGACGCGCATCGTCATTCCGACCCATATTGATGTACATCTGTATAACTTTACGGTGGATGTCTTCACGCTGCGGTGTTTCCCGCAGTACTCTGATGTACGAACCGAGCGCCCGCTCCCATTCTCCCCGCCCGGCTTGCAGGTTCGCCAAGCCAATTAACGCTTCGGCGTACATTGTCTGTAGCTGTTTCCGCCTCGCGTCTACCCAGGCGAGCTTGACCGTATGCAAGAAGGGCGCTTTGTAGATGTCCACCGCGTGTCGGAACAAAACTTCCTTCTCGTGCGGATTGTCGGACAACAACGCCCCTTCCATGGCGTACTCGAAATCGGCAACATCGTAGTGGCGCACGATCTTGTCGCTCGGCACATAGAAACCGGCGGAATAAGTCGTGAGTTCGTAATTCTCCTCATCGTCGACTTGCATCGAGATTCGTTCGGTTATCTTGCGCTTGGTCACATGAAAGACATTGGTCGCATCTTTTATCGACAGCTTGGGCCAAAAGATGTCGAAAATCTGGTCACGCGTGACCAAGGGATTATCGATGAAATAAAAGAAGAGATTCCGTGGCAGGGCGCCGTCCCAACTGCGGATCTCCCGTCCGTTGGAAACGGCGTGACCGCGGCCAAAGGCGTACACTTCTAACTGCGGTTTGAGCGTCGCTTCTTTGGTGAACATAAGATTATTCGAACGATGCTCAGTACCCAACACCACCGCCTGATCCCTGTTGACCCAGTTGATCCACGGCTCGTAAGTGAGCAATCGAGAATTCAACGCCAACTGCGTGTTCGCTGGCAAGTTGTCGACGAGAGCGGACATAAAAGCGCGGAATTCCGCATCCTGGGGCACACGATCTAGCTCGTCAAGAAATAATACCGCGCGTTCTAAATCAACATGCCCCAAATCCGCAGCCAATGCGGCGCCCATTTCTTCCGCGGACGCACCCTCTAACGCATCAGAAAGTCCCCCTCCAAAATCATCCAATACCAACTGTAACTCTGCCAGCAATCCCTTTACCCAAACCTGCAAACTGTCGGCTTCGTCCGGGATTCGATGATACAGCAACCCTTCGCCGATGTCGTTCAGAAAATAACTCAAAAAGACGTTTCTAAAGTTTGCCCAGGGATAAAGCAATATCACTCTCTTGCCCCTGGCGAGATCTCTAAACGACTCGAACGAAACATTCGCGACTGCATTGGGTAACATATTGAAACCTTTCGATGCATTTACAGCGATGGAAGTGCCTGTAACCCGCGCGCTACAAACAATAAAGGTTGCGCAGTTGCATAACTATAACACCGATAAAGCCACCCTACAAACGAAATTGCCACCGCTGGCATGCCAAGAATCTATTGCGATTTTCTAGACTTTAACATATTATCGACTATCTGAACAATACAATTAGTCAACTCTGGTTGTTTCACAAGAAATCAGTGCTTGCTTCGGACACATCATTTTTCTCTTTCGCACTTGAATTAAGCGCCTTTCTATCTGCGAAGACCAAGAACTTTTCCTTAAGTGGAGCGCTCGGCTATTTTCATAATTTGCTCCGCAGCTGCGGCAGCCAGCGATCGCAGTTTCCTGACGCGCCTTTTGCAAACTAAAGCAATATTAACCTGTCTTGCGATTTTGGGTTTGTTTGTCGAATGCAAGCCCGTAACCAACAATAGACCAGCGGCAATCCTGCCCGATTTACGATATCAGATTTACAAACACCTTATAATCGGAATTGTAACGCCGGTTCAATTCGAAAGCAAACGAAAACACCTTCAGTTGCCAGCCAACTTGCGCGAAGCCACACGCATTGACGAGATTTTCGAAAGATCGTCGGACTAACGAGGGCGCGCTTGAACTGGCAATAGCGCAGGAAACTGCAAGCGTAACTTAGCCTGGCTTGGTAACCTCAGTCACGTTTGTCTAGCCTTCTTCTATTGTTACGCTTTTGATCTTGTCCGCAACGATAGCCCTGTTCGGACGCTGAGGATCAATCCGCTGCAACGCGCTCAAGACCCGCAAGCCTTCTTCATCGTTCACGCGCCCGAAAACGGCATGGCGCCCGTCAAGATGAGGGGTCGGCGCAAAAGTAATGAAAAACTGCGAGCCGTTGCTATTGGGGCCGGCATTTGCCATGCTCAAGGTGCCGGGCGCATCGTGCGGGATCCGCAAAGCGGACGCTTCGTCGTCCCAGCGATAACCGGGTCCCCCGCGACCGCTGCCCGTGGGGTCGCCGCCCTGCGCCATGAACCCGTCCAGCACGCGGTGGAAGATGACATCGTCATAGAATCCATCTCGGCAGAGGAAAACAAAATTGTTGACCGTGATCGGCGCGCGGTCGGCGAAGAGCTCGATTGAGATCGTCCCTTTGCTGGTTTCCATTTTGGCGCGGTAGGTCTTCTTCGGGTCAATAACCATGGCGGGCGGGCTGTCGTATTGCTTCGGCACGGAACGCTCCTGTCTCTTGGCTTGCTGTGCGTAGCGTAGCAGACAATGAACAGCGGGGCTAGAGCGCAGTAGGTTCGATTGTCATACAAGGGTCATTGGCAACTCATAGTCGAATCTGTACAATCTAGGCATTTGACAAGAGGAACTTCGCTATGCCTGCGGTAAATCCAGAAATCCTTATATGGGCGCGCGAGACTGCTGGTTTGGAAGTCGAGGAAGTGGCGAAGAAAATCTTTACGGATGGTAAAAAGCTCAGCGCGAATGAGAAACTCAAACTGCTAGAAAGTGGACAAAAGGAGCCGACCCGTCCTCAACTCAACAAAATGTCGAAGGCATATCATCAACCTCTTCTGACATTTTACCTCAGCGAGCCCCCCAAGAGAGAGGATCGCGGCGAGGATTTCCGTAACTTGCCTCAGAAAACATTCGACCGAAAAGGCAACGCTCATTTGAATTTGCTGATGCGCAATATCAAGGCGTCGCAAAATCTGGTGAGACAATTGTTGGAAGATGAAGAAGGCGAGGAGGAATTGCCCTTCATCGCTTCGGCAACAATGTCTGCCGGATACCAAGCAGTCGCAAAGGATATCGTCGAAACTTTGGAATTTGACCTCGATGTGTTTCGCAGTAAACGTGAACTTCGAGAGGCCTTCGCTTACCTGAGAGAAAGGATCGAACGGCAGGGTATATTTGTTCTTTTGCAAAGCGATTTGGGAAGTCATCACACAACGATTCCGATAGAAGTTTTCCGCGGATTCGCCTTCGCAGACCCCATTGCGCCATACATCGTCGTCAACCGGCAGGACGCTGTATCTGCCTGGAGTTTCACTGCCTTGCACGAAGTCGCGCATCTATGGCTGGGCAAGAGCGGCGTTTCCGGCACATGGGGAGAAGCAGATGTGGAGCGATTCTGCAATAAAGTCGCCGCGTCGATCCTCCTGCCGACATCCGAATTGAATGAACTCCTGCCTTTGCAGCACTTCCACTTGGACGATGCCGCCGTCGCAATCAACGCGTTTGCCACATCAAGAAACATCAGCCGGGCGATGGTGGCCTACAACTTGATGCGGGAAGACAAGATAAGCCGATCTCTCTGGCAAGCCCTGCGGGATAAGTTTGCGGCTGAATGGAGGAAGAATAATGACGATGAAAAAGCCAGCCGTAGCGATAAGCAAGGCGGACCCAGTTATTATGCTGTGCGCCGATTCCATCTGGGACCGGGTCTCATCGGGCTGGCAAAAAATTTTCTGTCCGGGGGGGAACTGACACCATCGAAAGCGGGCGTTGTTCTTGGAATCAAAGCCATAAATGTTTACCCACTGTTGAATCCAGATTACTACGCTCGGAGAAATTGATGCAATATCTGCTTGACGCCAACGTATTGATAACGGCAAACGCGACTTACTACGAGAAAGGTCGAGTTCCACATTTCTGGGACTGGCTTGCCAGCGAAGCAGCAAAGGGAATAGTGAAGATCCCACAGCAAATCTTTGATGAGATAACGCCCAGCAGTAAGGACTGGGATTTCGCTGACTGGATTAGCAAAAACGAAGGTAACCTGTCACTCGTTGAAATTGTATCGGAACAGCATCTGAACCGAGTTCTTCAAGATGGTTATGAACTTGAGCCTTCAACAATCGCGGAAAGTTTACCCGTCGCAGACAGGAATGATGTTATGCTCATTTCTTATGCGCTGGCTGGCAATGGAGACCGTTGCGTCGTTACGTTGGAAAGCAAGCAAGAGAATGCCCCGCCAACCTTATAGCCAATTAGAAGGAAAATTCCGTATGTTTGTCGCAAGCTGGGCATCCGACCAATGGATACATTTGATCTCATTCGCGAACTGGATTTCAGAATTCCATCTTAGACAAAGCTGAACTATCGCCATCGAGGCGGCAAGGACCCCACCCATGCCCCAAATAGCCGAACTTTTCCAATCCATGTCCTACGGACCCGCGCCGGAATCCGACGCCGCGGCCAATGCCTGGCTGGAATCCCACAAGCGCCATTTCGACCTCTTCATCAATAACCAGTGGGTCCCGCCGGCCGAAGGCAAGACCCTCGCCGTCAGCAACCCGGCGCGCTCCGAAACCCTGGCGCAAGTCGCCGACGCCTCCGCCGCCGACATTGACGTCGCGGTCAAGGCCGCCCGCGACGCCTACGAAACCTGGTCGGCGCTCCGCCCCCATCAGCGAGCGCGCCACCTCTACGCCATCGCTCGCAACGTCCAGAAACACGCCCGCCTGCTTGCCGTCGTCGAAAGCCTGGACAACGGCAAAGCCATCCGCGAAGCGCGCGACATCGATATCCCGCTGGTGGCGCGCCACTTCTATTATCATGCCGGCTGGGCACAACTGATGGAAAGTGAATTGCGCGACTATCAGTCCCTGGGCGTCGTCGGGCAAGTGATACCGTGGAACTTCCCGCTGCTGATGCTGGCCTGGAAGATCGCGCCGGCCATTGCCATGGGCAATACGGTTGTCATCAAGCCCGCGCCTTACACGCCGCTTGCCGCCCTGCTCTTCGCCGAGATCATCGCGGAAGCCGGCATCCCGCCCGGCGTCGTCAACATCGTCACAGGCGGCGACGAAGCCGGCGCGTCCCTGGTGGCGCACGGCGACCTGGACAAGGTCGCCTTCACCGGTTCGACAGCGGTCGGGCGCATCATTCGCCGGGTGACAGCCGGAACGGGCGTCAAACTCACATTGGAACTGGGCGGCAAGTCGCCCTTTGTGGTCTTCGACGACGCCGATCTGGACGGCGCGGTTGAAGGTCTGGTCGACGCCATTTTCTTCAATCAGGGCGAGGTTTGCTGCGCTGGATCGCGCCTGCTGGTGCAAGAGAACATCGCCGACAGATTCATCGCCAAGCTCAAACGGCGCATGTCGCGCCTGCGCCTGGGGGACGCCCTGGACAAGGGCATCGACCTCGGCGCCATCGTCGACCCCGTCCAGCGAGACAATATCGCCGCCTGGGTCAAGCGCGGCATCGAGGATGGCGCCGATGTCTATCAGCCGGATATTGCGTCGCCTGACCAGGGCTGCTTTTATCCGCCGACGCTCTTGACAAATGTAGAAGCGGCCTCGGCTGTGGCGCAGCAAGAGATCTTCGGTCCCGTACTGGTGGCGATGAGCTTCCGAACGCCCGGCGAAGCGGTTGAACTGGCGAACAATACGAGTTACGGTTTGGCGGCTTCGGTTTGGAGCGAGAATATCAGTCTGGCATTGGATACCGCGCGCAAGATCAAAGCCGGCAGCATCTGGATCAATTCCACCAACTTGTTCGATGCGGCAGCCGGCTTCGGCGGCTATCGCGAAAGCGGCTTCGGGCGCGAGGGCGGCAAGGAAGGCTTGTTCGCTTATCTGCGCCCGCGCTGGATGAAGCGGTCCCGCCCGCACATGGACGACGCTCCCGATGACTGGGGGGCCCATGTGCCCCCGGCGCCTTCTGCCCTGGGCAATGCCACAGAAGGCGACTCGCCCATAGACCGCACTGCCAAACTGTATATCGGCGGGGCGCAGAAACGTCCCGACGGCAACTATACGCGATCGATCATAGCGCCATCCGGAGCGGCGGTCGGGCAGGCCGGCGATGCCAACCGCAAGGACATTCGCGATGCCGTAGAAGCCGCGCGCAAAGCCAGGAACTGGGCTTATTACGCGCCCCACGCTCGCGCGCAGATCTTGTATTACATCGCGGAAAACTTGTCGGCGCGCCGCGACGAATTCGCCAGTCGCATTAAGATGATGACAGCCTGCGAGCCGGCATGGGCAGAGCGGGAGGTCGAGGCCGCGATTGAGCGATTCTTCCACTGGGCCGCTTTCGCTGACAAGTCGGGAGGCGCCGTTCAAGAGACGACGCTGCGCGGCCTGGTAGCCGCGATTCACGAACCCATCGGCGTCATCGGCATCGCCTGCCCCGACGCCCGCCCGCTCCTGGCCTTCACGTCCTTGCTCGCGCCCGCGATCTCGCGCGGCAACACCGTCGTCTGCCTGCCCTCCCCGATCTACCCGCTGAGCGCGACCGATCTCTATCAGGTCTTTGATACCTCCGACTTGCCGGCGGGCGTGGTCAACATCGTCACCGGCGATCGCGACCATCTGGTGAAGACCCTGGCCGAGCATGACGATGTCGATAGCCTGTGGTACTTCGGCAGCGCCGAGGGCAGCCGACAAGTCGAGGCGCGCTCGGCGGCAAATATGAAGCGAACCTGGGTCAACTACGGCGCCGACCGTGATTGGTTCGATCCGGTCCAGGGCGCGGGCGCCGAGTTCATCCAGGAATCGATACAGGTCAAGAATATCTGGGTCCCAACCGGCGTCTAGGCAAAACCATCTATCAATTCCAATAAGGCGTGAAGCATTAAGTTCGCGCCATTGACACAATCGGCATCCTTCGTGAACTCCTTTGGGTTATGGCTGATGCCGCAGGCCGACGGGACGAAAAACATGGCGGCGGGACAGACTTGGGCCAGCGACTGACTGTCGTGACCGGCGAAACTCAGCATGCGCCGATGGGACAGGCCGAGCGCGGCGGCCGCCCGCTCAATCGCGGACATGACCTTCTCGCTCATGCGCGCGGGAAGGACGGCCGGCGATTCCTCGAAGGATGCCCGCAAATCAAATTCGCGAGCGCATTGCTCCAGCAAGCCCAGCAGATCGTCGCTCATGGCAGCCATTTCTTCCAAAGAACCATGGCGGAATTCCAGCGCCAGATCAACCTGGGCCGGGACGATGTTGAATGCGCCGGGTTCAGCCCTGATCATGCCGATATTACAGACGCCCGGACTGTAGTTGTCCATGACATGTTGGCGCGCGCGCAAGACAAATTGCGCCGCTCCCCAGAGCGCGTCCCGCCGTTGCCGCATGGGCTTGGTACCGGCGTGGGCCGCCTCGCCAACCAAGGTCAGTTTCAGCGAACGTATGCCGACGATGGCATCGACCACGCCGATGTCGATGTTCCCGTCTTCCAGGCGCGCGCCTTGTTCGATATGCAATTCGACCCAGGCCAGGACGTCATCGCGGCGCGCCCTCAGCATGGACTCGCGGGAGATGCCCGCAGCCTCCAGCCGCTTACTCAGTTCTTCCGGGGCGATCTTGCTACGCTCCAGATCCGGCGCTTCGAGCTGTCCGACCAGGGCGCGGCTGCCCATCAAGCCCATGATGGCGCCTTCTTCGTCGGTGAAGTTGAGAGCCTCCAGCGTGAGCGCCGGCCGAATGCCGTGATCCTTCATCGTCCGCAGGGCCTCGAAGGCAGCCAAGAGCCCCAGCGCGCCGTCATAGCGCCCGCCATCAGGCACGCTGTCCAGATGGGAGCCGGCCAGTATGCGCTTGTCGCTGGGCGGGTCGCTCCACAGAATCGCGGATTGATTGCCGGCCCCGTCCAGCGCGTAGTCGAGCCCGGCTTCGGCGATCTTGCCGCGATACCATTGCCGCGCCTCGATATCGCCGGCTGTCAAGGCCGGGCGGGATACGCCACCCTCGGCAGTGGCGCCAATCAGCGACAGTTCGCGCAGGTCGGCCAGAAAGCGTCTCTCGTTGATCTTGAGCATGGCATTTTCCTCCAGTGGCGCGAGGTTAGCGCAGATATAGGTCTTTAACCAGTCGGCCGTCGGGAGCAATGCGTATCGAGGGACCCAAGGGGCCGCCGAATTGCCGCCCCTTGGCGCCCCCGCAAGTCCCCCACGAGCGCCCCGCGGCGTCCCCGTATTTCCCCAGATTTTGAGGGGGTGGAAGGGCTGGAAGGCGCGGTATTGCTGGGTTTTGGATTTGGCGGGGGCGGTACATTTTTTTTCGCCACAGAGGCACAGAGGGTCGCGTAGACACTGACCGCCGGCGCAGAGAGCGGCCCTCTGTAGTGGTCTCGAAAAACTGGACACCTAGTTGAGAGAGTATACTAGTGTGACAG
>JAPOWG010000051.1 GCA_026707745.1 Chloroflexota bacterium
AACTGCCGAAAAAACTTTTTCCCCGGCAATTGCCGCGGCGGCAACCTTTGACTTCCCGAGCTTGATTTTTGGGACTGCGCGGGGAAATCTTGGAAGCGCCTCAGTCCTTCACGAAACCCGCCGGCCCCCAAGATCCCCGAAGACGGGCAACCTGCGCATTCAGAATAGGTGTCCTCGCGGCCCTCGGTGGTTAATTGTCAGTCCAATTTCCTACCATGTCAGTCGCCTTATTTTGATGCAATTGTCCTGGCTATGGGGTCTGGAATTGCGACAAGCCAGGTTATGAGTTAAAAACATGGACGCGGATTAATCTTCGAAGGGCGGCTTTTGATGTCGAACGCGCCTGACATTGTTGGCATTGGCGTGTGCACGGTCGATCACCTGATGACGGTGCCGTATATGCCGGGCAACAATGTCAATATGAAGGCCTCCACCTACCTGCGCCAGCCGGGCGGTCTGGCATCATGCGCCCTGGTGGCGGCGGCGCGCCTGGGGGGGCGCACCAAGATCATCGCGCTCGTCGGCGACGACGCCGCCGGGCGATACATTCGCGACGAGTTGGAATGCGAGGGCGTCGACACCTCGAAGCTGATCGAGCGCGCGGACAGCGAATCACATGTCTCGTTAATACTGGTGCATGAAGGGACTGGCGACCGCAGCATCATAACGCGCCCGCCCACCGGCAGGCCAATCGCACTGAGCGAGATCACACGGGAGGACATAATATCCGCCAAAGTGCTCTTCATCGACGATGTCACCGAGCTGACGCTGCAAGCAGCGCGCTGGGCACAGGAAGCGAACATGAAAGTCGTCTTAGATCCCGCGCGTCCATACGCGCTCATCAAAGAAGTCCTCCCCCATGTTGATGTGCCGATCGTGCCCGAGCAATGGGCGGAGGCCTGGATGCCCGGCAGCCCCCCGGAGGCTGTCGCGGAAGCCCTGTGCGCGGACGGCGCTGCAATCGCCGCGGTCACCTTGGGCGCGCGCGGATCGGTGGTTTCTTGGGAAGGCGGAACCAGGCATATTCCCGCGTTTCAAGTCGATGTGGTGGATACGACGGGCGCCGGCGATGCCTATCATGGCGCATTTATGGCGGCGCTGCTAGAAGACTGGGAAGTGCCGCGGATGGCGCGCTTTGCCGCCGCGGTCGGTTCCCTGAATTGCCGCGCCATAGGCGGTCGAACGGCCTTGCCTACGCGGCGTGAGGTCGATACTTTTCTCACACAATTTGCTAATTGAAAGGCAATAATTAGTCGACAATGAATTGTTAAGGGTTGATTAAGTCTTAGAAAGTTGCTAAAGCAACGTATATTGCCTGGATTTGGGCAATTAACGCCTGTTTTGGGGCGAAAATGTGTTATACTACCGCATCAGCATTTACTTTAAGGAGCAACTAAAATGAACAAAGCTGAATTGATTGGTTCAATCGCAGGGAAATCGGGTCTGAGCAAGGCAGACGCCGGTAGAGCGCTGGATGCCTTCGTGGATTCGGTTACAGAAGGTTTGTCAGGCGGGGAACGGATTGCACTGGTTGGCTTCGGCTCGTGGTCTGTTGAACAGCGTGATGCGCGTACCGGACGCAACCCGCGTACCGGGGAAGAGATTCAGATTGCTGCCAAAAAGGTCGTGAAGTTCAAAGCGGGTGCGAGCCTTTCTGATGCAGTGAACTAGGCACAACGCGAAATTATTTGGGGACATGCCAAAGGCGTGTCCCCATTGAAAATACTTATTGCTGCAACAACGCGCCGGGGACTTCCCGGCGATTCTTTTGTCCCGACTACAACCAAAGCATGGAATATTGAACTAAAGAAGGCCGGCACCCCGCAAGAACTGGATGCTCCCGGGCAACTCCTGAAAGATTTGCCGCGCGCGTTCAGGGTTGTCAGTTGCTTCAAGGCCTTCCAGGACCAACCAACCGTCGAATGCCATCTCGGTCAAAGCTTCGCCGATCGCTAAGAATGGCAGAATGCCCTGCCCGGGCAGCCGCCGGTTGTTCTCTGACAGGTAGATAAGGCCGATGTCGTGATTGTGCTCGCGCAGCGCAGTCAGCAGATTCTCTTCTTCCAAAGCCATGTGATAAAGATTTGCGGCGACGGTGATCTTGGGATGATCGTCGACCTGGCGCCTAAAGTAGGCGGCTTGGTCGAGCCGCGTGATGAACGCTGTTTCGTAATGGTTGAGCGGTTGCAGCGCGAGCTGAACGTCCATGGCGTCGCAAAGATCTGAGACACCGCGCAGCAGCCAAATCAGCAATTCTTTCTGCAATTCCATCGGGGAAGCGTAAGGCGTTAAATCCGGCAGATCGGTTTCGCCACACTGCGGCACAAAGGTGACATAATCCGCTTCCAGATCGAAGGCGCAAGTTAGCGCCTCTCGCAAGGCATCGACGGCACCCGCGCGCCGATCCATATCCGCCGACAAGCAGCCATCTTGCCGTCCCATGTTGATGCCGCTGGCCTTGATACCGTTGGCGTCCAGCGCTTCGGCGATCCGCGGCAAACGCGCGTCGAGGTCCTCGGCGGGGAATTCGACGGCGTCAATGTTCAAGTGCCCGGCCGCGGCAAGGCGTTCCTCGACTGTTTTGCCCGGCAGCAAGCCTTCTTGAATGGAGAGCTTCGGCATGGTCTAGCTCGCTTTCCTGGGCACCGACTTCAGGACGTCGGCAATGAGATCGTCGGTGCGCAGCCCTTCGGCTTGCCCTTCAAAGTTGAGCAGGATGCGGTGGCGAAGGGCGGCCGGGGCGACCGCGCCCACATCATCGAAGGAAACGTTATAGCGCCCTTCCAGCAAGGCATTGATTTTGGCGCCGATTATGAGCGCTTGGGCGCCGCGCGGGCTGGCGCCGTAGCGGGCATAATCGCGTAGCATTTGCGTGGCTTCCGGGCTTTCGGGATGGGTGGCGACGATGATACGCGCAACGTATTCGCTGACGTGGGTCGGTATCGGCGCGCTAAGGGCAAGCTGACCCATGCTGATTACTTCTTCGCCGTCCGCGACTTTCCCCGCCTGGGGCATTTCGACGCCGGTGGTGCGATCCAGGATTGTGACCAGGTCGTCGACACTGGGGAACTTGACATCGACCTTGAAAAGAAAACGGTCCAGTTGGGCCTCTGGCAGGGGATAAGTGCCTTCCATTTCCAGCGGATTCTGTGTTGCCAGCACAAAGAAAGGCATGCGCAGGTCATATCGGCGTCCGGCGACGGTAACTGTCTTTTCTTGCATGGCTTCCAGCATGGCGGATTGCGTTTTGGGCGTAGCGCGGTTGATCTCGTCCGCCAGCACCAGATTGGCAAAGATAGGACCGGCCTGGAAGCGAAACTCGCGACGACCGTCTTCCGTTTCCTCCAAAATGTCGGTGCCGACGATATCGGCTGGCATCAAATCGGGGGTGAACTGGATGCGCGAAAACTTGAGATCGAGAACATCGCCCAAGGTGCGGATCAGCATGGTTTTGCCTAGACCCGGCACTCCCTCCAGCAAGGCATGCCCACCCGCCAGAACGCAGATGATGGCGCTGCGCACGACCTCGTGCTGACCGACGATGACTTTGCCCACTTCCGCTTCAATGTTACGGGCGATTTCACCAAATTTCTCCAAACCGATTTCTGCTGCGTTCGCCTGGCTCATGTATGTTTTGCCTTGATCCCTCGTTGCTGGCAGTGGCAGGCATTATAAGCCAAAACGCGGTCTTTCGTGAGGTGAGACTTGCGACGGGAGTGGCAATTTTCAAGGGCTTGACGCTTTTGCCGGGCGCACTGACAGCCATTTCAACCACCGAGGACGCCTAGGGCACAGAGATTCTTCTGAAAATGACGCTAGGGAAATATCATCGGCATTTATCACTCTTCTTTTCTAATAAACCCCCTTGCTCATGCAAGGAGCGGGTTTGTTATTGTGTGTGAGCGCGGCAGACTTTCTCGCTGCCGCCGAGCGGCTGCGACAAGCTGTGCTGGAATCGGAGGGCTTAGTCGCCGAGAGCCAGTAGCGCCAGCGCCTTTTCGGCCCGCGGCGCAGCGCTGATGCGCGTTTCCTTCTCACCGACCCGCGCCATACAATGCGTCGTCTCGGCGACCCAGCAGAGCCCGTCGTCGGAAACCTGCCGATAGCGCCTTTCCAGCAGATGCTGATAGCCCTGGGCGAATTCTCCCGCGTCATTCGGCGAATCCCATTTTTGGTATATTACCCATATCAGTCGATCATCCGCTTCGTTGGTGAATACACGCATGCGGTCGCCGCCCCATCCACTGGCGAGATCATCGGCCTGGAACTCGGCGAGATAGACACCCAAATGCTGGCGCAAGAAGAATTCGCCGACCGGTCCGTCATAGGCCCTTCGCCATTCAGCGCCGATGATCTCGCCGTGATCAGGCATGCTGACAGGCATGGCGCTTTCCCCGGCCAAGTAGCGCTGCGGATGGTAGATTTGTTCGGTCGTCTGCGGTGGATTATCGCGAAGCGCTTCGTTGACGCCTTCCCAGCCTAGCTCAGCGACTATTTCCGCTATGAAGAGATAGCCTTGCCGGTAGGGGAACTCTATCGCATCGATGATAACGGGGGGTATTACCGGATCGGACTCCGGTTCCCGAACCGCGGAATAGGCGCGATTAACGGCATCCGAGTCCACATCGCTCAGCCGTCGCAAGAAGTCAATCATGATGTAGTTGGCATCGCCTTCGAATAGCGCGTGTATTGCCAGACGGCGATCGCGGTTGCCGTCCTTATTGGCGTCGTCGATGATGCGTTCAAGGTCGAAGTGCTGGTCTTGAAGGGCATGAACGATTTCGTGGGCATAAATTACCTGCTGAGGGATCGTCAAGGCGTCGAGGGGGCCATCTTCGGCGCGGACGACTATGTTGACGCTCCCGTTAATGATATTGTAATAACCGCCAATCCAGGTTAACCAGAAATCTCGCAGAGCAGCTTCCAGATCCAGTCCCGGTGGAGCGAGATCGAGAGCCCGCAAGAATACCAGATCTATTCCAAGCTGCTCCGGTGGGTAGTCCTCCAGAAAACGACGCTTTAGGAAAGCTTTCAGTTCGATCCCCGAAGGAAAGATCAAAGGCGCTTCTACCAACAGATCCAATTCTCGCCGTTCAATGACCTGTTGCTGGATTTCCAGGAGTTGCTCGCGCATCGCCTCGGTGACACCGTCTTGGGCGAAGGCAGATGTTACGGCGAAAAATAAGAGCGATGCGATGAACAAGAACTTGCGCATGGCCTGTCCTGCAAGAACGAACGTTGACGAGCGATGCAAGTGAAAGCTTATCTTAGTGCAGCGAAGTACTTTTGCGAAGGTAGCAAATAGCAAGCGCAGAGCAATCGCAGCAGATTTTTTCTTAACCACCGAGACCACCGAGATAAACCTCTTAACCGCCAAATCTGGAGGCAGTGCAGGGGCGTTTGACGGTCAGTGTTGACGCGGCCCGCTGAAACACCCACAGACAGACAGGATATATTCGCGGGCGGCTCGCGAGCCGCCCCTACATCTCGGTAGATATATGTGACATTCGAAACATAATTGGTTCTGGCGCGATCGCTCTGGATAGCGCGGAATAATCGCTGCGTATAGACATGCTATACTGGAATGACTGGGGGGATCTACAAGTGATAGCATTGTCCGACGAAGCAAAGCAAAGGCTGTGGCGGGACAATTATGCTATGCTGATGCCGGGCGATCCCAGCAAGGACGAAAAATCGCGGCTCGGCTTTTACATCGACTGGCTGGGGGAAACCAAGCGCAGTTGGTATCAGCCTGATCTAAAAGCTTATCGAGACTATCTGCTATTCGAACGGACGCGCCTCGACAAAAAGGGCGCGCGCAAATCCGCTACTTTGTCGCCGCAAACTGTGCTGGCGCATTTGGCAACGATTCGCGGACGCTATGCCGCGCTGACCCGCAGCAACGAGATGCGCGACCTGCTCTTTGAATTGGTCAATCCCGATGACAGCGAAGCCGAGCAGCGCGCCATGGTTGACGAGTTCTTCATCCGCATGATGAATGATGTACACCCGGCGGCCGCTACGGTCAAGCTGGTCGCCAAGCAAGACAGCGCCGATAGCGAACACCTGCGCCTGAAGCCTTATCAGGTCAGCGCCTTGATTCAAGCGCCGGGCATCGCCAATCTGCGCGGGCTGCGCGATACGGCGCTGATGACCTTGATGGTCTGCACGGGGATACGCGCGGCGGAGGCGGCGGCGCTGCAAGTTGACGATCTGCGACAGCATTTGGGCGGCGAACTTTCATTGCGCGTGCGCGAGGGCAAGGGAGCGAAGCAGCGGCTCATCCCTTATGGTCCGCTCAATTGGTGCCTTATGTATGTCGATGCCTGGCTGGGGCGCGCCGAGATCAGTCTCGGATTCGTCTTCCGCGGCATCCGGCGCGGCGGCAAAACCGTGCGTCCGACCGGCATCGGCGCCTGGACGGTCAACGATATCATGAATTGCTATGCCATCAGCATTGATGGCGCTTTGCGAGCGGTCAAGCCGCATGATCTGCGCCGGACCTACGCGCGCAACGCCTATGACTATGGCATGGACCTGGAGCGGATACGGCAAAACCTGGGGCATAGCAATTTGGGGACCACGCAGACTTATATCGGCGAATTGGATGGCCGGGATCGTCACCCGCCGGATATGTTCAGCCCGCCGCATGATCCGCATATCTTGGACATGCTGGTCAGAGCCGAACTGGACTAGGAGTTTCATTATGCGGCTGGTTTTTTCGCTTGCCTTGTTGATGCTCGCTGTCAGTCTCGTCGTTGCCAAAGACATCTACGGACCGGATCACGAGGGCATGAATCGCACATTGTGGAGCGCTGACGGCGAGCAGTTTGCCACTTGGGGATGGAGCCCCTATGTTTATGTCTGGCGGGACAGCGATGGCTTGCTGCTGTTGGAACTGGATCATCGTCCCATCATGAGCTGGGCCCCGGATCAATATTTCGTCGCTCCGAATGCCTACATATCCGATGTGCATTGGTCCGAAGATGGCGAGCTGATCCTGACACGCGCCTATCCGCAACGCCGGGACAAGTATGTCCATCAACAAGCTTGGTCTGCCGAGACCGGTGAACTGCTCTATACATACGTGATTAAAGCTTTTCATCCACATGGATTGAACCGCAACCTTCACAAGGTCATCAAAGCCGACGCTCTCGTCTTCACATGGGCAGAAGAACGGCTCGCCTTGGTCGATATCAATCCAGAATCCGAGACCGTTGGCGAGACGCTTACTGAAGTCGACTTCGGCGGCAAAACGATTGTGGATTTGAGATGGAGCGAGGACGCTTCGACGGCCTTGCTGAAGCTGCGCGACGATGGCAAGCGCTACTGTGATACCTGCAAGACTTGGTTCAAACTGGTGGATACTGACCTGTCGTCCGATTCATTTGGCGCAACGCTTTGGCAGACGATAACGGCAGTGGGCGGGCAGTCATACATCTGGCCGAAGGACGCGACTCTTCTTGCGATCCATAGCGCGGACAAGATCGAGCTTTGGGATTTAGATCCATCTTCAATTGACTTCGGCGCATCCTTGTTGCACATCAAGCTCGAACACAAATGGTTTCACAGTTTGCTTCTGGACACAGACGCTCGGCATTTGATCGTCGTCGAGCAGAACAACATGGATTATATCGAGGGAGCGCATCCCGACGCCAATCCACAGTGTCTTGACGAGAACTGTGAATATCATATCGGCATCTGGGATGTTGATCCAATGTCACCCGGATTTGGCGAGCGAGCGCTTTATTTCGTGCATCATTTTCCAGACAACGATTCCCGCAACCGTGTGCAGATTAATGCGTCAAGGAGTCAACTGCATGTTTTGACTTTTACCTTGCTTTCAAGGGACCCGACCTGGGAATGGCAGGAGGAGTTGACCGCGTACGATCTATGGAGCGGAGACCGGGTCGAAGCACAGGACATCCTGCCAGAACCGGAGACGACTCCAGATGATGGCCGAGAGTTTCCGGATGTTGATCGCAGCAATATTCCGGAGGACTTTTATCCAATCGCAGTAAATCCGGCGGGTACCAAGGTGATGACAATGAACTGCGAGGTTTTCCCGTGCATTTACTTCATTTTTGATCTGGGGACGGGCGAGTGGTTGTTGCCCAGACTGCTTGGCTAGACAAGCCACTCGACGCCGGTAGCGCATCCACTATAACAGGGGTCGCAACATCAAGCGCTCGCCGCCGCCTCGTCCGCCGGGACTTCCACCTCGATCGCCTGCTGGATCAACTGGCGGAAGTGCGGCTCCTGCAGAGCGCCGGGTTGCATGAAGATCAGCTTGCCCGTTTTGAAGACCGCGATGGTGGGAATACTGCGAATCTGGAAGAGTTGGCTGAGCGTCGGGTTGGCATCGGTATCAACTTTGACCACGCGGATCTGACCGGCGTATTCCGCGGCCAGCTTGTCCAGGATCGGCGCCACCATGCGGCAGGGACCGCACCATTCCGCCCAAAAATCGACCAAGACGGGCATTTCATGCGAGGCGAGGATGGCTTCTTTTTCGAAGCTGGCGTCGGTCACGTCCATCGGTTTGTCAAGGACAAGCGCTGTGTCTTGCGCTTCGCCAGCCTGTTCGTCCTCGGCTTCCGGCGGCGCGTCAGCGGCGAGGGCATCCCGCAGCTGTCCGATGAAGTCGGGCAGATCACTGGCCCAGGGTCGCGAACGCCGCACCAGGGCTTCGCCGCGATAGCAGAGGATCAAAAGCGATTTGTTCTGATAGTCGAAGCGCCGCGCGATTGCGCTGTTGCTGTCGGGATCGACTTGCGCGAAGAGGATGCCATCTTCTTCGTCAGCGGCTTTGGTAAAGGCGGTTTTGAAGTCGCTGCGCAGCTTGTCGTTGCCGGTTGTGATCAAGATAAGCGCGGCGACATTGCGGGTCGCAGCGTTAAAGTTGGCGTCGGTTAGGGTGGTTAGTGGCATGTGTTTTCCTGACGAAGCGCTAGTTCCGACTCAATTATAGTACAGACAAAGAGCAAGCTCTACATCTGAATGATTCTAACGTAATCGTGTCTATTCCTCTTCGGTTAAGCTGCTCCGCGATCGCTACAGGCATTAACTCATCGAGGTAGTACCGGAGCCTTCGGTCTTCCATAGCCGGCCTTGACAAGTCTTTCGAAGTTTTCGTCTTGGCGTTTGATGTCCGCGTCTATCGCCGCGCTGTTGCGTTGGTAATAGTCGAGGGCGGCATTGACCTGTTCAAGGCTTAAGTTAACGTCCCCCGCGATTTCGTCGCGGCTGTACTTGAGTTGAACTGCGGTAACAATATCTGTGACGCGGATGCCAGTCCCGGCAATACAAGGCCTGCCGCCGCGAACGCCCGGTTTTCTGGTGATTCCCGCTGTCATGATTTCCTTCATTTCCCGCTAACTTCCGATATGGTTAAGGGAAGAAGCTAGCTGAAGCATACGCTTTCTTGCGCGCCACAAGAACATATCGCCTGGCGCTAGACTGACCGCGGTTGGGCGCGCTGTTCCGGGCTGGGCTGTTCCTTTTCGGCTTCCCGCTCTGCGGCGATCTCGGCATCAATTTGTGCCAGAAACTCTTCGCTGAAATCGGCGATGACAGTCGGATTGCCGTCATCATCATACTGGGTGATGCGATAGGTGCCGGGCTTGGCTGTGCCCGCGGCGATTTCCGCAGCTTGTTTGAAGCTTTTCTCTAATCTTTCACCAAAGTTACTCATTGTATTGTCCTCCCGTAAGATTTCAGGATTACTAATACAGCGTTCCTGATAGCATTCTTCCGCGCCTGAGTTATGTTTTCTCTTTCGCGCTTGCTGTATAAGTCTATCAGAAAGACAGGTATATCGGGACCGCTATAGAATGTAATGACTCTATAGCCACCACTTTTGCCACTGCCTCGAAGCGGGATTCTGATTTTGCGGGCGCCACCAGTGCCTCGCACAACAATTCCTGAGCTAGGGTTCAGACCAATAAAGGTCTTTATGAAGTCCAACTCCTTGCGGGATATTCTCAGCTTCTTAGTCTGCCGCGTAAACTCAGGAGTTTCCACTATAGTATGCATATCACTCAATCAAAGTGTACACGCTGGTCCGGGCAATTGCAATCACAGCGCGCGCCGCTAGCCCGCCATGCGCTCGATGTACTCCAGGCTCTGGTGACGGAAGTAGCTGTCATAAAGATTGGCGTAGTGCCCTCCAGCCAACATCAACTGATCGTGCGTGCCCGACTCGATAATCTCGCCCTGGTCGAGCACGATGATGCGATCGGCATGTCGGATGGTCGACAAGCGATGCGCGATGACAATTGAGGTGCGGTTGCCCATCAGCGTGTCCAAGCCCTCCTGGATCAGCGTTTCGGTAAGCGGATCGACGCTGGCAGTGGCTTCGTCGAGGATGAAAATGGCGGGATCTTGCAGTAGCACGCGGGCGATGGCCACCAGTTGTCGTTGCCCCATGGACAAGTTTCCGCCTCGTTCGCCGACTTGCGTGTCGAGCCCTTCTTGCAGGCTCACCAGCCAGTCGCCGCGGCCCACTTTGTAGGCGATGTCGGTGACTTCTTGATCACTGGCCTCGGGTTTGCCGTAGCGAATGTTCTCCATCACCGTGCCGTCAAAGAGGAAAGGCGTCTGTGTCACCACGCCAAGTTGCGAGCGATAGCTCGACAAGTTGAAGTAGCGGATATCCTGCCCGTCGATGAGCAGGTCGCCACTCTGGTACTCGTAGAAGCGATTGATCAACTTGGCAATGCTCGATTTGCCCGAGCCGGTATGCCCGACCAGCGCCAGCGTTTCGCCCGGAGGAATCTTGAGACTGAAGCCTTGCAGCACCGGTTCGCCCGTGATGTAGTGGAAGTCCATGTTGACGAATTCGATCTCTCCTTTGACCGCGGGGACCCGGTCGTCCGCCTTCTGCTTGACCACTGCTTCGGCGTCGATCAAGGCGAAAACGCGCTCTCCCGCCGCCAAGCCCAACTGAAACTGGCTCCAGAAAGACGAGATGCTCGTCAGCGGGAACCAAATCATGCCCATGCCCTGGATAAACAGGAACCATTGGCCGGCGGTCAGTACGCCCTGCTGCGCCATATTGATGCCAAACCAGACCACCGCCGCTACGCCCAGTCCCGCGATCGTCACCAGGATAGGGAAGATGCTGCCGAAGACGAAACCGTTGATCTTTTCGACCTCGTAGGATTCCTGATTGACCGTCTTGAACTCATCGTAGATCATCTGCTCGCGGCGGAAGGCTTTGGCCACGCCGATGCCGCTGATCGACTCCTGGATATGCGCGTTGACAGTTGCTAGCTGCCGACGCGAATTGGTCACCGTCCGCCGCGCCACCGTGCGGAATTTCAGCGCCGTATACATGATGAAGGGGATGATCGCCATCAGAATCCAAGTCATGTTCACGTTGACGGTGAACAAGTAGATGATCAGCAGCACCACCAGCAGCAGCCGGCTCATCAGGTTGATGCTCAGGCGCACTGTCTCGGAGAAGGCTTGCGTATCCGACAGCACGCGGCTGACGACCTTGCCGGTCGGATATTGGTCATAGAATGACATATCGCGCTCGGTCACGGCGTTGAAGGCGTCTTCGCGCAAATCAAGGGTGACATCGCCGACCGCCTCCGCCGACAGCCACTGACGAACCATATTGGCCACCCAGCCGGCGCTGGCCGCAATGCCCAGTATGATGGCCGTGCCGATGGGATCGAAGGTCTCGGGCGTGAATTGCAATTGGTCGAGTGCTTGCGAGACGACCACCGGCAAAATCAGGTCCATGACCGAGCTGAGGAAGACCACCAACCCGACAACGATCATCTTCCACAGATGGGGCTTGAAGTAACCCAGAATGCGTTTGACCAGTTGCCAATCAGAATATTGGCGATCGTATTCTTCGGCGTCTAGGCCGTCCATGATGAAGCCCATTACGCTCCTCCTCCCGCTGCCAGTTGCCCAACCGGCGTTTCTACAGCGCCATAGCGCGCGAAAATTCGGCGATAATGCTCGGAACTGCCCAGCAATTCTTCATGCGAGCCATTGGCGATTGCCCGGCCGTTTTCCAAAACGATGATGCGGTCGGCCCAGCGGATCTGCGACAAGCGATGCGTGATCAAAATCGTCGTCCGTCCCTCTTGCGCCCGCCGCATGGCTTTCTGAATCTCGTCTTCGGTGGCGCTGTCGATGGCGCTGGTCGAATCATCAAGGATCAGGATGCGCGGCTGCCGCAGGAAGGCGCGCGCCAGCGCCAGCCGCTGACGCTGGCCGCCGGATAGCATAACGCCGCGTTCCCCGATTTCACTCTGGTAGCCCTCATTGAATGAAAGGATGAAATCATGAGCCTGCGCTTCTCTTGCGGCATTTTCGATCTGCTCTTGCGTCGCGTTTTCAACGCCGAAGGAGATATTTTCGGCGATCGAACGCGAGAAGAGGAAGATATCCTGCTCGATCTTGCCCATCTGCGAGCGCAGCCGATCAAGATTCCAGTCACGCACATCGACGCCATCGATCATGACGCGCCCGTCATCGACATCGTAGGTGCGGCTGACCAATTGCGTCAGCGTAGACTTGCCCGAGCCGGTCTGCCCGACAATGGCGACCGTCTGCCCCGGCTCCACCGTGAAGGAGACATTCTCCAGCACGGTGGAACCGTGGAATTTGAAGGTCACGTTATCGAACTCGATCGCGCCTTCCACCGCCGCGCTGTATCCGGCCAGATTCTCGTCAATATCGGAGCGCTGCTCGATCAACTCGAGGATGCGGCGCGCGCCGGCGATGCCCAGCTGAATCATGCTGATCGAAAAGAGCGATATGAAAACCGGGAACGAAAGCACTTGCATCAGGCCGGCTACCGCGATGATATCGCCGATGCCGAGGATGCCGCGCTCGTGCATATGCAGACAGTGCAAGAAGAAGAAGCCGAAGGCGATGCCGAACATCAGCAGCGGCAGATAGGCCGCTTCGATCTTGCCCTGCTGCACGAAAAAGTCGCGGTATTTCCAGGCGTTGCGCCGGAACTTCTTGCGCTCTTCGATTTCCTGCGCCGCCACCTTAACGATCTCGATGCCGCTGATCGTCTCTTCCAGGCGGGCGCTGAGCGTGCCGTATTGCATGCGCTGCTGCATCATCACCGGTTCCAGCCGGCGCATATAACGGCGCACGACGATGACGTAGCTGATGACGAAGATGATCGGCACCAGCAGCAATTCCAGATTGATGGCGGCGATGTATGCCATCGGCACGGCGAAACCCAGCACCATATCGAACATGAACATGATGCCGGGGTGAATCACAAAATTGAGCTGCCGCACGTCATCGGTGGCGCGGGCCATGATATCACCCACCCGCTGCTGGTCATGGAAGGTCTGGCTCTTGCCTAGCAGACTGGCGTAGAGCTCGTGCCGTGAATCACGCTCGACCCGCGTCGAGAGGATGACCATGGCCATTGATCCCATTAGCGAAAACAGACCGTCCGAGACCGACAAGATCAAGACGGCGAGGCTGACTGCGATCACCGCCCCGGCGTCACCGCCCTCGATGATTAGCTCCGCGCCTCGGCCAAACATCACTCGCGCTCCCGAAAAGGCGATGTAGGTCAAGGCGAAGCCCACCAATCCGACGAAGAAATACAGCTTGTGCTCAAAGCAATGCGACATGATCCAGCGAACGGCGCTTGAGCGATTGTATTCGCGCAAGCCTTCAATGGTGAACTCACTTTTATGAACCAATGTGAACTCCTATGACATCTGCTGGACAGAACAATAGTTCAAGGATCGACCATTATACACGAGACTAACAAGCGCTGTAAGGGTGATCATAGCAAAGCCAAGCAGATTGTGGAAAAATCCGTCTCCGCTGCTGTATCGAGGGAGATGCTTTATAATCACAGACCTATAATGTAGCGCGTCTTTGTACCTTTTGGAGCGGCTCTATGCTCGCGCGTTCACCCATTCCAACAATCAAGCCAGCCGACACCGGACATCACTTCGTCATATACAGCGACAGTTGTTCGGGCCAGCCGGGAACTCTCCACGAAGGGAACTTTCGGCAGATCAATGAACTGATAGCGGCTTTGGATCAAGCGCCGCAATTTATCTGTTTCCCCGGCGACGAGATTATGGGTTTGACCAGGGATCGCGAAAGACTGCGCCGTCAATGGACTTACTTTTTTGAAACGGAATTGGCCTGGCTCGATCGCGCTGCTGTGCCCGTCTATCACAGCAGCGGCAATCACACGGTCTACGACCGCATGAGCGAGACCGTTTTCCGCGAGACAATGGCGCATCAGCCACAAAATGGACCGCCCGATCAACGCGGCCTGTCTTATTTTGTGAGGCGCGGCGACCTGCTGATGATCTTTGTCAATACCTTGTGGTCGGTCACGGGCGGCGAAGGCACGGTGGAAACCGAATGGCTGGAAGCGACGCTGGAGCAAAACGCGGACGCCGGGCACAAACTGGTTTTCGGTCATCACCCCGTATGGACTGTCAACGGCTATGCCGGCGACTACCAACGCAATCTGGAGCGCAACAACGGCCGACGCTTCTGGGACGCGCTGGCGCGGCATGGCGTGCTTGCTTATGTGTGCAGCCATATCCTGGCTTTTGACGCGCAGGTTCACGGCGGCGTCTTGCAGATTTGCAGCGCGGGCGCGGGCACGGCGCATCGTATGCCGGCGGACGATGAGTACCTGCACATCGTGCAGGCGGCACTGGATGACGTCGGTCTGCGCTATCAGGTGCTGGATCGCGCCGGACAAGTACGAGAGTGGCTCTTCTGGCCTTGGCTCTTACCCTCGTCTCAAAGCTGGAAGCCCTTCAGCCCCGCCGCGGCTCAGTCGCTGACCGCGGACTGCCTGGGGCGGCTTGACAAGGTTCAAGTGGTCTTATGGGAGATCAATGGGGAGTTGTACGCGACTTCTGACGGCGCTCCCCAAATGATTTTGCGCGGGGACGCGAAAGATGACGCTTTGCCCCCGTTTTGGCTAGGCGCCAGCGGCGTCGATAATCGCCTTACCGCGCTGCTGAGTCCCAGGGCGAATCGCAGTCCGCATCGCTGGGCAGGACCGCCGCTGCCGAAGGGAGGGACATTCAGCATCCAATTCGCCTTGCACAGTGGCATGGGACCCGGCGGCTTGCTCTGGCGTTGGAGCGATGAAGACGCCTGGTCGAGTTTGATTGGCGCTTCGGCTTGGGGCGCGGAGCGGATCCCCTGGTCACATAGTTGGCGCATTGGCGAGAACTTGCGCCCCCGCTGGCACTGTCTGTCTTTTGAGCTGTGCGACCTGTTCATGTAAACCGCGCCGCTCGCGCGACGACAAGGCCTATTTTTTTGCCTGAGCGCGACATTCCTGGAACCTTTTCGCCAGTTACGCGTCGAGCGGCTCTTGAACTGAAGACGACTTGGCTTGCCAATGCGGGGGAGATCGCCGGTATCAATTGCCAACACATCGGTCTATGATCGTAATTACCTTCAGTAACCCGGCAGGAATCAACCATGCAAACGATACGCGAAGCTATACGAGACGCCGTGAAGCTCTGCCGCCGCGTACAAGAGCACTATTTGATCGCCAATACCAAGTCCGCGGGCGATCACAAAGAACCGGTGACCATCGCCGATTACGGCTCGCAAGCGATAATCTGCCGCGCGCTGATGACGCATTTCCCCGACGATGGCGTCATCTCCGAAGAGTCGGGCGAGCAGTTTCTGCAATTGCTTTCGGCTGAGCAGCGCTCGCAGGTGCTGGCGCTGCTTGAGGATGTGCTGGGTTGCGCCCTTAGCGAGACAGACCTGGTCAACTGGCTGGAGCACGGCAAGGGAAAGGCGACAGAACGCAACTGGGTAATCGACCCCATCGACGGTACCAAGGGCTTCATCGCGCTGCGGCATTATGCCATCGCCTGCGGCACCCTGGTAGACGGACAGGTAGCGGATGGCATTGTCGCCGCGCCGGGTTATGCTGATGGCCAGGGCGCGCTCTTTTATACGGAAAACGGCGCCACCTGGCAAGCGCCGATCGCGGCTGGCGATGGCGAGCGCGTTCGCGTGTCGGCCCGGCGCGACGCCGAAGCGTTCATCGCCGTGCAAAGCTTCGAGAGGGAACATGCCAGCAAATCGCGCATGGGGCGAGCGCGGCAATTGGCGGGCTTGGGCGACGTGCAGATCCTGGAGTTGGACAGCATGGAAAAATACGCGCTGGTCGCCTGTGGCGACGCCGATCTTTACATGCGTTTGCCGCGCGAAGGCAGCGCCTACCGGCACAAGATCTGGGATCATGTTGCGGGGGCCGCCTTGGTGCAAGGCGCAGGCGGCATGGTGACCGACCTGGACGGTGGCCCGCTCGACTTTTCACAGGGCGAGTCGCTGCCGAACGCCGGCATGATCATCAGCAACGGGCAGCATCACGAGCGCGTGGTTGCGGCGGTGCAAAGGGTCATGTCGGGCTAAATCGCGATTGCTTTGTCCTGCTTATCCGCTATCAACGAGGCGTAGAGTTCGATCACCTCGTCCATGATGGCATCCCAGGTCTGGGTCTCGGCATAGGCGCGGGCTTGGGCGCCCATGTGACGCATGTTATCCCGGTCCCCGGCGATCTTGCTGATGCCTTCCGCCAGGGCGCGTGTATCGCCACTTTCGAAGGTGTAACCGGTTTTGCCCTCAGTCACGATATCGCTGACCCCGCCAACACGGGAAGCGACAACCGGCAGTCCGGCCGCCATGGCTTCAATGACGACCAGGCCGAATGTCTCCAGGCGCGATGGGAAGACAAAAATGTCGGCGCTGGCATAGGCTTGTGACAGTCTTTCGCCGCGCAAATATCCCATGAAACTGACGGGCAGGCCGGCGAAGGCGCGTTCCAGGGCCGGGCGCGCTGGTCCATCCCCTACCAATACCAGCCGTGTTTTTGGCAGGCTTTCCAGGGCGAGGCGTATGTGCTCGATCTGCTTCTCGTCGGAAAGCCGTCCGACGTAGATCAGTACCGTTTCATCCGGATTGCCACCTGTCATTTCGTCGCGCATCGCCGCCGAACGGAAGCGGGGGTGGAATGTCCCTGCGTCAACACCGCGGCGCCACAAACCGACATTGCTGATGCCGAGCTTTTGCATTTGGCTTTGCACCAGTTTGGAAGGCGCCAGGCTGTAGTCCGACCAATTGAAGATATTCTTGGTCAATTCGTCGATGATTGGCCGCGTAAAGCCAAGATCGAAAAGACCAATGCTGAATTGCTTGGCCAGTCGCGCATAGTCGAGATGAAAAGAGGTTAGGGTCGGTACGCCCATCCACTTAAGCATGCCCATGGTCGGGATGCCGGTCATCACCGGGTGGAATAGATGTGCGACATCCGGATTGAAGGCTGCCAAATCGCGAAAGAGCGCCAGCGTGGCAAAGCCGAGGCGCGCTTCGGGGTAAAGCGGAAGGGACAGGCTGGGCAAACTGCAGATCGGCACGTCCTTGTAACGTCGGCCGTCCCCATAGCGCGGCGCAATGATCAGCGCTTCGACGCCGCGCCTGGACAAGTGATCCAGCAGCAAGCAGGTCACCTTGACGATGCCATCGACCTTGGGCAGGAAGGTCTCGGTTATGATGGCTACACGCATCGGAATCTCACTGGTGAAACTGCCCATAGTTTTACCACAACAGCGTGAAGAGGTCATCGTCTTGATACGATCCCGTTTGCCGGGCTCTGATTTGGGAAGCCGCCGGTTCGTGATATAATGGCGTGGAATATGGCAAGACTAAGGGTCGGAAATGGCGGTAGAACGCTTGGGCAGCTTCCCCAAACCCCATTCATTTACGGTCGAAGAATATTTCGCTTTTGAAGAAAGAAGCGAGTTCAAGCACGAGTTCATCGATGGCGTGATCTATGACTGTGGTGATCCGTATCCAGAGTCGCCCGTTCACCCCGACTTCGTGCCGGGGCACCCAATGCCGCATTTGTTCACTGTTGCAGAGTATCTCGCCTTTGAAGCGGAGAGCGAGTTCAAGCATGAATTCATTGACGGAATCATTTACGACATGACCGGCGGAACGTTTTATCACAGCAAAATCAAGGTAAATGTTTTTCGCGCTCTGCTGCCGCAATTGGATGACAAGCTTTTTGAGATTCTAAACAGCGACATGTGCGTCAAGGTCGACTCCAAGCGCTATGTCTACCCGGATTTGAGCGTGGTCCGCGGCCAGCCGCAACTGGAAGACAACGACACCACCTTGCTCAATCCGGTCTTGGCGGTCGAAGTGACATCGCCGGCGTCGCAGGATTACGACCGCGTGGAGAAACGCGCATTCTATAGCGCGATTGCGTCCTTGCAAGCCTATCTCGTTATTGACCAGCATCGTGTCCATGTCGAATTGTACACGCGCCGCGAGGACGGCTGGCTCTGGCAGACTTTCGACAGCATGGAAGACATCGCGCGCTTGCGAGACTTGGGCTGCGACTTGGCGCTGGCGGCGATCTATCGCGCCATCAGCTTCCCCTAGCAGCAAATAGATCACCATGACCGCAGACGCGACAACACGACAGCGCGCCATCGACAGAATCAGATCGGACGATCGCTCGCCCATGGAGAACTTGCCCTATTGGGCGCGGGCGACCAATCCCATTGTACGGCGTCATTTGGGTCTCTACTGGCGCACCTTGCCGCCGGAGTTCGAGCCTATCCTCTATACCTGCGGCTTCTGGCTGGCCGCGCTGTTGCTGGGAATCTTCTTTCCCTTCGTCACGGATCTGGCGACCACAGTGATCGTGGTTTCCGTGCTGGTCATCCCGGTGGGCATGATTTTCTACCTGCGCGCGCTCTTTTCCGTGGCTGCCAATTCCGCCTCCGCCATGGCGGACGAAATTCGCAACAACACCATGCAACTGTTGATGTCGACGCCGATGTCGCTGGATCAGATCTTTTTGGGCAAGGTGGCCGCTTCGCTCTGGCGCAAGATGGACGATCTGATCTTGATCGTGCAGGGCGCGGCGATCTTCGGCCCGCCCTTGATCATCATGCATTACGCCGGCTTGTTCCCCTTGCGCGAATCGGGACCGGTCACATACTTGCTGATCATCGCCATGACGCTGGTGTCCATGCTGCGGCTGGTGCTGGAGCCCTTGATGTTTGGGATGGTCGGCGTGGGCATTGGGGCATTTGTGCCTTTTCGCAGCATCGCCATGACCTCGTCGGTGGCATTTGTGGCCTTTTATTTTCTGCTCATGATCATGCTGCAGCAACTGAATATCGACTTCCTGGCTGCGGCGTTGGACGCGGTAAAGGGCGCGACGGAGTTGACGCTTGATGTCGCGAATCTGCGGCTGGCGCTGGCGGTGGGGTCGACCGTGTTTATCGAGTTGCTGCTGCCGGTGTTGGTTCCGCTTGGGCTGATTCGGCTGGTGATCGGCTTGCTCACGCGGCAGTTGCGGGAGAATTAGTCACTCCGCACACCGCACGAATCTCAAATCTTGACGAGGCGCCCGTTGCGCAATTGGAGATTCGGACCGTTCTTCTCGGCAGCGAGCAGATAGTGCGCCAGTTCAACACCAGCCTGCTTGTCGATGGACGTATTGCTAGAGTTCCAGGATTTAGCTGGTTCAATGCAGTTCTGACAGCCGGAGCGGCAGGGGCATTTCTCAGCAACCTCGATGCCTTTTCGCAGCACAGTCGGCCAAACTTCGAAAAACTTGCGTGCAACGCCGATGCCACCTTCGTAGTTTTCGTAATAGTAGACTGTCAGACCATCCTTGAGTGTCGACCAGGTGCTGGTATCGAAACGGTCGGCGGGGATAACAAACATAGCCCCTACGCGAAGGATATTCTCCAAAGCGCCGATGCCCTCTACATTGCCATTTTCCGCTGGAACATCAAACCATACTGCGTGCATATTGTTCTGGTACAGTGCTTCCGATGAACGGCGCGATTCTCGCACTTCTTCGCTGCGCTCGTCTACCAAGTTATAGCCGGTGAAATTTTGCGTGATGTTCAGCTTGCCATATATTACTTGCAAGTCCCCATACGCGAACCCATCCATCAGTTGATTGCGATACAGAGCTGTATAAAATCCAGCATCGGTTCTTAGGTTCGGCTCAGCTTCTTCCAAGATGATCGCGTCTTCTTCGTGTGCGCGGACACGATACTTCCTTCCGAAGAAAGTGAATATGGCACCGGTGTAGGCTTCCCGGAAGCGGCGAACTTCCGAAATTTGTCCTACCTCTTCTCTACCGCGCTTCAGCTTGTAGGAACGTCCAATGCTGCCGCGCAGGTTCATGTAATACTGTGGGTGATAGTTTTTGATCGGCTCGCCCCCATCCAGAATGCAGGCATCATAAAACGCGCTGCCCAGCACCTGTTTGTCAGCCTCTTGCAATTTTCCGGCAGTCTCCTGCACCAATGCCGGAAGGTGATTCTCAATTAATTGCTCATTGTTAGGGTCCACAACCAAATGGTCAAATGGACGATCCAGGAAAGCGCTGATATTGTTCACGAAAAACTGGTCGATGGGATCATTCATAGCATAGAAAAGTACGAAAGCATCCCTGTCCCAACCTCGGCCGGCCCTCCCAATTTGCTGCCAAGCGGACATGATATTGGATGGGAAGCCTGCCAAAACAACCCCATCTAGTCCACCGACATCTAACCCTAGTTCCAAAGCGTTGGTCGTGAATATGACGCGCGTTTCGCCATCTTTGATTTTCTGCTGAATATCCTGTCGAGTATTGTGCTTAAGGTCAGCGTGAAAGATTGATAGCTGATTATCATCATAGCCAAGGTCCTTGGCCCGAGTTTGGCAATTGCGGAAGGCATCTTCCAGGAAGCGCTTGGTCGGGCAGAAGATTAGCGCTTGCAAACCTGATTGCAAAATGGCCATCGCGGCGTTTTCGATACGCAGTTGGAAAATAGCCCGATAAAGGTGTTCGGGTATTTCAGGCTTGACGAAAAGGAAGTGGCGTAGAGGCCGTAGCACGTTACGTGCTTGCACCAAATTGACATCCCGTCCAGTGAGGTTCTTGGCATGTTCGACCGGGTTGGCACAAGTCGCTGTGGATAGGAATACCCGCGGATGCGCACCCAACCGCTCTAACTGCAAGAAGAAGCGCCGTAGCAACAATGCCACATTGCTGCCAAAAAAACCGCGATATTCGTGCATTTCATCAATTACGATAAAACGCAGATTGCATAAGAAACTTCTCCATTTATCCGCATAAGCCAGAAACGAACTATTCAGGTATTCTGGATTGGTCAGCAGAATCTGCGGCGGGGCAGCGCGCATTGCGTCTTTGTGCTCCTTATCTGTATCACCGTCGTAGGGCCAAGACTCGATACCAAGCGGCCCGCAGATTTCCCGTAGTTGCAGGCGCTGGTCGAATGCCAACGCTTTCATCGGATAAATCATCAAGGCATGGGCGCTATGGTCCTTCAGCAATGCATGCAGCATTGGCGCGGTGAACGCGAGCGTCTTTCCGCTGGCTGTTGGCGACTCGAGTACAATATCGTAGTCCTCCAGTGAACGCATTATCGCCTCTGCTTGATGCAGATATGGCTTCCGAATTTGCGCCTGTAGCAGAGACTCGCGCAGGTGCGGATTCAACTCAAGTGGCCAGCCTTCCGCTCGCTCCGGTTTTATTCTTTCGACAACACCCTGCTGCATATCATCGTCAGATCGCAACGCATCAAACTCATAGAGTGCTGTCATCAGATTCTCGAAATTCATCCGCTTTCCCTCCTTCTTATTACTAACCAATACACTGTTCCTAAACAGTATACGGGAAATATTACTGGAGGTTTCCCCCAATATTTGGAGTGTTGGATTTGGCGACCCTTTGCCGCGCCTGGCGTCAGCGCGGATGAAGTGGCACAGGAAGAAGATGAAGAGTGTCGGCGGAAAACTAATAGTAATAATACGGTGCTGTCACCACAGCCAGACCGGATTCGTCCAGGCTCGCCCGCCGCATTCATCCCGCACCGTCACGCGCAGCCAGCGTGAATCGACATTGCTCAAGTCGAACTCGGCGCCTCCCAGCGCCCCGCCGCTGACTTGCCGCGCGCCCGCCTGCTCACTCGTGACCAGGACCTGCCTCGCTGGCGAGCACTCAACCACCAACTTGTCGCTCCCCCGAAACTCGACATGATGCAACTGTGGGCCCGTGCTGGCGTAGTAGTGCCCGGCCTTGAGGGCCCGCAGCACGGCCTCGGGCGTGAGAACTTCGGCCTTGACATGAACCCATCCGCACATGAAATCGCCGATGTCTCCCACCGTGTGGAAGTCGTCAACGGCGATGGCGCCGACCCGATGTCCGCGATGCAGAAGCATGTCAATGAAATGCCAACTCGCGCCTCGGTCGCTCTTCACATCGCCGGACCCGTTGTAACACTCGACCGCGTCGGCCGCGCCCAGCGTTTCAAAGTCGGCCACAGTCTGGGCATACCAATTGGGATGCGTCGCCGCCACGAAAGCGCCGGCTTCCTGCGCCCGCGCCGCGACACTGGCGCCGCTGTCGCCCGGGCGATACGTCTCGAAGTCCAGCGGCAGCCCAACCGCCAGCAGATGCCAGGCCGAGCCCGACTCGATCCGCCCCGGATGCAGTTCGGCGCCTATCAGCGTGGTGAAATCGTCACTGCGGAATTGCCGCGTATCGCTGATATCGTAGCCGTGAATGTCCGTACAGTGGTCTGTTAGCGCCACGAAGTCATAGCCGTTCTGACGATATTGCCGAACGTACTCGGCCGGGCTCCAGGCGCCGTCAGAGTTGGTCGAGTGACCATGCAAATTGCCGCGGTAGAAGCGCCCGGGCTGTGAAAAGGGAAGGCTGTCGATTGTAAAGCTCATACGCTATCTCTCATTTCTGCAAATGCGGATTCTGTTGCGTCGAGATCACAGGCCGTTCCGCTACCGTGTCATATGTCGCTCGGATATCGTTTCACATCCTGACGCCTTGCATCCCCGACTCGGGTACTCTAGCGCATAGCCTCCGCCCCTGCAAAGATCGGCGGAAAAGCGCAGGTCAAGCGAATCTTGCGCGCCCGACCTGCGCCCTTCCATTCCCCCAAATAACCAGACGATCCGAGATATCATGGATCGCGCTGAACGGCCCGTTATCGGCACAGAACAGTCCCATACCCGTACCGGCCCATTCAATTATAGAGTGTAAAGGCCTAACCGCCAGACCCGGGAGAAAGTAGGCGTCGCGTAGGTGAAAGCGTCCGTTTGCGCCGCAAGGGGGCGCGAAGCGCAGGTTATCCCTTCACCGCGCCCAGCGTCAAGCCGCGGATGAAGTAGCGCTGGAGGAAGATGAAGATGAAGAGCGTCGGTAGTGAGCCAATCAGCGAGGCCGCCGCTTGCCCGCCCCAATCGACGGTGTATTGCCCGGTCAAGTTGAGGATGCCGACCATGATGGTACGGCTGTCGGCTTTTTGTGTCAGGATGAATGGCCACAGAAAGTCGTTCCAGATCCAGGTGAATTGCAGGGTGGCCAGCACCGCCAGCGCCGGCAGCGTCAATGGCAGCATGATGCGGAAAAAGATCTTGTATTCGTTGGCGCCGTCGATCAGCGCCGCTTCGCGCAGGGCATTAGGCACGATCTGGAAAAAGTTGCGCATGACCAGGGTGCAAATGGGGATGCCAAAGGCGGTGTGAATGATGATGACGGCCCAGATAGTGTCGTAAAGACCAATGTCATTCATGAGGCGGAAGACCGGGATTAAAGCGATCTGCGGTGGCAGGAACATGCCCGCCACGATAAAGATGAAGAGCAGGCCGTCGCCCCTGAAATTGTATTTGCCCAGTCCATAACCCGCCAGCGTGCCCAGCGCGATGGAAAATATGGAAGCGGGGATCGTTAACAGGAGCGAATTGCCCAGGTACAAACCGAGATTGCCTTGTTCCGGATCCATAACCCGCGCGAAGTTTTCGCCCGCTAGGTTGGTCGGCGGCGTCCAGTATCCGCCGGCCGAGACCTCCGCCTGCGACTTGAATGCGGTAACAATCGCGCCATAGACTGGGGTCATGAACAGGATCAGCAGCAGGGTCAGCAGCAGATAGAGCAAGGCGTATCCGAGCAGCCGCGTCCAGTTCATGGGCTTCTTTTGCGTTTCAGTCATAGAGTTCCTCCGCTTTGGAGGTTTGACGGAAATAAAGCGCGATGATCACCAGCGTCATAAGAAAGAGCACGACGGCGGCGGAGCTGCCATAACCCATTTTGTATTTGCTGAAAGATTCCTTGTACATGAAGACCGCAAGCGTATCGGAGCGGTTGAAAGGCCCGCCTTTAGTCATGACCCAGATGACTTCAAAGCTTTTCAGGGCGTTGATAGCCGTCAGCGCCAGGACAACTACTGTCGCAGGGCGCAGCATGGGGATGATGACTTTGCGCAGGGTCTGCCAATAGTTGGCGCCATCGACCTTAGCCGATTCGATCAGGGGCGTTGGCACCGAGGTCAAGCCAGCCAGGAAGATGACCATCGTCAGGCCGGTTTGCTGCCAGGTCCAGGCGATGAAGACAGCATAGAGCGCGGTGTTCGGGTTCGCCAGCCAGGCGGTTGCGAGATGATCTTGACCGACGGCGCGCAGGAAGATATTGACGATGCCCAACTTGGGATTGTAGAGCCATACCCAAATGATGCCGATGATGATGGGCGAGAGGCAGATCGGCAGGTAAAAGAGCGATTTGTAAATTGTGTTGAGGCGGCTTTTGCCCTGCAATGCAAGCGCCAGAGCCAAGCCTAGCAAGGTCGGCACGGTCATGGCCAGCACCGACCAGATCGCCGTATTCTTAATGGCGTTGCTGAAGAGGCGATCGGTGAAGATCTTTTCGAAGTTGCTGAGTCCGACGAAATTGAAGTCTACGCTGTACCCGCCCCAATCGGTCAAGGAATAGTAGAGCGAGTTCAGTGTGGGCAGAATGACAAAAATGAAATAAACGAGCAAGGGGAAGAGCAGGAAACTCGCAGGTATAATCCATCCATGACGCCGTTGCATGGCACTTCCACGCGCTTCGCAGACAGTAACGAGAGGCGGTCAGCCCCCCGAAAACAATTGGACTTGTAGGGGCGGCTCAATGAGCCGCCCTGTTTTGAGATTCGACATTGGGTTAGCCCCTGGCTAACCCAATGTCTTTGCCGTGAACGATGCTACCTAGCCACCCATTGCGGCAGCAAATTCAGCGGCGGCGGCTTCCTGCACCCGCCCCAGCATAGCTTCGTAATCTCCCGGATTGGCCATGAATTCCTGGAAGGAGTCCAAGCCGATTTGGGCAACGGCGGGCAGGGTCGCCAAGTCGTAATTGAAAGCAAATGCGGGGTCGGCAGCGATCTCGGCAGCAATGCGGGCTACTACATCATTGTAGTTGCTGGTATCGACCGCAAGGCTTGGCGCCAGATTGCCGGCGCCCAAGGCGAACTTCAACTGGATTTCCGGATCGGTCAGATGTACCAGGAATGCTTTGGCGGCATCGGGATTAGCGGCGCCAGCCGAGACCACAAAAGTGTCGATGGGACCGAGTGATGCGCGCGGTATATCCTCGTCAATGGTGGGGAAGGAGAAGTAATCAAAGTCTTCACCAGCCACCATATCGTTGCCGGCGTAGAGACCGCCGATCCAGGTGCCCATGAGGGTCATGGCGGCTTCACCGTTGGCGACTTGATTGGCGGCTTCGTCCCAGTCGTAGGCGTTGGCGTCCGGGACAAAATAGCCGGCGTCTACCAATTCTTTCCACAAGCTGTAAGCGCGGAGGACTTCGGCGTCGGTGTAAGAGGCGTTGCCGCTCATCAGTTCATTGCGATAGTCGTTGCCGGCGCTGCGCAGCAAGATCATATCGAACCAGAACTGACCGGGCCAGCGATTGATCGAACCCAAGGCAAAAGCGGGGATGTCCGCCATCTTGAACTTCTCGGCGACATCGACCATCTCGTCCCAGGTGGTCGGGACCATGGCGCCGACCTCTTCAAAGAGCGCCGTGTTGTAAAACATGCCAACCCAATGCAAGGTCAGAGGAACCGCGTAAATGTCGCCGTTGTAGGTCAATGCGTTGTCGATGATCGCACCCGGGAATTGCGAACCGAGGTCGTTGCCTTCCCAGATGTCGTTTATGGGCTGCAAGCGCTCGCCATCGACGATGGATTGGATGAGGGCGCCTGCCCAGTAGCTGAAGGTATCGGGCGGGTTGTTGCCAGCCAGTTGCACCAGAATCGACGTCTTGAATTGTTCGTGATCAACCGGGCTGGCCGCGTGCATCAGGCCAGGATTGGCGGCGATAAACCCATCAACGATTTCATCGATATATTCGCCGCCGAAGCCGCCGAAGTAATGCGAAACAGTGAAATCACCCATCAGGTCGTCGGCCATGGCCGGCGCAACCAGAAAGGCTGAGACCAAAATAAAGAGTAAAGCGGTAAGCAAGCGTTTGTTCAACATGTCCTGTTCTCCGTCATGATTTGTGATTTGCAGAAAAGCATGTGCGGACCGATTTTGCCATCCTCACCTCCTCAAATACTACGCGAACGCAACTATCGCTTGCAAGTAAGCCGAGTCAAACGAGCCGTATGTTGCTAAAAATACAACAGTGTTTTATAATTGTCAACTAATGAGAGACAATTTTTGACCTGCGCAACGCATGTTGCATATTATGCAACTAGGGTTGCAACTATTGAGATAGCGTACATGGCAGAGATTCAATCGTTGGCGAAAGGCTTGAAAATCCTGAACTTGCTGGAGCATTCGCGCAACGGCATGGGCACGACCGAGGTCGCCACGCAACTCGAGATCGATAAGAGCAGCGCGTCGCGCCTTTTGCATACACTGGCGAAATACGGCTTCGTCGAACAAGACCAACTCACCGCGCGCTATTTGCTTGGACCTCAGTTGGTCACGCTGGGGCAGCATTTGTTAAACCGTATTACCTTGCGAGACCATGCGCGTCCCTACCTGCACGAATTGGTGGATAAAACCGGCGAATGCGCGCATCTGGCGATTCTGGCGCAGCGGCAGGCGCTCTATATCGACCAGGTGGAGTCAACGGCCGCCTTGCGCGTGGAATCGGAGATTGGCACGCTTTCTCCCTTGTATTGCACGGCGCTGGGGAAAATCTTGTTAGCATTCGGCGATAGCCGCATCCCGGATGAGTTGACGCCCTTCACACACCGCACGGTCACCGATCGCTCGACCCTGGAGGCGCAGTTAGCGCAAACTAGCAAACGCGGATACGCCATCGATGACGAAGAATACAACTATGGCGTGCGCTGTGTGGCGGCGCCGGTCTATGACCACAAAAGCGCGCTCGTCGGCGCCATCGGTATCAGCGGACCGGCCGGGCGCGTGACGCTGGAAAGAATTGATGAATTTGGGTCAGTCGTAGTGAGCATCGCCGCGGCTTTGTCGGCTCGTTTGGGCTACGATTTCAATCTCAAATGAGCAAATTATGAGAACTTCAAGATTGGTATTGGCAATCCTTTCAACAATGTTGCATAATGAGCAACTTGACGTAATACTTGTTTAGGTTTGATGCGTGTACGACCAAACCATGAATGTCCCTGATGATCGATGAGAGCCGCCTCTCCTTTTAAGACGGACGAAGTGGCTTGCAGGTCGCTGGCAAGGGACGCTGGTATGAGCGGGGGGAATGGCGGCAGGCGAACGGTTCCAGTGTCGCAAGACATGCAAGGACCGTTCGCCTATTGCCACGCTTTTTGACAACCTGCGTCGCTCATGCGACGAGAAGTCGACCTATTTTGTGTGAGCGCGCCAGACTTTTTCGCTGGTTACGCGCCGAGCGGCTGTACGTTGTTGGGAAGGAGCGGCACCATGCGGTTCAAAATGCTGATCGACGGTGAATGGACGGATGCTTCTGACGGCGTGACCTGGGCGGTGATCAATCCTGCTACGGAGAAGAAAGTGGCGGACGTGCCTTATGGCCGCGCGGACGAGGCCTCGCGCGCCATTTCCGCTGCGGAATCAGCGCTGCCTCGCTGGAAAGGCATGACCGCCTATGAGCGCGGTCAGATCTTGCGCGATATCGCCGATGCTATCCGCGCTCAAGCGGATCAACTAGCGCCTATCATGACGGCGGAATGCGGCAAACCCCTGGGCGAGGCGAGGGGCGAGTGGGGCGCCTGCGCCGATCTTTTTGACTGGTTCGCCGAGGAGGGCAAACGCGCCTACGGGCGCGCGATCCCCGCACGCAAGCCGGGCAAAAGGCTGCTGTCACTGCCGCAACCGCTGGGTGTGGTAGCGACCATCACCGCCTGGAACTTCCCGGCATATTTGTTGGCGCGCAAATGGGCCGGAGCATTGGCGGCCGGCTGCACCATCGTTGGACGACCCAGCGAGTTGACGCCGATGAGCGCAATGGCGCTGGTTAATGTGATGGTCGAGGCAGGCCTGCCGAAGGGCGTCGTCAACCTGATCAACGGCGACCCACAGGTCATGGGCGACGCGATCATGTCCGATCCGCGCATACGCAAGGTCAGCTTCACCGGTTCGCAGCGGGTAGGACAGATCCTGATGCGTCAGGCTGCCCAGGGCATCAAGAAACTGGGCATGGAATTAGGCGGTAGCGCGCCGGTGCTTGTCTTCGCCGATTGCGATATAGCCTGGGCGGCGCAGCAAGGCGTCATGGCGAAGTTCCGCAACAACGGACAAGTTTGCATCTCGCCGACGCGTTTCTATGTCGAACAGCCGGCGCTGGAAGAATTTCTGGATTGCGTCCGCGTCGAGACCGAGAAACTGGTGGTCGGCGATGGGATGGATGCCGGCGTGACCAACGGACCGATGGTCAGCCGCGCCGGGCTCGATAAAGTCGAAAGCTTCGTTAACGACGCGCTGGAAAAGAAGGCTGCTCTTGTCATAGGTGGCGGACGCCCGCCAATTGAACAGGGTTATTTCTACCAACCGACGGTTTTGACCGATGTCACAGCGACCATGCAGCTCGGTTGCGATGAGGTCTTTGGACCGGCGATGGCGGTCAATACTTTTTCTACGGTAGACGAAGCGCTGCAAATGGCGAATGGCACGCCTTACGGCTTGGCGGGTTATGTGATGACCAAGGATCTGTCGACGGCGACGCGAGTTTATGAGGGCTTGGGATTTGGCATCGTCGGCGTCAATGACATGGTGCCGGCCACCGCCGAGGCGCCCTTCGGCGGCACGAAGTCCAGCGGATTCGGCCGCGAGGCCGGGCAAGAGGGTCTCTACGAGTACATGGATCAGAAGTTCGTTTCCATCGGTCTGAATAACTGAGCCGACCCCGTTTCCTCAAACGCTACTCTCCCATATACTCAAGCGCGCCGACATCGCAACCGTCGCCTTGCGGGCGCGGGTTGCCGAGTTGGTCGGTGGGCGGGCAATAACGCGGATCGGCGGCGTCAATGGCCGGACTTTCGTCACGGAAAGAATAATAGGGTGGCGTCAAGAGATGCCGATCCACCCGAAGCCAATCCCAGTGTATTCCATCGCAAGACTTATAATCGGCAATACTGCCTGTACTGTCTTTCAAGATGTCGAGCGGTTCAAAGTGGCAACTAGAGTCATTGCTCTCCAAGAAGGTGTTGAAGAGCTTGATTTCGGTCCTGTCTGGTTTGCCCGACGCATAGAGACCAGAACCACTATCAGCGCTATTGGCGACAAACGAAACATGGGTGAGCGTGACATCGCTGTCCCGGCTGTAGATGCCGCCGCCGCGACTATCGGTCTCCCAGCTACCTTGCCAGTCGTCGTTGCCAGCCACCGTGCTATTGAGCATGTCTAATGTTGAAAAACCATCGATCATGATGCCCCCGCCCAGCGCATCGGTCGAATTGTTCACAATGGCGCTTCCCCGAATGGAAAGCGAAGATTCGGCTTCAGCCGCGATGGCGCCACCACTGTAGCCGGAACGGTTGTTTGTGAAAGCGCTGTCATCGATGTTCAGCGTCGAGGCGCGGCTGTAGATGGCGCCGCCGGCCTTCGGCGTGTGATTGTCGTCGAACTGGCTGTTTTCCATATCCAAGGATGAAGATTCGTCCAGGTAGATCGCGCCGCCATTGGCATCCCAGTCGACAGCGCCGTTGAGACAGAATCTGGACTCGCTGATAGAAAGCACAGATGCTTTTTCGGCATATATGGCGCCGCCGCCGTAAGAGGCCTGGTGACCACAGAGGCGACTCACGGTTATGCTAAGCTCACCTCCGCCGCGGACGAGGATAGCGCCGCCCCGCAAAGCATTTCCGTTGATCAATGTCAGGTCATGGATGGTCAGCGCGCCGCCTTCCACCTGGAAAATGCGCTGTCGATTGCCGCCACTGATGCTGTGGCCATCGCCTATGATAGTGATATCCGATGTGATGGGTGGCAGCGGGTTGGAGAGTGTAATTTCCCGGTCAAGGATGATGGTGTCCGCGTCCTCACCTGCCGGGCAGCCGCTAACGGCTTGGTCGGTATTGGCGGCGCGGATTTGGTCGGCGAGCGAACAGGCATCATTGGAACTGTGTGACGGTAGCGCGACATTTTCTTGATATTCGACCGCGCCAAGATCACAAACGCCGTCTTGCATGCGCAGATTGCCGAGTTGATCGAGAGGCGGGCAATCATGGGGATCTGCCGCATTGATGGCGGGGCTGTTTTCTAAAAGTGGATGATAGAGGTTTTCGCCGCTCAGATCATCAAGCTTGGGATCGCTTTTGATCACATCCAGGCACTCGCTGTCCTCGATGATATTGGTCGATGTGGCCCATAATATGTAGCAATCCCTGATGCTGATACTGCCTGTCACGATACTGTTGCGGATGTAGACGTTGGCGCCCGAACTTAGCGCGGCGCCCCGCCTTGCGTTGTTCTGCGTCAAAGTGACGTGCTGTAGCAAGTGATGGCTTTTTGGTCCGCCAAGCGACAGACCTGCGCCTACTTCAGCCGAGTTGTCGCTAATTGTCGTGTTGATAATATCCACGTCGGCAAACAAGCTTGCGATCGCGCCTCCTTCAAAACCGGCACGATTTTCGACGATGGAACTGCGTTCAATGGTCACTTCAGTATCAGATCCGTAAATCTCAATCGCACCTCCGCTTTCTTCCGCGCGGTTGCCCCGAAAGATGCTGTCGCCGATGACCAAGATTGAGCCGCTCCACACCGATATCGCGCCTCCTGCCACGGCGGCGTTGCCGGAAAACTCACTGTTGGAAACCTTCAGTTCGCCACCGTTTTGCACATGAATCGCGCCGCCGATCCAGGCATCGCCGTCCCGAAACATGAGATTGTTTACCGCGAGTTTGCCGCCGCGGTTGACATAAAAGATTTGGAAGGCGTTAGCGCCGCTGATGCTGTGGCCTTGCCCTTCAATTGTGATGGCAGAGGTAACATGTGGTAGCGCTTCGCTGAGCACAATGTCTTTTTTCAGTACGATGGTATCGGCGCCCTCCCCGGCCGGGCAAGCGCCATAGGCTGCATCGCGATTGGCTGCGACGATCTGGTCAAAGAGCGTGCAGACCGTGGGCGCGGGCGTCGGCTGAAGTTCAAGGGCGGATTCAATGGCGCCGATATCGCAGCCGCCGGCTTGTGGGCGGGGTCTGCCTAGCTGGTCGGTGGGGGAGCAGTGCGCAGTATCGGCGTTTCCAAGCGCCGGGCTGTTCGGATAGAGCGGGTGATGAGGACGCAAACCCGTTAGCGACCTTAAATGTGGATCGCCAATGACATCAGCATCACATGAGCCGTCTTGAATCAGATTACCGACATTGACTACGAGCAATTCACCTTCGTCCAAGCTGCAGTCGTCTCCAGTATTGCCAGCGAGGATGCTGTTGAGCAATTTGAGCCTGGACGAATCTTCATAGCTAGACATGTGTATCCCACCGCCCCAATTGGCGTAATTGTCTGTGAGCGTGACATGCGTGAGTGTGACAGCGCTATTTGAAGATTTAATGCCGCCGCCAACACTGCTGAATTCAATACTGAGACCCTCAGCGCGGTTGCCGCTGATGGTGCTATTGCTGACAGAAAGTGTTGAATCCGAGACAGCAATAGCGCCGCCCGAGAATCCGACCTCGTTTCTGACAATGGCGCTACTTGTGATCGAGAGCGATGTCCCGTTGTATACCGCTATAGCGCCGCCTTCCCTACGAGAACTGTTCCCGCTGAATGCGCTATCCAGGATGGTCACATTCGACCCATCACTATAAATCGCGCCGCCTTCGTCATTTCCGAAATTGTCTACAAAGTCACTGCTATGGACTTCGAGCGTCGACATTCCTGCAAGGTAAATGCCGCCGCCGCGCCCGGCGTCATCACTTGTTTCGTTTTTGCAGATGGTTGTGTTGGTGATGGACAGGAAGGAGGCTCCATCAACATAAATGCCGCCACCATCTTCGTCGGCAATGTTGCGACAGATCGAGCTGTCGTTGATCTGTACGCTGCCTTGATTCCTGACATGGATAGCGCCGCCCATGATTGCGCTACCGGCATGCAGGCGTATGTCTTTGAGGGTCAATTCGCCGCCGTCGACAAGAAAGATGCGATGCTTGTGCTGCCCGCTGATGCCGTTGCCGTTTCCTTCAATTGTCACTTCGGAAGTGATCGCCGGTAATTCATTTTCCAAACGCAAGAATCTGTAGTCTTCCGGGCTGATAAAATCCGACAGAATGATCGTATCGTGGCCGTCCCCGGCCGGGCAGGCGCCGACGGGTTGATCGGTATTGGCAGCGTGTATGGTATCGGCGAGCGTGCACAAGGCTGGCGCCGGCGTGGGCTCTGCCGCGATTCCGGTTTGGGATTCGAAGGCGCCGATATCACAGCCTCCGTCCGCTGTGTCAGGACGTCCGATTCCCGTTTGATCCTTATCAAGGCAATGGTCAGGATCGGCACTGTTGATGGCGGGGCTGCCGTCCGCGAGCGGATGAAAGGCGGGGTCGCCGGTCAAAGGAAGCAAAAGAGGATCGCCAGCGTACGCTGGCAAACAGGTACCGTCTTCGATCAGATTGCTGATGTTCTGGTCGAGGATGGCGCGACAATCTACGGGTTGATTGCCCGCTATGATGCTGTTGATCAGTTTGATCGACCCTTCGCGCCGGTATATGCCGCCACCACTTTCTGCGGTATTGAATGCGAGTGTGACGTGCTGCAGGGTGACATGGGAATCGCCGCTGACATAAAGCCCGCCACCGCGTCTGTCGCTCTGATTGCCGCTGATAGTGCTATTGGTGATTTCCACGAAACGGGCATCGTAAAGGGAAACTCCTCTGCCTTCGAAATTGCCAATGATGCTGCTGTTGTCGATAAAGGCGCTGCCGCCCGTGATTGATATTCCACCGCCTTCGTTGTCGCTGACCGTGCTATTGTCCAAGTTCAAGTGACCCTCGCCCATCTCAATAGCGGCTCGGTTCAATGTGTCGCGGCGATTGCCGCTGATCGTGCTGTCTTTGATTCTCAGTGTCCTGCCCCCGTTGACGGCGGGTCCCAAATTGGAACTGATGGTACTGTGTTCAACTGTGGTTTCGCCGGAGGACGAGATGACGCCGTGCCAGCCACTGCGGTTGTCCAAGAGCATGCTGCGTCTGACCGTGAGATTGCCATGGCTCATGAGGACTGCGGCGCTTTGATCGGCATGATTGTCCTGGATCAGGCTGTCCTGGATGATCAGATGGCCACGGTTAATGATTGACGAATAATAACCGCCATAGCCGTCGCTCAGAACGATATTGTTTAGCCAGAGCGTGGCGTCTTCTTTCACGGCAAAGTGCTGATATCGATCTGCAGCGCTGAGGGTGTGGCCATTGCCATTGATGGCGACCATGGACGAGATATCGGGAAGCTTCTCTGCCAACGTGATATCTTGTGAGAGCAGAATCTGGTCGATGCCGTCGCCAGCCGGGCAGCCGCCAATGGAGCTATCCCAATTGGCGGATCTGATCGCATCGCGCAAGCTACAGTTCTCGTCGACCTGGATGTCGAGCGCATTCACGACAGCCAGTGGCAAATGTAGAATCACTATCGCCAGAATCATCATATAACGCAGCGTTCCGATACGTTTGCAGCCAGACATAAGATCGCCTTTCCGTGCTTGCCCCATCGCGCCTGTTCACCTGCAAAGTAAGGCGGTTCGCGATCGCTGACAAGCGAATTTCCGCCTTGCGGTGGCGAATCGTAGGTTGAGCCAAGCGCGATAAGTCTGATTGCGCCTGGACAGAGCTTTGGCTATACTCGGGCGCAAACAGACGGGTGATTGCCATGACACGAATTTCCGTAAGTCTGGGTCAAATGAACATCGCGCTGGGTCAAGTCGAGGCAAATTTCGAAAAGGCTGAGAGCTTGATCGCGAAGGCTGGAAATCTCAAGTCCGATCTCGTCATCCTGCCCGAGCTTTGGACCACCGGCTACGATTTGGAAAACGCGATGTCTTATGCCGACGAGTTGCATGCTGGCAGCTTCGCGCGCTTGTCCGCGCTGGCGGAGGAGTACCGCATCGCCATTTATGGCTCAGTGCTGGAGCGGGCCAATGGCGCGGCGATGAATTGCGCGGCGCTTCACGCGGCTGATGGACGACTTTCTGGGACCTATCGCAAGATACATCTCTTCCGCCTATTTGACGAGCACCTGTGGCTGGGCGAGGGCGAGAGCCCGACCGCGCTGGATTTGTCTTGGGGCATGACGGGACTTTCGATTTGTTATGATCTTCGTTTCCCGGAATTGTTCCGCCGCTACGCCGTGAAGGATCAAGCCAAGCTGATCCTCCTATGCGCCGAATGGCCCCTGGCCCGCGTTGAGCATTGGCGCGCGCTGCTAAAAGCGCGGGCGATCGAGAATCAATGTTACATCGTCGCGACCAACGCCTGTGGCGAGACCGGTGGAACGGCCTTCGGCGGACACTCGATGGTTATCGATCCCTGGGGTCAGGTGCTCATTGAAGGCGGCGAAGATGAGGAACTCTTGACCGCGGAAATCGATTTGGACGAGGTCAATCGCGTGAGGATGAAGATACCTGTGTTCGAAGACCGGCGGCCCGATGCCTACCTATAAGCGCAGGCGCTCTGTATTTGACCTTGACCTCAAATTATTGTCATTCCAGGGCGGGCTCCCGCGCCTGCTGTAGCAGGGCGATCGGCGCTATATGTTCGTTGACGCGATTTCTCCGCCCGCCCTGACTGGCGTACTTGGAAAAATGCGGCTTTCGTGGTAAGCTAAGCGAGTGAACAGTTATCGAACAGAATCTTTCTATCAAATCTCCCTCAATATCCACTGCATTCCCCGGCATGTGACCACAAAACTTGAAAAGAAAATGATGGCTCGTCGATCGCGGCTGGCACTTTTACCCGTCGTTGTCACAACTTTTGCGATGGGTGTTGAGGGTTCGCTTTGTGCAATGTGTATCAATATCAGGAAGATGTTCGAGAACAAAGCAGGCGGGCGCTACGGGAACCAAGGCGCATTCGTAGAAGAAAGTAGATGACGAATTATTGGAGGCAGCTTTGGAATTTAGTAGTTCGGTGAGCGAGCAATTGGACCGCGCTACGTGAATCTGCCTGAAGGAAGACAACAAGGAAAACAGTAGGGGAGAACGTTTATGTATTCAACTGGTGACCAGATTATCCATCCCCGTTACGGTGCAGGTACGGTTATTGGCAAGAAAAAACTGACGCTGCAAGGAAAAACGCGCGCCTACCACATCGTTGAATTGGTCGGCGAGCGAGGCGAAGTGATGATCCCGGTCGAGGCGGCGACCGACATGAACATTCGGCCGGCAATCGAGGACCTGTCTATAATCGAAGAGGTCTTCGCCGAGCCGCCCTGTGAATTGTCCGACGACTATCGCGCCCGCCAGGCGAAAATCCAGAAGCAAATACAAACCCGCGAACCGATGGCTATGGCGCAAGCCCTGCGCGATCTGTTTTGGCGCGAACAAAGTGACAAGTTAACGGCGGTCGAGACGAAGCTGAAAAGCCGCCTGATGAAAATGATCAGCCATGAGATCGCTGTTATTTGCCCCGATCTGACCGTCGAGAAGGCGACCAATCAACTGACACAGATGTTGGTGAAGATGGTGCAAGATGGCTTGCCACCGCCAGAGGATGCGGCGGCGGCGCCATCTTAAAAGCGCGGGACGAGTCCTTTCAGTCTATTCGTCGTCTTATAGCACGTCGAAAAACTGCAATTGAAAGCTGCCGATGCCGCCGTCGAAGTCGATAGTGATCCTTTTGTCGGCTTCCTTGAAGTTGGCGGTCTCCCAAATGCCGTCTACACCGATCACATGCCCCGTGCCCTTGACCTGCTTAAAGGACTCTGGCAGGTCGACTTTGCCCAGCCCCGCGGTCGCGTTGAGCTGAACCGCCGCCTCCGGCGACAGCGTGACAATGACTTCGCCAACGCCACCGTCAATATCGAGCTTGCCGTAACTGCCATCGGGAATGACGATATCGGTCTTGCCGACGCCACCGCTGACTTTGGCGGCAATCGACGCATCTTGTGTCGGCAAGGTCACGGCGATCTTTCCGATTCCGGTTTCCAGACGGATGTCATCGACCAGGAGATGGCTTAGGTCGATATCCGTTTCGCCGACGCCGCCTTTCATGCTCAACTGATATGGGATGTTTTGGGCGAGCGCGATATCCCAATGCAGGTCTTTGTTATTGCCGATGACGCGACCGATTCCTTTGGGAAATTGGCCTTTTTGCCGCAACTTGATAGAACGTTGTGCCGCGCCTTTGACCTCGAATTCATACTCGCCGACATAGTTTATCTCGGCCTCGAACAGATTGTCGCTGTCAGGGGCCAGCGCGTTCAGGCTGGCTCTGCCCACCGAAAAGTCTATTTCGACGCTTGCGGATTCGGCGCCATTTCCTGGCGTGATCAAGTTGGCGGTCTCTACCTCAACATCGTCGCCGATCATGTCCGAAAAGAACTGGCTGACACGGTCGCCCATGCTCTCGAAATCAAATGACCACTCGACCTTGCGTTTTTCTTTGCTCATTGCAATTCGCTCCTGTAGGTGCTCGGCGCGTAACCGGCGAAAAGTTCCCAAGAATGGCGCGCTCTCGCAAAATAGTAAGCCTTCTCGTCGCATGAGCGACGCGGTTTACATAAACCTGTGCTTGTCTATGTGCTATACGCAGCTTGAAAACTGAAGGTTTGCAAGAATCTCGTAAACATTTCAGAAGCCCGCAAGCGCGCAAGTTTACGGGACGCCGCCACCGAACCGCCGGCGCGACTTTGGCCATCAGCTTCAGACTTGTCGCTATAAATGTATAGAGGCTATACTTAGATCAGGTATCCGGTGTGAGGATTTGTATCACATGGAAAACATTCCCGGCGTCAAATGGGTTATGCGTCATCCCCGGCTTTCGGCATGGGTGGTCTTGGCAGTTGGCATGGTCGCCTTGCTGGTATACGAAGCGCGTAACGTGGGCTTGGAAACTTCGCAGTGGATCGCGCTGATCGTCGCCACAGTGTTGGTTGCCGGCGCATGTATCTGGATCATCAGTTGGGAAGATCAAGACGATCCGGAAGACGTTGCCGAAATCAGCGCCGCCGAGGGTGAAGCGGGGCAAGAAGCTGAAAGCAGCGCCTAAAGGCAAAACCCCTGCGGCTTGCCTTCTTCAGGGGAAGAGGCCGCGCGGAATCCCAGTTGTTAGACGACCAAGCGCAACAGACTCCACGGGCGCGAACCCCGGCGCCCAACCGCGTTGATTGCCAAAATGACTCCAGAACCAGCTTTTCTCGAACGGCCATCCCTCGCGTACAAGGACAGTTATATTGATGCCGTTTATGAGTACATCGCGGAAAACCAGGAGCCGACCTGGCATCCCGAGATCCTGCGAGAGCGCTTCGGTGAGTTTCTGCTGGCGCTGTGTCAGGCGGAAAGCGAGCCACTGGCGGGCATGGTACCGGCGACGCAGTATTGGCTGGTCGCGAACAATGTGGGCTATTTGGGCGAGGTATCTTTACGCCATCAACTGAACGAGAGCCTGAAACTGTTTGGCGGGCATATCGGTTACAAGATCCGTCCTTCTCAACGTCGAAAAGGATATGGCTCGCTGCTGTGCAAACTGGCGATCGAGAAGGCTCGTCAACGCGGCATCGCTGATATACTGATCACCTGCGATGATGACAATACAGGCTCCTGGAAAATTATCGAAGCCAATGGCGGGGTCCTCGTTGACCGGGTCGACAATAAGCGCGGCACGCTCACGCGGCGCTATTGGGTATACCCGGACAAATGAGCCTTTAAACTTGGCAACTCAGCCCGAAATCTCGCAGTTGCCGTCATCGCATTCGGGAATCGACTTGCCAAATAAGCGGTTGATCCGGTAACGACGACGAGCGATGGAACGGTACAGGGCGGCGCCCAGCTTATCCGCGCCCGGCGCACCCAGAAGCAGCCAAATCGGCAAACCAAGCGGCAATTCACGCAGCATGCGGCGGGTGGCGTCCATGCCGGCGAATACCGCACCGCGTTCATCAATGACGTGGATTGCTCCCAGCATGTCGGCGGCGTTCAGTTGCGGAAACTGCGGTTGCCAAGCGTCGCGGTCGTGCAGATCGATGAATCTGACGCGATGCCGCCAGTCGAACGCTGAAATGGTTCCGCGCGTCGATTGACAGATGATGCAACGACCATCGTAGAGCGCGGTGAGCATAAGCGACTCCCGGTCCAGTGATGGCGCTGATTGTAGCAGAGTTTGACACACCTGTCCTTTGAAATACGCCCGTCACAGGCGTTATACTTCATTTTTTCATTAGACCGCGAATTGTAGTAACCGAGCAGGTTTATTACTTTGTGTGAGCGCGCCATTCTTGGGACCTTTTCGCTGGTTAGGCGCCGAGCGGCTGTGGATACGACACTCGAACGAGGGAAGCCTAGGTGATCCCGAAACGCCTGGAACTAAATAATTTTCTGGCCTATCGCGCGCCCAAACCGATCAGTTTCGACGGCATTGACTTGGCTTGTATCAGCGGGAGTAACGGCGTAGGCAAGTCGTCATTGCTCGATGCGATCACTTGGGCGCTTTGGGGTAAAGCCCGCGCGCGGCGCGAAGATGATCTGATCCACCAGGGCCAGCGCGAGATGCAGGTCAGCCTCGACTTCGAGCAAGATGGCATCCGCTATCGCGTTGTGCGGCGACGGGCACGGACCGGACGTGGCAGACGCGGCACGCTTGATTTGCTCATCTGGGGAGCGGATGAAAGCCCTCGCCGCATTAACGCAGAAGGCATCCGACGATCCCAGGACAAGATTAATCAAATCCTGCGGCTGGACTACGAAACCTTTGTGCATTCAGCTTTTTTGCAACAAGGACGCGCCGATGCCTTCACTCTGAAGACGCCTGCTGAACGAAAACGGATCCTGGCGGAGATTCTCGGTTTGGACAAATGGACCGTTTACGAGGAGGCTGTCAAAGGCCAGTTGGGCAAAACCGCTCAAGAGATTAGCATCCTCGAGCACGATATCAGGAGGGCCGACGAAGAGATTTCGCGCGAATCGCAACTGCGGGAGGCTCTGGAAGCGCTGACAAAGTTGGTCGACGAAGCGCATGTCAAGCTGGATAGTGTCAGCGCGCAGTACGACAGTTTGGCCAATACGTCGGCGCTGCTGCTGCGCGAACGTGAAAACCGAAGCCAGTTGGAACGCCGTATGGCCTCGCGCCGCGTTGATATGGAGGCGGCTGAGGCGGAGGTCAAGCGGCAGGATGACAGAATCGCTGAATATCATGAGATCATCGCGGCTGCGGATACGATTGAATCGGGCTATCAGCAGTTGCAGGCCGCGCGCGAAAACCAGAACGCAATCGCCGAAAGCTTGTCCCAGCAGCAAGCCCTCGATGCTCAGGTTCACAAGCTGGAAACAGCATTGGCAGGTCAAGAGGCGAAGTTGACCCGTGAATGCGAGGTCTTAAAAGCCCGTATCGAGCAGTTGGAATCGCAGATCAATGCTGGGGAAACAGGCGATCTGGATGCGATAAGGATAGAACTTGCCAAGCTGGAAAACCTGAATTCGCGGCGGGATGAATCAACAAAAGCGATTCAAGCGCTCACAGCGCGGCGCTCGACTTTGCGGGATCAGTTGGACCAATTGCGGACCGAAGGTCAAGCGCTCAATGAGCGTCTGGAGCGCCTGGAAAGAGTGGATGCAGCGGAGGGAGCCATCTGCCCGCTTTGTGGACAAGCCTTGACCGAAGATCATCGAGGCGAGACCATGGCGCAATTGACCCACGAGCGCGACGCCAAACGCCAACGATACCGCGATTGTCTCGACCAGATCCGGCGCGTCGAAGACGACAGCCTGGCAAAACAGAAGGAAGTCGACGCATGGGCCCGGCAACTCAAGAATTTGCCGGCTCTTCAGCAGCGGAAAGGCGCCTTAAGCAAGCAGATAGAGGCGGTACGCGATGCGGAGCAGGATTTGGGGATCTTACGTAATCAACTGGCGCAGGTCGAAGCGCAACTCGAGGAGGCGAGTTTCGGCGGGGAATTGCGCCGTCAGTTGAAGCAACTGGAAGAGCAGCGTTCGCGGATTACGGGCCCCGAGGCATCGTATGCTGACAACAGAGCGCAGCTCGAGACGCTTGCCGCTTATGATCGGCGTCAAAAACACCTGGAATTCGCGCAGATCAATCTGCCGGAAGCGCAAGAACTAGGGGACAAGACGCGGGAGCAATTGGAGGCGCTGGAGGCCGCGCAAAGCGAAGATGAGCGGCATCTGGAAAAGAACGCGAGCGAGATCAAGCGCCTGGAAGCACAGGTTGAGCAAGAACGAGAACTGCGCGGCCAGCTCGATCAAACTCGGGCCGAAGTTCAGCTTCTGCGCGAGCGCAGGACGATCGCGCAGCAAGAACTGAAGGCGGTCGCCGCCGGGCACCAAACGCGAACTCGCCTGCAGGGACGCCTGAGAGAGGCCTTGGAGGAAAAGAGCTTGCGGGAGGAACTGCGTATCGCATTCGGACGCGATGGTGTGCCGGGGATGATCATCGAAACGGCAATCCCGGAATTGGAGGCCGAGGCGAATGCTCTGTTGGCGCGCATGACCGACGGAGGCATGCGAATCGGCTTCAATACGCAGCGAGAGACGCTCGCCGGCGCTGCGGTGGAGACGCTGGATATCACTATTGCCGACAGCCTGGGCGCGCGTGATTATGAGATGTACAGCGGTGGCGAAGCCTTTCGCATCAATTTCGCCATCCGCATCGCGCTTTCGAAGTTGTTGGCGCGGCGGGCAGGGGCCCATTTGCGAACGCTTTTCATTGACGAGGGATTTGGCTCTCAAGATGCCGAGGGACGAACCAAGCTCGTGGACGCCATCAACAAGATTCAAGCGGATTTTGACTTGATCCTGGTGATCACCCATATCGACGAATTGCGCGATTCTTTTCCAGCGCGTCTGCTCGTAGAAAAGACCGCCGATGGCAGTACGGTGACCGCCAGCTAGGTAATGCATTCGCAACTCATAGCGAAAGGAATAGGCATGACAGTTTCAAAGCAAGACCATCGTTTAAGCCGCGAAGACGTCGATTTCTTCGTCGCCAACGGCTATTTGGGACCCTACGCGGCGATGCGCCCGGAGGAAATGGCGGAGATACGGGCGGAGATCGATACGGGGGTATTGACGAGCGACGGTCCCAATCCGCGATCGCGCGGACAATCCCGACATATGGACTCCCCCGTGGTTTATGATCTGGCGACGCATCCGGCCATTATCGAGCGCATCGCCTGCTTGTTAGGACCGGATCTGGTAGCATGGGCGACCAATTTCTGGCTAAAGGCGCCGGGCGGCGCCGAGATCCCCTGGCACCAGGATATCAATTTCTGGCCGCTGGAACCGCCGGTCAATATTTCCGCCTGGATCGCCATTGACGAGGTCACGATCGAGAATTCCTGCGTCCAGATCATACCGGGTTCGCACCGCCGCTCGATACCGCATATTCCAACCGAAGAGGGTATGGCATTTAACGATATGGCGGATCCGCAGTTCTTTGATGTCGAGCGAGCGATCAATATGGAATTGCAGCCCGGCGAGTTCTTCTTATTCAGCGAACGCCTGCTGCACCGTTCGAGCAAAAACGTATCGACCAAGCGTCGGCTGGGTATTTCCGTTCGGGTGACCTTGCCGATCGTGCACATCTTTCAGGATCAGGCGCCCTTGCACCCCGGTCATACGGCGATTCTGGCGAAGGGGGTAGATGTCATGGGTTTCAATCGCTATGCCGGGCGGCCGGGCGCTCGTTGAGGAAGACTGTCACGCGCTTGCCCGAGAGTTGCTTGGAGGTTTAACCGCTAGACCAGGTCCTGAGAAGCGCGTGAAGCTGTTTTATAGCATCACAGCATCTTTCGCCGCAACTCTTCCATGGCTTCGCGAGAGCGGCGACGCAGCTTGGCTCGGAAATGGGCGGCCTCTATGGTGCTGTACTTGGTTCGGATGATGTTAACGATTTCGTCGGTACAGTCTTTGCAAAAGGCGCTTTCGGGATGGGGAAACTCGGAAACTGGCAATTCCGATTCGCATCTCACGCATGGTTTGAGTTCCGACAATGTGGAGCGTTCCTTCCTGTTCCATACCTATTGTACGCGATTATGCGCCAGAAGTGAATAAGCGCGCAACAGCCGCCAATGCAGCGTTTAGTGGACAATTCGGCTCCGAAGACACGTATGACTGAAGCAGCGCCCTTGTGCGATTTCACCCCAAAAGATGAGCAAAATTCGACAAACTGTTTTGGATGTGACAAAATGTAAACAATATACAACTTTCCCGTCTGCGCTTTCCTAAAACGCGTTGTCGCGGCCCAATAGATTTGTTTTGTAAGACCGCTTGTCTTTGGAAAAAATTGGCCGGGCAAGACGACCGCTGTTAGGAGAGTCTGCTGTGAAGTTGTGTGTGATTGAAGGTGACGGCATCGGCCATGAAGTCGTGCCGGCGGCGGTCTGCGTCTTGCGCCAACTTTTCCCCGAACTCGATATTGTACCTGCAGATGCTGGCTGGTGTACCTTCGAGGCAACCGGCGAGGCGCTTCCCGAAGAAACGGTAAGCATCGCGAAAGAAGCGAAGGCGGTGTTATTCGGCGCTTGCAGTTCGCCTTCCTATCCGGTTGAGGGTTACTCCTCGCCGATCGTCAAGCTGCGCCGATTGATGGAAACCTATGCCAACCTGCGCCCGACGCGCTACTTGCCCGTACCGACGGCGCGCGAGGGCGTAGACTTGGTTGTCGTGCGGGAAAATACCGAAGACCTGTACATCGGCGATGAGCAAACGGACGATTCCGGCGATACTGGCACCGCGACCAAGCGCATCACGCGCAGCGCTACCGAGCTTATCGCGCATAAGGCATTTCAGTTGGCGCAGAGCGAGGGGCGCGGCCGAGTCACCATCGTGCACAAGGGTAACGTTCTGCCGCAAACGGACGGGCTGTTTCGGCGCGTGGCTTACGAAGTCTCCCAAGAATATAACGACATCGAGACGGATGAATTGTTGGTAGATACGGCAGCCTACTGGCTGGTGAAAGAGCCGACGCGCTTCGATATCATCCTCACACCCAATCTCTACGGCGATATTCTGTCGGATATGGCGGCGGCCTGGGGAGGCGGTTTGGGTTTGGCGCCCGCGCTTAACTTGAGCGAAGAGGTCGCCATTGCCGAGCCGGTCCATGGATCCGCGCCGGATATCGCCGGCAAACGCGTCGCCAACCCGACAGCAGCTATCCTCAGCGCGGCGATGCTGGTGCGCCATCACTGGAAGATGCCGGAAATCGCGAACCGGATCGAACGCGCAGTCTACGAGGCGCTCAGCGAAGGCGAACATACGGCCGACATCCTGGCCGGTTCCGGCGTCAGCACCGAAGACTTCGCCGACGCGATTTGCAGCAAGCTGAGTTGACAATTCAAGATTTTTCCTGCAACAGGACATTTTGCGGGCAATCTATCGGATCTACGAGACTGTCCCTTCCACGATCTTGAACGGCAACCTCCATACATGGGATGCGGTAGAATAAGGGACATGACCCACTGATCGTTCTGGGGAGATGATCGACATGGCATCATTTACGCGTCAAGAAGCGCTGGATTATCACCGGCGCGGGCGACCGGGCAAGATTCAAATCGCGCCGACCAAACCGCTCGACAGTCAATTGCACCTGTCGCTGGCATATTCGCCGGGCGTGGCGGAAGCCGTGCTGGAGATCGACAAGGATCCGCTGGCCGCCTTCGAGATGACGGCGCGGGCGAACCTGGTGGCGGTGATCTCCAATGGCAGCGCCATCCTGGGTTTGGGGGATCGCGGACCGTTGGCCTCCAAGCCGGTGATGGAAGGCAAGGGCGTGCTCTTCAAGAAGTTCGCCGATGTCGATGTCTTCGATATCGAAATCACCTCGCAGAGCGCCGAAGAAGTCATTGAAGTCTGCAAGGCATTGGCGCCCACCTTCGGCGGCATCAACCTGGAAGACATCAAGGCGCCGGAATGCTTCGAGATCGAACAGCGTTTGATCCACGAGCTTGATATCCCGGTCTTCCATGACGATCAGCACGGCACGGCGATCATCTCGGGCGCGGCTTTGCTCAACGCGCTGGAGGTCACCGGCAAGCGCATGGACGATATCAAGGTCGTCATCAACGGCGCGGGCGCCAGCGCTATCGCCACCGGCAAATTCTTCAAATCGCTGGGCGTCGCCCGGGACAATATCCTCATGCTTGATTCGCGCGGCGTCATCCACCACCAGCGCGAAGACAACATGAATGTCCACAAGACCGAATTCGCCATCCCGACCCACGCCCGGACGCTGCACGATGCCTTGGAGGGAGCGGATGCGCTTATCGGTTTATCTATCGCCGGGTCGGTGACGCAAGACATGATCAAGGGCATGGCGCCCGACCCTATGCTCTTCGTGCTGGCCAATCCCACGCCGGAGATCATGCCCGAGCTGGCGCTGGAAGCGCGCCCGGACGCCATCATCGGCACGGGCCGTAGCGATTATGTCAATCAGGTCAATAACGTGTTGGGCTTCCCCTTCATCTTTCGCGGGGCGCTGGATGTTTATGCGACGGGCATCAATGAAGAGATGAAAATGGCGGCGGCGCGCGCCCTGGCGGCATTGGCGCATGAAGACGTGCCGGATAGCGTGCTCGCGGCTTATGGGCAGGAGTCGATCAAGTTTGGCAAAGATTATCTGATTCCTAAGCCGCTGGACCCGCGCGTATTGCTGTGGGTGGCGCCGGCGGTGGCTCAGGCAGCGATGGATTCCGGGGTGGCGCGGCGTCAACTGGATATCGACGACTACCAGCAGGAACTGATCAGCCGCCAGGGCATCGGGCGGCAGGTGCGGCAGAATATCATCAATCGGGCGCGAGCGGGATCGCTCAAACGCATTGTGTTCCCCGAAGGCGAAGAACCGAAGATCATCCGCGCGGCCATGCAGATCCGCGACGAGGGCATCGCCCATCCGATCCTCATGGGACGGCCGGAGCGCATTCGAGGGACGATAGATAATCTGGGCTTGAACTACGAGCCTGATGCTTTCGATCACTATGAGGCCGACAATCAATACGAATATCGCGATCTGCTCTACGACCTGCGGCGGCGCAAGGGCGTAACCCTGGGCAAGGCGCGGTCGCTGGTGCGGCAGCGCAATTACTACGCCTCGTTGATGGTCAAGAAGGGCGATGCCGATGCCATGGTCAGCGGCTTGACCTACGAATACCCGGATGTGATCCGGCCGGCGCTGCAAGTCTTTGGCACGCGCGCCGGCGCGACGCGGGCGGCCGGTGTCTATCTGATGGTGATCGAGGGTCGGTCTTATCTCTTCACCGATGCCACGGTCAATATCGATCCTGATGCCGAAACCCTGGCGGAGATCGCCGTACTGGCGAATGATTTCGCTGAGACACTGGGACTTGATGCGCGCGTGGCGATGCTGTCCTTCTCGAATTTCGGCTCCACGCCCCATCCGCAGAGCGACAAGGTGCGGCGGGCGGTGGAGCAGGTGCGGGCGCGGAGACCCGACATCGTGGTCGACGGTGAGATGCAAGCCGATACGGCGGTCGTGATCGATATCATCGACGATCGCTATCCCTTCAGCCAGGTGCGGGACGCCAATGTGCTGGTCTTCCCCAATCTGGACGCGGCCAACACGTCTTACAAGCTGCTCTCGCGGCTGACCGAGGCCGAGGCGATTGGTCCAATCTTGCTGGGCATGGGCGCGCCGGTGCATGTCTTGCAAGCGGGGGACGATGTCGAGGATATCGTGGCCATCGCGGCGGTGGCGGCTATGGACGCGCACGGGCGTGGCGGGTGATTTTTTCACCACAAAGACACGAAGGGCACGAAGGGATTTAACCGCCGAGGGGCGCGTAGACACTGCCCGCCAACACCGAGAACACCGAGAATAAATCGCCACAGAGGCGCAGAGGGCACGGAGAGGCGAGCCATTGGCTCGCCTTTTTTGATCCTCCGAGAAAGTAGTCTCGTATGGGCAAGTCGAGCAGAAATTGAACCGAAAGGAGGTCAAAGACCGTTGGTTAGAATATGGTGTGAAATTCTGCGACATAGAGCGAAATTGTGGCGTTATTGCCATTTTGCCGCCGGGAGAAAAGTTTTTTCGGCGAACTGGCGCCTTTTGTGGCCGTTTGGCAATTTGAGTGGACGGTTCCGGGCGCGGGCACAAGTAGTCATGGGTTGAGGGTAGCAGGATTTGGATGTGGAGTGGCGACTATTTGGTCGCGGTTTTGTTTGGAGACGATCGCATGGGCGGCGCGGGTGATTTTTTCACCACAAAGACACGAAGGACACAGAAGTAGGAACAACAAAGTCATGCAACTCCAAAATAGTAGTCGGCGGTAGGGGCGACCCGGTGGGTCGCCCGCAAAACCTAGCCGGAGCAGTGGGCGAGCCAAGGCTCGCCCCTACATTCACCTTGCAATGTGTTGCATGACTTACTTGCACTTACTGAGGCATTTAAGAACCGAGACGACATAGCCACAGCCGCTCGGCGGCAGCGAATTTGGGCTACCGCGCTCACACAAAATAATAAACCTGCTCGGCTACCGCAAATCGCGGTTTATTAAAAAAGGGGCGCAGAGGGCATAGAGGTAATGTAGACCCCCTGCGGTAGCGAATTCGGTCTACCGCGCTCACACAATACAATAAGCCTACTTGGCTACCGCAGACCGCGGTCTATCAACAAAGGATGCGTAGAGACACAGAAGTAATGAATGGTCGACCCTTGGGCCACCCATACCCTTGCTTACCACAGAATCTCTGATTTCCATCGCAATAGCGCCATTTCGTACATAAAGAGCTTGCACAGGCGATCCGCGCCTGCCGCGCCCATCCAGTCACCACCCGATACACTATTCATGCCACCTTCGCCTTGCAGCCAGCAGCCGGCCTTACCCGAGTCGAATCGAGACTATAGCGCCAATTAGCCTTTTGGCGCGCCAACGCCAAAGCCGCAGCCATTTACCTGCAGACGCCTGTCGTCACTTCGTTTCAGCATTGGCGCGAATCGTTCATCTGCTGGCACATAGGGCGAAGTCCCCGACAGGGGATGGCGTGGCGACCAAGGCGCGGATGACTTGCAGTAATGTGCTACAATGAACAGAAAGATAGTACTTAAGGAGAATTAGCCATGCGTTACATATTACTGAGCCTTGTGTTGTTCCTTTGCTTCGCGCCCGCGCAAGCGACCGACTACACTTTGGATGAGGACTGCACCCTTGCCGATGCCATCAGAGCCGCGAACGCCGATGAAGAACGCGGTGAATGCCCGGCCGGCGACGGCGCCGATCTCATTACCCTCAGCGCCGACATCACCCTGGAAGGCGAACTGCCGCGTGTCCTCTCTGAAATCACCATTGATGGCGCGGGCTTTAGCATCAGCGGGGACGAGCAATTCCGCATCTTTTATGTCGATAGGGGCGGCGCGCTCACCCTGCAGAATATCCATCTGACGGCGGGGCTGGCGCACAATGAGGTCAGCTTCACCTTCGTCGATGGCGTGACCGGCCGGAGCAAGAGCGGCGGAGCCATGATCGCGAACCGCGGCAGCCGGCTGGAATTGGTGAACAGCCGTTTCACGAATAATGTGGCCGAAGCCTATGGCGGCGTACTGGATAGCTGGGACAGCGAAATCATCGTGGTCGACAGCGAATTCAGCGGCAATATGGCAGGCGATGGCGGCGCGATAGGTTCGGCTTTCAGCGTGGTCACCATCAGCAATAGCAGCTTCGACGGCAACACGGCCGCGCAAACCGGCGGCGCGCTGCAGGTATTCAACGGCACGGCGATTGTCAGTGATACCCAGTTCAGTGGCAATATAGCGGCTGAAGACGGAGGCGTGATCAACGTCTTTGCCGGCACGGTGGAACAGAGCGGCAA
>JAPOWG010000118.1 GCA_026707745.1 Chloroflexota bacterium
CGGTGTCGTCGGCGGGCAATCATGATCACCGGCTGGACAAAGCCACCTGGGTTGAGCGTTATATGGGGCTCCCGGTGGCCGAGCACTATGTGTTTTCCGCGAACCAAAACCACGCGCATAATCTTCAAGGCAAGCTGTTACTGATACACGGCGATATGGACGAGAATGTGCACGTCGCGTCGACCCTGGTGGTGGTGGACGCGCTGATCAAAGCCAACAAGGACTTTGATCTGCTGATCATGCCTAATCAACCGCACGCTTGCACCACGCATCCCTACTTTGTGCGGCGTCGCTGGGATTATTTTGTGCAGCACCTGCTGAGTGTCGATCCGCCGGCGGGTTATCAAATCCAGTAGATGGGCAAGTGATGCGCATTTCTTGACATTCGAGTGGCATACAAAGCTATGTTCACTGAAAAGGACGAAAATATGTTTGGAAAACTGGAATATCCCGAAACGCGCCAGGTCGATGTCGTGGACGATTTCTTTGGCACTATGGTGGCCGATCCTTATCGCTGGCTGGAGCACGCCGAGGATCCGGAAGTGCTGGAGTGGACGGGGAAGCAGCACGACTTGGCGATGGAGGTGCTAACCAGCCTGGAAGGGCGTGATAGGTTCGAGCGACGACTGTGCGAGGTATGGGATTATCCCAAATTCGAGATTCCGCGCAAGCGCGGCGACAAGCTCTTCTACATGCGGAATGATGGCTTGCAGGAACAGCCCGTCCTCTATGTGCAAGAGGGAGACGGGCCGGCGCGCGTTCTCGTGGACCCCAACACCTTTAGCGACGACGGCACGTTAGCGATCTTTGATTGGCAGCCGACAGGCGACGGACGGCTGGTGATGTACGCCGTTTCGGACGGCGGTTTGGACTGGGTAAAGTTTCGCTTCAGAGATGTGGAAAGCGGCCAGGATCTGGATGACGATTTGGAAGAGTTGAAATTCTCATCGGTAGCCTGGCGTAAGGATGGCTCCGGCTTTTATTACAGCCGATATACGGACGGCGCGCCAGATGAAGGCCCGAGCAATCCCGAGGTGTCTTATCAGGTCTATTATCACAAACTTGGGACGCAACAAGCCGACGACAAACTGATCTACGATGATCCGGCGCGCAAGGGCATTCAGTTAAGTGCCTCGGTCAGCTCCGATGATCGATTTCTCATTCTCGATATCACTTGGGAATCGCGGATTGCCAACCGTATGTATTACAGGCCTATTGACAGCGAGGGCGACTTCCTACCGCTGTTCGACGAGCTGGATGCCGAATACAGCTTCATCGGCAACGATGGCGATATCTTCTATGTTTTGACAAGCAACAGCGCATTGAACTGGCGCGTGATCGCCGTGGATATCAATAAGCCGGCCAGCGAAAACTGGCGTGATGTCGTGCCGGAGAGCGAGGAAGCCATCGCCGGCGTTGCGATCGTCAATCAGCAGTTTGTGGTGACCGCAATGCGCCTCTGCCGCCATGTGATCAAGATTTACAACAAAGACGGCTCGCTCGAGCGCGAGCTGCTGCCGCCCGGGTTGGGCGCGGTGATCCCGCGCGAGCCAGCCGGCGCCTATGGGGGGGCCAAAGATGACAGCATGTTCATCGCCTGGACCTCATTCCTGCAACCGACACAAATACTGCAATATGACTTTGCCACGGGCGACTTGGAACCGTTTTTCGACACGACCGTACCATCGTTTGATCCCGACCGATTCGAAACGAGACAGGCATTCTGTCCGTCACAAGATGGTACCAAAGTTCCAATCTTTATCACCTGCAAGAAGGGCTTGGAACTCAATGGCGACAATCCGGCCATCATGTACGCCTACGGCGGTTATCACTTCAGTCAAACGCCGAGTTACCGCGAATGGCTGCCGGTCTGGTTGGAAAACGGGGGGATATTCGTCGTCGCCAATATCCGTGGCGGGGGTGAATACGGCGAAGCCTGGCATCGCGCCGGTATGTTTGCTGGCCGACAGAACACCTACGATGACATTCACACGGCGGCGGAATGGCTGATCGAGAATAAATATACCTCGAATCGGAAGCTGGCGATTGAGGGCAGGAGCAATGGTGGCCTGCTGGTGGCGGTCTGCATGACGCAGCGCCCGGATTTATACGGCGCGATTCTATGCCACGTGCCGACTATCGACATGCTACGCTTCAAATACTTTACCTCGGGACGCTATTGGACCACCGAGTATGGCGATGCCGAAAGCAGCAAGGAGCATTTCGACTTTCTGACGTCTTATGGTCCGCTGCACAATATTCAAGACGGGCAAGCCTATCCGCCCATCCTGATTCTCACGGCCGATCATGACGATCGGGTCGTGCCGATGCATTCCAAGAAGCTCGCCGCCGCCCTGCAAGCCGCTAATGAGAGTGAAAACGTCATTCTGTTGCGCGTCCTGACCAGAGCCGGGCATGCCTTGGGAAAAGCGACGTCGAAGTTGATCGAAGAGCAGGTGGATATCTTCGCCTTTCTCAATCGCGTTTTTGACATGGGCGTAGAGTAGCAAAGGGACAAAATCCGACTGGTTCCTTAGCTGCCGAACACATTACAGGTACTTCACAACAGAGGGCACAGAAGTAGGACAAACAAAGTCATGCAACTCGAAAATAACAATCGGCGGTAGGGGCGACCCGGCGGGTCGCCTGCAAAACCTAGCCGGAGCGGTGGGCGAGCCAAGGCTCGCCCCTACAGTCACCTTGAATTTTATTGCATTGTTTTCTTGGAATTACTGAGAAATACAAACCTAGACAGATTCGGGTCAGGTACAATCATTTGTTGCAACATGAACTGTCCTAATGACCGGGATAAAGACAAGGACTTTTGCAGAATGGAAGGTGTGTAAATGGATGGAGCAAGTCAAGACCCCTCACAGGCCGTACGACAGCAATTGCTTGACAACCTTGAATTCCGCTGCATCGGACCTCATCGCGGCGGGCGCGTCGTCGCTGTTGCTGGCGATGTCTCCGATCCCATGACGTTTTATTTCGGGGCTTGTGCCGGCGGCGTTTGGAAGACGACCGATGGCGGTCAGATCTGGCGCAATGTCTCGGATGGTTATTTCAATACGGCCGCGATTGGCGCCCTGTCAGTGTCGACGGCGGATCCCAACGTCATCTACGCCGGTACCGGGGAGACATCGATCCGCGGCAATGTGTCTCACGGCGATGGCATCTACAAGTCGGTCGACGCCGGCTTGAGTTGGCGTCACATGGGTTTGAGCGACACGCGGCATATTGGCAAGATTCAAGTCCACCCGCGCGATCCCGATATTGTCTACGCCGCGGCGCTGGGCCATGCCTTTGGACCGAATAACGAACGCGGCGTGTTTCGCTCGCGGGATGGCGGAGAGAACTGGGAAAAAGTGCTCTACAAGAGCGACACCGCCGGCTCGCACGATGTGTCCATGGACGTCAATAATCCGCGGATACTGTTCGCGGCGATTTGGCAGGCGCAGCGCTACCCGCACCGGTTGGAGAGCGGCGGTCCCGAGTGTGGATTGTGGCGCAGCATGGATGGCGGCGACAGTTGGGAAGAGGTCTCGCGCAAGCCCGGTTTGCCGCAGGGCGTCCTGGGCAAGAGCGGCGTCGCGATATCACCGGCGCAAGCCGGGCGCGTTTGGGCAGTGATCGAAGCGAATGATGGCGCTGTCTTTCGCTCGGATGACTATGGCGAGACCTGGATTCGCCTCAGCGAACAGTCGCTGCTGCGGACCCGACCCTGGTATTACATGCATATCACGGCCGATACGCAAGATCCAGACACGGTCTATGTGCAGAATTACAGCTTCTGGAAATCGATTGACGGAGGCGCCTCGTTTGAGGCGATTCCGATTCCACACGGCGACGATCACGCGCTGTGGATCGACCCCAACAATAATCGGCGCATGATCGACGGCAATGACGGCGGCGCTTGCGTTTCCTTCAACGGCGGTCTGAGTTGGTCCTCCATCTATAACCAGCCGACGGCGCAGATGTATCACGTCTGTACGGACGATCAGATTCCTTATCGAGTCTATGGATCGCAGCAGGATAACACCGCCATTACCGTACCGAGCGCCACGATCGACGGCGCCATCCATGAACGGGACTGGTACGCCCCGGGCGGCGGCGAGAGCGGCTATATCGCCATCAAACCGGATGATCCAGCTTATGTTGTCGCCTCGGGACCGCAGGGCCAGCGCGCCTACAACGACATCATGACGCTCTACAATCAGCGCACTGGCCAGGTCTGGAATATCACCGTTTGGCCTGAGTTGTATGGCTGGGGTGTAGGCAGCGAAGGGCTGAAATATCGTTTTCAGTGGACCTTTCCCATCATGTTTTCGCGGCACAATCCCGACCTGCTTTATGTCGCGAGCAATCGCCTGCATCTGTCGACGGATCTGGGCGCGAGCTTCGAAACGCTCAGTCCCGATCTGACGCGCGACGATCCCGACAAGCAGCGGGCATCAGGCGGGCCGATCACGCGGGACAATACCGGCGCCGAAGTCTATTGCACCATTTTCGCATTGGCGGAATCTCACCACGAATCCGGCGTGCTTTGGGCCGGCACGGATGATGGCTTGGTACATATATCGGACGATGGCGGGCGCGAATGGGAAGAGATTACGCCGCCAGATCTGCCGGAGTGGGCGCTGATCAGCATCATTGACGCCTCGCCACACGCAGCGGGCGCCGCCTATCTGGCTGCCACACGCTACAAACTGGACGATACGCGGCCTTATTTGTACAAGACGACTGATTATGGCAAGACCTGGACGCCGATCACGAATGGCATCCCGGATGACGAGTTCACGCGGGTCATTCGCGAGGATCCCAACCGGCGCGGTCTGCTCTATGCCGGGACGGAAACGGGTTTGTACATCTCCTTTGATGACGGCGACAACTGGCAGCCCATGGGCGGCAATTTGCCTGTTTGTCCTATACACGACCTGGTGATCAAAGAACAAGATCTGGTGGTGGCGACGCATGGCCGCTCGTTTTGGATACTCGATGATCTGGCGCCTCTGCATCAAGCAGGGTCCGATTTGCCGGCGGAGGGCTCGCACCTGTTCGCGCCGGCGCCAAAAGCGCGCATGCGCGAATATGGCCGCTTTGGCCGCTGGTATGGCGAGCAGGACACCAATAAAGTGAATTTTGGATGGACCGGCACCAGTGTCGTGGCGCTGGAATATCGCGACGATTCGGACTTGCCGCATTTCTTGAACGCCGGTCGGAATCCACGACCTGGCGTGGTCTTCTGCTACTATTTGGCGGAGGCAGGCGATGCGCCCGTCGAGTTGCATATCCGCGACCTGGATGGGGCTTTGATCCGATCCTACAGCAGCGCCTCCGAGGCGGATGGCTTTCCGGCAGAGGCCGGGCTGAATCGTTTTCACTGGAACCTGCGCTATCCGGGCGCGGTTGATGTCGATGACTCGCTGGCTTCCTGGGAGCGGCCTGACGGTCCCTTGGTCGTGCCGGGCGAATATGTCGCGGAACTTGTCGTCGGCGCGGAGCATTGCCGGCAGACCTTTGAAGTGCGCGCCGATCCACGAGTCGAAACACCGGCCGAAGCTTTCGCGGCCCAGAAAGACCTGCTGCTTAGGATCCGCGATCGACTATCACAGAACAATGAATTGCTCAACAAGCTGGTGGCGCTCAAGGGACAGGTGGAGGCTTGGAAGGCGCGCAGCGATGATGAGGCTGTTTCGGCAGCGGCCGCAGCTATTGTCGCCGATGTGGATGCGTTTTTGCCGCTGTTGATCAATACCGGCATCAGCGAGTCGCAGTTGTATCCCAGCGGCTTGCACGAGAAATTCAACGCGCTGTTTGAATCGGTGGATAGCGCCGATTATGCGCCGCCGCGTCAGGCGCTTGAGGTATTTGAGCAGCTTTCGGCGCAACTGGATGGTCATGTCGAGCGGGTGAATACGGATCTGGGCGATAGGGTCGCGGCTTTTAATGAGACGATCCGCGGGCTGGGGCTGGGCGCGCTGGATGCGATGTGATCACGGGAATCGGGCCATTGACCGCGGAAATCCGCGATCTATGGCGCATTTCATTGACGCGACTCTCGTGCCGGAAAAATGACAGGCTATTTCACCACCGAAGACACAGAAGTAGCACCAACAAAGTCATGCAACTCCAAAATAATAGTCGGCGGTAGGGGCGACCCACTGGGTCGCCCGCAAAACCTAGCCGGAACGGTGGGCGAGCCTTGGCTCGCCCCTACGGCTCGACGTTGATGCGCAATTTGCATGACTTACCTGGTTTTACTGACGGCACAGAGATTGTTCATCGGAGCCCTCATGCGAGGGCTCATTGATGTTGCTTCTCCTTGTGCTGCTTGATGTTCAAACTTGCGGGCGAGTATGCTAAATTTCACGCACCCAGAATTGGGCGCCGGCGAATAATCTTACACCCACAGTCCCATATTGGACTTTCCACTGAAGTCTGAAGATATGAGATCCAGCGCTTAAGTTCTGGATCAAGTGGGTAAAGCTTACAGCCCTGTCGTTCGCGTCAATGTAAGCTCTTGATATACCGAATTCTCCACCTTGACGAGTGCCATCAATATCGATGTCACAATATAGCATCGTGAGACTGTGGTCAACCTTTTCCATTGAACCGTGAAAATGAACAAGCACATCTCCCCCGGTGGTGGCTAATGTCAATCTCATGTTGCTATGAACATCTGCAAATGTCTCCGTTCGACCTATTATCTCCGCCGTCGTTGTGTACGCCGCTGTCGCCGGCTGTTTCAGCGCCGCTAGATTCTCACCGATGGCGTTAATATCGGCGGCTGTAACCAGTTCTCCATTATTCCAGTCGGTTTTGGGTGTTGTCCAAGTCATTTCATGTTCTCCTTTTCTTGAATCTGTTCAATTGATCGTGTAATCGCGAATGGTTCTGCCAAAGGCAGGTTGGTGAATCTGTCGTGCCGGCTTGCTCTGTCACAAGCCAATTAACAGGACAGAACGATTTTACCGCGTACTTTGGAATCGGTTGTCAGCAATCGGTGCTTGATCTTCTCCTTTCATTTGTAAGCATGATAGCAAGTTAGCATGTTTGTTCTAGGAGAATGCGACCAAATAGTCGCGAAATTGGAATACGAATGGAATTCGCACGGTATTTATACTTATTGCTAATAGTTATCGGCTTTCTCTGATCATTGCTATCCAGAGATCCATCAAATTTCCGAGGGACTATTCATCCGCGCTGAGTTCAACGCAGGGCAAGATCCCGCATCGGGCGTGTTACCCGGCTGCGAGCCTGCGGAATGTCAGCCATTGCGGCTAGAAAGGCGGTATTGCAGGTGCGTAATTTTTCTGTTCAGTTTTTTTGGGGCCGGCTATGTGCTATGCAGCTCAGGCGAAAGGATCATCCATACAGGGTTACTTCTTGCGGTCAACGCCGATTCTGGCGCTTGTTCTCAGGTGGGGGGGAATTGAGCGGGTCCTGGAGCGGGAATTACAAGCGCGAGCCCTCAAGCGAGGGCTCGTTAATGATGTCGCTGGACCGATAGGTTTCTTGTCGCGTGAGTCGGGGCGCCGGGCAGTCTTGATGTCTCGCGCGCCGGCGCCCACGCAGTTTGCGCCTTGGGTAATCACGAGCCGATAGGCAGGCTAGATCTCGCGCACCCAGAATTGGGCGCCGGCGTAGACTCTTACCGGATTCGAATTCCGCCACTGGAGTTTAAAGGTATGGGAGCCGGCGCTCAGGCCCTGGATCAAGTGTGTAAAACTAATTGTGCGGCGATCGTCGTATACTCCGAATCGCATAAGACCATCCTCGCCACCTTGCTGATCTCCGTCGAGAACAATGTCAAGACGGTTTTCCGTGTAGTTACGCGATCCACGTATGAACACACCGTGAAAATGAACCAGCACATCTCCACCAGCTGTTGTGATCGTCAGGTTCAAGTTGGCGCTGTCAATGTCTGCGAATTCGCCACTATGCACATTGATATCCTCTGCTGTCGTGTATGCCGCTACTGCGGTTGAAGGATGTCTGAGCGCCACCAAATTCTCGCCGATGGCGTTTACATCGGCGGCTGTAACCAGTTCTCCGGTATTCCAGTCGGTTTTTGGCGTTGTCCAAGCCATTGTAGATTCTCCTTTTTCGAATTCGGTCACGTTCTTGCCTTTACTCGAATGGTCCTGCCAGTGCAGGTTGGCGAAACTGTCGCGCGAACTTGTCCTTTGACAGGCGCCTGGCGCGACGGAACGGCTTAACTGCGTACTTTGGAATCAGTTATCAGCAATCGTTGCTTGATCTTCTCCTTTCATTTACCGGCACGAGAAAGAATAGCACATATGTTCTATAAGCGCGACCTTTTTTCGCATTTTCCAGATTTGACTCAGAGCTTTATGAGATTCGGACTTGTCACAAATAGTTGAACTGCTTGTGGCTTGAGGTGTCGCAAATGGCAGGCAGTCGGCGCAACTGACTTTCGGGGAAGTAGGAGCCCTCGAGCGAGGGCTCCTTGATCATGTTACTTGTAGCGAGCGGGCTAGATCTCACGCACCCAGAATTGGGCACCGGCCAAGAGTTTTACATGTCTCCAGTTTCGCCATTGAAGTCTAAAGGTATGTGAGCCGGCGCCCAGATTCTGGAACAAGCGAGTAAAACTTTCCACGCGGCGATGGCTGTCTACTCTGAACCGCATAAGCCCATCCTCACCGCCTTGCCGAGTGCCGTCGAGAACTATGTCAAGACAGTTGTCCGTGTCGTTACTCGTTCCACGGTGAAACACGCCGTGAAAATGAACGAGCACACCTCCGCCAGCAGTGACAAGCGTCAGGTTCAAGTCATTGCTGTCGACGTCCTCGAAAAGATCGTGGGCCGTGTCTACATTGATATCTGCCGTCGTTGTGTGGGATACGATTGTTGAAAGTTGCCTCAAAGCCGCCAGATTCTCGTTCATCGCATTCAGGTCAGCGGCGGCAACCAGTTCTCCGGTACTCCAGTCGGTTTTTGGGGTTGTCCAAGCCATTGTGTTACTCCTTTTTGATTTCTTCAGTTTATCGTCTAATCTTGTATGGTCCTGCCAGGAGCAGGTCGGCGAATCTGTCGTGCAGGCTTCTTCTGTCACAAGCCAATTAACATGACAGAACATTATTACCGCGTACTGTGGAATCGGTCATCAGCAATCGTTGCTTGATCTTCTCCTTTCATTTGCGGGCATGATGTCAAATTAGCATGTTTGTTCTGGGAAAATGCGACTAAATGGTCGCGTTATTGGGATACGAACGAAATTCGTATTGTATTTATACATATGACTAATACTTATGGAATTGCTGAGCGTTTCCATTCAAAAGGAAGCGCAATCCGGGTCATCCATCCGGAATGATCCCAGCGCAGGGGCGAGATTATGCATCGGGAGTGTTTATCGGCTGCGAGCCTGCGGAATGCCAGCTATTGCAGCTGGATAGGCAATCTCACAGATGAGCGATTTTTGTGTTCAGATTTTGGGATGGCTATATGCAGTAGAGCTCAGGCGAAGGGATCATCCACCCAGGGATATTTATTGAGGTCGGCGCGCTGATAAGGGATTTCCGTGAAGAGCGGCGGAATGGCGCCGGGACCGGCCATATAGATGATCTCGTCGGCGATGGGGGAGAAGCCGGCGTAGAAATGCTGGGTCGATTTGACCACCAGCAGCCGTTTCGATTGCGGATCAATGCCGCAGTTCGAGAAGACCGTGGGACTGAAGACTTGTCCGCGCTGGCTATTGACGATGATGTCAATGCCCTGGCAGCGAAGGGCGACGGAATCCCCGCAGTCAATGGCAACCGGTCCCTCGGTCTGCGTCCATTCCTGTTTCATATCGGCGATAATGCCGGTGACGGTCACCCGCAGGTCGAGCGGATCGCCCGACATGGGACCCATCTTGCCGCCGAGGCGCAGATCCAGCCTCGCGCCCTCTCCGGCCGACATGGCCACCTGGACGGCGACTGGATCCCAGATCATGCCTAGGGCGACATCGGCCGCGCCGCGCTTGAGCAGCGCCCGCAGCGCGAAGGTGGAATCGCTGGGCGCGCCGCCGCCGGCATTGTCCGATTGGTCGGCGATGACAACCAAGCCCGATTCTCTAGCCAGAGCCTTGTCAAGCGCTTGATCCAGCGGCAGCGAATTCGGATCAAGCTCGTGACGCATGGCGAAGAGTCTTTCGCCGAATTCACGCGCCAGTTGAGCCGCCAAATCGGAATCGTTGTCGGTGACCGCCAGCATTTGCGTTCCACAGCTGGGCACATCGCCCCAGGGGAAACAGTGCGCCAGCGAAAGCGAAAGCACAGCCGGGTCCTTTTCGCGCGCGATCATGGCGTCGACGAAAGCGCGCATCGGCTCGAAGGGCGTCAGGTAGAGGCCGATCATCTTGGGATCGAAGATGGCCATGGTCGGTTGGGTCTCGCCCTCGGCGGCATCGGCGATGATACTGAAGAGTTCCTCGGCGCGATCGTTGATGTCGACATGCGGGTACTCCTTGAAGATGACGATGGCGTCTGTCATGTCAATCAAGGTTTGCGTGAGGTCGCAATGCAGGTCGAGTTCGACGCCGATCTTGACATCGGGACCGACGATCTGCCGGACGCGGGTGACGATATCGGTTTCGCAGTCGTCGTAGCCTTCCGCAACCATCGCGCCATGTAGCGGGAGCAGGACGATATCGACCGGCATGGCCGCTTCCAGCGCCGCCAGCAGCTCATCGCGCAGACTTTCGTAGACCGAGCGCACGGTTGTGCCCGCCGGTTGGGCAAAGGCGTAGAGACTGAATATGTAGTTCCAGCCGCGTTCCTGGCAGCGACGGCGGAAGATATTGAAGGCGCCGCCAAAGCCGCCGAGATCCATGGTTTCGTCCAAGTCGGCGGCGCGGATGACCTCGAAGTCAGTCATGCCGGTCGGCATAGGGGAAAAGGTGTTGGTCTCTGTTGCGATTCCGCCCACGAAAACTTTCATTGGGGATCGTCCCTTCGCTTGAATGCTGTCAACTATAGACTTTCGCCCGGCGATGTGCAACTTATTCTGCGCTAAGTTTTACAAGGGCAAGTCGGCTTGCTATAATTGATGGACTTTGCTCATACGCCGCTGCCGTCGAGAAGCACCATGTCTTCATCTTTCCGCGGCATAACCGTGGCGAAAAGGACGATGATTTGAAGCCGATAACGATTAAGTCCGTTCAGTTGCACACAGTGCTACTGCCCTACTTGCGTCCATTTGAGACCAGCTTCGGCGCAGAAACGCACAAGGTAGCGGTGCTGGTGGAGTTGACCACGGAGACCGGCGTGGTAGGCTGGGGCGAATGCTCGATTGAGCTGTGGCCCGGCTATGGACACGAGACCAGCGAGACGGCGACGCACATCTTGTCACAGTTCTTGGCCCCGGCGGTGGTCGGCGAGACTCTGGATCACCCGACCGATTTTCCGGCGCTGATTCGGCGCTTCCGCGGCAATCATCATGCGCGGGCCGGGCTGGAAGCGGCGGTTTGGGATGCCTTTGCCAAGAGCAACGAATTGCGCCTGACCGACTGTTTCGCCCATTATGCGCCCGACGGGCACGCAACGGAGGGACAAGCGACGGTGGGCGTCAGCATCGGCATTCAGGAATCGCTGGATGCGACTGTGGCGGCGGTAGCCGCGCGCCTGCACCAGGGTTATTGTCGCATCAAGCTGAAGATCAAGCGCGGCTGGGATATCGAGGTTGCGCGGGCAGTGCGGGCGCGATTTCCCGATATTCTGCTGATGCTGGATGCCAACAGCGACTATAGTATCGGGGATGCCGAGCATTTGGCAACTTTGGATCAGTTCAACTTGCTCATGATAGAGCAGCCGCTGTCCCACGATGACATCTATCAGCACGGCGTTTTGCAGTCGCGCATGGCTACGCCGATTTGCCTGGACGAGAGCGTCAAGTCGGCGAGCGACTTGCTTGTGGCGCTGCAAGTGGGCGCGATAGGCATCCTGAACTTGAAGCCGGCGCGTGTGGGTGGCTTCAGCGAATGCCTCGAGATTTATCGTATCTGCGTCGAGAATGATCTGCCGCTTTGGATTGGCGGCATGTTGGAATGCGGCATTGGCCGCTCGGCCAACCTGTCCTTTGCGGCATTGCCCGCGGTCAACTTGCCGTCGGATATCTCGGCGACCGACCGTTATTTTGATCCTGATTTGACGGAACCGCCATTTATTTTGGCCGACGACAGTACACTGGCGGTGGCTGATGGAACGGGCATCGGCATCGACCTGCAAAGGGATCGCCTTGAAGTCGCGAAGCAAGCCTGGCGTGACAACTATCCTTACGCGGGCGGGGCCTGACCATGAGCCTGGCTGAGACAATCGCGGGCATTGCAGAGGCGGCTGACATCCATGTCGGCGTGGCGGTCTGGCATATTGAATCGGGCCAACAAGTCGCCGTTAACGGCGACGAGCCCTTCCCGATGGCGAGCACCTTCAAAATTCCCATACTGGCGACCGCCTGCCGACAGCTCGTCAGGGGCGAGCTAAGCCTCGACGCGCGCCTTTCCCTCAGTGACGAGGACAAGAGCCTGGGTAGTGGCATCTTGCCTTACTTCGAGAGCGGCTTGCAGCCGACCATGCGCGACCTGCTGACTTTGATGATCATCATCAGCGACAATACCGCGACCGACATGATGGTGGAGGCCCTCGGCGGCGCGGCGGTTATCGAAGGAACCATGCGCGAGATCGGGCTGGACGAGATTTACTTCAAGCACAATTGCAAGGAATTGCTGCGCTATTTGTTCCCCGAGGAAGTTGTGAATTTGCCGCTGGATGAGTTGATCGCCTGGAGCACGAAGCATGATATTTTGCGTGATGGCCTGGCATTCAGCAAGGGACCGGAGAATAACGTCTGCACAGCCAATGCCATGAACAAGCTGCTGCATAAGATCTATAACGGGGAACTCTTCGATGGCGATGCGAGGGAGATCGCCATCGATATTCTGCTCAAGCAACAATTCAATCTGCGCCTGTCGCGTTTCTTGCCGCTGGGCGTCAAAGTCGCGCACAAAACGGGTACCATTGGTGGCATCCGCAATGACAGCGGTATCATCATGATTGGCGATAGGAATCATGTGATTTTGACGATTTTCACCGAATGGGATGAGGCGCCTTACTGGGACAAGCCGGCGGCCCATCATCAACGTGTTTTCGAAGTCGAGAGTGCGATGGGCGAGATTGGCCGCGCCGCGTATGACGCCTTTCTGAAGCGAGACTGACTTGGATCAAGCCGCTCAATGGCGGCCAGGAGCTTCGAGGAATGTCGCGTTTGCGCTCTGAACGGAGGCGCAAGATAAGCAGTTTGGGCAGTTCAGAAAAGGGGGCCTTATCGGTAGAAATGTAGCGCAAGGTGCTTTTGATCGTATTGTCTATTTCAGGAGGAAGTGAACGTGTTTAAGTCAAGACTGGCTATTCTTGTTCTGCTGCTGCTTGCATTTGTGATGCTGAGCGGCGCGGTTATGGCGCAAGACATGATGGAAGGCAAGGGCGGTACTTTGGTCGTGGCCGATGCCAATTCCAATACCTCGCTCGATCCATTTGTATCGTCCTGGCATAGTTGGCCGCATTACGCCATTTATCCCACCCTGTTCGCGCGCGCCGAGGATATGAGTTATATCGGCTTCCTGGCAGACACCTGGGAAGTATCGGAAGATTCCAAGGCTTTGACTATTAACCTGATCGACTTTGCTACATTTACCGATGGCACGCCGATTGACGCGGAAGCGATCAAATGGAATCTGGATCGCTATGCCAATCCGGACACGGGCGCCTCGCAGGGTCGCGATTTGATCGGCTTGTTGGATGAAGTCGAAATTAACGGCGATTACAGCTTTACCATGCACTTGTCCTCGCCCTATGCGCCGTTGTTCTTCGTGCTTTCCGGCTTGGAAATCGTTTCGCCAGCGGCCTATGAAGCCCTGGGACCCGACGACTTTGGCACCAGCCCAGTCGGCGGCGGACCTTTCATCTTCAAGGAATTGGTCACGGACAACTATGTGCTCTTCGAGCGCAATCCCGATTTCACCTGGGCGCCGGAAGAATTGTACGATCACCCGGGTCCGGTCTTTCTGGACGCATTGCAGATCCTGTTCATCGGCGAAGAGCAGACCGTTTTGGCAGCGCTGGAAACCGGCGAAGTGTCGCTGGCAGGCATCCCGACGCAGAACCTGGCGGATGCCCAAGCCAATCCTGATATCGATGTTCACATCGCGCAGTTGAACCAGATTCGTTATGTCGGCTTCAATACCTCGAAGGATCCCTGGACCAACCCGGATCTGCGGCGCGCCTTCGCTTATGCCACCAACCGTGAAGAATTCGTCACCCTGGCCTGGGAAGATTTGGCGCAGCCGCTCTATCAGCCGCTGCCGCCGACTATCTGGGGCCACAACCCCGAGTTGGACGCGATCGCCCCAAGCTTTGACCCGGACAAGGCGAGCGAACTGCTCGATTCGCTGGGCTATGTCGATGTCGATGGCGATGGCTTGCGCGAAGACCCCGACGGGTCTGCCTGGTCGGTTCCGCTAGCCACAGCCTCGCCGGACGAATGGCGCCGCCAGGCGGAAGTGCTGGAAGCGCAGTGGCGCGATGTTGGTATCCCGCTGGAGATCCAGTTGCTGGAATTCTCCGCTTTGATCGACCTGACCACGACCGGCACGCACGACCTGTTCCTATTGCTTTATGGCTACAGCGATCCCAGCATCCTGACTTACTTCTTCGATCCGGCACGCAAGGGCGGCAGCAACCGCGCCTGGTTCTCCACGGACGAACTCACCGGTTTGCTGAATGCGGCCGACACGCAATTGGATCCGGTCTTGCGTTACGAAGCGGTGACAGCGGTCAGCGAATACATCATTGAGGCGTCGCCCTGGGTCTATTTGGCGGTACCGCCGGCCTTGACCGGTGTACGCGCCGAACTGGAAAACTGGCGCATCCATCCGGACTTGAGTTTCCTGTACTGGAATGCTTACTTCGAGACGGAGTAAATGTCCCCCATCCCCGGCCCCTTCTCCACAAAGGGCCGAGAAGAGGACTTGTTTGAAGACATCAACGGGTCAGCTTATTGCTGACCCCTACAAGTTTCATCGCGAAACTTGTAGGGGCGACCTGCGGTCAGTGTCTACGCGACCTATCAGATCGCCCGAGAATCACCGAAATAATCTCAGGTTTTGCGGCGATATCGAGCCTGATGAAAACATGTCCGATTCTCAGGCCTATAAAGGGGGAAGGGGAGATTCGCTAAGTTGAGAAAGTCCCTTCCTTATTTCGGGTCGTGAAGGTCGTGTAGATACTGACTGCCGACTCTGACCAAGCGGGGAGGGACTCAAAATTGCCAAAGCGGGGCAATTGCTCTGGAAAGCGCTCTACTTGAGCAAATACATCCTCCGCCGCATCTTGATCGCCTTTCCCCTGATCCTGGGAGTGACCACGGTCGTCTTTGTCATGCTGCGGGTGGCTTTGCCGGGCGACCCGGCCAAGGTGATGGCGGGCGACCGCGCCACACCGGAATTGATCGAGCAGATCCGCCATAACCTGGGCCTGGATCGCCCGCTGTTCGAGCAATATCTGATCTTTCTGCGCAATTTCGTTCAAGGCGATCTGGGGCGCTCGGTCAAGTTTCGCGAGCCGGTCGTGCGCGTGATCGTCAAGGCATTTCCTTTCACAGCGGCATTGACCTTTCTCTGCGTCACCATTGGCACAAGTTTGGGTTTGGTCATCGGCGTGGTGACGGCGGTGTACCAGCGCACCTGGATTGACAACTTCGGCATTGTCGTGGCGGTGCTGTTCTACTCTATCCCGACCTTCTGGTTGGGCTTGATGTTGATTCTTATTTTTTCGGTTGGCCTGCGCATTTTGCCGGTACAAGGCGTCGGCACCTGGAAGCATTTCGTTCTGCCAGTGGCGACGCTGGGCGTGGGTCAAAGCGCCTTGATCGCGCGCTTGACGCGCTCGAGCATGATCGAGGTATTGAGTACCGATTACGTGCGCACGGCGCGCGCCAAAGGATTAGCGCAGCGCCGCGTGCTGATCCGCCATGCGCTGCAGAACACTTTGATACCGGTGATCACGGTGGTCGGCCTTTCGGTGGGCGGCTTGCTGGGCGGCGCGGTGATCACGGAAAGCATTTTCCATCTGCCCGGTGTCGGAAGTCTGGCGATTGACGCCATTTCCAACCGGGATTATCCGATGATTCAAGGCGCGGTGATCTTGGTCGCCGCTTCCTTTGTTTTTGTGAATCTGCTGGTGGATATCATCTATGCCTTTGTCGATCCGCGCATCCGCTATGAATAGGCGTCGACCATGAGCCAGTTGCAAGGCGCCGAACATCCAACCGGCTTATACGAACTGGCCATCCTGAAGTTTGTCCGGAATCGCGTGGCGGTTGTTGGCCTCCTTTGCCTGGCCCTGATTGTGCTGGCGGTCCTCTTCGCGGACATTGTCACGCCCTATGATCCCATCGAGCGCAATACGCCGGAACGCAACCTGGGACCGTCGCTGGCGCATCCCTTTGGCACCGACAAGTTAGGCCGCGATATCATGAGCCGCGTCTTGTATGGCGGACGCGTGTCCTTGCAGGTCGGCTTCTTGTCGATCGCGCTTACCACGCTGGTCAGCGTGCCGCTGGGACTGATCGGCGGTTTCGTCGGCGGCCTGGTCGATGACTTCATCATGCGCGTGATGGACTTGATCCTGGCGTTCCCGGGGCTGATTTTGGCGATTTGGCTGGTGAGCCTGTTGGGCTCTAACATGACGAATGTGATATTCGCCATCGCCTTCTTTTCCCTGCCGACCTATGCCCGTCTCATCCGAGGCGTTACCTTGTCCATCCGCGAGATGGAATACGTGATGGCGGCGCGCAGTATGGGCGCGGGCGCGCCCCGCATCATGTTTTTCCACGTATTGCCCGGGGTGCTGGGACCCTTGATCGTATTGACGACGCTGGGCGTATCCGGCGCCATTGTCACCGGCGCCAGTTTGAGCTTTCTGGGTCTGGGCGTCAGCCCGCCGACGCCGGAATGGGGCGCGATGCTGGCCGACGGGCGCAATTATATGCGGACGCAGTGGTGGATCGCTGTTTTCCCCGGCATCACCATCACCCTGGTTGTGCTGATCTTGAATATCATCGGCGACGCCTTGCGCGACGCGCTTGATCCCAACGTTCGCGCCTGAGCTTCCATCATCTTCAATCATCGTCCGTGGTCAAAAGATTAAACTGCTTGTAGAGGTCTTCGAGGTTGTCGAGGCGGGCCCGCGTCTCCTCCGGATAGCGCAGGGACAAAGCGCCCAGGATGGCATCGAGCAGGGCGAAGAGCGCGACGGTATTGCTGTAGAGACGCAGGCGGAAGGGCACGATCAGCGCCAGATCGGCGCGTTTGGCGGCCGGCGATACATGGCTGTCGGTGACGGTGACCACGGAGGCGCCACGCTGCCTGCCAACTTCCATCACGGTTAAGGTCTCGCGCGTGTAACGAGCGAAGCAAAGCGAAAAGATCAGATCGCCTTCCTTGAGCGGCGTCAATTGCGCGGCGATTGGATCGATGCCCGGCGTGAGCACGGTCGTATGCGGACGGATGTAGCGCAATACGATGCCGAAATTGAGCGCCAGCGGAAATGAAGCGCCCAAGCCAATAATGTAAACGTGTTTGGCGCGGTCCACCAAGTCGACGGCGCGGTCGAAAATATGGGTGGGCACGTGCTGCGGCAGATCAAGCAAGGTCTGGACCTCGTCGCGCAGCACCGTATTCAGCAGATGCTGATTCTTGGGTTCGCCGGAAGAGAGGTCGTCGATCAGCTTTTGCGAACCGATTTGCATGCGTTGCGCGATCTTGGCCTGGTTGAGAAACTGGCTGCGCAAGACCGACTGCAATTCCGGGAAGCCTTCGAAACCGAGCGCTTGCGCTGTGCGCACCACGGTCGAGGAATTGACGCCGACGGCGCCGGCGATCTCGGTGATGGTCAAATGAATGACGTTGATGCCGCCTTTCAGCAGGAATTCGGCCACCTTCTGCTGGCTGGGGGAGAGGGACTCGTGGTTGGCGCGGATCCAGCGGACAATATCGTCGCGCGATTCATTTGTGTTCATGATTTCAATCCCAAAGATCTGTACTCAAATATTTCAAGCCGGAATCACAGAGCAAAATGGCGACGCGCTGACCACGGCGCCCGGACCGCAGCAGTTGCAGCGCCGCGGCCAGGTTGGCCCCGGAGGAATAACCGGCGAACAAGCCTTCTTCACGGGCCAGACGTCGGGACATGCGCGCGGCTTCCTCGTCCCTGACGCGTAGGCAGCCATCGACCAGATCGCGATCGATTAAGGGAAGCTCGGCCATGGCGTAGCCGCCGCCCTGTATCTTGTGGTTAGGTCGCGCGACCGGCTCCCCGGCATAAGCCGCCGCGCCTTCCGGTTCCACAATATAACATTGAACGGCGGGATCGCGCCCCTTAAAGTAGCTCGCGCAGCCGGCGAAGGATCCGCCGCTGCCGATAAAATCGCAGAAGGCGTCGATGCCGCCGGAAGCCCGCCAGATTTCGGGGGCGGTATGCAGATAGTGCGCGCGGCGATTGCCCTCGAACTCGAATTGATCGGCGCGGTAAGCGCCGCGCTCGGCGACGATCTCGCGCGTCTTTGCTTCGACGCGCGCCAGGTCGGCGCCGGAGACTTCCCCTGGCTGTGACTCCGGGCACTGATCGACCAGCACGACTTCCGCCCCCAGCGCAGCCATCATGCGGGCGCGTTCCGGGGAGTTGCCGCGCGACATCACCGCCACGAAGCGATAGCCCTTGGCGGCGCAAACGATGGCCAGGCCGGCGCCGGTATTGCCGCTGGTCAGTTCGACGACGGTATCGCCGGGCCGGAGCTGGCCCTCCGCCTCGGCATCTTCGATCATTTGCCGGGCGATGCGGTCCTTCTTGGAATAGCCGGGATTGAGGTACTCGAGCTTGGCGAAGATAGTGCCGTCGAGCGCGCCCGTGATGCGCGACAATTCCACCAGAGGCGTATTGCCAATCGTATCGAGCACTGACGCGGCCAGATGCGGTTCAGCGGACATCCATTGTCCCTGTCTTGGCGAGCAATGCACTGATTATAGGGTGAGGCCGGTAGATTGCAAATGCGCGTGTGACGCTCCGACTGGCGGTTGCAGCATGAATCGAGCGCTCAATGAAGCGCATTACGTCCTCCAATCCTCGAAAGTTGCGCCTCGTTTTCGAGCAACAGTATACATACAGTATGTATATGGGAGAGGGATATTCACCACAGCCGCTCGGCGCGTAACCGGCGAATTTGGGCTACCGCGCTCACAGAAAATAATAGACCTGCTCGGCTACCGCAGATCGCGGTTTACTAAAAAAGAGGCGCAGAGAGCGCCGAGGGGCGAGCCAAGGCTCGCTCCTACGGGTTTAGACATAGGTCTGTAGGGGTCGGGGTGTGTGGGATCGCGTAGGGTTGTTCGACAAGCATCAGAGGGATTTTGCCTTTTGTCGGGCGACTTGCTATCATTGCAGGCGTTCAATTATTTGGCGCAGCGCGCGGATATCCGGGCAAATGAAAGAAGATGTTCCCCGCTTCCATGCTCCTCTCTCCAGGGATGTAAATATCCGCGAGCTGCATGCCATGAACGACCTTCTGGAGACTGTCGGCTTGCAGAAGGACGTCTGGGGCATGCACGATCACGAATGCACCTCGCCCCATACCATGAAGGCCGCGACCGTGGCCGGCGGCAGCGTGCTGGGCGCCGAAGCCGACGGGCGTCTGATCGGGTTCTGTTTTGGCATCGCGGCGAAACGGGGCGGCGAGGTCTGGTTATGGTCGCATATGACTGCGGTGCACCCCGAGTTTCAGAATGAGGGCATTGGCTTCGCGCTCAAGCAGGCGCAGCGCGAATGGGCGCTGGCAAATGGCTATCGCGTGATGGCTTGGACCTTCGACCCGATGCAGGCGGGAAACGCCAATTTCAACCTGAAGCGGCTGGGGGCGACGGCGCGGGTGTATTATGTCAATCACTACGGGGCGATGCAAGACGAGTTGAATGCCGGGCTGGCCAGCGATCGCCTGGAAGCGCAGTGGAATCTCGACAATCCGCGCGTACTTGCGTTGGCGCAGGGCGGTGAGGCGGGGCCGCGAATCACCATCTCGGAAACGACAAAGCTCGTGTTTGTGGACGATCGCGGCGCCCTTCAGTTTGAACGGCCAGCACCGCCAGACAAGGCGCGGTACGCGATCGAGATCCCCGCCAGCATCGCGTTATTGAAGGCCGAAAATATGGAGCGCGCCCAGACTTGGCAGCTTCACGTGCGCGATGCGATTACCTCGCTGCTGGGGGCAGGGTATCATGTCAGCGATTTTGTCCGCGGCGACCGGGCGAACTGGTATGTGATGGAGCGCGCGCTCTCCAAAGCATCCGAAGTAGGGTGAAATCACAGGCGCTTAAACCGGCAGCGTTTCTCGGGCGGCGCACAATTGCAGCAATTGACTGATATTTTCGGCTGATTCCAGGTTCATACAGCGCTGGTAAATCTCGTCGACATGCTCGTCAGCGAAGAGATCGCGCGTCAAGATGGCGAATTTCTCGCGCATTTCATCCTGGCTCATGCGGAATTCCGGCTCGCCTTTCATATTTGGCAGGTAAGCCTGGCGGACCTCGCCAGAATCAAGGGTGATGCGCAGACGGCAACCGTTGAGCCGCGGGTAGTCGGCTTCGATCTCGCTATCAACCTGGACATCAATCAGATTGCGCAAACGCCGAACTTCAGGGTCGTCCCAGGACGTGAAGTCATGGGGCCAGGCGCTGCCCTGTTGCAGCGCTACGCCGGTCGAAACGCGAATGCTCAAGCCGGCGACCTCGCGGGAAGACGGGTTGGGATCGACGCGGAAGACGGGGCGGGTGGCGTAGCCGTAGGTGCCAAGCTCGATCGACTCAATGGCCGAAATGTCAATGGGACCGTCTTGCAGAATCGCTTGCACGGCGTCGATGGCTTGGTGAGTATGCCGGCAGCCGCCGTGGGGCTTGAAGCCTGTGCCAAGGATCTCGAAATTGAGGCCGAGATCGGCGAATAGTTCGGCTTCGTAGCCATCGCCGAAAGCCTGGAAGAAACCGTATTCCCCGTCCAGGGCGCCGCGCGGACCGTAAAAGCCGGAAGCAGCAAGGCGCAAGGCGAATACGGCATTGCGGGCGGCGAAACCGGCGATCAAGTCCTTGGTGTCGCAGAGCCCGCTTTCGTAGACATATTGCTCGGTGCCGGAAGCAAGGTCGGCCGCCAGCGCGACGCAATTGATCGTCGTCTCGCGATCCAGACGCGCGCAAGTCGCAATTGCCAGCGCGGAAGAAATGGTGCCCAGCGTGCCCTTGAGATCGAGCCCGCGCTCCCGCTGCATGGGGCGGACCAACCTGCCAACGCGGACGGCAAAGTCGTAGGCGGCGACGATGGCAACGATCATCTCTTCGCCCGAGGTGTTATAGGCTTCGCCGACAGCCAGTACGGCGGGAACCAATTGCGAGGCGATGTGCCCGGCGGAGCGGTGTGAATCGTCCATGCCCAGGATCTTAACCATCACGCCATTGGCGAAAGCCGCGCCTTCGATCGATACGCGCTGACCGCTGCCGAGCAGCGCCGCGTCATCGCCGGCCATCATGCTTTCGGCATAGCGGACGGCTTTCTTCCCCAACTCGCGTTGATAACCGCCGAGCCCGGTGCCAATGGAATCAAAGACGATTGTCTTGGCCAGTTCAACAGCTTCCGGCGGGATGTCTTCGTAACGCAGGTCGATGGCGTAATCGACGATTTGTTCCAAAAGGTTTCTTGAATCGGACATGGTCATTTTCTCCTGCAAGTTCAAATATTGTGGGCGGCACAGGTATCGCCCCTACAAGGCTCACCCATTGTTTAAGAGTTTTCGCGTCACTTCGATCATGTAATCAACATCGTCGCTTGTCAATTCCGGCGTGATCGGCAGGTTGACGATTTCTTTTCCCAGACGCTCGGTCACGGTCAAGCTGTCACAATTCGGGAACATGCCGGCGTAAACCGAATACTGATAAATGGGAGGCGCGTAACTGATGGCGGCTTCGATGCCAGCGTCTCTCAGCCCGTGATAAATATCGAATTGATGGTCCACGCAAATGGCATAGGAGCGGAAAGTCGGCAGGGACTCGGCGCGAAAGACAGGCGTTCGCGCCGCTGTGTCGGCCAGGCCGGCTTCGAGAGCAGCGACAATGGCGCGGCGTTTGCCCGTCCACTCCTTCAGATAAGGCAGCTTGACCGAGAGTACGGCCGCCTCCAAGCCATCAAGCGGGACGTTGTATCCTTCTTCAATGTAGTTCTGATAGCCAGCTTTAACGTCCTTGCGCACCGGATCGTGCCCATATCCCGCCAGCAGTCGCAGTTTGTCGCATATCTCTTCATCGTTGGTGACGAGCACCGCGCCATTGCCGGAACTGCCCAGGGGTTTGAAGGCGGAAAAACTGAACATGGTGACATCGGCGAAGGCGCCTACCGGCAGTCCATAATCAATGGCGCCCGCTGCCAGGGCGGCATCCTCCACGATCATCAAGTTATAGCGGTCGGCGATCGGTCGCAGCGCCTTGACGTTGGCGGGATGGCCGTGCATGTCGACCGGCAGAAGCGCGCGTGTTTTGTCGGTGACAAGGCTTTCGACCCTATCGGTGTTGATAGTGTAGTCGCTAGAGAAAACGTCGCAGAGGACCGGAACCCCGCCGATTTGACTTATGGCGCCGGTGGTCGATATGTCGGAGTTGCCGACGGTGATGACCTCATCACCGGGGCCGATGCCACAGGCGCGCAGCGCCAGGAAGAGACCGACGGTCCCGGAATGCACGGCGACGGCATGCTGTTGCTGGACTTCGGCAGCGAAGGCCGCTTCGAAATCGGCGCGAATGGTGAAGGAATTTTGATAAGAGTCGAAGATGATCGATTCAAGAGCCGCCATGATTTCATCGCGCAGGGTTTTATGGGTTTCTGTGGCGCGGGAACGCAGGACTCGGAATTCTCGCGGTTTCTCCATCGTGGACTCCTAGGCGCGGCCGCGGACATTGGGGTCGAGGAAGTCCCGCAGCCAATCGCCGAGGAAGACGACGCCGAGCACAGTGATGGTGATGGCGATGCCGGGGAAGGCGGTCATCCACCAGGCACTGTTGATGTATTGCCTGCCGTCAGAGAGCATCAAGCCCCAGGTCACTGTAGGCGGCTTCACGCCCAAGCCGAGGAAGCTGAGCGACGATTCCGCCAGGATGGTAACGCCGACTTGCACCGCCGCCAGCACAATGGCAGAGTGGACGACATTGGGCAGGATATGCAGGAACATGACTTTGCGGCGGCTCTGCCCCAAGGCGTAGGCGGCGATGACATATTCCATTGCGCGCACCTTGAGCACCTCGCCGCGGATGACACGAGCGTATGTCGTCCAGCCTGTGAATCCAAGGATGAGGATAAGCGTGGACAAACCTGCGCCGACGACGCCGGATATGGCGATTACTAGGATGATGAAGGGAATGGCGAGCAAGCCGTCAACGATGCGCATCATCACGCTGTCGACAATTCCGCCGACGAAGCCGCTGAAAAGACCGTATATGACGCCGAGCGTACCCGCGATGAGGACGGACACGACGCCAACAAGCACGGAAACGCGGCTGCCGGCGATGATGCGACTGAAAATGTCGCGGCCCAGTTGGTCGTTGCCAAGCGAATAAAAGTTGCCGCTTTGGTCAACAAAACCCGGTGGCTTGAAGCGGTCGCGAATGTTCCTGTTCAAGGGGTCGTGAGGCGAAATCACCGGGCCGATAAAAGCCAATACCACCACGACTGTCACGATCAGGCTGCCGGCGACGCCGACCGGGCTCTGCGCGAGGATCGACAGGACACGCAAGGGCGCGCCCCGGCGGACTGGCATGTCGGCAATTGCCTCCACTTTGGATAGATGATTGCTCTGCATGTTCATTGAAATCTTCTATTGGAACTTTATGCGCGGGTCGAGCATGATGTAGATCACATCAATCGCATAGTTGATAAGAATAAAGGACAGGGCAAAAAATAATAGACCGGCTTGAACGACGGTATTGTCGCGGACGCTGATCGAGTCGATCATCAGTCTGCCCAGCCCGGGCCAGGAAAAGACGCTCTCGACCACGACCGAGCCGCCCAAGAGCCAGCCGAGTTGCAAGCCAAATACGGTGACGATTGGGATGAGGGCGTTGCGCAAGGCATGTCGCATAACGACCGTCTTTTGCATCAAACCTTTGCTGTGGGCGGTGCGGACATAATCTTGATTCAGCACCTCCAGCATGGCCGAGCGGGTCATGCGCGAAAGGCGCGCCGCCATGCCGACGCCGAGAGTCACTGAGGGTAAGATGATGGATTCGGGCTGCAAGGCGCCATAGGCTGGGAGGATGCGCAGGTGCGCAGAAAATATGATAATGAGCATGAGACCGAGCCAAAAGCTGGGCATGGCTGTGCCCAAGGAAGACATCGAGGTAATGATCAGGTCAAACAAGCTGTTGCGCTTGAGAGCGGACAGGATGCCGAGCGGCACGGCGACGGTCAGGCCGATGGCGGCGGAAGCCGCGGCCAAGAGCCACGAGTAACCCAGGCGTTCTATGATTAACTCCATCGCAGGACGTTTGGCCAAATAAGACTTGCCGAAGTCGCCAGTAATGGCTTTGCGCACAAAGGTGAGGTATTGCTCGCCCAGGGGTCGGTCAAAGCCCCAAAACTTGCGCATCTGGTCGATTTGCTCCTGGCTAAAAAAATCGGGCGCCACGACCAGAATGGGATCGCCGCTCAAGCGCAGGATGAAGAAGACGACCACGGAGATGATGAACATGGTCACAACCAATTGCGCTATTCGGCTGATGAAGAATCCGCGCAAGTTTACCCCCATCCCACGCCCCCCATCCCCCGGCCCCTTCCCCCACAAGGAGGGAAGGGGAGCCAAAGTCCCTCCCTCTTTATGGGGGAGGGATTTAGGGTGGGGGTTGTAGTGGATTACATATCCGCCAGTTTGACGTCGCGGAAGGTCATCCAACCGTCTTTACGTGGCGTGAAATCAAACTCGGCTGAATTCAACGCCATCACGTCGGTGATCTCGAAGAGCGTGATCGTCTGGGTCAAGTCGATGTAATATTCCCACCACTGTTCCCAGAGGGCGAGACGGGCATCGCGATCGATCGTCACCTGGATCGCCTCTGCCACCGCATCCCAATCTTCGTCGCAAATGCTGTAGGCAACCGCGGTCCAGTCGCATTGGTAGAAGAGCGGCAGCAGGGCAGGCCCACAGCCGAGCGCCGCCAGCATCAGTTCACGGTTGTTGCCGCTGCGCTGGACTTCGACAGCGAAGGCGGAAGCGTCGCGAACGGTCAGGTCTACGGTGAAGCCGACTTCCTCGAGCAAGGCGGCGGCGACTTCAGCCACTTCCTTGGCGCTGCCGCCACGACCAACGACAGGCGAATCCAGGTGAAGGGTGGGACCTTCGCCTTCGGCATAGCCGGCTTTGGCCAGGTATTCTTTCGCCAGGTCGGGATCGTACCATTCGGCGATGACATTGGGATCAGCGTATTTGTCGGCCATGCCTTCCGGATAGTAGGAGCAGACGCGCGCCAGGCGGGCGCTGGCCGAGCCGTGTACTTCCGCCAGCAGATGCCGATCGAGCGCGTGGGTGATGGCTTTACGCACATTGATATCCAGCGTGGCCGGCTGATAGTCGGGGAAGGTCTCGGGAAAAGCGCCGCTCTCGGTATCTACGCGGGCATAGTAGTGGTACATTCTGTTCCCGCTTTCGGTGAGCAGGCTGATGCCATCGGTGGCTTCGAGCGTGGCGCGGTCGGGCACGGGCACGCCTCTCATCAAGTCGATCTGGCCGGCGAGCAAGGCGGCGACCTGCGCCGACGGCTCGGGGATGACCTGGTAGACTACACGATCAACCGCTGGGCGGCCGCTATGATAGTCGTCCCATGCCTCGAAAACGTAGCGATCGTTCTCGCTCAGTTCTGCCAGCACATAAGGACCGGAGCCGACGGGATTGCGGTTGAACTCTTCCTGGCCGACTTCCTCGAAGTAAGCGGGCGGGATCAACTCGCAGCCGTTATAGCTGACGTCATTCTCGAAGTAGGCGTGGGGCTCATTGGTGTGGATATCCACGGTCAGGTCATCCACGACTTCGACTTCTTTAACGAATGCCCACTGCTGATAGAGCGGGATGTCGCCGATAGGATGGCGGACGCGGTCGATATTCCATTTTACGGCTGCGGCATCAACCGGCTCGCCATTATGGAAGGTGGCGCCCTCGCGCAGGTGGAAGCGCCAGGTAGTGTCGCCGACGGTTTCCCAGCTGTGGGCGGCTTGCGGGACATATCCACTGCCATCGGCGGCGCGCCAGATCAAGCAATCGTAATACAAGTTGAGCAAATGGTGGGTGGAGCCGTACCAGTGCGAGTGCGGATCCATGGGACGGATGGGACCGCTATGGGCGTAGACGAACTCGGACATGTCGTCTTGTGCCGCGGCGGGCGCGAATGCCAGAGCGCCGATCATGGCGATCAGGCTGAGTAGAACAAAAAGTCTTGCTGTTTTCACGATTCACTCCTTTTGTGAATGTACAATCCGATAGTAACTGACGAGTCATTTGTCCGCATTGGCGATATTCACCTCCTTTATTGCCACCTTCATGTGGTATCCCCCCAAACAACTCACTCCAATGAGGCGTAGTATGCCAGTTTATCTTCATCAATGGCTACGCCCAAACCATTGCCCGGCGGCGGCTTCAGGATTTGACCATCCGGGGCGTAAGGCTCGGCCAGGATGGAATCGGTCATATCGGAGAAGCCGGCGGGCCATTTGGCAATCGGCGTCGCGACTGCCAGATGCGCAGCGGCCGCCGCGATGATATCGAAGTAAGGCGCGATGGAAATCTCCAATCCGGCCGCTTCGGCGACAGCCGACATCCGTTGCGCGGGCAATAAACCGCCATACCTGTGCAACTTGTAATGCAAGACATGCGCGGCGCGGCGCTCGGCAATTTCGTAAACGCTGCGCGAGCCGGCTGTCGCTTCGTCGGCCTGCAAGGGTGTACGCAAGCGCGTCGCCAGAATTGCCATCTCGTCCAGGTAGCGCACGGGCTGCTCGAACAAGGCGACGCCGCCAAGTGCTTCCAATTGCGTCAAGGCCTTGACGGCATCGCCAAGAGTATAACCCGTATTGCCATCTAATTGAAAACTTATTTCGTCGCCCACCAGGTTTCGCAGCTGGCCGTACCATGCCAGGTCCTCGTCGACGCTGAAGCCGATCTTGGTTTTGAACCAGGTCCAACCGTCCGCGGCAAGTTCCTCGATGCGCGCCGCCATCTTTTGCGGTTCTTCGCGCTCGACGAAACCGTGACAAAGCGCGCCGGGCATGCAACTGCCGCCGAGTAATTGATACACCGGTACGCCCAGCGCTTTGCCTTTGATATCCCAGAGCGCGAAGTCGATGGCGGTGTAGGCGTTGACAGCATTACGCAAGGCTTGTCCCATGCGCAGGTGCAGGCCTTCGATATTGAAGGGATCCTGGCCGAGCAGCGCCGGCTGAAGATAGCGCTCGATTTGCAACTTGATCACTTCGACCGGGTCGCCGCCCCAGGGCGCGGGACCGACCGTCTGGCCGATGCCGGTGATGCCTTCGTCGGTATGCACTTGCACGACCACGGTGTTGGTGCCGGTCGAGACGCCGTAAGCCGTCGCCAGATCACGGCTGCGCGAGATCTTGACGATGGTGGTGTCAATCTTCGTGATTTTCATATTTTGCCCTCTCCCCAAACCCCTCTCCCCATAAAGGGAGAGGGGCTTTTTTCGCCACGCTTCACAGCGGTAGGCGACCCAGCTGGGAACTCCGCATGCTCATCGCGCTGCTAATACGGCTTGCGGCATAGTGAGTTGTACGAGCTCGCTAATATCGTCGAGGCGCTCTAAGCGATTGCAGCAGTCCAACAGGCCGCGGATTTGCTCCTCCGGCAGCAGATCGCCGACCAGATTAGTGAATTTGCTTTCGAATTCGGCGTCGGTCAGCATGTTCTCGGGCTCGCCCTTGGCATGTTCGACGCGTCCTTTGTATTGCGTCCCGTCCGCGGTCGCGATGCGCACTTCGCAGCCGTTTTTCAGCGGGTGTTCAGCCTGGATCGCCTCATCCAGCCCGACCTTGACCAACTGACGGAGACGGCGCGCTTCGGGGTTGTCGTAGGTTTCGATGTCTTCGCGGAACCAGGCGCCGCGCGTCAAAATGACGGATGCCGTCACAGGCAAACTGAAGCCCGCCTGACCGACGGTCTGCGGCTCGTAGTTGACGCGAAATGCGGGCGTGATCGCCTCGTGATAGGTGTCGATTTCGATGGCGGTGATGGCGTCGAGCTCGGGTTGACCGGATTTTAGCAATTCTTGCGTGGCGTCGACGCAGGAATGGACATGGCGACAACCGGCATGCGGTTTGAAACCGGTGCGCGCCAGCGCTTGACTATCGAGGGCGTCGAGTATCGATCCGTCGTAGCCGGGGCCGAAGGCGTGGAAATAGCCGTAGGGTCCGTCGAGCGCGCCGGGCGGTCCGCGGAAGCCGAAGTCCGCCAGCGCAGCGCAATAGATGCCGTTGCGGGCGCCGTAGCCCGCCAGCAAGTCTTTGGTATCGCAAGCGCCGGCATCCCAGACATACTGCTCTGTGCCGCAAGCCAGGTCCATCGAGAGCGCCAGGGCATGGGTGATTTTCTCCGCGGGCAAGCCCATGGCGACGGCCGCGGTGGCGGCGCTGGCCAGGGTGCCGGCTTGACTCTTGTGATCGAGCCCGCGTTCGCGCTGCCAGGCATCGACGGCGGAATGCACCATGTCCATCACGTCGTAACCGACCGCCAGCGCCATGATAACTTGCTCCCCGCTGAGTTGGAGCTTTTCGCCCAGTGCCAGCGCGGCGGGCACTAGCTGGCTGGCGACATGCCCTGCGGTGCTGTGCGAATCATCCATGCCCAGGAATTTGCCCATCACGGCGTTTGCCCAGGCGGCGCCTTCGGTCGTGCTGCGGCGGCCGTCGCCGACGATGGATGCGTCGTCGCCCGGCAGCATCCGCGCGGCATAGTCCGAAGCAAGCCGGCCGAGCTCCGTTTGATAGCCGCCGAGCATGGTGCCGATGAAGTCGAGCACGACTTGCCGGGCGCGCGTGACCGTTAGCTCGGACAGATCTTCGTATTTGCGAGCGGCAGCGTATTCGCCTATGAAGGAAACGGCGGTTTGATCAGTCATGGTCGAAATCCTTTCACTGGCGGGCGACCCTTGGGTCGCCCCCAACAGATCATTGGTAATTGGCGAGGTCTATGCCTCCAATTGCATGTAATAGCGGTCGGCGTGATGCGGCGAGAGACGGACGGCGCCTTCGGGCGTAACCAGGAAATTGTCCGAGATCAAGAAGCCGCGGTCGTTTTCCAGCACGGTGCCGGGATGATATGAGAGTACCATATTGGGCTGCAGCACAAAATCGGGCGCGCCGAGCGAGTTGGGACCGTCGCTGCCGTCCAGGCCGGTGCTGTGACAATCTGGTGTATGCTTGCCAGCGACCGGGAAGCCGCGATCGCTCAGGGCTTTGTCGTTGGCGTCGGAAATATCACGGAAGGTATTGCCGGCTTTCGCCACTGCCGAAGAGGCCTCTACCGCCGCCAGATAGCCATCCAGGAGCGCTTGAACATCCGCCGGAAGCGGATCAAAGGAAAAGACGGCGGTCATCTCCAGCCAATAGCCGTAGGGCGATTCGTAGACGATCTCGAAGTTGATAATGTCGTCGCGCTCCATGCGCAGGTCTTTGGGCGTCGGCACAGTGTAGGGCGTACCGTCAAGCGCGAGTTTGGTCCGTCCCCAGAAGGCGCCGAAGGACTTGATATAGCCTTCGACGGCGGCGCAGGCGTCCCAATAGCGCTCGCCGACGCCGGCCATGTCGTTAAAGACATCCATGGCGGAATCGAGAATGGCGCCGTTCTGCTGAATCGCTTCCAGCTCAAATGGCGATTTGATCTGGCGGATGGCGTTGAAGGCGTCGGTCACCTCGACCATTTCATAGCCTTCGAGTTGGGCCACGAAGGCCTTATAGGTGCCGAGGCTCATGAGCTTGCTCATATTGACCATGCCGATGCGCTTGCTGCCGGTGGCGTATTCCTTAGCGGTATCGGCGGTTGCCCGGACGATATCTTCATAGGGCGATAGCACCCGCTCGGGCAGGGTGGTGGTCTCGTTGCGGCTCCAGACCGCTTGGTAGGAACTCCAAACTTGCAGCCAGGGATGGGGATCATCCGCGCCCAGGATGGCGTAGGCGACGCCACCCCACAAATGGGCATGAGTGATGTAACGTATGGCGCCCATGCCGCCCGGCATCGCCTGCCCGGTGATGATCAAGGCGTCGAGATCGTTTTCCTTCATCATCGTTTGCAGGCGCTTGACCCGCCGCGCTGTGTCCCGTTTGAGTGCGTCGTGAGTTAACATGAATCCTCCGCTCCTTATAGTTCGTATTCGTATGGTTGATTAAAGGCAAATTGTGTACCGACACCGCGTTTCCGCGCAATATCGAAAAGCCGCTGCGCCACGGACACATCTTCGACGCCGGTGCCGCCGGAAAGGAAAAGCGTCCAGCGGGTGTCGGATTCCCGCGCGGGGATCGCCCCCGCGACCAGGGCGCCCAGGTCGCCGGCGACCTTAGACTCGTCGATCAAGCCCGCTTCCATGGGAATGCGGAGTTCGCCGTTTTCGGCCAAGCCTTGCTGCCATTCATCGACGATGATGCGGCTGCCGAGCACGGTGCGATCATCCACCTCGCGTACCCAGGGATAGTGAGCGCCGAGGGCATTGATATGGACGGGTTTGTCCGGCAGGTCGAGGCCATTGAATACCGGAGTGGGCGATGTAGTGATGGTGGTGACGATATCGGCGTCTTCCAGTGCGGCTTGGGGAGAATCAACCGGGATCACCTCAATGCCGAGTTCGGCGGAGATCTTAGAGCAGAAGGCGCGCCGTTTGCCGGCGTCCCGGCTGTAAGCCTGCACGACTTTGAGTTCCGCCACTTCCGCGATGGCGTAAAGCTGCGAACGCGCGTGCCGTCCGGTGCCAAACAAAGCCAGGACCGAGCTATCCGCCGGCGCCAGATATTTGGTTGCCAGCGCGGAAACGGCCGCGGTCTTGAGCCAGTCGAAATAAAGCACCTCCATAATAGCCGCCAAGGCGCCGCTGTTCGTGTCGAAAAGAAACATAAGAGTCTCTAGGCCGCTAGGCAAGCCCGCGGTGTAGGCGTTCAATCCGGCGGCGCCGAGGCCGGGCAAGAGGGCCCCTTTGAACTTGAAAGAGGCTTTGCTGCCTTGCGGAAGGTGCCCACCGCGATGACCCTCGGCTTTATCGCCTTTGATCCAGAGATTCTCGCGCGGGAAGGCGGCGCCCGCGCCGAGGCCGATTTCGCGATAGCCGTCTTCTACGGCATCGATGTAATCGGAAAGATCCATGAGTCCGCGGATTTCGTGATTGCGTAAGAAGAGAACCATGATGCCTTATAACTCGAATTCGTAGGGAAGGTTGAAATGGAACTCTGTTCCGACACCGCGCTCCAGCGCTTTCTTGTAAAGGCGGGTTGCGACGGCGATATCATCAACGCCGGTGCCGCCGGACAGAAAAACCGTCCATTTGCTATCGGGGCGGCGGCCGGTTACAGCGCCCGCCGCCAACGCGCCCAGATCGCCTTTGACATGGTTTCCGCTGATGAGTCCTTCCGCTATCGGAATGGCAAGCTCGCCGTTCTCACTGATACCCTGTTGCAATACATCGACGAAGACGCGGCTGTTGAGCACTGTATGCGCATCGAGCTCTCGCACCCAGGGGTAATGCGCGCCCAGACCATTTATGTGCAATGGTTTGTCCGGCAGGTCGATTCCGTCAAACACGGGCGATGGCGCGGTGGTGATGGCGGTGACGATATCGGCGTCGCGCAACGCTGCTTTTGGCGAGTCGACGGGAAGGACTTCGATGCCGAGTTCGGCGCTCATCTTCTCGCAGAAGTCGCGACGCTTGTCGGCATCACGGCTGTAAGCTTGCACGCGTTGAATATCGGTCACTTTGCTCAGACCATAGAGTTGGGAGCGGGCATGGCGCCCAGTGCCGAAGAGCGCCAGGATTGAACTGTCGGGCGGCGCGAGATAGCGGGTCGCCAATGCGGAGACAGCGGCGGTTTTGAGCCAACTCAAATACATCACTTCCACAATCGCAACCAGCGCGCCGCTGTCGGTATCGAAGAGGAACATGAAGGTCTCGAGCCCGCCCGGTAAGCCGGCGGTGTAAGCGTTGACGCCGGCCCCGCTCAAGCCGGGCAGCAGCCCCGCTTTGAACTTGAAGGAGGCTTTGCTGCCCGCGGGCAGGTGACCGCCGCCGCGAGCCTCGCTTTTGTCGCCTTTGATCCAAAGGTTCTTACGCGGGAAGGCGACGCCGGCGCCGATACCGAATTGACGGTAGCCGGCTTCGACAGCGTCGATGTACTCGGAGAGGTCCATGAGTCCGCGGATTTCGTGATTGTGCAAGAGCAGAACCATCGGTCCCCGTTCCTTACAAATTGAGCAGCGGTGAACGCCGCGCCCACAGGGTGATACAAGTCGCGGTGACACAGGCGCCGGCGAAGGCCAGTACCACAGAGATGTTCCAAAATTCGGCGACTGTGCCCGCCACCAGCGTCGTCAAGGGAATCAGACCCCAGACCATGCCCCAGAGGCTCATCATACGTCCGCGCAGTTCGTCGGGCAGTTGCGTCAAGAGCAGCGCATTGATCAAGGTGAGGAACAACCCGGAAGCGACGCCAACCAGGAAGATACAGCCAAGCGCGAACAGCGGCTGCCGAATGAAAGCGAAGACAACCATGCCCAAGCCGAAAAAGCTGGAAAAGACAAGAATCGCTTTGCCCTTGGGATAGACATCGCCGACGATGACGACAGCAAAGCCGGAAAGCGCCGAACCCAGGCTGGCGCTGCCCACCAGCAATCCGAGGATGGCCGGGCCCTCGTTGAGCGCCTGGGCTACGAAAATGGGCATCAGTTTCTGGTAGGGCATGCCGATTGGCACGAATACCAGACTCAATACCAGCAAAGCCAGCAATGCCCGATTGTGGCGAAAATATGCGCTGATTTCACTGAATCCCTGAAGTATATTGCCTTTTGTCCCCGTCTTTCTCTTTGGTCTGGGTAAAAAATACGTCCCTTTGAGATAGAGCGACGCCCCCAGGGCGAAGAGAACGGTCTGTACGCAGAAGGTGACAAATATGTCGGTGTATTGCAAGAGATAACCCGCCAGCACCGGACCGAAAAAGCCCATTAAGCGCGTGCCCGAATAACTCAGCGTCGTTGCGTTGAAGACCATTGCATCCGGAACCAGGTTCGGCAGCAAGGCCATGCGCGCCGGCGCGTAGAAGGCGAAGGTCCCGCCCAACATGCAGGAAGCGAGCAGGAATGCAATCGGCTCGGTCGCGCCTGATTTCACCAGCAGCGCCAGAGCGGCTGAGGTCAGCACGGCGACAGCCATGGCCGCTTGCACCACCCATTGCCGTTTCACGCGGTCGGCCAGGAGCCCGGAAAAAGGCGCGACGACAAGCAAGGGCAGGCCGTAAGCGAAGGCGACCAAGCCAACTTGAAACGGCGAGCCCGTCACCTCCAGCATGTGCCAGCCGAGCGCCACCGCTTGCAGCAGATAGGTAATATGAACGAGGACATTGGCCGCCCAATACCAGCGATATACGCCGACGCGAAAGCTGCTGCGGTTCCAGATCGTGAGGATCATGACGGAGGCTTCAACCCCCCTCTAAATCTCCCCCCATTGCAATGGGGGGAGACTTTTTTCGAAGTTGAGACCGCTCAAAAGGCGACCCGACTCCCCTCCCTGATGCTTCGGGGAGGGGCTGGGGGAGGGGTTAGACAGGGCTAGGAAACCTGTCATGTCCTCAGTTGATGCATCGAGGCGCGTGAGATTAAGCAATATCTATCTCCTCGATCAGGTCGCCCAGAATAGCCAGCACGGTGTCTTCGGGCGGCACGGGCCAGGAAGCGCCGGCATGGACCATGACGCCAGCGCGCGGCGCCGTGATCTCTTCGAGGACTTGGCCCGAGAAGGGATGCCGCACATAACCGAGCTTGTCGCCGGCATTAACCTGTGTGCCCCGCAGGCGCTTGTCCATGAAGATGAAGCCGCGCTCGCCCGTTGGCGTGATTACGGTATGCTCCTGGATGACGGCGACGGATTCCACATCGGAGACAAGCTCGCCTTCCAACATGCCCAAGTGGCGCATGGCGTTGAGAACGGCGTTGCGCATCCGACCGAGATCCTGGTCGCGATAGTCGCGCAAGCCGGGTCCGCCACCGATAAAGGCTACCGCCACCGCTTTGCCATCGCGCGCGGCTTCCAGCGCCATCGAGTTATCTTCGTCTTTGCCCAGCACGACATGGGGCAGTCCTAGCGCAATCGCCAGCGCTTTTGACCCATCGACATCGCCCTCGTTGTTGACGCCGACGAAGTGGTGATAGCTCCATTGCGAGCCGGTGCGGATGTCAACCAGGGCTTCCGCTTTGGCGATAACATCTTGATAGTAATGGTGGACCAACTGGTCGCTGACGCTGCCGTCGGCATCGCCGCGTCCCAGACGGTTGAGATGTTTGTCGTCCCAGGCGCTGTTGATTTGCGCGAATTCGAATCCGGATGTGTTCATCAGCGGCACGAGAACCAGCGTTCCCTTGATCTGTGCCGGATCGAGTTCCTTGACGACATGAGGCAGGATCAGCGAGGGTTCGATTTCCAATCCGCTCGTTCCCGCTTGAACCACCAGCATGGGACCGTCGCCGGCGCCGACGACCAGATGCAGCGGAATGTGCACCGGGAAGCGCCCATGCGTCTCGCCGATATTGAAGAATCCGTAGGCCTTTTCGCCTCGCGCCGCTTGTATGTTGCCTAGTTTCATTTGTGTGTTTTCTCCTTGTTGCGGGCGACTTGACTAGTCGCCCCTACAATTCACGCTTTGTTGCGGGCGACCCAGTGGGCCGCCGGACATTTGTCAATCGAACGAGACGGACAGGTCCATCGCGCGGCGATCTTCGACGCGGTCGATGGAACCGAGAATGCCGATGGAGGTGGCGCCGACGGTGGGCCACTCTTGGCCGCTCGGTATCACGATGCCATCTTTCGGCGTCGGCATTTCCGCCAGCAAATCCCCGGTGTAGGGGTCGACCAGCCGACCGTAAACATCGCCGGCCTTGAGCTCGTCGCGGAATTTGCTGTCGCGGATGAAGAGCCCGTCCACGGCCGGTTTCCAAATGACGACGCCGGCTTCGTAGACGGTGCAGAGGGGGCCGTCGGCTTCGAGCTCGCCGTCGATCATGCCCATAGCTTTCATGATGTTCCAGATGCCGCGTTCGGCATCGCGCACGTTATCTTCGCCGTTCTTGAACCAGCCGGTGCCGCCGCCGAATTCGAGCGTGATCTGCAGCGTATTGACTTCCTCGATGGCGATCTTGGACGCGCCGCTGCCGAAGGTGCCCGGCGGGAAGAAGGCCGCTTGATCGAGCCCGAAGGCCACCACCAGCTTGCGGCGACGCTGTTCCATCAAGCTTAGATTGTCCGGGTCCTCTTCGGCTGTAAACAAGACATAGCGCTCATAGGCGGTGCGGGCGCCGGCGTGGAAGTCGATTAAAACGTCAGCCTGGGTGATGGTTTCCTGAAAATAAATGTGAGCGGTCTGGTCGGAGACGCTGCCGTCCTTATTGCCCGGGAACAGGCGGCTGATGTCTTTGTCGTCAACATTGGAGCCGCGCGTGCCCAGTTCGAAGCCGGCGCGATTGACCACCGGCACGGCGATGACGTTGCCGCGGATGGCTGCGGGATCGGCTTTGGCGACGAAGTCGAGAATGGCGATGGAACCGATGATTTCGGCGCCGTGGATCGCGCCTTGCAGCATAAGCGTGGGTCCCGGCTCGGCCCCGGCGATCAAGTGCACCGGGATATCGAGCCGGATGCCGGAGCGTGATGCCGCCGTCTCCAGATAGCCGAAGGTTTTCTCCCCGGCATTGGCGCTCAGATTGCCTACTTTTAACATGTAGTTTCTCCTTTTGTTGTTTGGGCGACCCGTCGGGGGCCCTGCGGTTTCGACTATTTTTTCGGGCGACCTACAGGGTCGTCCTGCGGTTTGCGACCATATTGCGGGCGACCTGATAGCTCGCCCCTACGATTCTTACGCTTTGACGGGATGCGTTCCCAGGTACTTATTGAACCAGCCCAGGATGCGATGCTGCCGTTCGATGCGATTGCCCGGGCGTCCGGCGCGGGACAAGTCGTGATTCTCGCCTTCGAAAATGACGAGTTCGACCGGTTTACCGCGCCAGCGCAGGGCGGCGAACATCTGCTCGGCTTGTTCCAGCGCGCAGCGATGATCCTGGTCGCTATGGATGATGAGCAGCGGCGTATTGACATTGTCGATATAGGCGACGGGCGATTGCGCCCAGCTGCTCCCCAAATCGCGCCAGGGATCAGTGCGCGTCTCGCCGCCGGTGCATTCGGGACCAATATCCGAGGTGCCGAAGAAGCTGATCTGGTTGACGATCGAGCGTTGCGTGACGGCCGCGGCGAAGCGATCGGTATGGCCCACGACCCAGTTGGTCATAAAGCCGCCGCAACTGCCGCCGGTGATGCCCATACGGTCGCCGTCTATGTAGGGACGCGCGACCAGTTCATCGACGCCCAGCATGATCTCCTCGTAGTCTTTGCCGCCTTGATCGCCTTCGCTGGCTTTGGTCCAGGCTTGCCCGTAACCGGCGGTGGTGCCGCGCTGGTTGAAATAGGCCACTGCATAGCCGGCGTTGGCATAGATCTGGTATTCGTGATTGAAGTCCCAGGAAAACATTGAGCAATGCACATAGAGGACAAGCGGATATTTTTTGTCCCCTTCGAAGTTGAGCGGTTTGATTGACCAGGCATGAACCTTGGCGCCGTCGACGCCGTCGTACCAGTAGCTTTCGGGCCTGGCCAGATCATGATCGCGCAGCCAGGGATTGAGATTGGTCAATTTGCGCGATCCGCCATTTTGCCAAATATACAACTCGCCCGGGTTGGAAGGATCGGCTTGTCCATACGCTACCATGCCGCCTTTGGCCGGGCTGTAATCGAAGGTGGTGCTGTCGCCAGCGACCAGTTTCTCGTAGGCGCCGGCGGTGTTGATGCGATAGAGATTGCTGGCGCCTTGTTCGGTCATCAGGAAGTAGATCCATTCGTCGCCGACGGCCCACTTCATGGTCACGTTGGTCAATCCCTTGCGCTGGTCGGAAACGCCATAGTTGCCGACTTCCTCGTCGATATCGGCGCCCAGTTTGACAGCGGTTCCGGCGGTGACATCGGCCAGATGCGGCTGCCAGAAATTGCGCCGATTGACCGGTGGCGACAGGTTGTGCCCGGCGAAGGCGATATGACGATCGCTGTCGCCCCAGACCGGGCTGAAAGCGGTGCCTTGCCATTTCGGCAGCAGCAAGCGCGGTTCGCCTTCGGGATAGTCGCAGATGAGGATCTGACCGTAGCCGAGCGGCGTATTCTGCTCGCGCGCCATGCCGACAAAAGCGAGCCGCTCGCCGCGGTTGCTCCAACTGGGCGAGGAATAATCGCATTCGCTGTGGGTGACTTGAACCAGGTCGCCGGTTTCCAGTTCCAGCACCCAGATCTGCAGAAACCGATCATGCACCCAGCCGACGCCGTCCTGCTTGTAGCGCAAGCGACGCACGACTTTGACGGTCGGCTTGGGTATGCCTTCGACGGTTCCGCGATCATCGGCGCTGCGCATGGGTGTCCAGCGCGCGCCGACCAGCTTGCTCCCATCGGCGGACCAATCGAGGCCGGTCATGGGCGCGCCGCCAGTCGGGTAAACATCCTCGAAGTCATCCTGCACGTTGATAACACGCACGGAAGCGCCTTCGCTATCGCTGTAGCTGTAGGCGATGCGGCTGCTATCGCGGCTCCAGGCGATTGAAGAGACTTGACAATCGCCGTCGGTCAGGCGCGTCGCTGAATCCGTGCCCAGGTCGTGCAAGTAAAGGTGAGAAATATAGCCGTTGGATGCGGTATCGGGACGGCGAATGCAATAGGCGATCTGCATGCCGGAGGGCGAGAGCGCCAACTCGGCAAGCCAGCGAAACTTCATCAGGTCTTCCGGGATGAGACCGCGCCTGCGCGCCACGTCAATTTGCGAGTTATTGTCCATAAAGTTTGTCCTCAAACTATCTTGAATCAGCCGATCAGATTCGTTATCTTGTTGATGGTTGGGCCGTTATAAGGTGAATGCCAAGCCGAGCTCGGCTGCCAGATCCCTCAGACCGTCGACCGTCTCGCGCGAGACCGGGATGCCCTTGTTTTGCCTCTCGCCCATGCGCCGGAACTCGACCTCGCCCGGCAACAGGACGGGCCGGCTCTCGTCAATTGCCGGTGCGCTTTTGACTTGGGCGACCAGTTGCGCCAAACGCGCCTCATAGTCCTCGCGGCTCATCAGCGCTGCCGGATCAATAGCGATCATCATATGGCCGACATCGTAATTCCGGTCGTCCTGGAAGACATCCAAGCCGAAGAGCGCGCCGGTCATGACGCCGGCCAGCACATCAGTGACCAGGCTCAAGCCGTAACCCTTGTATTCGCCGATGGGCAGCATGGGTCCATCCCTGGCGGCGGAGGGATCGGTGGTGCTTTGACCATCGGGCGTCAGCGCCCAATTGTCCGGCATCGAGCGCCCTTCATGTTCGTACCAGCGCATCATGCCCTTGCCGGACATGGTCAATGCCATGTCCAGCACGATGGCGTGATCGTCGCTGCGGGGGATGGCGATGCCCCAGGGATTGGTGCCCAGCACGGGCTTGGCCGAGCCCCAGGGCGCCATTTCGGCTTTGGCATTGGTGAAGGACCAGCCGATCAAGCCGGCTTTGGCGGCGGTCAGCGCGTGATAGCCGGCGATGCCGAAGTGGTTGCTGTGCTGGACACCGACCATGGCGATGCCGGCCGATACGGCTTTTTCAACCGCGCGACTCATAGCGCGGTGGGCGGCGACGTAGCCGAATCCCTTGGCCGCGTCAAGCAGGGCGAAGGCCGGGGCGTCGCGCAGCCAGCGCATGGGCGCGTCCGCCTGGATGCCGCCGTTCTTGACCCGCCGATGATAGCGAAAGAGTTTCTCCAGTCCTTGCCCCTGGCCCGGGTGCCACCATTGCGACGCGGTCATCAGACCGTCGCTGATGATTGCGGCTTCTTCGGCCGTCGCGCCAAGCGCTCGCATGAAGCGAAATGCGAAGTCCTTCAAGGTCGAAAGCGAGTAGTGGTTGACAAGCGATGCATCTTGAACTTCGTATGCCATGAATGCGACCTTACATGTAGGGTTGATCCAGAGGATTCAGCACGGCTTCGTTGACAACGAATTCGGGCGGAGACGTGACCATGTGTCCGATCATTTTGGCGATGACGGCCGGATCCATGGTTTCGCTGCGCGGCTTGACGCCGATGGGCGCGCCGCGCCAGCCGGTGTCGATGCCGCCCGGGTAAAGGATGGTAGCGCGGATCTGATGGTCTACACCGGCCTGCGCGATGGCGTGGTTCAAGCCAGTCAAACCGAACTTGGCGCCGCCATAAGCCGGGCTGCCGCCACCGCGCAAACCGGCCGTGCCGGATATTGTGATCACGTAGGCGCCGCCAGCGGCGATCAGCGCCTCCCAAAGCGCGCGCGTCAGATAGAAGACGCCGGACAGGTTGGTGCCGATGACCGCGTCCCAATCGCTGAAATTGGTTTCGGCGAAACTGCGGGGCGCGGGAACGCCGGCATTGTTGACCAGGATATGCGCTTTTCCCAATGTTCCTTGGATGGCGGCGGCCGTGGCTTGAACTTGCGCCGGGTCGGAGACATCGCAAGGGAAGGCGCTGGCTACGCCGCCGGCGCTTTTGATGGCGTCCGCCGTCTCTTGCAAGGGTCCCATGCGCCGGGCCAGCAGACAGACGTGAGCGCCCAAAGCCGCCAGGCGCTCCGCCGTTGCTTGTCCCAGTCCGCGGCTAGCGCCGCTGACGACCGCTACTTTATTGTCCAGTGGCTTGTCCATTTTTTATACCACTCGTTAGACTCGTAGGATTTGTATTGATAATGATGTCACTTCTTTTCCGCCATGATGTTGTCCATGGCAACTTTCATGCGCTCCAGCCCTTCCATCAGTTGATCTTCCGGTTGCAGGAAGGTCATGCGCAGGTAATCTTTGCGATCTTTGGAAAAGGCCGAGCCCGGATAAGCCAGGACGTGCTGTTCGGTCAGGATTCGCTGCGCGACTTCGGCGCTGTCCAGGCCGGTGAAGCCGATATCGGCGAAGACGAACTGGCCGCCCTGGGGCATACCGTATTTCATACCCATTTCGTCAAGCGCGTCGAGGACCATGCGCCGACGCCTGCGATAGGCCTCCGCCATCATCTCGACGGCGTCCTGCGGTCCCGTGAGGGCGGCGATGCCGGCGTACTGCGAAATGACCGAAGCCCCTCCGCTGACGGCCGCCTTGAGTTCGGTGACGCGCGCCATCAGATCGGCCGGGCCGACGATCCAGCCCAGACGCCAGCCGGTCATGGAATAAGCCTTTGACAAGGCGTTAAGCGTAAGTGCGCGCTCCTTGCCGCCGGGCAAGGAGGCCGGGCTGACGTGTTGAAAATCGTCATAAACAAAGAGGTCGTAGATATCATCCGCCAAGATCATCAGGTCGTGTTCGATGGCGATGTCGAGCATCTCAGCCATATCGGTCGGAGCGATGACGCTGGCGGCGGGATTGTTGGGCGAAACCAGCAGTAGCGAGCGCGTTTTGTCCGTGATAGCCTCCCGCACGTCCTGGGGATCGGCGCGGAAATCGGTCTCGGCATAGGTTTGCACCTCGACCTTGACGCCGCCGGCGAAAGCCAGCGAATCGGCGTAGGTATTATAGTTGGGTTCGGGCACGATCATTTCGTCGCCCGGGGAAGTGACCGCGAGCACCATCAGGAAGAGCGCTTCCTGCCCGCCATTGGTGACAACGACCTCGCTTTCGGGATCGACATCGATATTGTTGACGCGCTTGACGCGCTCGGCGATGGCTTGGCGCAATGGCAGCAGTCCCTGCGGCGGCGTATAGTCGTTGTGGTGATGGATCATGGCGTCCTTGGCGGCGGCGACGATATGCGGCGGCGTATCGAAATCGGGATCGCCGCGTCCCATGATGATGACATCATCATAGCCGCGCGCCTCGCCGATCAATTGATAGAGTAGACTGGTGCCGGCTTTTTTCTTCTTGCTCATGCTGGTAGATTCCTCGGTTTCTAATCAATTGAGCGCAGTCAGCGCAGCAGCGGTTGAATGGTTGACATTGAGGCGGATCACATCCGGCGCGCCGAAGAGACTCCCAGCGGCGAAGTCGATGCCAGCGCGGCTTATTTTCTTCATGTTATCTTCCGACAGTTTTAATGCGATGATGTTGACCGCTTCGCCCCCGACGACGGTCAAGCCGGCTTCGCCGGCTGCGCCCAGCAAATCGGTGCGCAATCGAGCGAGCCTGGACAATTGTCGTCCTCGCGCTTCAGTGTAGAGTTGGCCCGCTTCCAGTGCGGCATATTGCGAGGCGGTGCTGGTACAGATCGCCATGATCTGCTTTTGCGATTGCATGGAAGAGACCCAGGCTTCCGGCGCGGCGATATAACCGACGAACCAGCTTGCCAATCCCATGCCGCTATAAGCTTCGCCGATGACGGCCGCGCGCGCGCAGTCGCTGTCCAGCGCGGCGGCGGAGGCATAAGCGCCCTCGACCCAGGACGCCAGCCCCTGGTCCCAGATCACAGCGGCGTCGTTGTCAGCGATGATTTGACTGATGGCGGCGACTTCGTCGGCGGCATAGGCGGCGCCGCTCAAACGAGAAGGCGATTCAAGGTAGAAGAGGCGGCATCCATCGGCGGCGGCCTGGACGATAGCGTCAATCGACGGCAGGTATCCTTGCGCCGGGTCTACGGGCATTGTCCTGGGATTCCGCCCCCGCACACCCAAGGCTTTGCGAACGCCGGGATGGACCACAGCGGGCAGGGCGATGCTGTCGTATTGTACGCCGATCATCTGTATGCTCAAAAAGCGCGACTCTTGCACGCCAGCTGTGATGACGACGTTGCCCGCCCGATAGTGCGCCCCGGCGACGCTTTTCAGATAGTCGGCGACGGCGGCGCGCAGGGGTCCGATACCTGGCACGTCGACATAATGAGTTTGCCCATTTTCCAGCGCGGCTGAGGCAGCGGCGATGATCCGTTCGTCGAGCGGAGCGCACATGCCGTCGGCTGCCAGGTCACTGTCATCCCGCGCTACCTGCGGCAAGAGGGGGGTGTTCAAATCAGCGTTTGCCCGGTGCTGCGCCAAAATTGCGCTCTTGGTATTTGATGCCAAACCGAACTCTCCTTTATGTGATACGCAGACAGCAGCAGCCTTTGCAAAATCAGGCTAATCTGTTGTCCGCGAACTGTGAAATCGGCAATACGAGCCGTATAATATTCAAGAATGTCGACAATTGTCAAAGGATTATATGTCCGCGAAAATCGCCTGTCAAGAATTTGGGCTTTGGCAAGGCTCTGGCTGGATTCCGCGCCGGGCATGTCCTTAGACAAAGCGGACAAGGTTTTGACCGCGCGTCTGCGCATACGGCGCTTGCCCGGCCTGAATGGGCAGGTGCTGCTGTTTTTGTGCCACAGCTTGTTTTTCCACATGGGCTTGTTGGGCATAGCCGATATTCTGTTGAATTTCTACTTGGTGAGTATCGGCACCGACGCGGAGACAATCGGCTTGCTGCAGTCCTTGCCGCGCCTGAGCGGCTTTATGGTCGGCTTGCCCATTGGCTGGGTCGCCAACCGGGTCGGCAATCGACGCTTGATCGCGCTTTCAACATGTGGCATCGCCTTGAGCGTCGCGGCGACCGCCTTCACACAGGCGCTGCCCCTGCTGGCGATAAGCCGCTTTTGTTGGGGGGCCTGTTTTGGCGCGAATCAGGTGGTCAAACCGCCTTTCATGGTAACTCTCACCGACCGTAGCGAGCACAGCGCGCAGTTTTCCTACCACAATCTGGTCAGTATGTTGGCGGTGTCAATCGGCAGCGCACTGGGGGGCTTACTGCCGATGCTTGTCAGCAAGCTGGTCGCGATTGAGGGCGTCGCTGGAACTCGCCCGGAGGAGATGCCGCTGGCATATCAAGGGGGCATCGTCATTGCGGCGCTGGCAATAATGTTTAGTATTTTGCCAGTGCTTGCCTTGCGCGGCGATCCCGCGTCAAGCGTCGCGACAGAGGCGAGGAAAAGACTGGCTTTGCGCTCTGTGCCCTGGCGGGCGATCCTGCGGCTGACCTTTCCTCTGTTGGTTTTTGGCATTTCCGGCGGGTTGACCTTTCCTTTTTTCAATCTGTTTTTTCGCGATGTCTTCGGGATAAGCGACAGTACCGTGGGCAGCATCATCGGCCTGGGCTGGCTGGTGATGGGTATCATGCCCATGTTCAATCCTTTCTGGGAGGCGCGGATGGGCCGGGCCGGGGCGCTGTCCGCGCTGATGGTCGCAAGCGCGATCGCCTTTGTTGGGCTCAGTTTCTCGGGCGCGCTGCTGGTGGCGGTCGTGTTCTATGTCCTGGCGATCGGCATCCGCAACACCATGCAGCCGCTTTTCCAGCCCTTGCTGATGGATTCGCTGCATGAAGAGTATAGAAATCTCGCGAGCAGCGCTGGACTGGTCATGTGGAATCTGGGCTGGTTCGTTTCCACAATCAGCTTCGGTTTCTTACAGGCGACCCTGGGTTATCGCAATATCATGTTGGTTGTGGCATTCTTCGTAGTGATGAACGGGTTGAGCATCCGCTGGAGCGCGCGCAAGCCAAATTGAGCGGGAGTTGCGCAAGCAGAAGCCCCGCGTGTTGAGCGATGTATGATTTAGAGATTCGACGGATTGGTTACAATGCAAAACGAAGCGAGGCCCCATGAGCGATCATCAAGGACAATTTGAGAAGATCAGAGAGCAAGTCGAGGCTTGGCGCGAGGAATTGGGCGTGCCGGGCGTCACCTTTGGGCTAACGGTTTCGGGTGAACGCTACGCGGCCGGCGCCGGTGTAACAAGTGTCGAGAATCCGCTGCCTGTCACGGATGAGACGCTATTCCAGATCGGATCCATCACGAAGACGGTCACAGCCACCGCGATGATGCGACTGGTCGAGCGGGGCGAGCTGGAGTTGGGCGCGAAGGCGCGGGACTATTTGCCAGAGTTCCGCGTGCGGGATCCGGATGTGTCGGCGCGCGTCACAGTCTGGCATCTGCTGACGCATAGAGCCGGATGGACGGGTGACGTTTTCACAGATACTGGCGGCGGCGATGACGCGGCGGCGAAGTATGTGGACGGCATGGCGGATTTTGAGCAGCTCGCGCCGTTGGACCGGCACTTCTCCTACAACAATGCCGGCTTCTGCGTCGCCGGGCGGATCATCGAGGCGCTGACGGGCGCGAGCTACGAGGAGGCGATTCAGGAGTTGATCTTTGAGCCGCTGGGCATGCCGCGCAGCTTTTTCTTTCCTCAGCAGGTGATGCTGCATCGCTTTGCGGTGGGGCATCAAACGGCTGAGGAAGGGGACCGAGTATTGAGCCCCTGGGCGATTCCGCGCGGGATGAACGCCGCCGGTGGTATAAGCTGCCATATTCAAGATCTGCTGCAGTATGGCGCTTATCACTTGGGCGACGGGTCGCCCTTGTTGCGCCGCGAGAGCCTGGCGGAGATGCACAAGCGCCAGGCGCCAGGCCTGCCGTATATGGGTTGGTGTGGATTGGCGTGGATGATAAGCGGGCATGATCGCGATGAGCGGCTCTGGCATACGGGCGGCACAAATGGACAGAACGCCATTTTAACCCTAGTGCAGGATTATCAGCTGGCGCTGGGCATGATGACGAACGGGGACAAAGGGACAGCGCTGTATGATCGCTTCAACAAGGCGGTTTTGCGGGAGTTCTGTGACATCGCGATAGCGGAACCGCGGGTCATCGAGTCTTCGGTTGGGGAGCTGGCGCAATATGTCGGGCGCTACCGAGGCACGATGTGGGAAATCGATTTGCGGATGGATGAGCGGCGATTGCTCGCCGATTTTCGATACCACGGCGGATTTCCGAGCGACAAGGAATTGACCGAGATGCCGCCGGCTGAAGTGGCGCGCTGCGGGGCGGACCAATTGCTGGTGCTTGATGGCGCCTTCGAGGGTACGCGCGCTGACATTCTGCGAGACGAGGCGGGCGGGATAGGGTATCTGCGATTCGGATCGCGCCTTAACCCGCGGCTGGATTAAGCCAGCATCTCGCCGAGCAGCGTCCAGCACAGCCACAGGGCGCGCGGCGTGTGAAAAAAGCCTTTCCACATCCCGCCTTTGAGCGGCGTGGACACGCTGCCGTCGCGACGGAGATAGCCGTACCAGCCGCCGTATTCCGGATCCGGAAAGCGCGCGAAACTATACTCGTGCATTTCTTCGAACCAGCGCGCATATTTTGCGTCGCGACTGAGGTGATAGGCCAGAAGCAGGGCATAAAGCGCCTCGGCGTGGGGCCACCACAGCTTCATATCCCATTCTAGGCGCGTCGGCGGTTTGCCTTCGCTGTCGACGAAATAGAGCAAGCCGCCGTATTCTTGATCCCAGCCGCGTTTCATCGAATAGTCGATCATGCGCAGCGCGGGTGATATCAGCGATTCATCCTCGCGGGCCATTGCCTCGTGCATAACGAAGGCCGCGGATTCCAGCGCGTGGCCCGGCGTGATGCGACGTCCGTCATCAGTGTCGAGGCGCTGGTTGTCGGCTCCCAGAACTTCGTATACCGCTTCGGCTCGTTCATCCAGAAAATGATTTAGAATCTGATCGAGCGCGTCATCCACAACTTGCTCATAGAGCGGATCGGATGGCGCCCCGAGGCGCAGTTCCTGTGTGGTGGCCAGCATAATCATCGAGACATTATGCGCCTTGGTGCGGCGCGTCCCTGGGAAGATCTTTGCTTCCAATTTGCCCGGGTTCCGCAGATGGTCGACGACCAGGCGATAGGTGTCGATAGCGCGCTGCAAGGCGGACGCATTGCCTGAGGCTCGGCTGTATTCCGCCAGTCCGATGATGGCGAAGGTCTCGGTGAAGAGATAACGCCGCTTGCGCAGTCGACGCCCGTCCGCCGTGACGGCGAAGAACATGCGGCCGTCACTGTCGAAGCCGAAACGCATGATGAAGTCGTATATGTGGCGGGCGGCGTCGAGCCACTTGTGGCGCCGCTCGACTTCGTTATAGAGCTTGGCGAACATCCAAAGGGCGCGGCCTTGCAGCCACATCGATTTGTCGGTATCGAATACCGAGCCGTCGCGAGCGAGCGAGTTGAATTGCCCGCCGTTGACTTGGTCCAGCGAATGATTGAGCCAGAAGGGGATTACCGAATCGAATAGTTCACGGCGATAGATTTCGCGCAGTTCCAACAGGCGCGGGCGGTTCATCCCTTGATGCCGGAGACCATCATGCCTTCGATGAAGTAGCGCTGGAAGAA
>JAPOWG010000013.1 GCA_026707745.1 Chloroflexota bacterium
GCGGCGAAGTGGAGCAGCCAGAAGGCGTTGGGCGGATGTCTTGGGTCGGTCAGAAGGCGGGAAAGGGAGAGGGCGGCGGGAAGGAGGGGCAGGAGCAGAATCGGCGCCAGCCATAGCGGGGGCAGCCGCCAGGCGGTGCCGGGGCGTGCGGCCGGCACGGCGTCGTCCGAATTGAATCGGAAGGCCCAGACGGCGAGGGCGATGCCTGCGGCGTACAGGACGAGAGCGGGCGCGGTCCGTCCGAGGTCGAGCAGCCGTTGACCGCCGATTGCGAGAACGATGGCGACTATGGCCCAAAGTACATTTGCGCGCATGGTTGCGGGGGATGCCGGGCTTGCGCTGTGGTCGGGCGAATCGGGGACGGCGGAGGGGTCTTCCGAATCGTCGGGGACTTCGGGGGCGGGCGGGGCCGTCAGCTGCGCGGCCTTTTGCAGACAGGTTGCGAGGAAGGCCGAAAGCGCCGGCGGCGAAGTGGGCGGCGGGTCGACGCCGTCCGGGGCGGAAGGGCCGCCGGCGCTCTGGGGTTCGGTTTCTTGTTGGAGGTCTGCGCGGGCAAGGGATGCGCCGCAGGCATGGCAGAAGCGGGCGCCCGGGACGGGCTCTTCGCCGCATTGGGCGCAGAAGGTCCGCTCGGACAGGCGTTCTCCGCAGGCCCCGCAAAAGTTGGCGACGGGGCGGTTGGGGTAGGCGCAGGCCGGGCAGGTTTTCGGCTCGCGTGCATCTTCGGCGATCGGCATGGGCGGGTCGGTTCAGTCGGTCTTGCTTTGGGGTCGCAACATGGGTCGCGCCGTACGACGATGCGGAATGCGGTGCGGCTGCGGTCGTGTGGAGCAACGGCTGCGCATACGTTACAATGCCGCTTGTGAAGTTTAGCACAGCAATGTGCGCGCAACTATTGACAGCTGCGAGGAGAGAGTGGTGAGGAGAGAGGAGAGAGAACGGCAACGTCAGCTTCTCTGATCCGCGAAGGGGCGCGAAGAACACCGGGGAACGGCAGGGCACCCACAAGGGGTGCCCCTACGGGGGCGAAGGCGAGGAGAGAGCGGTGAGGGGAGGGGAGTCCGTTGCATCCGGCTCGGAGGCAAGCTCATGAAAAAGATGGTCTGCGTTGCCGTTCTGGCTCTGCTGGCGACCGCCTGCCTCGCCGGTTGTTCCGGGTCCGACGCATCCGGGCAAGCGGAGGAAATTGAATTCCACATCGAGCGGGGCGACGCCAGGTACGACCTCGGCGATTATGCGGACGCCATTGCCGAATACGACCGCGCCGTACGGATTGAGCCCGGGTTTGCGCTCGCCTACTACATGCGCGGCAATGCCAAGGCGATGCTCGGTCGGACGGAGGGGGCTTTTGCCCACATGAAGCATGAGCTGGCGCTGGCGCAGGCGGCCGGCAACGCGGACCTGGTTGCCCACATGGAACGGGAGCTGCGGAAGCTGGAGAGGGCGCAGGGAAGGACGGGCGTCTGTTGTTCCTCGATCTTGACGCCGGCCGGTTAGGCGCAGGCCCGGGCGCACGCGCCGTCTGTCTGCGGCGGTCGAGCGAGGGTGCGGGGCGGCCCGGCGCCGCGCGTTGCAAGGTCCTGCGGGACCTGGAGGGTTGTAAACGGCGTTTGGAACGGCTCCCGTGCGGTCGAAATTGGGCGGCGGCGGTGAAATCGGCCGGATTCGGCCGTTTTTTGTCAGTTGCGGGGGGATTGAGGGCGGGGCCGGTTTGTGTGAAGACACGGCGATTTGGGGGCCGGCCGGCGGAACGTTTTGATCGCGTCTTGGAAAAGGGTTGGGAAATCGCCTTCACAAACGGACGGTTGCGACATGCCTCTCACGGTCGCTTTTTTGCGGTGATCATCGAATTGTGTCTGCGAGAAGCTCGACGATTTGTGCGGTACGGAACCGTTGGCGCGCTGGGGACGGCCACCGACGTTGCCGTCATGCTGGCGCTTGTCAGGTATGCGGGGCTGGTTCCGGTACTGGCCAACGCCGCCGGTTTCGTCGTTGCGGTCTGTCAGAACTTCATATTGAACCGGCGTCTGACCTTTCCCGAGAGCAGGGGCGCGCCGGCTTCCGGGCAGTTGACCCGGTTCTTCATCGCCAGTCTTGTGGGCCTGGCCATCAACCTGCCCGTTTTCCTCTTTGTCGATTCCTCTCTGAACCCGTATCTGGGAGCCAACAGCTACAAGGCCGCCAAGATGTGCGCAATTGGCGTTGTCCTCGTCTGGAACTATCTTGCCAACCGGCTGTGGACGTTTAGACAGTAAGGGCCGGTTGACGGCCGTCTGCACCGCGGTCCTTTCAGGCATGCGGTCGGGACAGGCCGGCGCCGCGCTTTGCTACGGTGCGTCCGTGCAGGCGGGCAGATTCAGCCGCTGCAGGTGGGCGGCCGCGACGTCATTGGGGCCGGACGGGTCCGCTTCTGCGGGCAGGCACAGCAGATTGCCTCTGAGGTCCAGCCACGCGAGGCCGGCGAGGGCGCCCAGATTGGGGACGGGCCCGGTCAGCTGGTTGTAACCGAGGTCCAGGTGCGTCAGACCGGCGAGGGCGCTCAGGTCGGGGATGGGGCCGGTCAACCCGTTGGCGCCGAGGAAGAGTCTGGAGAGGCGGGTGAGCGCGCTGAGGTCGGGGAGCGGGCCGGTCAGCTGGTTGCGGTCGAGGGAGAGCCAGGACAGGCGGGCGAGGGCGCTCAGGTCGGGGACCGACCCGCTCAGCCGGTTGTAGCCGAGGTCCAGCCTGGTCAGGCGGGTGAGGGCGCTCAGGTCGGGGATCGGTCCAATCAGCCCGTTGGCGGGGAGGGTCAGCTCGGTGACGCGGCCGTTGTCGTCGGCGACGACGCCGTACCAGGCGGCGAGCGGCGCGTCGCTGAGCCAGTTGTCGTTGTGGGTCCAGTTGGCGCCGCCGGTTGCCCGGTAGAGGGCGGTCAGGGCGGCTCTTTCCGCCGCGGCCGGGTCCTGCGGCGTCTGCGGGCGTCGGGCCCCTGCGCAGGCGGGCAGGTTCAGGCTCTGCAGGTGGGCGGCCGCGATGTCGCTGAGAGCGGATAGGTCTGCGTCTGCGGGCAGGCACAGCCGGTTGCCTGCGAGGGACAGGCTTATCAGGTCGACCAGTGCGCGCATGTCGGGGACGGGTCCCGTCAGCCGGTTGCCGCCGAGGTCCAGCTCCGTCAGTTCGGCGAGGGCGCTGAGGTCGGGGATGGGCCCGGTCAGCCGGTTGGACTCGAGGTCCAGCCTGGTCAGGCGGGTGAGAGCGCTGAGGTCGGGGATCGGGCCGCTCAGCTGGTTGGATTCGAGGTCCAGGTTTGTCAGGCGGGTGAGGGCGCCGAGGTTGGGGAGCGGGCCGGTCAACCCGTTGACGCCGAGGAAAAGTCTCGAGAGGCCGGTGAGTGCGCTCAAATCGGGGATCGGCCCGCGCAACCGGTTGTGACCGAGGTCCAGCAATATTAGGCCGGTGAGTGCGCTCAGGTCGGGGATGGGCCCGCGCAACCGGTTGGAGTTGAGGTCCAGCCTTGTCAGGTTGGTGAGTGCGTTCAGGTCGGGGATCGGGCCGGTCAACCCGTTCGCCGGGAGGGTCAGTTCGGTGACGCGGCCGTCGCGGTCGGTGAGGACGCCATACCAGGCGGCGAGCGGCGCGTCGCTGAGCCAGTTGTCGTTGTGCGTCCAGTTGGCGCCATTGGTTGCCTGGTAGAGGGCGACCAGCGCGGCTCTTTCCTCCACCGCGGCCATATTCGGTGGTGTCTGCGAGCGCTGGGCGCCTGTGCAGGCCGGCAGATTCAGGCTCTGCAGGTGGGCGGCCGCAACTTCACTGAGACCGGACAGGTCCATGTCTGCGGGCAGGCACAGCCGGTTGCCTGCGAGGGACAGGCTTATCAGGTCGACCAGTGCGCTCATATCCGGGACGGGCCCGCTCAGCTGGTTGCCGCCGAGGTCCAGCTCCGTCAGGTTGGCGAGCGCGCTGAGGTTCGGGATGGGCCCGCTCAACCGGTTGGACTCGAGGTCCAGCCTGGTCAGGTAGGTGAGTGCGCTCAGGTCGGGGATGGGGCCGCTCAACTGGTTGGACTCGAGGTCCAGGCTTGTCAGGTAGGTGAGTGCGCTGAGGTTGGGGATCGGGCCGGTCAACCCGTTGACGCCGAGGAAGAGTCTCGAGAGGCCGGTGAGTGCGCTCAAATCGGGGATCGGCCCGCGCAACCGGTTGTGACCGAGGTCCAGCAATATTAGGCCGGTGAGTGCGCTCAGGTCGGGGATGGGCCCGCGCAACCGGTTGGAGTTGAGGTCCAGCCTTGTCAGGTTGGTGAGTGCGTTCAGGTCGGGGATCGGGCCGGTCAACCCGTTCGCCGGGAGGGTCAGTTCGGTGACGCGGCCGTCGCGGTCGGTGAGGACGCCGTACCAGGCGGCGAGCGGCGCATCGCCGAGCCAGTTGTCGCTGTGCGTCCAGTTGGGTCCGCCGGTGGCCTCGTAGAGGGCAGTCAGGGCGGCTCTTTCCGCCGCAGCCGGATTCTGCGGCGCGGGCTCTGCGGCGGAAGGTATCAGGACCGGAAACGTTTCGGCGGCGCAGGCCGACACGAACACCGTCACCACACAGAGGGTCAACCACACTCTTTTCATGTAAGTTTCCTCCTTTGGCGGGTAGCCGCCATGACTTGCCGTGCATATTTCTCCATGACTTGCGAATGATTTCGTCGAAGAGTGAGTCGGAAGAGACGAGACCTGTTGCGTTTTGCGAGTCGTCGAGAACGTCAATGCAATCTGAATAAACGGGAATGCGTCGAGTCGCGAATCAGGTAGGTCCGTGCATCTTACACCATTTACTGGCCCACAGGGAGCGCTCCTACAGGTATTTGGGCGCTCCCTGCACCTGAGAGCCCTACCGGTCGGGTTCACGCTTTGCAGCGGGCGCTATTTCGTGCGTGTCCGTCTCGTCTCTCAGTGAGCGTAGGGGACCGTGAATCTTCTGTGCAAATACGTCTTGCCCCACAATTGAAATCGGTCGGATCCTGGCGATTTCCCCAGTATCGATTCATGCGTCGGCAGAAACTCAGACTTTTTTGAAGGATATTTTTGAGCCTGCCGCGCTCCCACCCCTGAATGTTCACAGGGTACGAAACACTCTGTGTTCGGCTTTGAGGGCCTGTGGAGATACTGCGCATTTGTGCTGAGAAGCTGTTTGAAAAGGGTCGATTGGGTGCCAGGCGTCGTACCATGAGACGAATCATAGCGATATGGACAAAGGCGACACTGCTTTCGGGCAGTCGTTCATAGTCCTTTCAGAGGCGACGATTGAGGCCAAGGCAAGCGAAGGTGCGTTCCACCACCCAACGACGGGGCAATACGGAGAAACACTTCTGCTCTTGCGGGCGCAGGACAGGTTGAAGGCGAAAGCGAAAACGCTGCGCAACCC
>JAPOWG010000067.1 GCA_026707745.1 Chloroflexota bacterium
GCGAGCTCGATGCGGGTGAAGCTGCCGTAGATGCCCTGGATGATGGGGTAGACGATCAGGAGCCCTTCGTAGAGGACGATGGGGAGGACCAGTGCGAAGGGCAGGAGGTAACGCCGACGGAGGAGGGGGTGAGGCGCCTTTTTGGCGCTGGAGGCGTCCGCCCGGGGGTCTGCATCGACTGGTTGACTCATTGCGAGAATGAAGTGGCTGCTTGCGAGAGGTGAATTGGGCCTGGGCGTGCAGGCGATCGGTTGGCCGGTCGGAATTCGTCAGGAAGCGGGTAGGCGAGGGGGATGCGGGAGAACGGTTGGGTTCAGCTGCATCTCCTCCTCGCCTGTTGGGCTATGAGATGCGGTCGGCCAGGTCTTCGGCCTGCACCTGTGCGATCTCCATTGCTTCCTCGACCGATTTGCCGGCGATGAGCACGTCGGCAAAGTTGGTGATGACGATCTGACCGAACTCATTGAAATTGTAGACGAAGTCGCCGACAATATCGAATGGCGTTACGTAGTCGACGCCGAAGTAGCCGGGTTTGAGCCACTCAAGGGTGTCCAGGTACTCCTGCCTGGCGGCGGAAGGCTGGGCGAAAATTACATCCTGGCAGCCTTCGACCATGCGGCGGTAGTTGTCGGGCTCATACATATAGGTGACAAACTCCATGGACTCTTCGACGACCTCGGAGTCCTTGTTGATCATCATGGGGTGGATGCGTGCGATCGACTTGTTGGTCTCCCAGGGGATGGGCGCGCTGCGCAGCTTTGGATAGAGATCGGGGGCGTCCTTGGTGAAGGCGCCGACGGCGGCGGAGACGTAGAGGCCCTGGGCGACGTCGCCGTTCTGGAAGAGCCGGTAGCCGGTCGGGTTGTCGGCGCCCTGGGGCATGGCGACGTCGTACATCTGCTTGAAGAGCTTGAGGCCCTGAATGATGGGATCGGATGTCAGCAGGGGGGTGGTGCCTTCGGCCCAGATGCCGTCGTAGGGCATGCACCATACTTCAAGCTGGAACCAGAAGTCGGAGGGTTCGCTGACCAGGTGGGTGGCGAAGAAGCCGTATTTCTGGTTTTCGCGATCGGTGAGGGCGGCGCTGACGTCGACCCATTCCTGCGGTGTGGTGGCGGGCGTGATATTGGCTTCTTCGTAGCGGTCCTTGTTGTAGAGGATGCCGAAGGCGACGGTGACCATGTCGAGGCCGTAGAGGTTGCCGTCCTTGCGCAGGGCGTCGTGGGCGGAGCTGAGATCGGTGATGCTATTGCGCACGAGTACGTCGTCGAGGGGGACGAGGAGGTCGGACTGGATGAGGCGGGGTGCGAGTTCGGGGGTGGCCATGATGATGTCGCCGTCGAGCTGACCGGACTGGGCGCCGACGATGGTTTTGGTCGTGTACTGGTCAAAGGGGATGTTTTCGGCTACGACTTCGATTTCGGCCTGGTATTGGTTGAATTCGTCGACAAAGTTATTCCAGGTATCGCCGCGATTGCCTTCTTCAAACCACCAGGAGAGGTAGCGGACTCGCGTCCTCTCTGCGGGGGCGCCGGCGGCTGCGTCACCGGCGGGCTGGGCGGCCGGTGCGCAGGCTGCAAGCAGGCCAAGTCCGGCCAATGCGCTTGCGCTGCGCAGGAAGTCACGCCGGTTGAGCGTGCTGCGCCTTTTCTGTTGCGATCGAGCAGTGTGGTCAGACATTTCTGCAAGCCTCCTTGGTTGATGCGTTGCCACCGGCCAGACAGTGATGGAGGAGAGGGTGAGGAGAAGAGAGGAGAGAGAAATGACACAGGTTCCTGCTCACTCCTCGACCCTGCGGCTCCAGGCAATACTATATATATTGAGTATGTTCGTGTCAACCGCGTTGTTTTTGGGGTGGACTGGGCTAAATTGGAGGGAGTTCTTACATAGTTTAGTGACATTGAAGAGGGTAGAAATCGAAGTTGGCGACTTCACATCAATCGGCGGGTTTAATCTTGTGGTGGTGTGTCATCACAAGACTTGCCTGAACTGCAAAGTAGAACATCATTGCAATGTGCTGCATTGGTGGGCAAGACGGAGGGGCTGCTAAGAAGTACCAGTAATCAGAAATCGCAGAGAGTCATGAGTCGTAGACTCTTGTCTGCAATTCGAAATCGAAGGTCGATTTCTAATGTAGCGATTTATGATGTAGTTGGTTACTTTTGGTGCTCATCTGAGCGTGTATGTTAGTAGCAGTCGTGGGTGGAAATTCAAGGAAATTCTACCCGGCCTGACAGTCTAGGATGGCTTCGGACAAGGTGGATGTTAGGGCAAGGGTGACGAGGGGTACTACTTTCGTGAGGAATTGGGAAGCTAAGCGATATGTGCCCATAACGGTAATCCTTTCGACTATACGGCGAACTGCGGGCTGGCAGTTCGTTACAAACACGATATTCACAAGCCCCAGAAAGAAGGCCGGGTGAAAACTTTACAAGTTTATACCCGCCCAGTTCGTCAGGCCACTGCTACATAGGTTTAAGGTGAAGAATTACGAAAGGTGGTTAGTGCTACTCAAAAGCTACCTGCACACTCATCGGCTTTCGCAGTAAGAAAATCGCCAGTAGGCACGGCAGCGCAAACACGAAAACCCCTAGCTCGACAACAAAGGCGGTGGTAAAGGGCTGGATCATCCAGTCTACCTGTATGTTAACAAGGTCAGAGTGCATCACTACAGATCGCGCATTTGTGTAAGCGACATACATCACTACTGCGGCCAGAAAATAGATCACCGACTTTTTTTGAACACTAAACACAACGATCAGGCATGTCCCTATATTGAAGATCATCGAGGACATGCCCCAAGACAAGAACAGTAGTAGCGATCTAGTCCAGTGGTAGTCGTTCTTCAAAGTTTCCATGATTTCGTTAAATGAAGGCTTCTGTCCGCCTGCGACCAAGAACTCTAGCGTAGGCGTAAACAGTCCCGTGAATTCAAGAGACTTGTAAACATCTCTGCCGAGCATTAGCACCATCACAATACTGCCGTAGACAATCCCGAACATCATTCCGTCTCGCCACGACCTAACACTGGTCGCGCCGTAGCGAATAGTCAGCCAGTGGACGCCTTCACGAATTAGGCCGCCGACGAAGTAAATGGCTATCCAAGGCAGAAAAAACGCCATCTGATAAGGTGGACTAATGAGCGGTATTATTGCTTCCGAGATGGGATTGTATATTGGGCTTGCAAGTTCCTGCAGCAGAAAATTGACGGCAAATGCAACTAGGGCAAATAGCACAATAGTCCAGCTAGAGCGGAACCGTCTTTGCCAGAGCACTACTGCGGCAACGGGAAACCCGACCAGCAGCAGGAACATAAGAGTCAGATAGATCATGAGTCGATAAGGCCGTCCCTTCCTCTTTCTTTTACTCTAGCTTATATTGCCTAAAAGAAGAAAAATTGCCACAGCGATCTCGTTGCTGAAGAGAGTGCTGTGGCTCTAGTCTTGTTTCGTCCTATAGTATTCCTATTCTGCACAGTAGGAAGTAGATGATTCCGAACGCCAGTAGATACCACTTAAAGTCTATCACGAAGTCTATTGGGAGGGTGGCGACGTGTGAGGCGTATCCCGCGAGGATCAGCAGGAGTATGAGGGCGCTGAGGAGTTTGGCGCTCAGGGGAAGTCTTACGCGATGGTCTTCGTAATCGCGGAAGGGGTGGTAGTAGTGTTGTGATGGCAGGTTAGAGAACCTGTCTTTTTTGTTTTTCATGAATTCCCCCGGAATTCGTGACGTTGCCTACTTTCCAGAGCAGGTAGGCTGCAATCAGGCTCACGGCTGAGATAGCGAAAGCGCCTACTTGAAGTTCCAGCATAGCGGGGAGGTTGGCTACCAGTCGGCCTATTGGTCGTACATAGGCAGTCGTGTATATGTAAATCACTATCGAGTTTCCTATGAGAACATTAAACAGAACTGCGACGAAGAACGGCGTTTCTTTGAACGCTGATGGTGACGAGCGAAAACGTTCCCACGTTGAACATAGCAAACACTATTCCCCATCGGAAAACGATAACCCCTATTGTTCACCATGTCTGACTAGGCGGCAGGGCTATTACTGTGCTGTACGACTGGGAATAAAATTCACCTGCCAAGAACACCACAGTATGCGGCACATTGAAAGAGGGGGATCATTGTGAAGGCTGGCGGGATTGTGAAGGATGAGAATTACAAATCTCTAAGAGAGATTAGTGATAGCAGTCACGAATCTTTGAAAAAGATTCGTGATGAGCTTTCTATATTCGAGCTATTCCGACTATTTCCAGACGACGCAACGGCGCGCCAGTGGTTTGAGGAGACACGTTGGAAATCACGGGATTCAGAGGGAAATCTTGTGATCAATAAGGTTTGCCCGCATTGCAAGGGCGAGAGCACGGAGCGGGTCAAGAGCGGCAAGGCGCAACCGTATCGCTTTTCTGCGCTGACAAAAACAATAAATACAATATGCAAAACTTGACATAACATGATGGAGTGCGATAGAGTAAAGGCACCAGAGTCACGCGCTCTGATTGCGCGGAATGTTCTTGCTGGCCCGACAGTTCCAGAAAGGAAAGGGCAGAGAATGAACAACGAGAAGAATATCTCGGCGTGGGAAATAGTAGGGTTTCTCATTGCGGCGATTCTCTTTTTCCCTATTTTGCTCGTTCTTGCAAACAGGATTTTGTACTGGCTGCATCTTCTTGACGTGGCGGCAAAATCTTCGTAGCTGGTCGAATCTGCGGAAAAGTTAGAGTGAAGAGAAAGAAGAGAGAAAGAATAGGATGAACCAAGAAGACTGACAGTTTTTTGCAATTGCAGTTCAGGGCTTTGAGCGAGCGGCTATCAGGTCTGGAAGCTCGCATGGGCGCGCTGGAAGCACGGTTTAGCGGCGTAGAGAATCGACTGGCCAGCGTTGAGCTTCACATGATCAACACCGAATATAGACTTACGGCACTTGAAGATGGACAGAAAAAGATTCTGTCAGAATTTGATGAAATGAAAGAGAGTAAAGAAAACAATGCGGTTGGAATACAGCAAAATGCAAGCGACTATGGTGAGCCCCGATCTTTGGACCACGAAACGGGAAAAATAAGGTGGATCCAGA
>JAPOWG010000015.1 GCA_026707745.1 Chloroflexota bacterium
TTTGAAGTGGATCGTGGTCGTGGTATTGGAATTTGATCTTTTCATGTTGGGTCGGGGCCTCCTGAAGGCTATTTGTGCAGGGCTGTGAGGTCAGACTAGCACGTATGTTCTGTGAAAAGGCGACTATTTAGTCGCATGTTTGAGGATTATAACTTTTTGGTGGATTCACCACAGAGGCACAGAAGTAGTTGTAGGTAAGTCATGCAAAGAAAAATCTAACCACAGAGGCACAGAAGTAAGTGCAAGTAAGTCGTGAAAAAAAAATCTAACCACAGAGAACACAGAGAGCACAGAGAAAAACCAAGCAGAGGAATATATATTGCGGGCGTTTCAGCGAAACGCCCCTACAGATCGCTACTTTTGAAGAATCTGCATTACTTTCTTGGTTTTACTGAGGGCGCAGAGAACGCCTTGGTAGATGCTTTTATTTTGCGGGCGACTCACAGAGTCGCCCCTACAGCCGACTATTATTTTGGAGTGCATTAGCATAACTTAGTTGGTCCTACTGAGGGTCGCGTAGGGCGCGTGGGTCGCGTAGGGCGCGTGGACACAGCCCTTCGACACTGACCGCCGACACAGAGGATTTTCACCACCGAGGGGCGAGCCGCCGCTGCGCGTAGACAGAGCAGGTCGCTCGCCCGTACAGGGTCGGTGCAGGGATTTTTTGTGGCGGTGGTTCGGACAGCGGGAGGCGGCCGGGGAAGTTGCGCTAGTCCCCGGCGGCCAGGGCTGTCAGATGATGGTACTGGCTCATGTAGAGATGATAATAGAAGCCGCGCAGGGCCAGGAGTTCATCGTGACTGCCGCGTTCGATAATGCGCCGGTCGTTGACGACCAGCACTTGATCGGCATTGCGGATGGTGCTGAGGCGGTGGGCGATGACGAAGGCGGTGCGCCCTTCCAGCAGGCGCAGGAGGGCTTCCTGGATGTGAATCTCGGTGCGGGTATCGACGCTGCTGGTGGCTTCGTCGAGGATGAGGATGCGCGGATCGGCCAGGATGGCGCGGGCGATGGCCAGCAGTTGACGCTGCCCCTGGCTGAAGTTATGCCCTTTTTCCGAGACCTGGGTGCCGTAGCCGCGGGGCAGCAGGTGGATGAAGGCATCGGCGTTGGCCAGCTTGGCCGCTTCGATGACTTCGTCGTCGGCCGCGTCCAGCCGGCCATAGCGGATATTCTCCATGACCGTGCCGCTGAAGAGAAAGGTGTCTTGCAGCACAATGCCCAGTTGTTCGCGGATGGAATTCTGCCGCAGGCGGCGGATATCGCGGCCGTCGATACGGATGGCGCCGCCCGTGACGTCATAGAAGCGGCTCAGCAGGCTGATGATGGTGGTTTTGCCGGCGCCGGTCGGTCCCACGAGGGCGACGGTCTGCCCCGGCGCTACTTCCAGGCTGATATCCTCGAGAACGGGTTTGTCCTTTTCGTAGGCGAAGCTGACGCGATCAAAACTGACTGCCCCGCGGATGTTGACGAGGGGCTCGGCATTGGGCGGGTCAACCACGGTGGGTTCGGCGTCGAGGACGGCGAAGATGCGCTCGGCGCCGGCCAGGGCGGATTGCAGTTGGTTGTAGACCATAGCGATGCCGCGCATGGGACGGAAGAAGTTCATGACATAGACGACAAAGGTGGCGATCACGCCCACGGTAACGACATCGCGCAGCGCCAGCCATCCGCCCAGCAGCGATGTCCCGGCGACGGTCAATATGCTCATGGTCGTGAACATGGGGCCGAGAGCGGCCGTGATGAAATCGGCGCGAATCCCGACTTTGCGATAGGCTTGGCTGGCTTCGTGGAACTGGCCGATGGCGTTGTCTTCTTGCGCGTAAGCCTGCACGGCGCGGATGCCGGTGATGTTCTCTTCCAGGACGGCATTGAGCAGCCCCAGGTTCCGTTGCATGCCCCGGAAGGCCTTGCGCGTGCGCTCGGTGATTTGACTTGTGATGAAGAGCATGATGGGCAGGATGATCAGCGTGCCGATGGCCAGCGGCAGATTGAGCAAGAGCATGGCCACCATGATGCCGCCCAGGGAGAGGATATTGGTTGTGAACTGAATCAAGCCGTTGGACAAAACCTGGTTGATGGCCTCGCTGTCGTTGGAAATGCGGCTCATCAGGTCGCCAACGCGATGCTTGTCGTGATAGTCCAGCGAGAGGGCCTGAAAGTGCCGGAAGAGCGCCGCGCGAATATCGGCGACGAAGTATTGGCCGACCCGGATCATCATCATGCCGTGAATCACCGTGACGATGCCCTGGGCCAGATAGACCAGCAACATAATCAAGGCGATGCGGAGCAGACCATCGACATCGTCGTGGATCAGGTATTGGTCAATGGCGAGCCCCAGCAGCGCCGGACCGATCAAGCCCAGCAATGTGCCGGCGACCACCAATACAGCGACCAGCAGCAGATGGGCGTGATAGGGCCGCAGATAGTCGGACAGCCGGCGCAAGGCGCCGCGCCGGTCTTTGGCTTTCTCGCCGGTGGGCCGCGACCCGCCCGAGCCGCCGATGAAACGCGGGCGCTCTGTCGTCCCGCCTCGGTTAGTCATCGCGCCTTAAACTCCCCATGCCGTCCGACTCGCCCAGCTGCGATTCGTATATCTCGCGATAGATCTCGCTTGAAGCCAGCAATTGCTGATGCGTTCCGCGGGCCGCGATGCGTCCCTGATCCAGCACCAGAATCTGGTCGGCCTTGAGGACGCTGGTGATGCGCTGCGCGATGACGAAGGTGGTTCGATGTGCCGCCAGTGTTTGCAGCGCGGCTTGTATTTTGGCTTCGGTCTCCATATCGACGGCGCTGGTGCTGTCGTCGAAGATGAGTATGCCCGGTTGAATCAGCAGGGCGCGGGCGATAGCGATGCGCTGCTTTTGCCCGCCGGAGAGGTTGGCGCCGCCGGCTTCGATCCGGCTGTCGTAGCCCGCCGGCATGCCGGTGATGAAGTCATGCGCTTGCGCGGCTTTGGCCGCGGCGATGACATGGTCCAGCGTCGCCGCGGGGTCGCCGTAAGCGATATTGTCGCGCACGGTTCCGCTGAACAGGATCGACTCTTGCAGCACCATGCCGATGCCCGAGCGCAAGGCGCCCCCGTCCCAGGTCTTGACGTCGACGCCATCAACCGAGACTCGGCCGCCGTTGACGTCGTAGAAGCGCGGGATCAGGTTAACCAGGGTGCTTTTGCCGGCGCCGGTGGCGCCCAGCAGCGCGATCTGCTGGCCCGGCTCGACGACGAAGCTGATGCCATGCAATACATCGTCGCCGCTGGCGCTCGCTGCGCCGTTGTCCTTGTCCACGCCGCGCCGGCTGTAGTGGAAGGAGACATTGTCAAAGGTCACGCGACCGAGAACGCGCTCGGCTTGATGGGGCGCGGGCGCTATCGGCAGGGCCGGCCGCGTCTCAAGGACTTCCAGCAAGCGCTCGGCGGAGGCTTCGGCGCGGGCAGCCATCATGAGCAGATTGCCCAGGAAGAGCAAAGGACCCATGCCGATCATGAGATAGTTGTTGAAGGCGATCAATTCACCCAGGGTCAGGCGATCGCCGAGCACGGACAAGCCGCCGAACCAGAGCACGGCGACCGTGCCGACATTGGTCAGCACTTGCAGGACGGGCATGGCCACCGCCAGCAAATTGCCGACTTCGATGTTCTTTTCGCGATAGTCGTCATTGCTGACGGCAAAGCGCTCAATCTCGAAGCGGCCGCGCACAAAGGCTTTGACCACTTGAATCCCGGCCAGGTTTTCCTGGACCAGCGTGTTCAAGGCGCCCAGCCGCTGCTGGACGACGGTGAAAAGCCGGGTAGCCTGCAGCATCAGATAGCGGATGAAAACCGCCGAGACAGCGGCGATGGCAAACATGATCAGCGACAATTCCCAATCCGTCAGCAGCAGCATGATCATGCTGCCGAAGATCATGACCAGGACGCGCAGTATCAATGCCAGTCCGGCGCTGGAGAACATGCGCACGACATCGACATCGCTGGAAACGCGGGTCATCAAGCGGCCGGTTTGCATCTGGTCCAGGTTAGCGAAGGACAGGGACTGAATATGACGAAAGAGCGCGTGGCGGATATCGTAAGCCAGGCCCTGCGAGACGACGGCGCGGCAATAGCCCTGCCCCAGGGTGCTGGCCGCGCCGACCAGGGCGGCGACGAACATCAGCGCGGCGCCGAGCAAGATGCGGTCCATGTCGCGGGGGCGGATGCCCTCGTCGATCATCAATTGCAGGAGGCGCGGCACGCTCAGTTCCATGGCGACGGGCAGCACAGTCGTCAAGAAGCCAAAGAACAAGAACCAGCCGTAGGGCTTCATGAATTTGAAGATGCGCCGGAGGGATTGCATGGGACAAGTGTAACGGCGCGGGGGCGGGTCTACAAGCGGGGCGATTGGAATCGGCAGCGGCTTCGAGGCCCGAATTGCATATTTGACAAATAGAATATATGTTCTATCATGTGAGCATGCAGAACATTGCGCCGCGGGGGCTGGCTTGTGACAGGGCAAAGGCGCTCGGCGCATTCGCAGATCAGATTGATGATTTAGGAGGACGAGATGGTTGATGAACTCTATTTGCAGTATTTGGGCGTGCTGCCCACTCCCAGCGACGAGGAGGAAGCGGAAGAGCCTGAAAGTTCGTCAAATACTGGAGGCTGGAGCCTGCCGCCGCCGCCAGTGCGCCCACCGGCGTCAAAGCCCTCGAATACTGGAGGCTGGAGCCTGCCGCCGCCGCCACCGCCGCCACCCGCGTCAACGTCCCCGAATACTGGAGGCATTAGCCTGCCGCCACCGCCAGTGCGCCCACCCACGTCAAAGCCCTCGAATACGGTAGGCTGGAGCCTGCCGCCGCCGCCGAGGCGCGATCCGCGGCCGGATGATTCGCAGACTGACGATGGCGACAGTGATCGAACGCGTCCCGGGAGGATTGTGGAGGAGCTTCAAGACGAACGGCCGGAGTATAGCGATGATTTGACTCAAGCTGTCGGTGCTGCATACGGGGATGTGAACGACATATATTTCCAACTTTACTATGGTCAAT